>NZ_JBIAYD010000006.1:0-575573 GCF_042897315.1 Streptomyces sp. NPDC001068 | reverse complement strand
ATCCTTCGCCCGCCTCCGGGCCCCCGGTTCTCCCGGATCTCGAAGTCCATTGCATCCCCTGAGCTGGGGTGTTGCAACGACCACTAGAACTCAAGGAAGAGAGGGGGGCGCGCTCGTGGTCGGCCGCGTGCCCTGTGCTGGACAACAAGGGCTCAGGCCCACTCCACTGCAGAGTGGATGCCCGACGAATTCCCAGGACACGGCAGAGGAGCGCGAGAGCGCTCCGACGGCGCCCGCAGATGAGTCGCAGCCGGTGTGGTACGGCCATATCTATCGCCGGGCACGGTCCGAAACCGCTCAAGCCTGCCGCCGGGAGAGCGACAGCCGGCGCCGCTCCCGGTCGACGTCCACGACGACGACCGTCAGCTCATCGCCGACCTGGACGACGTCCTCCGGCGCGGCCACGGGCACCGGGCTCAGCTCGGACAGATGCACCATGCCCTCGATGCCGTCGGCGACCTCCACGAAGACACCGAACGGGACCAGTTTCGTCACCCGCCCACTCAGCCTCTGTCCCACCACGATGCCGTCGACGAACACCAGGAAGGGATCCGGCTCCATCGCCCGCAGAGACAGCCGGGCCTCCCCGTTCCACGTGTCGAACTGCAAGAACTCGCACGACACCCGCTGCCCGACCTCGACGACGTCGGACGCGGCATCGAAATGACGCCAGGACAGCTCGGGATACGTGATGAAACCGACGCCGGGAAACACCGGATGCTCAGGGCCCTCATCCAGCGCCACGAAGACCCCGAACGACTCGATCGCCGCCACCGTGCCGGTCAAGCACTCACCCAAACGAAGCCGCTTGAGAAACGCCCAGAGCTCCGGATTCTCGATCGCCGCCACCGACAGCCGCACCCAGCCCTCGTCCGCATCCACCGCCGTCACCTCGCCGGCGATCCTCCGTCCGACCACAGCGACATCGGCGAAGCGCCGGCACCAGGAACCGTCCAACGGCCCCACCGTCCCCAGCGGCCGGTCGGTGAAGCCGTCCAAGAGCACCGACATCCCGGACCGGGAAACCGCGGCGACCGTCCCGTGGCACACGTCCCCGACACCGATCGCCGCCAGAAACCCTCGGACATCCCCTACGGCCGACGCATCCCCCATACCGCGAAGGCTCTCACGGAGGGACCGCCAAACCCACTCCGCCTCGGACTCAATGACTGCGCTGCTCACCTGCACGGGCAGAGGCGTACGGGAAGAGATGGACGGCACCAATGGACGCGGGAGCGAGGTACTCAAAGCGGCCATCAGCCCAGCCACGTCCTCCTCGCGCGCGTCCGCCAGCGCCTCGGCCACCCGATCGGGTGGCGCACATCGCTCACGTCAGTGCATGTGGCCGCTCGCAGCCGGCGTCGGCGCCGCGTTCTTGACCGTCAGCGGCAGCAACTTCTTGCCGGTCGGGCCGACTTGGATGGTCGTGTCCATGGCCGGGCAGACCCCGCAGTCGAAGCACGGGGTCCAGCGGCAGTCCTCGACCTCGGTCTCGTCGAGGGCGTCCTGCCAGTCCTCCCAGAGCCAGTCCTTGTCGAGGCCGGAGTCGAGGTGGTCCCAGGGGAGGACCTCCTCGTAGGTGCGCTCGCGGGTGGTGTACCAGTCGACGTCCACGCCGAGGGCCGGCAGGGTCTTGTCGGCGCAGGTCATCCACCGGTCGTAGGAGAAGTGTTCGCGCCAGCCGTCGAAGCGGCCGCCGTCCTCGTAGACCGCGCGGATCACGGCGCCGACGCGGCGGTCGCCGCGGGAGAGCAGTCCCTCGACGATGCCGGGCTTGCCGTCGTGGTAGCGGAAGCCGATCGAGCGGCCGTACTTCTTGTCGCCGCGGATCTTGTCCCGCAGCTTCTCCAGGCGCGCGTCCGTCTCCTGCGCGGACAGCTGCGGGGCCCACTGGAAGGGGGTGTGCGGCTTGGGGACAAAACCGCCGATGGAGACCGTGCAGCGGATGTCGCCCTGGCCGGAGACCTCGCGGCCCTTCTGGATGACGTTCATCGCCATGTCGGCGATCTGCAGGACGTCCTCGTCGGTCTCGGTGGGCAGGCCGCACATGAAGTAGAGCTTCACCTGACGCCAGCCGTTGCCGTAGGCGGTGGCGACCGTGCGGATCAGGTCCTCCTCCGAGACCATCTTGTTGATGACCTTGCGCATGCGCTCGGAGCCGCCCTCGGGGGCGAAGGTGAGGCCGGAGCGGCGGCCGTTGCGGGTGAGTTCGTTCGCCAGGTCGACGTTGAAGGCGTCGACCCGGGTGGAGGGCAGCGAGAGGCCGATCTTGTCCTCGGTGTAGCGGTCGGCCAGGCCCTTGGCGATGTCGCCGATCTCCGAGTGGTCGGCGGAGGAGAGGGAGAGCAGGCCGACCTCCTCGAAGCCGGTCGCCTTGAGGCCCTTGTCGACCATCTCGCCGATGCCGGTGATGGAGCGCTCGCGCACCGGGCGGGTGATCATGCCGGCCTGGCAGAAGCGGCAGCCGCGGGTGCAGCCGCGGAAGATCTCCACGGACATGCGCTCGTGGACGGTCTCGGCGAGCGGGACGAGCGGCTGCTTGGGGTAGGGCCACTCGTCGAGGTCCATGACGGTGTGCTTGGAGACCCGCCACGGGACGCCCGACTTGTTCGGGACCACGCGGGCGATCCGGCCGTCGGCCAGGTACTCCACGTCGTAGAAGGCCGGGATGTAGACGGAGCCGGTCTTCGCCAGGCGGAAGAGGACCTCCTCGCGGCCGCCGGGACGGCCCTCGGCCTTCCAGTCGCGGATGATCTTCGTCATGTCGAGGACGGCCTGCTCGCCGTCGCCGATGATCGCCGCGTCGATGAAGTCGGCGATCGGCTCCGGGTTGAAGGCCGCGTGGCCGCCGGCCAGGACGATCGGGTCGTCCAGGCCCCGGTCCTTGGACTCCAGGGGGATGCCCGCGAGGTCCAGGGCGGTGAGCATGTTGGTGTAGCCCAGCTCCGTGGAGAAGGACAGGCCGAACACGTCGAAGGCCTTCACCGGGCGGTGGCTGTCCACCGTGAACTGCGGGACCCGGTGCTCGCGCATCAGCGCCTCCAGGTCCGGCCACACGCTGTACGTGCGCTCGGCGAGGACGCCTTCCTGCTCGTTGAGCACCTCGTAGAGGATCATGACGCCCTGGTTGGGCAGGCCGACCTCGTAGGCGTCCGGGTACATGAGCGACCAGCGGACGTCGCAGTCCTCCCACGGCTTGACCGTGGAGTTGAGCTCTCCGCCGACGTACTGGATCGGCTTCTGCACATGCGGGAGCAGAGCTTCGAGCTGCGGGAACACAGACTCGGCGATCTGGGCGGCGGCTTCGGCAGGCATCTCGCGGACCTTTGTGAGCTGACTGGGGGCACCCCCGGCCGGAGGCTGGGGGGAGGGTGGTCATCCAGCCTAGCGCGCCCGGCGGTGTACCCCGTACGGCCGATCAGAGGGGCGCGCCCTCGACGGTCTTCCGCCAGGCGTGCGGGGTCCTCGCCTCCACCACCGCCGCCCGTCCCTCCTCGCGGCCGTACAGCAGCCCGTAGGTGAACGCGCTCTCCCCGGCCGCGTGGGCCACCGCGGACAGTTCGCGCAGGGTCTCGCGGGCCATCACGCTGTCCTGGTGCTCGCCGAGCAGGGACTGGAGCGACTTCATGGACTTGACCAGGGATTTCGCGGGGCCGCCGAGGGCGGGGCGGGCCGCCTCGGCGGCGTAGCGGGTGCGCTTGGCCTTCTTGCGGGCGTCGTGCAGGCCGAGGTCGCGGTCGTGGCCGGGGGGCTCGGCCATGGCGGCCTCGATCAGGCCGCCGACCTTCTCGAAGTCCCTGTGCACGGCCTCGGCGAGGACCTTCTCCGGGTCGCCGGCGGCCGCCTTCCGCAGCGGCGGATCGGCGACCAGGGCGTCGAGGGTGTCCAGCAGGGCCAGGTAGCGCTTGGAGTCCAGGATGCCGAGGAGCCGGCTCCGGGAGCCGCGTTCCTGGGCCTCGGCCCAGGTCCGCAGGCGGTGGTCGATCGGGCCGGAGACCAGGGGGCCGGGAACCGCGTCCAGGGCCGCCAGCAGGCGTTCGGCTAGGACCTCCTGGTCGCGGCCGACGCCGAGTTCCCCGGCCAGCCACTTCAGCTCGTCGGCGACCGGGTCGGTGACCTTCCGGTCGAGGACCTTGCCGAAGGTGCGGAAGGTGCTGCGCAGCCGGCGGGTGGCCACCCGCATGTCGTGGACGCCCTCCTCGGTGTCCAGGCGGACGGCCGGGTCGAGCGCGACGATCGCGTCCCGCTGGGCGCGGACGTAGGCGAGCACGTGGTCGCCGGCGGTGACGGGCGGGGCGGGGTCGGGCTTCGCCGGGTGCGGCTTGCCGCCCTTGGTAGCGGACAGGGCCCGGTCCAGTTTCGAGGCGGACTTCGAGGGCCGTACGCCGGCCTTGCCGAGCCGTTTCTCCACCTTGTCGAGGAAGGCCGGGTCACCGCCGTCGGCGAGTTCCACCTCGATCTCGGTCCACTGCGCCTTGCCGGTGCCGCCGAAGAGCCGCTCGGCCCGGACGCTGTCCACGCTGACCTCGGCGAGCAGGGTGCCGTCGGCGTCGACGAGGTGGCGGATGTCGCGGGTGGTGCGCAGGCGGACGACCGGGACCAGCCGGCCCTCGCGGACCCGGGAGCGGGCCAGGGCGGCCAGTTCGCGGGGGACGGCGTCGGCGAGCGGGGCGTGGATCTCGTCGCGGACGCCGGGAGCGACCGGGAGCTTGAGGTGCCAGCCGGCGTCGGTGCCGCCGGTGCGGTGGCGCAGGGTGACCCGGGCCGAGGCCAGGCGCAGGTCGGAGGTGTCGTGGTAGGTGGCGTCGAGTTCGGCGGTGCCCTTGTCCACGACGTTCGCCACGCCGGCGACGCCGGTCAGGTCGGGCAGCCCGCTCTCGTCGGATTCGTACTTGCGCTCGATCTCACGCTTCGTATCCGCCATGAACCGAATCTAATCGCCCCGGCGCCGCGAGGACAGCGGGCATGGAAGGTGAATCGGAGGGGGAGCAAAAACGAGGGCGAGGTGAACACGAGACAAACGGCCCTTTCGCCGCATACGACGTGTTCAGCTCACCCTCGCGCCCGACTCACCCCTTTGGCCTCCGGTCAGGCCGACATCGGGCGCTGCACCCTGATCGACTGGAGCAGTCCCACCGCCACCCACACCGCGAACATCGACGAGCCGCCGTACGACACGAACGGCAGCGGCAGGCCGGTGACCGGCATGATGCCGAGGGTCATGCCGATGTTCTCGAACGCCTGGAACGCGAACCAGGCCACGATTCCCGCCGCCACGACCGTGCCGTACAGCTCGGTCGTCTCGCGGGCGATCCGGCAGGCGCGCCACAGGACGACGCCCAGGAGCACGATGATCAGGCCGGCGCCGGCGAAGCCCAGCTCCTCCCCCGCCACCGTGAAGACGAAGTCGGTCTGCTGTTCGGGCACGAACTGACCGGTGGTCTGCGAGCCGTGGAAGAGTCCCGCACCGGTCAGGCCGCCGGAGCCGATGGCGATGCGGGCCTGGTTGGTGTTGTAGCCGACGCCGGCGGGGTCGAGCTCCGGGTTGGCGAAGGCGGCGAAGCGGTTGATCTGGTACTCGTCCAGGATGTGCAGCTGCCAGACCGCGACCGCGCCCAGCACACCGGTCGCCAGCAGGCCGAAGATCCAGCGGTTTGAGGCGCCGGAGGAGAGCAGCACGGCCAGGATGATGATGACCATGACCATCACCGAGCCGAGGTCGGGCATCAGCAGCACGATCAGGATCGGCACCGAGGCCAGGCCCAGCGACTGCAGGACCGTGCGGTGGTCCGGGTACTTCTTGTCACCGGCGTCCACCCGGGCCGCCAGTATCATCGCCATCCCCAGGATGATCGTGATCTTGACGAACTCGGACGGCTGGAGCGAGAAGCCGCCGCCGAGCACGATCCAGGAGTGCGCGCCGTTGACGGTGGAGCCCAGCGGGGTGAGCACGGCGAGGATGCCGAGCAGCGACAGGCCGTAGAGGATCGGCACCGCGTTGCGCAGCTGGCGGTGGCCGATCCAGACCGTGCCGATCATCAGGGCGAGGCCGATGCCGGTGTTCATCAGGTGCCGGAGCAGGAAGTAGTACTGGTCGCCCTGGTTGATCTCGGTGCGGTTGCGGGTCGCCGAGAACACCAGCAGCGAGCCCAGCAGGGACAGCGCCAGGGCCGCCATGATCATGGGCCAGTCCAGGCGGCGGGCCAGCGAGTCACGGGCGAAGACCCGGGTCCAGCCGGCCCGCGCGGGACCGTATCCGGAGACGGAGAAGCTGTTGGCCCCGGTCATGCCGGTCCCCTCCCGTCACGAACGCTCGTCACGTCAGCATCCTCCGGCTTCCCCTCTTCCGCGCCCGCCTGCGGGTGTCACGGTTGCCCGACGACGGCGAGGACGAGGTGGCCGGGGTCGGCTGGCCGTCGTCGCCCTTGTCGCCCTTCTGGGTCGCCTGGAAGTCCTTCGCCGCGTCCTTGGAGACCTTCGGGGAGGCGATGGTGCCGTCCGGGCGGACCTTGGGCAGGCCCTGCTGCGGGGTGTAGAGGAGCGCCTTGTTCTTGTCGATGGAGCCGTCGGCGCCGACGCCGTACAGCGCGCTGTAGATGTTGCGGACCGCCTCACCGGAGGCACCGGAACCGGTACCGGCCTGGGCGATGGTCATGATGACCGTGTAGTCCTTGCTGTAGGTGGCGAGCCACGACGTGGTCTGCTTGCCGTAGACCTCGGCGGTACCGGTCTTGCCGTGCAGGGCGATCTTGTTCTGCGGCCAGCCGCCGAACTTCCAGGCCGCGGTACCGCGGGTGATGACGCCCGCGAAGGCGTCGTCCATGCCCTTGAGGGTGGCCTGGGTGACGGGCAGCTTGCGCACCGCCCGGGGCTTGATCTCCTGGACGCTCTTGCCGTCGGCGCTGATGACCGCCTTGCCGATGGTGGGCGCGTACTCGGTGCCGCCGTTGGCCACCGCGCCGTAGATCATCGCCTCCTGGATCGGCGTGACGAGCGTGTCGCCCTGGCCGATCGAGTAGTTGATCTCGTCACCCTCGCGCATCTTGTTGCCTTCGAGGCAGTTCTCGTACTCGATCTTCTCGACGTAGGAGCCGTCCTTCTTGCCGGACTTGCACCAGGCGTCCTTGTTGGCCTTCCAGTAGTCGAGCTTCCACTGGCGGTCGGGGACCCGGCCGGTGACCTCGTTGGGGAGGTCGACGCCGGTCTCCTTGCCGAGGCCGAACTGGTGGGCCGTCTTGAAGAACCAGTCCTTGGGCTGGCCCTTCTTCGGGTTGATGCCGCCGTCCCGCTTCCACTCGCGGTCGGCGAGTCCGTAGAAGACGGTGTCGCAGGACACCTCCAGGGCGCGGCCGAGTGAGATCGGGCCGAAGTTCTCGCCCTCGAAGTTCTTGAAGACCTGGCCGCCCACCGAGTACGAACTCGTGCAGGGGTAACCGCCGTCCCACACGTAACCGGCCTGGACCGCGGCGGCCGTGGAGACCACCTTGAACGTCGAACCGGGCGCCGCCTGACCCTGTATGGCCCTGTTGAGCAGCGGGTAGTCGGAGTTCTTTCCGGTGAGGGCCTTGTAGTCCTTGGCGGAGATGCCGCCCACCCAGACGTTCGGGTCGTAGGTCGGCGCGGAGGCCATCGCGACGATCCGGCCGGTCTTGGCCTCCATCACGACGACGGCGCCCGAGTCGGCCTTGTAGTTCTCGTGGGTGATGCTGTCGTACTGCTTGCGGGCCGTCTTCATGGCCTTGTCCAGCTCGTTCTCGGCGACCCGCTGCACGCGGGAGTCGATGCTGGTGACCAGGTTGGCGCCGGGTTCGGCGGCGTCCGACTTGGCCTTGCCGATGACCCGGCCGAGGTTGTCCACCTCGTAGCGGGTGACGCCGGCCTTGCCGCGCAGCTCCTTGTCGTACTGGCGCTCCAGGCCGGAGCGGCCGACCATGTCCGAACGCAGGTACGGCGAGCTGGTGTTCTGGGCCTGCTGGATCTCGTCGTCGGTGACCGGCGAGAGGTAGCCGAGGACCTGGGAGGTGTTGGCCTTGCCGGGGGCCGGGTAGCGGCGCACGGCCTCGGGCTCGGCGGTGATGCCGGGGAAGTCCTCGGCGCGCTCGCGGATCTGCAGGGCCTGCTTGGCGGTGGCCTCGTCGGTGATCGGGATCGGCTGGTAGGGCGAACCGTTCCAGCAGGGCTGGGGGGTCTTGGAGTCGCAGAGGCGGACCTTCTGCGTGACGTCGGTGGGGTTCATCCCGAGGACGCCGGCGAGCTTGGTGAGGACCGCCTTGCCGTCGTCCTTCTGCTTGAGCAGGTCGGTGCGGGAGGCGGAGACCACCAGCCGGGTCTCGTTGTCCGCGATGGGCACGCCGCGGGCGTCCAGGATCGAGCCGCGCACGGCGGGTTCCACGACCTGCTGGACGTGGTTGCCGGAGGCTTCCTTCTGGTACTCGGCGCCCTCACGGATCTGCAGGTACCACAGGCGGCCGCCGAGGGTGCCGAGCAGGGAGAGGACCAGGATCTGGATGACGACGAGACGGATCTGGACCCGAGGGCTCCGCCCGGTCTCGGGAATGTTGGTCACTGGGTTGCCTCCCCCTCTCCGTGCTGTACGTGTGTGTCATATACGACGAAGCTGTGGACCGCGGCGCCGGGCCGTCGGGTGAACTCCCCCGCGCTCACAGGCGCTTGACTCCCTTGATGCGGCCGACGCGGACGTTGCGGGTGCGGGCTCTCGCCTTCAGGGAGCCGAGGCCGCCGCGCTGGCCGCCGATGCGCAGTCCGGTGCCGGAGGAGAGCCAGCCGGAGGAGATGTCGCCGCCCTTGCCGGAGTTGGCCTCGGTCAGCGGGTCGCTGTCGGCGCGGCGGGCCAGCCACATGATGCCGGGGACCACGAACGGGGCGAGCAGCAGGTCGTAGAGGGCGGCGGTGACCAGCAGGCTGGTCATGCCGACGTGCCGGGCCGCGGTGTCGCCGACGAGGGCGCCGACGCCCGCGTAGAGCAGGGTGGAGCCGATGGCGGCGGCGACCACGACGACCATCGGGCCGGTCGCGGACTTCAGCCGGCCGTTCTCCGGCCTGATCAGGCCCGCGAAGTAGCCGACGACGCACAGCACCAGGGCGTAGCGCCCGGCCGCGTGGTCGGCGGGCGGAGCCAGGTCGGCGAGGAGGCCGGCGCCGAAGCCGACGAGGGCGCCGCCCACATGGCCGTACACCATGGCGAGGCCGAGGACGGTGAGCAGCATCAGGTCGGGGACGGCGCCCGGCAGGTGGAGGCGGGCGAGGACGCTCACCTGGATCACCAGGGCGACGACGACGAGGGCGGAGGAGAGCAGGATCCGGTTGACACGCATGAAGGGGATTCAGCTCCTACCGCTGCTGCTGGTCGTTGGTGTCGGTCTCGTCGGTACCCGAGTTCGTGCCGGAGTCCGTGGTGGAGCCGGTGCCCGAGTCCGATCCCGTGTTCGCGCTCGCGGACGGGGTGACCGTGACGGTCACCGTAGGGATCGGGGTCGGCTTCGGCTTGGCCGGGAGCACCTCGTCGCGCGGGTCCTTCTTCGGCGCCTCGACGACCACGCCGACGATGTCGAGCTTGGTGAACGACACGAACGGCGTGACGTAGAGGGTGCGGGTGAGGCCGCCGTTGGACGGGTCGACGCCGGTGACCGTGCCGACCGGCACGCCGGGCACGAAGGGCCGGTCGGCCTCGGAGCCGAAGGTGACGAGCCGGTCGCCCTTCTTCACCTCGGCCTTGCCGTTGAGGAGTTCGACGCGCAGCGGGCGGTCGCCCTGCCCGGAGGCGAAGCCGAGTTCGTCGCTGCCCTCCATACGGGTGCCGACGGTGAAGTCGGGATCGTTGGCGAGCAGCACGGTGGAGGCGTCCGGGCCGACGGTGGTCACGCGGCCGACCAGGCCATTGCCGTTCAGCACGGTCATGTCACGCCTGATGCCGTCGTTGGCGCCGACGTCGATGGTGACGGTCCAGGAGAAACCCTGCGCCGATCCTATGGCGATGACCTGGGCGCCCTTGATGCCGTACTGGCCCTCGCCGGCCATCTTCAGCATCTTGTCGAGCTGGTTCAGGCGGCTGCGGTTGCGGTCGTCGCTGCCGAGCTTCGCCTTGAGGGTCGCGTTCTGCTTCTCCAGCCGGGCCAGCCGGTCGTGCCGGTCGTCGGAGTCGCGGACGGCGGAGACGGCGTTGCCCACCGGGTCCACCACCGTCGACATGCCGTTCTCGATCGGGCCGAAGACCGCGGCCGCGGCCTGCCGGGCGCCGTCGGCCGGGGAGTTCCTGCCACCTCGGATGTCCACCGTGATCAGCGCGAACGCGATCGCGATCAGCAGCACCAGGAGCAGCCGGCTCTCTTTCGTGTCCCTCACGTGCGGCGGCCGTGCCTTCCTCGATAGGAACCTGCGGGAGCTTGTCGTACCAATGGGAGGGGCTCCACGGGTGTGAGCCTATGCCTCCATATCAACGATCCGCCGCACGAGAGGGGATCATCTCGTACGGCGGAATCGAAGAGTTACGTCATCTGCGCGGCTGCGCGTCCAGGACCTGCTGGAGCGCCTCGAACTCCTCGACGCACTTGCCGGATCCGAGCGCCACGCTGTCCAGCGGGTCCTCGGCGATGTGGATCGGCATGCCGGTCTCCCGGCGCAGCCGCTCGTCCAGACCGCGCAGCAGCGCTCCGCCGCCGGTCAGAACGATTCCCCTGTCCATGATGTCGCCGGACAGCTCCGGCGGGCACTTGTCGAGCGTCGTCTTGACGGCGTCCACGATGGCGTTGACGGGTTCCTCGATCGCCTTGCGGACCTCGGCGGCCGAGATGACGACGGTCTTCGGCAGCCCCGACACCAGGTCCCGGCCACGGATCTCGGTGTGCTCGTCGGAGTCCAGGTCGTACGCGGAACCGATCGTGATCTTGATCTGTTCGGCCGTCCGCTCACCGAGGAGGAGGCTGTACTCCTTCTTGATGTGCTGGATGATCGCGTTGTCCAGTTCGTCGCCCGCCACGCGGATCGACTGGGCGGTGACGATGCCGCCCAGCGAGATGACCGCGACCTCCGTGGTGCCGCCGCCGATGTCCACCACCATGTTGCCGGTGGCCTCGTGGACCGGCAGGCCGGAGCCGATGGCCGCGGCCATGGGCTCCTCGATGATGTGCACCTGGCGGGCACCCGCCTGCGAGGACGCCTCGATCACCGCGCGGCGCTCGACTCCGGTGATACCGGAGGGCACGCACACGACGACCCGCGGCCTGGCCAGGTAGCGCCGCTTGTGGATCTTCAGGATGAAGTAGCGGAGCATGCGCTCGGTGATCTCGAAGTCGGCGATCACGCCGTCCTTCAGCGGGCGTACGGCGACGATGTTGCCGGGCGTGCGCCCGATCATCTTCTTCGCCTCTGCGCCGACTGCCAGAATTCCACCGGTGTTCGTATTGATCGCGACAACGGACGGCTCGTTGAGTACGATCCCGCGACCCCTGACGTACACCAGCGTGTTGGCGGTCCCGAGGTCGACAGCCATGTCACGGCCGATGAACGACATTGAGTTCCCCATCAGGATTCGTCTGGCCTTCCCGGGAGCTTTTGAGGGCATTTCAGGTCGGCGAAGTGGGTGCTGTGACGTGAAGGCTTCCATCGTAGACGCGCCTGCACGGACACTGCGCGAGGGTCTTCGCCATTGTCAGCACGTGCAGGGCCGTCTCGCTTGTGGAGACGGTCCGACGGGGGCACGCGTTCCCCCGATCGGCACGCATATGCCGAAGGACGGCCGAAATCATTCGGCCGTCCCAGGTCACACGGACCACCGGACTGACGTCTCGTCAGAAACGTCCACGAAAAATCCCTACGGGGGCGTGTCCGCCCCGCGCGGGGTTACGCGCGGCCCGGGAAGAAGATCTTGATCTCGCGCTCCGCGGACTCCTCGGAGTCCGACGCGTGGATCAGGTTCTCGCGGACGATGACACCGAAGTCGCCGCGGATGGAGCCCGGCGCGGCGGCGATCGGGTCGGTGGGACCGGCCAGCGCGCGGACACCCTCGATGACCCGCTCGCCCTCGGCGATCAGGGCGACGACCGGGCCGGAGGCCATGAACTCGACCAGCGGCTCGTAGAACGGCTTGCCGACGTGCTCGGCGTAGTGCTGCTCCAGCGTCGCCCGCTCCAGGGAGCGCAGCTCCAGCGCGGTGATCCGCCAGTCGGCCTTGCGCTCGATACGGCCGATGATCTCGCCGGTCAGGCCACGACGGACGGCGTCGGGCTTGAGCAGGACGAGGGTGCGCTGAGTCACGTGAGGGCTCCTTCGCGGTACTTACGTGTGCGGTGAGGAGAGGCTACAGGGCCGTTCCGTGCGTCCGTCACGCAGTGTGCAGGTCAGCCGGTACGGGCCCGTTCCTCAGGCGCCGGACGGACTGCTCTCGTCGCGCTGCGCCGCGAAGCGGGCCTTGGCCTCGTCGATCTTCCGTCCGTAGTGGACGGAGGCCCACCACAGGGCGCCGAACACGGCCCCCAGGAAGAACATGGTCGGCACGAAGACACCGGAGGCGACCAGCGCGATCTGCAGCGCCCAGCCGAGGGCGACGCCGCCGGGCCGGGTGATGACCCCGCACAGGGCCACGCAGAGCACCATGGCGATGCCGCTGACCAGCCACACCGTGCCGGTGGACAGGTCGGGGTCCTTCATCGCGACCAGCGCGGCGAAGCCGATGACGAAGAACTCGCCGACCAGGGTGGAGGAGCAGAGCGTGCGCATGGTCAGGCCCTCCCGAGCAGCAGCCGGGCCTCGCCGACCGTGATGACCGAGCCGGTGACCAGCACTCCCGCGCCCGCGAACTCGCCCTCCTCCTCGGCCAGCGTGATCGCGGCCTCCAGGGCGTCCGGCAGCCGCGACTCGACCTGGACGCGGTCCTCCCCGAAGACCTCGACGGCGATCGCGGCCAGTTCGTCGGCGTCCATCGCGCGGTGGCTGGAGTTCTGGGTGACGACGACCTCGGCGAAGATCGGCTCGAAGGCCTCCAGGAGCCCCCGCACGTTCTTGTCGCCGCTGGCCCCGACCACGCCGATCAGCCTGCTGAAGTCGAAGGCCTCGCCGACCGCCTCGGCGGTGGCGCGGGCCCCGGCCGGGTTGTGCGCGGCGTCCAGGACGACGGTGGGCGAGCGCCGGACGACCTCCAGGCGGCCCGGCGAGGTGACCGCCGCGAACGCCTTGCGGACCGTGTCGACGGCCAGCGGCTCGGGACGCTGGGAGCCGACGCCGAAGAACGCCTCCACGGCGGCCAGCGCGACGGCCGCGTTGTGGGCCTGGTAGGGGCCGTGCAGCGGGAGGTAGACCTGCTCGTACTCGCCGCCCAGGCCCCGCAGGGTGAGGAGCTGGCCGCCGACGGCGACCTGACGGGCGACCACGCCGAACTCCAGGCCCTCCCGGGCCACCGTGGCGTCCACCTCGACCGCCTTCTTCAGCAGCACCTGTGCCGCGTCCACCGGCTGCTGGGCCAGGATCACGGTGGCGTCCTGCTTGATGATCCCGGCCTTCTCGCCGGCGATCTCGCCGGTGGTCCCGCCGAGCCGGTCGGTGTGGTCGAGGTCGATGGGGGTGACCACGGCGACGTCGCCGTCGATGACGTTGGTGGCGTCCCAGGAGCCGCCCATGCCGACCTCCACGACGGCGACGTCGACGGGGGCGTCGGCGAAGGCCGCGTACGCCATGGCCGTGAGCACCTCGAAGAAGGACAGCCGGTACTCCTGCCGGGAGTCGACCATCTCGACGTAGGGCTTGATGTCCTCGTAGGTCTCGATGAACCGCTCGGCGCCGATGGGGGCGCCGTCGAGGCTGATGCGCTCGGTGATCGACTGCACGTGGGGGCTGGTGTAGCGGCCGGTGCGCAGGTCGAAGGCGCCGAGCAGGGCCTCGATCATGCGGGCGGTGGAGGTCTTGCCGTTGGTGCCGGTGATGTGGATCGACGGGTACGACCGCTGCGGGTCGCCCAGGACGTCCATCAGCGCGGAGATCCGGGTGACCGACGGCTCCAGCTTGGTCTCGCCCCAGCGGGTCGCCAGCTCCGCCTCCACCTCGCGCAGGGCGCGGTCGACCTCGGGGTCCTCGGGGCGGGCCGGGACGTCGGCCTGCGGCGTACCGCCCTGGGTGCGCAGGGTACGGCTGCCGGCTTCGATCACCGCGAGATCGGGGTCGCGGTCCGTCTCGGCCTCGATGATGCCGTCGAAGTCGTCGAAGCCGGCTCCGGCCTCCTCGTCGTCGCCGTCGAAGCTGTCATGGGGGTCGCGCGGGGGCAGATCACTCACGGGACCAGTCTACGGAGCCCGGCACCCGCCCGTCGGCCCAGGAGGGCTATCCCGGCGGGGAGGCCTCGACGGGAGGCAGCGCCTGCTCGCACCAGATGGTCTTGCCGGCCGAGGTCTGCCGGGTGCCCCAGCGCTGGGTGAGCTGGGCGACCAGCAGCAGACCGCGGCCCCCCTCGTCGAAGATCCGGGCCCGCCGCAGGTGGGGGGCGGTGCTGCTGCCGTCGGACACCTCACAGATCAGCATCGCGTCGTCCCGGATGAGCCGCAGCTGGATGGGGGAACCGCCGTAGCGGATGGCGTTGGTGACCAGCTCGCTGACCACCAGTTCGGTGGTGAACGACAGCTCGTCCAGGTGCCAGGCACCGAGCTGGCCGGTGGTCAGGGTCCGCGCCCGGGCGACCTCCTCGGGGTCCGCGGGAACCTCCCAGGTGGCCACCCGGTCACCGGGCAGGGCGTGGGTGCGGGCCAGCAGCAGCGTGACGTCGTCGGCGGGTTCGCAGCTGCGCAGTGCGGCCACCACGTGGTCGCAGGTCGCCTCCAGGGACTCCCCGGGCGTCGCCAGCGCGGCCCGGAGCCGTTCGAGGCCCTGGCTCAGGTCGAGGTTGCGGGAGTGCACCAGGCCGTTGCTGAACAGCGCGAGCGTGGTGCCCCCGGCGAGGTCCAGCTCGGTCGTCTCGAACGGCAGCCCGCCGAGGCCGAGCGGCGGTCCGGCCTGGCCGGGGGCCTTCTCCACGGCGCCCTGCGGGGTGATCACGAAGGGCAGAGGATGGCCGGCGCTGGCCAGCGAGCAGCGCCGCGAGACCGGGTCGTAGACCGCGTACAGGCAGGTCGAGCCGACTTCCCCGGCCGGTTCCAGGGCGCCGTCGTCGAGATGGAGGACGAGGTCGTCGAGGTGGGTGAGGAGTTCCTCGGGCGGCAGGTCGACGTCGGCGAGGGTGCGGACCGCCGTGCGCAGCCGTCCCATGGTGGCCGAGGCGTGGATGCCGTGGCCGACGACGTCGCCGACGACCAGGGCCACCCGGGTGCCCGACAGCGGGATCACGTCGAGCCAGTCGCCCCCGACCCCGATCGGGGTGCCGGTCGGCAGGTAGCGGTAGGCGACCTCGACGGTCGGGCGCTCGGGCAGACCGTGCGGCAGCAGGCTGTGCTGGAGCGCGAGCGCGGTCTCGCGTTCGCGGGTGTAGCGCCGGGCGTTGTCGATGGCGGCCGCGGTCTTCGCGGCCAGTTCCTCGGCGTCGGACAGGTCGGCCGCCTCGAACGGCGGAGAGTCGCCGGTCCGCCAGAAGGCGACCTGGCCCATCGGGACGCCCTGCGCGGACAGCGGCGCGGTGATCAACGAGCCCATGCCGTAGTCGAGGAGCCGGTCCGCGCACCGTGGGTCGGCCGCCCACCCCGCGGGGGCGGTGCGCAGGTCGGTGTGGAGGGCGGCGCCGGCCCCGGTGGCGCCCCGGCAGAGTGCGGCCGGCGCGCCGACGGGGTTCAGCGGCGCGTCGTCGCGGACGCCTCCGCGGGCGACCCGGTGCAGGGCGGTGCCGTCGGCGCCGTCCGGCTCACCGCCGGTCAGGACGGCCGCCGCCACGTCGACGGTGACGTGGTCGGCGAACCGGGGGACGGCGACCCGGACCAGTTCGTCGGCGGTCCGCCGCACGTCGAGGGTGTTGCCCAGGGCCGTACCGGCGTCGTAGAGCAGCCGGAGCCGTCGGTGGCTCTTCTCCAGGGAGGCGGCCATGGTGTTGAACGCCGTCTCCAGCTGTCCGATCTCCCGTCTGCCGGAGGGCGGCACCCGTGCGCTCAGGTCGCCCGCGGCGAGCCGGGTGGCGGTGCCGGCCATCCTGCGCACCGGCCAGACGATCACCCGGGTCACGTAGGCGCCGTAGCCGACGATCAGCACGACCGCCCCGGCCACACCGATGGAGGCCCCGATGGCCAGCCGGTCCATCCGGTGCTCGATGGCGTGTTCCTGGGCGTCGATGACGAGGCGCTCGCCGCCCAGGTAGTCCCTCAGCCGGCTCCGCAGTTCCTCGACGCGCCGCCTGCCCTCCCGGGTGCTCTCCGTGCTCGCCGCCTGCGGATCGCCGCGCCTGACCGCGTCGACGAGCGGGGCCGAGTAGTCGTCGATGAAGGACTGGCCCGCCTGCTGGATCTGCCGGGCGAGCCGCCGCTGGCCGTCGGAGGGGCTGACGTCCACGAGCCGCTGCGCCTGCGCGGGGAACGCGTCGCGCCCGGCCCGCCAGGGTCCGAGGAACTCGTCCTGCCGGGTGATGACGTAGCCCAGCTGCCCGCCCTCCATGTCGAGGACGACCTTCTGGACCGCCCCGGCCTGGTCCAGGGCCGGCCGGCCGGCGCGGGCGGTCTGCAGGGAGCCGCGCGCGTCCTGGACCGCCCACACCAGCATCAGGAAGACGATGCCGATGAGCACGGCGAGCAGGGCACCCGTGACAGCCGTCAGGGGGACCAGCCCCCCGTGCGGAGGTGTCTTCCTCAGGCCCCTGCGCAGCATGCGGGCGTTACCTCCGCCACATAGCGTCAAAACGGAACATCTCGGCCATGTCCCTACTTCTGGATTGTAGGTCGATGGCCGGTCGGCGCTTGGTGGCGGACGAACGCGCGCAGGCGTCCGGCGGCCCGGGGAGCGGGCGGCCGGACGCCTGCGGGGCGTGCGGTCGTGCGGGTCGTGCGACGGCGCGTGCCGGGCGTTACGCCTCCGGGAGGCTGTCCAGCTGGGCCTGGAGACGGGCGATGTCCTCGTCCGCCTTGGCCAGCCGGCCGCGGATCTTGTCCACCACGTTGTCCGGGGCCTTCGCGAGGAACGCCTCGTTGCCCAGCTTGGCCGTCGCCTGGGCCTTCTCCTTCTCCGCGGCCGCGAGGTCCTTGGCGAGGCGCTTGCGCTCCGCCGCCACGTCGATCGTGCCGGAGAGGTCGAGGGCGACCGTGGCGCCGGCGACCGGGAGGGTGGCGGTGGCCGCGAAGTCGTCGCCCTCCGGCTGGAGGCGCAGCAGCTGGCGGATGGCCGCCTCGTGCGGGGCGAGGGCCGTGCC
This sequence comes from Streptomyces sp. NPDC001068, assembly GCF_042897315.1. NCBI lineage: Bacteria > Bacillati > Actinomycetota > Actinomycetes > Kitasatosporales > Streptomycetaceae > Streptomyces > Streptomyces sp. NPDC001068. Next base: position 558,253 of record NZ_JBIAYD010000006.1, on the reverse strand, counting down.
GTCGAGGGTGAGGCGGGCCGGGACCCGCTGGCCGGGCTGCAGGCCCTGGTCGGCGCGGAAGCGGCGGACCTCGGTGATGACGGACTGGAGGGACTCGATCTCCCGCTCCGCCGCCTCGTCGCGGAAGCCGCTGTCGGACGGCCACTGCGCGACGACGACCGACTCGCCGCCCGTGAGAGTGGTCCACAGGGTGTCCGTGACGAACGGGACCACCGGGTGGAGCAGCTTCAGGGTGACGTCGAGGACCTCGCCCAGGACCCGCTGGGAGACCTCGGCGGCCCGCCCGCCGGCCTGGAACGTCGTCTTCGACAGCTCGACGTACCAGTCGAAGACCTCGTCCCACGCGAAGTGGAAGAGGGCGTCGGACAGCTTCGCGAACTGGAAGTCGTCGTAGAACGCGTCGACTTCGGCGACCGTCTTGTTGAGCCGGGACAGGATCCAGCGGTCCGTCGCCGACATCTCGGACGCGTCCGGCAGCGGGCCCTCGGCGGTGGCGCCGTTCATCAGGGCGAACCGGGTCGCGTTCCAGATCTTGTTGGCGAAGTTGCGGGAGGCCTGGACCCACTCCTCGCCGATCGGCACGTCGGTGCCGGGGTTGGCGCCGCGGGCCAGGGTGAAGCGGACGGCGTCGGAGCCGTACTTGTCCATCCAGTCCAGCGGGTCGACGACGTTGCCGAAGGACTTCGACATCTTCTTGCCGCGTTCGTCGCGGACCAGGCCGGTCAGCGCGATGGTGCGGAAGGGGACCTCGCCGTCCATGGCGTACAGGCCGAACATCATCATCCGGGCAACCCAGAAGAAGATGATGTCGTGGCCGGTCAGCAGCACGTCGGTCGGGTAGAACTTCCGCAGGTCCGCGGTCTGTTCGGGCCAGCCGAGGGTGGAGAAGGGCCACAGGCCGGAGGAGAACCAGGTGTCCAGGACGTCGGTGTCCTGCCGCCAGCCCTCCGCCTCGGTACCGGGCGGCCGCTCGTCGGGGCCGACGCAGACGACCTCGCCGTCCGGGCCGTACCAGACCGGGATGCGGTGGCCCCACCACAGCTGGCGCGAGATGCACCAGTCGTGCATGTTGTCGACCCAGTCGAAGTACCGCTTCGACATGTCCTCGGGGTGGATCTTGACCCGGCCGTCGCGGACCGCGTCACCGGCGGCCTTCGCCAGCGGGCCGACCTTGACCCACCACTGCATGGACAGCCGCGGCTCGACGGTCGTGCCGCAGCGCGAGCAGTGGCCGACCGAGTGGACGTAGGGCCGCTTCTCGGCGACGATCCGGCCCTGCGAGCGCAGCGCCGCGACGATCGCGGACCGCGCCTCGAAGCGGTCCAGGCCCTCGAACGGGCCGTGGACGGTGATGACGGCGCGCTCGTCCATCACGGTGATGGACTCCAGGCCGTGCCGCTGGCCGATCGCGAAGTCGTTCGGGTCGTGGGCCGGGGTGACCTTGACGGCACCCGTGCCGAACTCGGGGTCGACGTGCGTGTCGGCGACGACCGGGATCGTACGGTCCGTCAGCGGGAGCTTGATGCGCCGGCCGACCAGGTGCTTGTACCGCTCGTCGTCGGGGTGGACGGCGACGGCGGTGTCGCCGAGCATCGTCTCCGCGCGGGTGGTGGCGACGACCAGGGTCTCCTCGCCCTCGCCGTACGTGATGGAGACCAGCTCGCCGTCGTCCTCCTGGTACTCCACCTCGATGTCCGAGATGGCCGTCAGGCAGCGCGGGCACCAGTTGATGATGCGCTCGGCGCGGTAGATCAGCTCGTCCTCGTAGAGCTTCTTGAAGATGGTCTGGACGGCCTTGGACAGGCCCTCGTCCATCGTGAAGCGCTCACGGTCCCAGTCGACGCCGTCGCCGAGCCGGCGCATCTGGCCGAGGATCCTGCCGCCGTACTCTTCCTTCCACTGCCAGACCCGCTCGACGAACTCCTCGCGGCCGAGGTCCTGGCGGGACTTGCCCTCCTCGGCGAGCTGCTGCTCGACCTTGTTCTGGGTGGCGATGCCGGCGTGGTCCATGCCGGGCAGCCACAGCGACTCGAAGCCCTGCATGCGCTTGCGGCGGGTCAGCGCGTCCATCAGCGTGTGCTGGAAGGCGTGGCCCAGGTGCAGGGAGCCGGTGACGTTGGGCGGCGGGATGACGATGGTGTACGCGGGCTTGTCGCTCTTGGCGTCGGCCGCGAAGTAACCGCGCTCTACCCAGCGCTCGTACAGCGGCCCCTCTACGTCGGCCGGCGCGTACTGGGTCGGCAGTTCGGTGCTGGGCGCTGTGGGCTGCTGCTGAGCGTTCTCGGTCACGGGGCTCAGTTTAGGGGTGTCCCGGCGCTGTCCCGAAACGCCTTTGTTCTGTAACGGTGCGCACCCCCGTGCCGTGCGTTCCCTGTGACTGGGCCAGGATGTCAGGAACACATAAGCATCTGGAGGGGAACCCAGAGATGAGTCACAACCAGCCGGGCCCGTACGGGGGACCGCCGCAGCAGTCTGGACCCTACGGACAGCAGCCGGGTCCGTACGGCCAGCCGCCGCAGGCGCCCCAGCCCGGCTACGGCTACCCCCAGCAGCCCCCGGCGCAGCCGCCGCAGCCGGGCTACGGCTACCCGCCCCAGGGCGCGCCGGTCCCGCCGCAGCAGAACCCGTACGGCCAGCAGCAGCCGCCCTTCGGCCAGCCTCCGTACGGCCAGCAGCCCTACGGCGGCGTCCCGCAGCCGCCGGCGCCCGGCGGCGGGAAGAAGAGGACGGGCCTGATCATCGGGGCGGTCGCGGTGGTGGCGGCGATCGCGGTCGGCGCGTACTTCGCCCTCGGCAACGGCGGCGGCAGCGGCGGTTCGGTCGCCGACGACGGGCCGCACAAGCTGACGGCACCGGCCGCGGTCATCGACGGCGCCTACAAGAAGCAGGGCGACTCCGAGTCGGGCAAGCTGACCTCGTCCGACGTCAAGGACGCCGAGGCGTGGGGCATCCACGACCCCAAGGACGTGAGCGCGAGCTACGTGCAGGGCTCGGGTCTGAAGGTCAAGTCCCTGACGTTCAGCGGGGTGTACGGCACCATCGACGATCCCGCCAAGACCGTCGACGCGATGTTCGCCGAGACCAAGGCGGAGAGCGCCAAGAGCGACTCGGAGGGCAAGCTCGTGGGCGAGCCCCGGACGTTCAAGCCCGCCGGCTTCGACGGCATCATGAAGTGCCAGGAGATCGAGTCCAAGGACAGCTCCACCGGCAAGTCCACGACGATGCCGTTCTGCGTGTGGGGCGACCACAGCACGGTGGCCTACGTGTTCGCCTACGACCTGGCCGCCATCGCCACCGGGAAGAGCGGCTCGATGGACGACACCGCCGCCCTCACCGCCAAGCTCCGCGACGACGTCCGCGTCAAGGGCTGACGGTCCCCTGGGACACAGAGGAGGGGCGCCCGCGAGACTCGCGGGCGCCCCTCCTCGTCACTACCGGTGCGGCTACGCCGACTTCTGCTCCCCCGCGCCCCGGCCGCGCGCGTCGCGCGGGATCAGGGTCGGGTTGACGTTGGAGTGGACGACGTCGGCCGTGATGACGACGCGGGCCACGTCCTTGCGGGACGGCACCTCGTACATCACCGACATGAGGACCTCCTCCATGATGGCGCGCAGGCCGCGGGCGCCGGTCTGGCGGAGGATGGCCTGGTCGGCGATGGCCTCCAGCGCCTCGCGCTCGAAGTCCAGCTCCACACCGTCGAGTTCGAACAGCCGCTGGTACTGCTTGACCAGCGCGTTGCGCGGCTCGATCAGGATCTGGAGCAGGGCCTCGCGGTCCAGGTTGTGGACCGAGGTGATGACGGGCAGCCGGCCGATGAACTCGGGGATCATGCCGAACTTCACCAGGTCCTCGGGCATGACGTCCTCGAACTGGTCCTTGGACTGCAGTTCGCGCTTGGAGCGGATGGTCGCGCCGAAGCCGATGCCCTTCGCGCCCGCCCGGGACTCGATGATCTTCTCCAGGCCCGCGAAGGCACCGCCCACGATGAACAGCACGTTCGTCGTGTCGATCTGGATGAACTCCTGGTGCGGGTGCTTGCGGCCGCCCTGCGGCGGGACCGAGGCGGTGGTGCCCTCCAGGATCTTCAGCAGGGCCTGCTGCACGCCCTCGCCGCTGACGTCCCGGGTGATCGACGGGTTTTCACTCTTCCGCGCGACCTTGTCGATCTCGTCGATGTAGATGATCCCGGTCTCGGCCTTCTTGACGTCGTAGTCGGCCGCCTGGATCAGCTTGAGGAGGATGTTCTCGACGTCCTCGCCCACGTAGCCCGCCTCCGTCAGCGCGGTCGCGTCGGCGATCGCGAACGGGACGTTCAGCATGCGGGCCAGGGTCTGCGCCAGCAGGGTCTTGCCTGAGCCGGTGGGGCCCAGCAGCAGGATGTTGGACTTCGCCAGCTCGATGGCGTCCTCGCGGCTCTGGCCGCCGCCGTTCTCGCCGGCCTGGACCCGCTTGTAGTGGTTGTACACCGCGACCGAGAGGGCCTTCTTGGCGGCCTCCTGGCCGACCACGTAGCCCTCCAGGAACTCGTAGATCTCGCGGGGCTTGGGGAGTTCCTCCCAGCGCACCTCGCTCGTCTCGGCGAGCTCCTCCTCGATGATCTCGTTGCAGAGGTCGATGCACTCGTCGCAGATGTACACACCGGGCCCTGCGATGAGCTTCTTGACCTGCTTCTGGCTCTTGCCGCAGAACGAGCACTTGAGCAGATCGCCGCCGTCACCGATGCGTGCCACGGTGTGCTTCCCCTTCGCCTGGGAGACGCCTGGACTCTTCCGAATCCAGCGGCTCCTGGTGCTGCCTTATGTCGACGGTACCTTGCCGGGACCCCCGTACGGGCCCCCCTTGGCACGGTTCACTTTGACGTGCACCTTGCCGAGCCCGCAGTCGAACCGGGCCAAGGGCGGCAGAGACTACATTCTCTGTCAGCGGACGTCAGCGTTGTTCATCTTCCGGGTGGAGATGATCTGGTCCACGATGCCGTAGTCGAGCGCTTCCTCGGCCGTGAGGATCTTGTCCCGCTCGATGTCCTCGCGGACCTGTTCGATCGGCTTGTTGGAGTGCTTGGCCAGCATGGTCTCCAGCTGGTCACGCATCCGCGTGAACTCCTTGGCGATGATCTCCAGGTCGGAGAGCTGGCCGCGGCCGGTGGAACCGGCGGGCTGGTGGATCAGCACCCGGGAGTTCGGCAGCGCCATGCGCTTGCCGGGGGTGCCGGCGGCCAGCAGGATCGCCGCGGCGGAGGCCGCCTGGCCCATGCAGACCGTCTGGATGTCGGGCTTGACGAACTGCATCGTGTCGTAGATCGCCGTGAGGGCGGTCATGTCGCCGCCCGGGCTGTTGATGTAGATCGAGATGTCCCGGTCGGGGTCCATCGACTCCAGGCACAGCAGCTGCGCCATGACGTCGTTGGCGGAGGCGTCGTCGATCTGGACGCCGAGGAAGATCACGCGCTCCTCGAAGAGCTTCGCGTACGGGTCGTACTCGCGGATGCCCTGGGAGGTGCGCTCGACGAAGCGCGGGATGACGTAGCGGGCGTCGGGCCGGGGCCCGTCGTAGCGGGCGTCAGCGGCGCCGGGAATGTTGCTCATGAGGGTGTTCACCGTCCTGGTGGCGTTCGGGGGGCTGGAGTCTCGGCGGAGCGTGGCGTGGCCGGGCCTGGTCTCAGGCGCCGGTGCCGCCGCCTCCCGGAACACCGGAGGCATGCGTGATGATCTCGTCGATGAGACCGTACTCCTTGGCCTCTTCCGGGGTGAACCAGCGGTCGCGGTCGCCGTCGCGGACGATCGCCTCGACGGTCTGGCCGGAGTGCTGCGCGGTCAGCTCGGACATGCGCTTCTTGGTGCGCAGCAGGTACTCGGCCTGGATCTTGATGTCCGAGACCGTACCGCCGAGGCCGGCGGAACCCTGGTGCATCATGATGTCGGCGTGCGGCAGCGCGAAGCGCTTGCCCGCGGCGCCGCCGGTGAGCAGGAACTGGCCCATCGAGGCCGCCATGCCCATCGCGATGGTCACCACGTCGTTCGGGATGTACTGCATGGTGTCGTAGATCGCCATGCCGGCCGTCACCGAGCCGCCGGGGCTGTTGATGTAGAGGTAGATGTCCTTGCCGGGGTCGGCCGCCAGCAGCAGCAACTGCGCGGTGATCTTGTTGGCGATGTCGTCGTCGACCTGCTGGCCGAGGAAGATGATCCGCTCGCCGAGCAGCCGGTTGTAGACCTGGTCGCCGAGGCCACCACCGAAGGAAGTCTCGCCGGCGGCGGAGGGCATCAGATTCGTCACGTATCCACCTGCTCGTCTTACGACGGCGCCGGGCCGTCTCACGTTTGCCTAGCCGGGGGCTTGGCTGCCCTCGTACTCATGGACCCTAACGCGATGGTCCCTTCGGGGAATCCCGGTAAGAGGGCTGTTCGCCGGGGGCGTAGTCGCCTTCGGCGGTGGCCGACGGCTACTCGCCGTGGTGGTACGGGTGCGCGGGCGCGTACGGGTGCGTCGTGGTCGCTCGCGCAGTTCCCCGCGCCCCTTACGGGGCGCTGACACCCGAGCCCTATGCCGAAGGGGCCCCCGGGACAGTGCCCAGGAGCCCCTTCTGCGTCTGCTGGAGGCGCCGCGGGCTCAGCCCTCGGTCTTCTCCTCGGCGGCGGCGTCCGCGGACTCGGCGGCGGCCTCGGGGGCCTCCGTCTCCTCCTCGTCGTCCAGGTCGACGACCTCGCCGTTGGTGTCCTTCACCGTGGCGGCCTCGACCACGACGGCCAGGGCCTTGCCGCGGGCGACCTCGCCGACCAGGAGCGGGACCTGGCCGCCCTCGACGACGGCCTGGGCGAACTGGTCGGGGGACATGCCGGAGGAGGCCGCACGCCGCATGAGGTGCTCGGTGAGCTCCTCCTGGTTGACGTTCAGCTTCTCGACCTTGACCAGCTCGTCGAGGACGAACTGGGTCTTGATGCCCTTGACCGCGGCTTCCTTGGTCTCGGCCTCGAACTCCTCGGCGGTCTTGCCCTGGATCTCGAGGTACTTCTCCAGGTCGAGACCCATCTGGCCGAGCTGGTGGTGCTCCAGGTTGTGCTTGCGGGTGTTGATCTCGTCCTCGAGCAGCTTCTCGGGGACGGGCACCTCGACGAGCTCCAGGAGCTTCTCGAGGACGCGCTCCTGGGCCTGCGTGGCCTGGTCGTACGTCTTCATGTCGGCGAGCCGCTTGCGGCTGTCGGCCTTCAGCTCGTCCAGGGTGTCGAACTCCGAGGCGAGCTGCGCGAACTCGTCGTCCAGCTCGGGGAGTTCGCGGGCGGCGACCTGGGTGACCTTGACGGTGACCTCGGCCTCGCGGCCGGCCGCGGAGCCGCCCTTGAGCTCGGAGGTGAAGGTGGCCTCGCCACCGGCCTCCAGGCCCTTCACGGCGTCGTCGATGCCGTCGAGCAGCTCGCCGGAGCCGATGGTGTACGAGACACCGCCGGCGATGCCGTCCTCCAGCACCTCGCCGTCGACCTTGGCCTCCAGGTCGATGGTGACGACGTCGCCGTCCTCGGCGGCCCGCTCGACCGGGGAGGTGGAGGCGAAGCGCTCACGGAGCTGCTCCACCGACTTCTCGATGTCCTCGTCGGTCACCTCGACGGCGTCGACCTCGACCTCGATGCCGGAGTAGTCCGGGATCTCCAGGGCGGGGCGGATGTCGACCTCGGCGGTGAAGTTCAGCGTCTCGCCGTCCTTCAGCTCGGTGATGTCGACCTCGGGCTGGCCCAGCGGGTTGAGCTCGGCCTCGTTGACCGCCTCGGTGTAGAACTTCGGAAGCGCGTCGTTGACGGCCTCCTCCAGCACCGCCCCGCGGCCGAACCGCTGGTCGATGACGCGGGCCGGGATCTTGCCCTTGCGGAAGCCCTTCACCGTGACCTGCTGGTTGATCTTCTTGTACGCCGCGTCGAGGCTGTCCTTGAGCTCCTCGAAGGGCACCTCGACAGTGAGCCGAACCCGGGTCGGGTTCAGGGTCTCCACGGCGCTCTTCACGGTTCGGTCTCCTTGTGGCTGACTGCTTGGGTTCTGCCGGCGCCAGAGGGGCCCGGCGGAGTTTCGCCGCCCGGAGGAGTTCGTAGGCCGCCGTGAGGCGGGCCGGGACACACGGGCGCGCAGCTTGCATAGTAACCGCAGCCGCTCAGCGCCCCAAAAGGGCGATCAGGACGGACGCCGTCGTCGATGGTCGGGGTGGCGGGATTTGAACCCACGGCCTTCCGCTCCCAAAGCGGACGCGCTACCAAGCTGCGCCACACCCCGTTTCCGTGCGACACGTAGGGTACATGCCCGGGCCGCCCGCGTCGGCCGCTTTGTTCACCCGCGTCGGCGCCACGTCCGCGCGGACCAACACGTTGGCCACCGCGGCGGGCGACCCGCTACGATGCGTCCTGTGCCGCGGTCACGGACCTGCGGCGCACGGTGTGCGGGCGTAGCTCAATGGTAGAGCTCCAGTCTTCCAAACTGACTACGCGGGTTCGATTCCCGTCGCCCGCTCCACATGCCGAAGGCCCAGGTGAGAGGTTCCGACCCGCTCGCCCGGGCCTTCGGTGCGTCCGGGCACGGCGGGCCGGACATGCCGGTCACCCGCGCGGAGCGGAGGCGTCGCGGGGCGCGGCGGAACCACGTCCCGGGTTTTCGTAGCGCGGTCGCCCTCGCACGCCACGGGCACGCGCCCGCGCACGCCCGCGCGCCATGGGAGCGCGGTCAGAAGCTGATCGAGTTGATGGTCTGGGCTATCGAGTCGAGGAAGCGCTGGATGGAGGGGGCCATCCCCGTCGACGCGAGGAAGAAGCCGAACAGGACGGCGACGATCGCGGGGCCTGCCTTGATGCTCCCCCCTCTGATCAGCACTACCAGGATGATCGCCAACAGCAGCACCACAGACAGTGAAATGGCCACAACTGATCACGCCCTCGGTCGGTTCCGCTCTCCCGGCCCGGGGGTACTGCCCCGCACCCCCGCCAGAACCATCGTGCCACCAACCCGGCCGCACTATGCGGCCCGTGACACAACGTCGACAACTCACCGCCCACCGGCCCCCGGCCGCACGGTAATTCGAATCTCCAAGCGGCCGTGGATCCAGGGCAATTGGCAGACTTGGTTTCGGTGTCCACACAACGCGCGCGCAGCCAATTCGAATTATTGACACAGGCACCACAAGACGAGGTCACAAGCTGGCGTTATGCCCCAATTCGTCGGTATGAATACGGACATCAAGGGTGTAAATGGCCCATGAAACCGCATGAGCACAGGAGTCGACCCGGCTAAATGAACCGGCGGTTCACAGGCAGTCACCGCGGATATCAGGCATTCACGTCGAGGGTTTTACGAAATCCCACAGGCGACGCTAGGGTGCCTCAGATGTTTGCCGCCGCCACGTCCCCCGGCCAGAACCCCGCACCGCGTCCCCCGGCCCGGCCGCCGGCGGACAGACAGCGCGACGCGTTCTTCGACAACGCGAAGTACCTGGCGATCGTGCTCGTCGCGATGGGGCACTCCTGGGAGCCGCTGAAGGGCGACAGCCGCGTCCTGGAGGCGGTGTACTGCGTCGTCTACGCCTTCCACATGCCGGCGTTCATCGTCATCTCCGGCTACTTCTCCCGGAACTTCGACACGCGTCCGGACCGGCTGAAGCGCCTGATCACCGGCGTCGTGGTGCCGTACGTCCTGTTCGAGACCGGCTACTCGCTGTTCGAGCGGTACGTCAACGACTCCCCCGGTCAGGACATCAGCCTGCTCGACCCCTGGTACCTGACCTGGTTCCTGTGCGCGCTGTTCGTCTGGCGGCTGACCACGCCGATCTGGCGGGCGGTCCGCCATCCGCTGCCGGTCGCCTTCGTCATCGCGATGCTGGCGTCCGTGTCCCCCAGCATCGGTGACGACCTGGACCTGCAGCGGGTCCTGCAGTTCCTGCCGTACTTCGTGCTCGGTCTGTGCCTGCGGCCCGAGCACTTCCGACTGGTGCGCCGGTGGCCGGTGCGGATCGCCGCGGTGCCGGTGTTCGCCTTCGCGCTGGTGTTCTCCTGGTGGTCGGTGCCGCGGATGAACACCGCGTGGTTCTACCACCGGGACTCCGCGCAGGAGCTGGGTGTGCCGTGGTGGTGCGGGCCGGTGATGGTGCTCGCGATGTTCGGCTGCTCGATGCTGCTGACGGCCGGCTTCCTGTCCTGGGTACCGGGACGCCGGATGTGGTTCACGGCCATGGGCGCGGGCACGCTGTACGGCTACCTGCTGCACGGTTTCGTCGTGAAGTACGCCGACCACGCGGGCTGGTTCGACCCCCGGTGGCTGCACGGCCCGCTCGGCGAGATCCTCGTCACCGCGGTCGCGGGTGCCACCGTCACACTGCTGTGCTCGGCGCCCGTCCGGCGGGTGTTCCGGTTCGCCATGGAGCCGAGGATGGCCTGGGCGTTCCGGCAGGACGCGGCCGAACTGGCGCGCGGACGGCAGAGCGCCGAGGGCCGGGAGGACCGCGAAGGCCGGGAGATGGCCAAGGTCTGATTCCGCCCGCGCGGTTCCGCCTACGCGGGGAGACCGAGGAGGGCGCGCATCCGCGCGTACTTCTCGGTCAGCCGTTTCCGGGTGTCCTCGTCGAGTACGGCGAGCCGGCCGGGGTCGGCGTTGTGCGCGAGGTCGGCCTGTTTGACCAGGAGGGCGCCCGGGGTGTCGAGGATGCGGCGGGCGTAGTCCTCGGGGGGCTCGCCCGGGCGCCTGGTGACGGCGAGGACGATGGCCCGGGTGCGGGCGCTCAGGGGCGCCGCGGCCAGCCGGTCCTCCGTGAGGACGTCATCCTCGACGGCGTCGTGCAGCCAGGCGGCGGCGATCTGGTCGGGGTCACCGCCGCGGGCGCGGACACCTTCGGCGACGGCGGCGAGATGCTCGGCGTAGGGCCGCCCGGCCTTGTCGGTCTGCGCGGCGTGCGCGGCTCGGGCGAGCTCCTCGACTTCGGGGAGGGGCAGCGGGGTCCGGGTCATGGTGCGAGTATCGCGTAGCGGGTGCGGAGCGTGCCGCTCACCGGCGCCCGCGGCGGACCCCCGCTCCCGACCGCGCCTCCTGGGGAACAGCGCCTTCCGGGAACGCCGGGAGCAGCACCCGTCACAGGCTTCGGGAGCGACACCCGTCACAGGTTTCCGGAGCAGCACCCTTAAGGGGCGCGGGGAACTGCGCGACGAGCCCCCACCGGCGTGCGGCCGGACACGGGACCTCAGCCGGACACCACGAGGCACCGCGCAGCGGCCGCGTATCGGCCGCCGATCCGGTACTACCGGCCTTCTACCTCGCCGCCTCGCGGCAGATCAGCAGCAGCGCCCTGTCGTCGTTGACGTCCTTCGCGACCGCCTCGATCAGGTGCCAGGCCGCCCCGTGGAAGCCGCCGGCGACATAGCGGTCGGCCTCCCCCGTCAGCCGGTCGATGCCCTCCACGATGTCCCGGTCCGACGTCTCCACCAGGCCGTCCGTGAAGAGCATCAGCACGTCGCCGGGGCGCAGCGAGCCCTTGACCGAGTCGAACTGCGCGCCGTCGTAGACGCCCAGCAGGGGCCCTTCCGCGGCCTTCTCCTCCCAGCGGCCGCTGCCCGCGCTGAGCTGGAGGCCCGGCGGGTGGCCGGCGGAGTAGAGCTCGTAGTCGCCGGAGTCCAGGTCGAGGACCAGGTGGATCGAGGTGGCGAAGCCCTCGTCCCAGTCCTGGCGCAGGAGGTATCCGTTGGCGGCGGTGAGGAAGGCGTGCGGGGGCAGGGAGCCGAGGAGGCCGCCGAACGCGCCGGACAGCAGCAGGGCGCGGGAGGCCGCGTCCATGCCCTTGCCGGAGACGTCGGTGAGGACGACCTCCATGGTGCGGCCGTTGTTCGTGCGGGCGGCGACCACGAAGTCGCCGGAGAAGGACTGTCCGCCGGCCGGCCGCAGCGCCATCTCGCGGTGCCAGCCCGGCGGCAGCTTGGGCAGCTTGCTCTGCACCCGGATGCGTTCGCGCAGGTCGAAGAGCATGGTGCCGCCGCGTCGCCAGGGCACGCCGACCCGGCTGCGGAACTGGGCGGTCAGGAGGCCGAAGAAACCGCAGGCCGCCACGACCAGCACCACGCCCGGGGTGACCCGGGAGGGGCCCTCGGTGTAGGGGCCGAGCCGGACCGACTCCACGATCAGTGCCGTGGCCCCCGCCGCGTACAGGCCGAGCAGGCTCGCCGGGCGCAGCAGCAGGCCGCCCGCGACGATCGGCAGGACCAGGGAGGCCGGCGAGAACCACACCGAGTTGGCGAGGGTCATGGCCGCCAGTACGGGGACGGTGAGCAGGAGGCCGGCGAGCGCGATCCAGTCCGAGCCGTCGCCGCGGAAGTAGTCCACGGCGCTTCTGCGCAGCCCGACGCGGACCCGGTGCCACTGCATCCTGCACCGGGCCGTGAAGGTCTCGGCCTTCCCGCGCCGCTCTCCGTCTACTGCCATCAGTTCGGGACCCTATCCATCGGACCGGCCGCTCGGCACGGGAGGTCCCACTTGTCCCCCGTCCGGGGTTCGCCTTCGGGTGCGACTTCACAGTGAACTTCACCGGAGGCCCCCGCGTCGCCGTCCGGGAGAAATTCGCTGGCCCGTACCGCATCGCCCCTGGTACGCATGGCGCATGGCGAGCGACCGTACGACCGAGCTGAAGGTGCTGCGTGCCGAGGAGTTCGACGGGTGGTGGGACCACCTGATCCGGGCCTTCGGCGGCGGTTCGACGTCGTCCGAGGAGCGTGAACTGGACCGCTCCCTCACCGAGTTCGAGCGTTCGCTCGCCGTCTGGGACGGGACCGACCTGGTCGGGACGGGCGGGGCGTTCAGTTTCCGGATGACCGTGCCGGGCGGCGCCGTACTGCCCGTGGCGGGCGTCACCATGGTGAGCGTGTCCGCGACGCACCGGCGGCGCGGGGTGCTGACCGCGATGATGCGCCGCCAGCTCGACGACGTGCGGGAGCGGGGCGAGGTGCTGGCCGCGCTGACCGCCTCCGAGCCGGCGATCTACGGCCGCTTCGGGTACGACCTGGCCGTCCAGCAGTTGCAGGCCGAGATCGACACGAGCCGGGTGACGCTGGCCGTGCCGGCCGGCACCGACGACGTGCGGCTGCGGTACGCCGCGCCCGCCGACGTGCTCGACGCGTGCGAGGCCGTGTACACGGAGCTGGTGCCGTCGCGGCCCGGGATGCTGGCCCGGCAGCCCGGCTGGGAGCGGGCGGCCCTGGTGGACCCGGAGAGCGACCGGGGCGGGGCGTCGGCGCTGCAGTGCGTGGTCGCCGAGCGGGACGGGCGGGTCACCGGGTACGCCCGGTTCCGTACCAAGCTCGGCTGGTCGCCGAGCGGGCACGACGGCACGGTGACGCTGGAGTCCCTGGCCGCGCTGGACCCGGCGAGCGACGCGGCGCTGTGGCGGTTCCTGTTCGGCATCGACCTGATGTCGAAGCTGACCATGCGGGGGCGGCCGGTCGACGACGCCTGGCAGTACCTGGTCTCCGACATCCGGCGGTGTCTGACACGGGTGCGGGACATGGGATACCTGCGTCTCGTCGACGTCGGCGGGGCGCTCGCGGCGCGGACCTACCAGGCGCCGGTGGACGTGGTGCTGGACGTGGACGACGCCTTCTGCCCGTGGAACACGGGGCGTTGGCGGCTGACCGGCGACGCCAAGGGCGCGTCCTGCGAGCGTACGACGGACCCGGCCGAACTCGCCCTGTCCGTGCGGGAGCTGGCGGCCGCGTACCTCGGCGGTGTCCCGCTGCGGTCGCTGGCGCGGGCCGGCCGGGTGCGGGAGCTGCGGCCGGGCGCGCTGGCGGAGGCGTCGACGGCGTTCGGCTCGGCGGCGCTGCCGTGGCTGCCGCACGGCTTCTGAGGTCCGCCCCCCGGTCCCCGGCGGATCGGCCCCCGGGGCCTGCTCAGCGGCTCTGGCAGCGGGGGCACCAGAAGAGGTTGCGGGCGGCCAGGCCCGCGGTCGCGATCTGCGTCCCGCAGACGTGGCAGGGCAGGGTGGCCCGGCGGTAGACGTACACCTCGCCGCCGTGGTCGTCCACGCGCGGCGGGCGGCCCATCGCCTGCGGGGTGTGCTCGGGCCGGACGGTGTCGATCCGGTTGTTGCGGACGCCCTCGCGCATGAGCCCGACGAGATCGGCCCACACGGCGTCCCACTCGGCCGTGGTGATCCCCCGGCCCTCGCGGTAGGGGTCGATGCCGTGCCGGAACAGCACTTCGGCGCGGTAGACGTTGCCGACGCCCGCGACGACCTTCTGGTCCATCAGGAGCGCGGCGACGGTCGTACGGCTGCGGGAGATCTTTCGGTACGCGGCGTCCGGGTCGGCGTCGGCGCGGAGCGGATCGGGGCCGAGCCGGGCGTGGACGGCGTCCTTCTCCGCGTCGGTGATCAGGGCGCAGGTGGTGGGGCCGCGCAGGTCGACGTAGGCGGTGGTGTCGGCGAGGCGGAGCCGGACGGTGTCGGTGGCCGGGGGCGCGGGGGCGTCGCCGAAGGTGACCTTGCCGAACAGCCCGAGGTGGATGTGGACCCAGTCGCCGTCGCGGAAGCCCAGGAAGAGGTGCTTGCCGTGCGCCTCGGTACGGACGAGGGGGGCGCCGTCGATGAGTTGGGCGGCGTCGGAGAACTTGCCCTGCGGGCTGCTGGCCCGCACCGGCCCGGTGAGCCGTCGGTAGTCCAGCGCGAGCCGGTGGATCGTGTGCCCTTCCGGCACGAAGCCCTTCCTTTCCTGCGGCGCCCCTCGCCGGGCGCCGGGGTCGCCTCCGGCCGAGGGCCGGGAGTGACCCGCGCGAGCGGTCCCCGGTCCGCGGCCGGCGGGTGGCGCCGTCGCCTGCCTGCGCCGTGTGCGTGTGCGTGTGCCGTCCGGCTCCGGCCCGCCAGTGCCCGGCGCCGCTTCTCGGCCCGCCGAGCCGGGCGGGCGGGCGCCCTACGGCTGCGGGTGGTGGGCCGGGATCGGCGGGAGGGTGCCCGTGGTCTCGTACTCGCTGAGCATCTCGATGCGCCGGATGTGCCGCTCGCCCTGCGAGAACGGCGTGTTCAGGAAGGTCTCGACGAACTTCGTCGCCTCCTCCTGCGTGTGCATCCGCGCCCCGACCGCGACGACGTTCGCGTCGTTGTGCTGCCGGCCGAGCGAGGCGGTCTCCTCGCTCCAGGCGAGCGCCGCGCGCACGCCCTTCACCTTGTTCGCGGCGATCTGCTCACCGTTGCCGGAGCCGCCGATCACGATGCCGAGGGACTCGGGGTCCGCCGCCGTCCGCTCGGCCGCGCGGAGGCAGAAGGGCGGGTAGTCGTCCTGGGCGTCGTAGATGTGGGGGCCGCAGTCGACGGGGTCGTGGCCCGCCGCCTTCAGCCACTCGACGAGGTGGTTCTTGAGTTCGAAGCCCGCATGGTCGGAGCCGAGATACACGCGCATGGCACGAGTGTGACACGGCCGTTGATCCGCGGCAGTACGGGGGCCACACCCCCGGGAAGTGTGAGTAACCCTACAGAACCTCAGGAAAACCTCAAGTAACGATCTGGATTCAAAGGTTCAGGAATTCCTTCGCCTCCGTTTCACTGGACCAACTCGTACGCCGCTCGTACGGGACCCCCCATTCACGGCGCAAAGGAATTCCCCCATGACTTCGCAGCCGACCACGACTGCCCCGCCCCCGGCCGGTGATCCCGGCGACGGCAACGGTCTGCACGCAGGACTCAAGAACCGCCACCTGTCGATGATCGCCATCGGCGGTGTCATCGGCGCCGGTCTCTTCGTCGGTTCCAGCTCGGGTATCGCCACCGCGGGACCCGGCATCCTCCTGTCGTACGCACTCGTCGGCACGCTCGTCGTCCTCGTGATGCGGATGCTCGGCGAGATGTCCGCCGCCAATCCGACCTCCGGTTCGTTCTCCGCGCACGCCGACCGCGCGCTCGGCCGCTGGGCCGGTTTCTCCATCGGCTGGCTGTACTGGTTCTTCTGGGTCGTGGTGCTGGCGGTCGAGGCGACCGCCGGCGCCAAGATCCTGGAGGGCTGGATCCCGGCCGTGCCCCAGTGGGGCTGGGCGCTCATCGTGATGGTGGTGCTGACCGCCACCAACCTGGTCTCGGTCGGCTCCTACGGAGAGTTCGAGTTCTGGTTCGCCGGGATCAAGGTCGTCGCGATCGGCGCGTTCATCGTCGTCGGACTGCTGGCGGTCTTCGGTGTGCTGCCCGGCGTCCACACGGACAAGGCGAGCTTCGCCAACCTCACCGACCACGGCGGATTCCTGCCCAACGGGCCCGGCGCCATCCTCACCGGCGTCCTGCTGGTCGTCTTCTCCTTCATGGGCAGCGAGATCGCCACGCTGGCGGCCGGCGAGTCCGAGAACCCGCAGCGCGCGGTCACCAAGTCGACCAACAGCATCATCTGGCGGATCGGCGTCTTCTACCTCGGCTCGATCCTCATCGTCATCGCGCTGCTGCCGTGGAACGATCCGTCGATCAAGGAGAAGGGCTCGTACGTCGCCGCCCTCGACTCCCTCGGCATCGCGCACGCCGGCGAGATCATGAACTTCATCGTGCTGACCTCGGTGCTGTCCTGTCTCAACTCCGGCCTGTACACGGCCTCCCGGATGGCGTTCTCGCTCGGCCGGCGCGGCGACGCGCCGAAGGCGTTCGCCCGGACCACCTCCCGCGGTGTGCCGATGGCCGCGATCGTCGCGTCCGTCGTCTTCGGCTTCGTGGCCGTCTTCTTCAACTACCGGTTCCCGGACTCGGTCTTCCTCTTCCTCGTCAACTCCTCCGGCGCGGTCGCCCTGTTCGTCTGGCTGGTCATCTGCTTCTCGCAGCTGCGCATGCGGAAGATCATCCAGGCCGAGGCGCCGGAGAAGCTCGTCGTGAAGATGTGGCTGTACCCGTACCTGACCTGGGCGACGGCCGGTCTGATCGTGTTCGTCCTCGGTTACATGCTGACCGACACGGAGGGCGAGAGCAGCGGCCGTACGACCGTGCTGCTGTCGCTGCTCGTCGCGGCGCTCGTGATCGCCGTCGCGCTGGTGAAGCAGAAGCTCGCGGGCAACCGTGCGGCCGCGGCCGTCGCGGAGGCCGGTGAGCCCGCCGACCGGGTGTCCGTCGGCTGAGCCGTCCGCCGCTCACAGCAGGGTGAAGTCCTCCTTCACCTGCTCGTAGGTCCGCACGGCCTGGGCTTCGACCGCCGGCTGGTACCAGGTGTTGATCTGGTACGACTTCCCGTCGGCGTCGAAGCCCAGCAGCCGCGCGTGCCAGCGGACGCCCTTGAGGGTGAAGGTGTACTCCCAGACCACCGCCGGATGGCCGCGGAACTCCGTCTCCGCCAGCCGGATCTTGCTGTAGTCCCGGCCCTGGTGGGCGCTGCGTTCTGAGGCACTCCAGCTGTCCATGAGGTCGCCGCGGGCCAGCGACGACTTGGCGACGAGTTCCTGGCCGCCGTCGGGCGAGGTGTAGTGCACCTCGGCGCCGGTCTTCACGTCCCTGCGCCAGCCCTTCGGGGTCACCCAGGCGAAGCCGCCGGCCTCCTCGTGGGCGCCGGGCGGGAGGGAGCGGGGACGGACGGTGCCCTCCACGGTGGGCGCCGATGTGGTGGGCGCCGACGTGGTGGGCGTGGCGGTCGTGGCGGTACCTGCCGCCCTGTCGCCGCCGCCCGTCGTGGTGAGCAGCACGGCGAGGGCGGTGGCCACGGCCGCGGTTCCCAGTACGGCAAGGACGGTCGTGGGTCCGGGGGCGCTGCGGCGGCGGGGCGCCGCGGGTTCGTGGTGGCTCGTCGCGCCGTTCCCCGCGCCCCTGCCGGGGCGCTTCGGCTCGGGGTGTCGTGACGCGAGGCCCGTCCCGGGGCGTGTCGGCAGGGTCGGGCCCGCCGGACTGCCGGGCGGACTCTCCGAGCCGGTCTCGGAGCGTTCCGTCGCCGTCTCCGTCGAGGCACTCGTCGGTGGGGATGTCCGTACCTGCGTCGGCCGCGGCCGCGGGCGTTCGTCCTCGGGTTCCGGAACACCCGGCTTCGTCAGGTCCACGTACGTCGGAGCCGGAGGCTCCTCCGGAGGCGGGGCCTGGTACGTCACCGTCGGGGTCCGGGGCGGGTACGCCACCGGCCGCAGGGTCTCCTCGACCTCCGCGAGGCCGGGGCGCGCGGCCGGCTCCTTCGCCAGCAGCGCTGCCAGCAGCTCGGACAACGGGCCCGCCGCGGCCGGGAGTTCGGGCTCCTCGTAGAGGACCGCGTGCAGGGTGGCCAGGGTCGTGCCGCGGGCGAAGGGCGAGTGGCCGCCGAGGGCCGCGCACAGGGTCGCGCCGAGCGACCAGACGTCGGACGGCGGGCCCTGGGGGCGCCCGGAGACCCGCTCGGGTGCCATGTAGTCGGGCGAGCCGACGAGCATGCCCGCCATGGTGAGCGCCTTGGCGTCCTGGATCGCCGCGATGCCGAAGTCGGTGAGGACCACCCGTCCGGCGGTGCTCTCGACGAGTACGTTCCCGGGTTTGATGTCGCGGTGCAGCACTCCCTGGACGTGCACCTGCCGCAGCGCCGCGACCAGGCCGAGACCGATCCGGGCGGCGGCGCGCGGACTCAGCGCCCCCTCCTCCGCCATGATCCACTCGAGGGAGCGGCCGTTGACCAGCTCCATGACGATCCACAGGCGTTCGCCCTCGTCGACGACGTCGTAGACCCGTACGACGTTGGGGTGGTCGATCCTGGCGGTGGCCCTGGCCTCGCGCAGGGTGCGTTCGCGGCGGGTGCGGGTGTCCTCGGCGTCGAGACCGTCTATCCGCATCTCCTTGACGGCGACCAGCCGGTCGAGCGTCTCGTCGGCGGCCCGCCACACCCGCCCCATTCCCCCCTGGCCGATACTCTCGGCCAGCCGGTAGCGACCGGTCACCAGCAGCCCCGGGGCACCGCCCGGCCCCGCGCCCACGGAACCCCCTCGCCCAACGGGATTCCCTGCACCATCTGAATTCCCCGGACTCCCTGAATTCTCCCGACTCCCTGAATTCCCCGGACTCCCTGAATTCCCCGGACTCCCTGAATTCCCCGGACTCCCTGAATTCCCCGGCAATTCGTCGCACCCCCTCAACGACCGCCTCTACTGACACACAATGGTCACACTTACGGCCGTACCAGCATAGTGCGGAGAAATCTTGTGGTACCTCTTCAAGTGGCCGCGAATTCAGGTGCGGTCCAGGGGGTTGCAAGGGGGACGAACATGAGTTCTCGTCGTATGGCAGTCGTCACGGGATCGCTGGTCGCGGCATCTTTCTCGGCCGTGATGATCCTCCCGTCCGCGGCTGCCGCCGATGACCAGGGACCGGCGAGCGGCAAGGGGGGAAAGGCGGTCGAGGCCGCTCCCGCGGGCGTGAAACCGACGACCACGCTGCCCGCGAGGATCTCGGTCGACAACAGTTCGCGGAAAACGGCGATCACCGCCACCGTCAAGAACGAAGGAACCAAGGAAAGTGCCGACATCAGGCTTTTGGTGGTCGGTTTCGACGGCCTGAAGGTCACCGGCGTGCGGGGCTGCGACGCCGTCGCGGCGAAGGATCTGCCGGCCGGTTCGAACAGCGCCTTCAGTTGCCCGGTCGGCGCGCTCGGCGCGGGCAGGTCGAAGTCGTACCCGGTGGAGGCCACGTTCGACCTGGGCAGGACCGGGAAGATCTGCCTGCCCGTGCAGAGCGCGGACGGGAAGAAGACCTTCTGGCAGCAGGGCCCGGTGCCGTTCGGGACGACGAACCCGTCGCCGAACGCCCCGGCCACCCCGCTGCTGCTCGGCACCGACAACAAGCCGGTGGGGCCGGGCGGCGACCAGTTGCCGAAGACCGGCGCGGAACCTGACGTACTGCCGCTCGGCGCGGCCGGCGCGGCGCTCGTGGCGGCCGGGGCGGCGGGCGTGTGGTGGTCGCGGCGCCGGGCGCACTGAGCGGGACGCAACGGGGAAGGGGCCCGGGGCGCGTGCGCGCCCCGGGCCCCTTCGCGGCTCCGGTCCCGTCAGTTCCTGCCGGCGAGCTTCCAGGCGGCCGGCAGAGCGCCCATCGCCAGGGCCGCCTTCACCACGTCGCCGATCAGGAACGGGGTGAGGCCGGCGGCGATCGCCGCGGACGCGGACAGGTGGGCGGCGTAGGCCAGGTACGGCACGCCGATCGCGTAGATGATCGCCTCGCCGAGCAGCATCGTGCCCGCCATCCGCAGCACGTCGCGGTCGGCGCCGCGCCGGGCCAGGGACCCGACGACGGCGGAGGCGAGCATCATGCCGAGGACGTAGCCGAAGGAGACGGAGACACCGGAGGTGCCGCTCGCGAACCACGGCACGCCCGCGAGGCCCGCCAGCGCGTACAGCGTGAGGGAGAGCAGGCCGCGGCGGGCGCCGAGGGCGGTGCCGACGAGCAGGGCCGCGAAGGTCTGGCCGGTCACCGGCACCGGCGAACCCGGCACCGGGACGGCGATCTGGGCGGCGAGGCCGGTGAGCGCGGCGCCGCCGGCCACGAGGGCGACGTCGCGCACCCGGGACACGGGCAGGAGGTCGGCGAGGACGGTGCCGGTGCGGGTCGACGCGGCTGCGGTGGCGGTGCTCATGGGGACTCCGCTGGGTGAGGGTGGGCGGACGGGCAGGGGACACCGTGACGCTATCCCGGGCCGCCTGAGCCGAACACGTCAGCGATCGACAAAGGGCGGAACGGACAGTTGGTGGGCTCCCCACAAAGAGTGCCTGCTACACGCGATTCGGGGTGACGCCGATCACTGAGGCAGAGATGTTTCAGTCACGTCAACGGCGTTGAACGGGTCTGTGGAGTTCTGCCAAGCGAATCCCAGTGGTCTGGTGGGATTCCGGGTTGTCGGCCTACGCTCTCGCCCATGGCCGCCCAGTCCCGGAACCTCACGTCGCGTCGCTATGTCGACCTGCGACGGCAAGGGGCTGCCACCTGTCGCCGTCCGGCCTGAGGCCGCGCCGCGGGGACCCGCCCCGGCGCGCCTCGTCCGCCCAGACGTGTCGGCCCCCGTTCCCGAGGACGGATCCCATGCCCCGTACCGCGGCACCCCCGCTCATCTCTCCCCCCGGCGACCGCCGTCGGGCCAGCGCCAGCGTGGTCCTGCGGTCGGTCCTCGAGCACGGACCGGTGGCCCGCTCCACCATCGCCCGGCTCACCGGGCTCTCCCCGGCCTCCGTCACCGACTACTGCGCCCGCTTCACCCGACTCGGCCTGATCCGGGAGGCACGGGCGCCGCACCGGGCCGGCGGGGTGGGCCGGCCGCACGTCCCGGTCGACGTGGACGACTCGCGGTTCGTGGTCGGCGGGGTGCACGTGGCCGTGCCGTACACCACGGTCGCCCTGCTCGACCTGCGCGGCCGGGTGCTCGTGCGACGGGAGTTGAAGCACCGGGACACCGAGCCGCGCGGGGTGCTGGAGCGGGCCGCCGCCGCGCTGACCGCGCTGCTCGACGCGGTACCGGGCAGCCGGCCGCTGGGCGTCGGGGTCGCGGTCGGCGGCTGGGTGGACCGGGACTCCGGGACCGTCGTCGAGCACCCGCTGCTGGGCTGGCGCGAGGTTCCGGTGCGCGAACTGCTCGGCGCGGACACCGGACTGCCGGTCCACGTGGACGGTCACGCCCGGGCGCTGGTCAACGGGGAGCGCCTGTTCGGGCGGGCCCGGGCCGGTCACAGCCTGCTGCACCTGTTCGTCGGGAACGTGGTCGACGCGGCCTTCGCCACCGGCGACGAGGTGCACCACGGCCCGCGCTCGCAGGCCGGCACGATCGCCCATCTCCCGGTGCCCGGCGGCACCGAGCGGTGCGACTGCGGGCGCACCGGCTGTCTCCAGGCGGAGCTGGGCGAGCGGACGCTGGTACGGCGGGCGCGCGCGGCCGGGGTCGTCGACGGCGGCGATCCGATGGACGTCCTCGCGGCGGCCGGCGCCGGTGACCCGGTGGCGGCGGAGCTGCTGCGGGAACGGGCGCGGCTGACCGGACGGGCGGCGGGGCTGCTGCTGGACGTGCTCAACCCGGAGAGCGTGGTGGTCACCGAGGTGGGCGTGCTGTACCGCGAGGACTGTCTGGCCGCGCTGCGCGAGGCGGTCGGGCCCGGCCGGGCCGAGGTGGTCGCACCGACCAGTTTCGGCGACCGGGTGCTGGCGGTGGCGGGCGGCTCGGTGGTCCTCGACGTGCTGTACCGGGACCCGCTGAACGCGTCACCACGGATTATTTAATTCAGAAACTCGGAATGTTGACAGCCGTCGTCCACGGCAAGGAACATCGATCCCATGACCTGTCGCACCCTCTGTTGCTGACGTCTTGAAGCGCGCCGAGCGCGCATTTCCCACCGCGTGAGATCTCCCTTCCGGCTTTCCTTCGCCGGGAATTCGAGCTGCCTTACGCCGCTTCCCATCACTTTTCAGCCGCCTTTCGGCCGCTTTCTCACGGGAGTCCTCCCATGCCCTCTGCCTACTCCTCCGGCGTCGACCGCCGGTTCCTCCTCACCTCGCTGCTCGGCGCCTCGGCGGCCGTGGCCGGGCTCGGCGGCTGCGCGGGCGGCACGGCCGCCGCCGAGACGGCGGGCTCGGCCACCGCCCCGCTCGCCCGCAGGGTCCCGGCCGGCACCACCCTGAAGATCGCCTCCTATCTGAACACCCAGCAGTTGCAGTTCAGGCTGGCGAAACTGCCCGCGCTGCCGTTCACGGTGTCGAGCTGGCTGAACATCGGAGCCGGTCCCGATGTCATCAACGCGTTCCGCGCCAGGTCGCTGGACCTCGCGAACAACGCGGGAATTCCGCCGATCCAGGCGCAGTTCCAGGGTTTCGCCGCGAAGATCGTGGCGATCGACATCACCCGCAAACCCAACTACCTGTTCGCCACGAAGCCGGGCAGCGAAATCCGCACGGTCGCCGATTTCCGGGGGAAGAGGCTCGCCTTCTCGCAGGGGCAGGCCCAGGGGGTCGTACTGCTGCGGGCGTTGAAGGAGGCCGGGCTCGCCTACGACGACGCGCGGCTGGTGCCGCTGACCAGCAACCAGTTCCTCACCGCCCTGCAGTCCGGACAGGTGGACGTGGCCCCGCTGGCCAACACCCAGGCGCCGGCCTACCTCCAGCAGTACGGGGCCGAGGGAGCCCGCACCATCGCCACCGACGTCGTCGACCTGCTCAACCTGCTCTGGGCGCCGCAGGAGGTGCTGAACGACCGGGCCAGGGCGGCCGCGGTCGCCGCGTACATCCCGCAGTGGGCCAGGGGACTGGTCTGGCAGTGGGAGAACCCGGACACCTGGAACGAGGAGTTCTACGTGAAGACCCAGAACCTGACCCCCGCCCAGGCCAGGGGTGTCACCGCGCTCGCCAACAAGCCGCTGTTCCCGCCGAGCTGGGACGAGGCGGTGAAGTGGGAGCAGGAGACCGCCGATCTGCTGGCGGAGGGCGGCTTCGTGAAGAAGACCGACGTCTCCGCGCTCTTCGACCGCCGCTTCGAGTCCATCGCCGCGCGGGCCGTACCCGCGGAGTACCGGAAATGACCGCCACCGCCACCACCCTCGTCCCCGCCGCCGGGGAGAGCGGCCGGGTACGCCCGCGCCGCCGTCTCTCCCCCGGCCGCCGGCTGCCCGCCGCCCGCCTGGCCGGGCCCCTGCTCCTGCTGGCCGCCTGGGCGGCCGCGTCCGCCGCCGGGCGGCTCGACCCCGGCGCGATCCCGGCGCCCTGGACCGTCCTGGACACCGCCGTCCGCCTGTGGACGACCGGGACGCTGCGCACCGACATCCTGACCTCGGTGGAGAGGGCCGGCTACGGTTTCGTGATCGGGCTGACCGCCGGGGTGCTGCTGGCCCTGGCGGCCGGGCTCAGCCGCGCCGGTGAGGCCCTGATCGACGGGACCGTCCAGATCAACCGGGCGGTCCCGACCCTCGGTCTGATCCCGCTGTTCATCCTCTGGCTGGGCATCGGCGAGACCTTCAAGATCGCCGTCATCGCGATCGTCGTCTACATCCCGGTCTACCTGAACACGCATGCCGCGCTGTCCGCCATCGACAGCCGCTACGTCGAACTCGCCGAGGTGCTGGGCCTGTCGAGGCTCCGGTTCGTCAGGGAGATCGTGATCCCCGGGGCGCTGCCCGGATTCTTCGTGGGACTCCGGCTCGGTGTCACCGGATCCTGGCTCGGACTGGTCGTGCTGGAGCAGATCAACGCCACCAGCGGCCTCGGCTACATGATGTTCCAGGCCCAGAACTACGGCCGCAGCGACATCATCCTCGTCGGTCTGCTGATCTACGGCGTCTTCGGCCTCGTCTCCGACACCGTGGTCCGCCGTATCGAACGGAGGGTGCTGTCGTGGCGCCGCACACTGAGCAGCTGACCCGCCCGGCCGTCCGGCTGCGGGGGCTGACCCGGTCGTTCGGGGACCGTACGGTCCTCGACGGCATCGGCCTCGACCTGCCCGCCGGTCAGTTCACGGCGCTGCTCGGGCACAGCGGCTCGGGCAAGTCCACCCTGCTGCGGGCGGTCGGCGGACTCGACCACGGGGTCACCGGCAGCGGCGAACTGAGCGCCCCCGAGCGGGTGTCGGTGGTCTTCCAGGACTCCCGGCTGCTGCCCTGGCGGCGGGTCCTGGACAACGTGGTACTGGGCCTGGACGGCAAGGACGCCCTGGCCAGGGGCCGTTCGGCGCTCCAGGAGGTCGGCCTCGGCGGCCGGGAGCGGGCCTGGCCGGGCGAGCTGTCCGGCGGCGAGGCGCAGCGTGCCGCGCTCGCCCGCTCCCTGGTCCGCGAGCCCGAACTGCTCCTCGCCGACGAACCGTTCGGCGCGCTGGACGCCCTCACCCGCATCAAGATGCACCGTCTCCTGCGCGAGCTGTGGCGACGGCACCGCCCGTCCGTGCTGCTCGTCACCCACGACGTCGACGAGGCGATCGTCCTCGCCGACCGCGTGCTGGTCCTGGAGAACGGCCGGATCGGCCTCGACCTGACCGTGGACCACGACCGCCCGCGGGACGTGTACCGGAAGCAGCTGCTCACCGCCCTCGGCGTCACGGAGGACCCCGCATGACCCGCCCGCCGCTCCACCTCAACGCCTTCCTGATGAACACCGGTCACCACGAGGCCTCCTGGCGCCTCCCGGAGAGCGACCCGCACGCGCACACCGACCTCGCGCACTACGTGCGGCTGGCCAGGACCGCGGAGCGCGGCACCTTCGACTCGCTCTTCCTGGCCGACGGACCGCACCTGTGGGGCAGTGTCGCCCAGCGGCCGGCCGGCGCCCTGGAGCCGCTCACCCTGCTCACCGCGCTGGCCACCGCCACCGAGCACGTCGGACTGATCGCCACCGCCTCCACCTCCTACAACTCCCCCTACAACCTGGCCCGCAGGTTCGCCTCCCTCGACATCGTCAGCGGCGGCCGGGCCGGCTGGAACATCGTCACCACGGCCGGGGCGGACGCGGCCCGCAACTTCGGTCTGGACGCGGAGCCCGCGCACGCCGAGCGGTACGCCCGGGCGGCCGACTTCCTCGACGTGGCCCGGAAGCTCTGGGACAGCTGGGAGGACGACGCGGTCGTCGCCGACAAGGCGGCCGGCGTCTGGGGCGACGACGCGAAGATCCACCCGCCCCGGCACGAGGGGCCGTACTTCCGTGTCGAGGGCGCCCTCAACGTGCCGCGTTCCCCGCAGGGTCACCCGCTGCTGGTGCAGGCGGGCTCCAGCGAGGACGGGAAGGCGTTCGCGGCCCGGTACGCCGAGGCGGTGTTCACCGCGCAGCAGACCTTCGAGGACGCCCGCGCCTTCTACACCGACCTGAAGGCCCGTACCGCGGCGGCCGGCCGGGACCCCGGCCACGTCAAGGTGCTGCCGGGCATCGTCCCGGTGATCGGGTCGACGCGGGCCGAGGCGCGGGCGCTCGAACAGCTCCTGGAGGACCACATCGTGCACCGGCACGGCGTGGCCAACCTGGAGCGGCTCCTCCAGCTGCCGTCCGGAACCCTGGAGCTGGACCGGGAGCTGCCCGCCGGTCTGCCGTCCGAGGACGCCGTCGAGGGCGCCAAGAGCCGTTACACCCTGGTCGTCGGTCTGGCCCGCCGCGAGCGGCTCACCGTGCGGCGGCTGATCGGGCGGCTCGGTGGCGGCCGCGGCCATCTGACCTTCGCCGGGACGCCCGAGCAGGTCGCCGACGCGATCGAGACCTGGTTCACCGGGGGCGCCGCCGACGGGTTCAACATCATGCCGCCGGTCCTGCCCTCCGGTCTGGAGGCCTTCGTGGACCACGTCGTCCCGCTGCTGCGCGCCCGCGGCCTGCTGCGCACGGAGTACGGCCCGCGCCGGACGCTGCGCGAGCGCTACGGCCTGCCACGCCCCGCCAACCGGTACACCACCAGCCCCACCAGCCCTGTCCTCGCCTGAAAGGAACCGTCATGTCCCTGGAGATCACCAAGATCACCGCGAACATCGGCGCCCGGGTCTCCGGCGCCGACATCTCCCGCCCCCTCGACGCGGCGACGGCGGCCGCGATCCGCGAGGCCCTCAGCGCGCACAAGGCGCTCGTCTTCGACGACGTGCACCTCGACGACGACTCCCAGCAGGCGTTCGTCCGGCACTTCGGCGAGGTCACCACCGCCCATCCGACGGTCTCCTCGATCGCCGGCGTCCCGAACGTCCTCCCGGTCGACAGCGAGCGCGGCCGGGCCGCCAACCACTGGCACACCGACGTCACCTTCGTCCTCAACCCGCCGCAGGCCACCACCCTGCGCTCGGTCACCGTCCCGCCCTACGGCGGCGAGACCCTGATCGCCAGCTCGGCCGCCGCCTACCGGCAGCTCCCCGAGCCGCTGCGCCGCCTGGCGGACTCGCTGTGGGCGGAGCACACCAACGACTACGACTACGCCGCGCCCGACGAGGAGATCGACGCGCAGCAGGCCGCGCAGCGCGCCCAGTTCACCTCGATCACCTACCGCACGCTCCATCCGGTGGTCCGCGTCCACCCGCTGACCGGTGAGCGCGGCCTGTTCATCGGCGGGTTCGCGCAGCGGATCGCCGGTCTGTCGCCGTCCGAGTCCCGCAAGGTCCTCGACCTGCTCCAGGCGTACGTCACGCGCCCGGAGAACGTCCTGCGCCACCGCTGGTCGCCGAACCAGCTGGTGATCTTCGACAACCGGATCACCCAGCACTACGCCGTCGACAACTACGACGGCCTGCCGCGCCGGCTGCACCGGGTGACACTCGCCGGGGACGTGCCGGTGGGCACCGGGGGCGAGGAGAGCCGCTCGCTCGCGGGCGACGCCTCGCACTACACGACGGTGGCCGCGTGACCGCGGGAACCGGACAGGGGCGGGCCCCCGCGAGCAGGTGACTCGCGGGGGCCCGCCCGTCCGGATCCGTCGCGGCCCGCGGCCGCCGGGTCCTACAGGTTGCTGAAGTCGGGGCCCTTGGTGCGGGTCCGCTTGATCTCGTAGAAGCCGGGGACGGAGGCGACCGCGAGGGTGCCGTCCCACAGGCGGGCCGCCTCCTCGCCCTTGGGGGCGGGGGTGACGACCGGGCCGAAGAAGGCGATCTGCTCGCCGTCCGCGCCCGGGACCGCGATGACCGGGGTGCCGACGTCCTGACCGACCTTGTCGATGCCCTCCTTGTGGGAGGCGCGCAGCTCCGCGTCGAACTCGAAGTCCTCCTGCTCGGCGTAGTCGATCAGGTCGGCGGGCAGACCGACGTCCGCGAGGGCGCCGGCGATCGCCTCCAGGGTCGGGCCCTCGCCGTTGTTGTGGATACGGGTGCCGAGCGCGGTGTAGAGCGGGCCGAGGATGTCGGAGCCGTGCTTCTGCCAGGCCGCGGTGACCACCCGGATCGGCTTCCACGCCTTGGTCTCCAGCAGCTCGCGGTACTCCGCGGGCAGCTCGTCCAGCTTGGGCTCGTTCAGCACGGCGAGGCTCATGATGTGCCAGCGGACCTCGATGTCCCGGACCTTCTCCACTTCCAGCACCCAGCGCGAGGTCATCCAGGCCCAGGGGCACAGCGGGTCGAACCAGAAGTCGACGGGGGTCTTGCCGGAACGCGTCACGGTCTCGGACATGGTTCTCCTCGGAATAAGGTCCGTTTCCAGGGCCAACACCGGCATCGTCCACCCCATTCCCTGACCCGCCGGTCAGGTGCGCGTGGGAGGATCGGTGCTGTTCCGGCGTACCGACAACGATGAGGGAGTGCAGCCCGTGCCCGGTGAGAATCTGTCCCGCGACGAGGCCCGGGAGCGGGCCGCCCTGCTCTCGGTGGAGGGCTACGAGGTGTCGCTGGACGTGCGGTCGGCCGTCGGCGAGGGCCAGGACGAGCCGCGCACCTTCCGCTCGGTGACCACGATCCGCTTCCGCTGCGACGAGCCGGGCGCGTCGAGCTTCGCCGACCTGATCGCCCCGAGCGTGACGGCCGTGACCCTGAACGGCAAGGATCTCGACCCGGGCGAGGTCTTCGACGGCACCCGGATCGCCCTGGACGACCTGGCCGCGGAGAACGAGCTGGTGGTGGACGCCCGGTGCGCCTACTCCCGGACCGGTGAGGGCCTGCACCGCTTCGTCGACCCGGAGGACGGCGAGGTCTACCTCTACACCCAGTACGAGCCGGCCGACTCGCGCCGGGTCTTCGCCAACTTCGAGCAGCCGGACCTCAAGGCGCCGTTCCGCTTCGAGGTGCGGGCGCCCGAGGAGTGGACGGTGTGGAGCAACGGCGCCGGTGAACTGTCCGACGGCGTGTGGCGGTTCGCCGAGACGAAGCCGATCTCCACGTACATCACCTGTGTGGTGGCCGGTCCCTACCACTACGTGACGGACGCGTACGAGCGGACGCTCCCGGACGGGACGACGCTGGAGATCCCGCTGGGCGCGATGTGCCGCAAGGGTTTGGCGCCCCACTTCGACGCGGACGACGTCTTCCTCGTCACCAAGCAGGGCCTGGACTTCTTCCACGACCACTTCGACTACCCGTACCCGTTCGGGAAGTACGACCAGGCGTTCGTGCCCGAGTACAACCTCGGCGCGATGGAGAACCCGGGTCTGGTGACGTTCCGGGAGGAGTACATCTTCCGGGGCAAGGTGACCCAGACGTCCTACGAGGCGCGGGCCAACGTCATCCTGCACGAGATGGCGCACATGTGGTTCGGCGACCTGGTCACCATGGTGTGGTGGGACGACCTGTGGCTGAAGGAGTCCTTCGCGGACTTCATGGGCACGTTCGCGAACGTCGGCGCGACCCGGTTCACCGACGCCTGGATCACCTTCGCCAACCGCCGCAAGGCCTGGGCGTACCGCGCCGACCAGCTGCCCTCCACGCACCCGGTCACCGCCGACATCCGCGACCTCCAGGACGCCAAGCTCAACTTCGACGGCATCACCTACGCCAAGGGCGCCTCCGTGCTCAAGCAGCTGGTGGCGTATGTCGGCCAGGACGCGTTCCTGGAGGGCGCCCGCCGCTACTTCAAGCGCAACGCGTACGGCAACACCCGGCTCGGTGATCTGCTGTCGGTCCTCGCGGAGACCAGCGGCCGGGACATGACCGCGTGGTCGCGCAAGTGGCTGCAGACGGCGGGGGTGAACTCGCTGACCCCGCAGGTGCTGTTGGACGGGGACGGGCGGGTCGCCGAGCTGTCCGTGCTCCAGGAGGCCGCCCCCTCGCACCCCGAGCTGCGCCCGCACCGGGTCGCGGTCGGCCTGTACCGCCGTACGGCCGAGGGCGCGCTGGAGCGGTACGCGCGCGCGGAGACGGACGTCGACGGCCCGCGCACGGTCGTGGACGGCCTCGCGGGTGCCGAGGCACCGGAGCTGGTCCTCGTCAACGACGACGACCTCACCTACTGCAAGATCCGCTTCGACGCCACCTCGCTGGCGACGCTCCGGGACCACCTGGGGGACCTGACCGACCCGCTCGCCCGCGCCCTGTGCTGGTCGGCGCTGTGGAACCTGACCCGGGACGCGCTGCTGCCGGCCCGGGACTTCGTCGGCCTGGTGCTGCGGTTCGCGAGCCGCGAGTCGGACATCGGGGTGCTGCAGATGCTGCACACGTGGGCGCAGTCGGCGCTGGTGCACTACGTGGCGCCCGAGGCGCGGGAGGCGGCCGGGCGGCTGCTCGCCGAGGGCGCCCTGCGTCAGCTGCGGCAGGCCGAGCCGGGCAGCGAGCACCAGCTGGCCTGGGCACGGTTCTTCGCGTCGACGGCGGCGGACGAGGCCGACCTCGGGCTGCTCGGGGAGCTGCTGTCGGGCACGGTCACGATCGACGGTCTGGACGTGGACCAGGAACTGCGCTGGGCGTTCCTGGAACCCCTCGCCTCGCACGGCGTCGCCGACGACTCGGTGCTGGCGGCCGAACTGTCCCGGGACGACACCGCCTCCGGCAAGCGCCACCAGGTGCGCTGTCTGGCCGCCCGGCCGTCCGCGGCCGTGAAGGCGCAGGCCTGGGCGCAGGTCGTGGAGTCGCAGGCGCTGTCCAACGCGCTGGTGGAGGCGACGATCGCGGGCTTCGCCCAGCCGTCGCAGCGGGACCTGCTGGCTCCCTACGGGGAGAAGTACTTCGAGGTCATCGCGCGGATCTGGGAGGACCGGTCGATCCAGATCGGCATGGACGTGGTCCGGGGCCTGTACCCCTCGTTCCAGGACCGCCCCGGGACGCTGGAGGCGACGGACGCCTGGCTCACGGAGCACGCCGAGGCGCCCCCCGCGCTGCGCAGGCTGGTGCTGGAGGCCCGGGACGACCTGGCCCGCGCGCTGCGCGGACAGGAGTGCGACGCGGGGGCCGTCACCGGCTGACCTTTGGCCTTGGGTTCCCCGCCGGGTGACCGTTACGGAATTCAGTCAATCATGACCGTAACCCCTGGTCCGCACTCGTTCGGACCAGGGGTTTTCGCCTCCTACTCGGCACTCGAACACCTGACCTTTAGCACCATTCTGTCCGCATTCTTCAACAGGAACGTAACAGCGGTTACCGGGCAGACCGGACGCGGGAATCTCCGGTCCATGACCCACAACACCCCACTCTCCCCCCGCCCCCTGCGTCACCTCTCCGACGTCCACCGCCGGGTGCTGACGACAGCTCAGCTCCGCTCCCACGGCATCCCGGCCGCCGAGATCACCGAGCAGTGCCGGGCCGGCGGCGCCTGGCAGCAACTGCTCCCCGGCGTGGTCCTGCTCCACCCCGGCCCGCCGACCAGCGAGGAACGCCTGCACGGCGCGCTGCTGTTCGCCGCCCGCGAGCCGGCCCCCGGTGTCCCCAACCAGCCCGGCGCGGGCTCCCCGCACCGCACGGTCTACCCGGAGGCGATGATCACCGGCCTGGCCGCCCTGACCCTGCACGGCTTCTCGGCCACCCCGCCGCTGCTGTCCCTGGAGCACGTGGACGTCCTGGTGCCGCGGCTGCGCCGGATCCGCTCCGCCTCCTACGTCCGGGTACTGCGCACCCCCGACCTGCCGACCCCCGACGCGGTCACGGGCCTGCCCGTCGCCCCGGTCCCGCGCGCCCTGGCGGACGCGGTCGCCGACCTGTCCGACGCGGAGGAGGTACGACGGCTGCTGACGGAGGCGGTACGCGGCCAGCACTGCGAACCGGCCGCGGTGGTACGGGCGCTGAACGAGGCGAAGCTGCTGTCCCGCCCGCACGTGGTCGACGCCGTCGACTCGCTGGTCGCCGAGGGCCGGGCCATCGCCGAGGACCGCCTCTACCGGATGGTCCGCGAACACGGCCTGCCCGACCCGGTGTGGAACGTGGACCTGCGCCTGCCCGGCGGCCCCCACCTGGGCGGTGTGGACGCCTACTGGCCCGAGCAGGCCGTCGCCCTCGAACTGGACACCCGGGCGCCACGGCAGGACGAGGACGCGCTGTGGTCCGAGTACGCCCGTAAGCGGGAACTCCTGGAACGGCTGGGCATCACCGTCGTCCACGTCACCCCGCGGAAGCTCCGCGAAACGACGGAGCAGCAGGCGGCGGTGGTCCGTACCGCGCTGATGGCCGCCGGCGACCGGGATCCGGCCGCGAATGTCGTGGTGCTGCCCCGGTGACCGAGGAGGGATCCACGCAGGGGAACGCAGGGGCCGTCGGTTCGGAGGGGAACCGACGGCCCCTCGGTGTCCCGAGGTGCTACTGCCCGCCGACGCCGGGCCGCAGTTCGTCGCGCACCTCGCCGGCGACACGGTCGAGCAGGTCGGCGTACGCGGCGATCATCCGGGTCCGGCTGAACCGCTCGCGGCCGGCGAGCAGCGCCGGCGCGAACGCCTCCCGCTCGGCCACCGCCGCCGACCACGCGAAGGCGATCGCGTCCGGGTCGAAGGGTGTGACGAGCCCGTGCCCCTCGACGATCGACGCGCTGTCGCCGACGTCGGTCGTCACCGGTACGGCGCCGCACATCATGCCCTCGATCAGGCAGAGCGGTGCCGCCTCGCCGGAGACCGAGGTGAGGGCGACCACGTCGGAACCGGCGTAGACGGCCTCCATGTCGTGCCGCACGCCGAGCAGGTGCACCCGGTCGCCGAGCGCCGCCCGGTCGCCGCCGAAGGCGATCTCCATGTCGGCCCAGAGCGCGGGGTTGTCCTCGGTCATCCCGGCCCCGCACATCACCACGTGACCGCCGCCCTCGCGGGCCAGCCAGGCCCGGGCCGCGCGCAGGAAGAGCGGCACGTTCTTCATGCCTGCGTACCGGGCGGCGAAGACGACGACGGGGGCCGTCGCGGGGATGCCGGCCGACTCGCGGAAGGCGAGGCGCGTCGCCGCGTCCGGCCGGAAGCGGAGCAGATCGACCCCGTTCGGGATGACGTGCAGCAGCTCACCGGGGATGCCGGCCGCCTCGTAGGCGTCCCGGGTCGACTCGGCGCAGCACACGCACGCCACGACCGTCCCGTCCGCGATGGCGGTCTTCAGCTCGTCCAGCGCCGGGCCCTGGTTCTCCGGGTCGGACCGGTGCAGGCAGACCACGACGGGGCGGCGGGGCAGCCCGGCCTGGTTGAGGAGCGCGAGCGGCTGCTCCTTCAGGGAGAGGATGACGTCCGCACCGGCCATCGCCCGTGCGGTATCGGCCAGTTCGGGCCCGCTGAAAACCGACGCCGCGACCGCGCCGTCGACGAGGCCCGCGGTACGGCCGAGGGAGGTGACGTCGATGCCGCCGGCCGTCAGCGCGCGGTAGCAGGCGTCGTCCTCCATCCGTTGCGTGGTGGCTTCTCGGTGGACCTCACCGTGCAGACTCAACACGCGATGCCACTGCTGGCCGCCCTCGACCAGGCCCAGCAGCACATCACTGTGCACGATCCGGGCTCCCCCGGAGAAAAAGCCCTCGTAGACCGAGAGCACACGAAGTCCGAGCCGACCGCCCACACGATCACCAGCCTTGCACCATATCGAGCCATCCCCGGGAACCTCGGGTTAGCCGATATGAGGCGGTACGGACGTTTCATCGGGATGAACGGAGTGTCTCGTGTCGAAGTCGGCTGCGTTTACAGGATCGGCGCCGGACCCGCCCCCTCCAACATCATTCCGTTTCTCTCATTCACACCCCTCTGACCTGCATCTTTACGAGGGCTTTCGACTCCCGCCCGTCCTCCGGACGAGCACCGCCGACGGCAAAAAAACGGCAAGCGGACCACCCCGGACGCGCGACGATGTCACAGACCGCGGCCGACGTTGAGGCGGGCGGCCCGGCGGGTCAGGTGGTCGCGCTCGGCGAGGTTCGGGGCCTGGCGGGCCGCCTCGGCGTAGAGGCGTGCCGCGGTCGTCCGGTCGCCGTCGAGTTCGTGCAGGTGGGCGGCGACCGCGGCGTACCGGGGCAGGGCCGCGTCCAGTTCGGCGAGGGCGGCGAGCCCGGCGCGGGGTCCGTCGGCCTCGCCGACGGCGACCGCGCGGTTGAGGCGGACCACGGGGCTGTCGGTCAGGCGCGCGAGTTCGTCGTACCACTCGACGATCTGCACCCAGTCGGTCTCACAGGCGGTCGGCGCGTCCGCGTGCAGGGCGGCGATGGCGGCCTGGGCCTGGTACTCGCCGAGCCGGTCGCGGGCGAGGGCCCCCTGGAGGATCCCGACGCCCTCGGCGATCAGCCGGGTGTCCCACCGGCCGCGGTCCTGCTCCGCCAGGGGCACCAGGCTGCCGTCGGGCGCGGTGCGGGCGGCGCGGCGGGCGTGGTGGAGCAGCATCAGGGCGAGCAGTCCGGCGGCCTCGGGATGGTCGACCCGGGCCGCGAGCTGCCGGGTGAGCCGGATGGCCTCGGCGGCGAGGTCGACGTCACCGGAGTAGCCCTCGTTGAAGACCAGGTAGAGGACGCGCAGCACGGTGGCGACGTCGCCGGGCCGGTCGAGGCGGACACCGGAGACCGTGCGCTTGGCGCGGCTGATCCGCTGGGCCATGGTCGCCTCGGGCACCAGGTAGGCCCGGGCGATCTGGCGGGTGGTGAGGCCGCCGACGGCGCGCAGGGTGAGGGCGACGGCGGCGGAGGGGGTCAGCGAGGGGTGCGCGCACAGGAAGTAGAGCTGAAGGGTGTCGTCGGCGCCGGGGACCGGGCCGGGCGGCGGCTCGTCGTCCACCCGGTCCTCGCGCCGGCGGCGGGCCGCGTCCGCGCGCGTCGCGTCGAGGAACCGCCGCCAGGCCACGGTGACCAGCCAGCCCTTCGGATCCCGCGGCGGATCGGCGGGCCACACCCGGACCGCCTCGACCAGGGCCTCCTGCACGGCGTCCTCGGCCGCCGCGAAGTCGGCTCCGCGGCGGACGAGGACGGTGAGCACGCTCGGGGTGAGGCTCCTGAGCAGGACCTCGTCCATCAGTGGCAGGACTCCTCGATGGTGGGGTGCGCGGTCAGGAAGGGGCGCACCTCCAGCCACTCGTGGATCGGCCGCCCGCCCGCTCCGGGGGCCGCCGACAGTTCACCCGCCAGCTCCACGGCGCGCTCCCGGCTGTCGACGTCGATCACCATCCAGCCGGCGATGAGGTCCTTGGTCTCGGCGAACGGCCCGTCGGTGACCGGCGGGCGCCCCTCGCCGTCGTAGCGGACCCACATCCCGTCGGGGGCGAGGGCCTGGCCGTCGACGAACTCGCCGGACTCCTCCAGCCGGGCCGCGAAGTCGTTCATGTACCGGATGTGCGCCGAGATCTCCTCCGGCGTCCACCGGTCCATCGGTACGTCGTTGACCGCGGCCGGGGCGCCTCGGTAGTGCTTGAGCAGCAGGTACTTGGCCATGACGGTTCTCCTCGGTGCTCGTACGGCCCATTGTGGCCGCGCTCACCCCTGGGACGGAGCGGGGCGCGCGTTCTCGACATCACCCGGCGGAACATTCTTCCGGGCGTCCCCGCAGAACTCCGCCTCCAGGACCGCCCCCGGGTCACCCGTCCAGTCGCCGTTGAAGTTCGCGGCCAGGGCGTGCCGGCCGTCGGCGGTGGTGGCCGCCGTGGACGAGGAGCCGTGGATGCCGCCGTCGTGGCCCCAGACGTGGACCCCGCAGGAGAGGGTGCGGTCGATCAGGCCGAGGCCGTAGGCGCTGCCGGGGTCGCCGGGCACCGGGACGGTGGTCCTCATCTCCGTCAGCTGCCGCGCGGGCAGCAGACGGCCGCGCAGCAGGGCCTGGTAGAAGCGGGTCAGGTCGGCGGAGGTGGAGACGATCTCGCCGGCCGAGGAGGCCAGGGAGGGGTTGAGGGCGGTGACGTCGTAGGTCGGGCCGGTGGCGGTGTCCGCCAGTTTCGAGTAGGCGCGGCTGCTCGGGCTCGGCAGGGTGTGGCGGGTGCCGGGGACGGAGGTGCCGGTCAGGTGGAGCGGCTCGATCACCCGGCGGGTGATCTCCCGGGCGTACGAGTGGCCCGTCACCGCCTTGATCACCATGCCCGCCAGGACGTAGTTGGTGTTGGAGTAGGACCAGCCGGTGCCCGGTGCGAAGACGGGCTCGTGCCGCATCGCGATGCCGACCAGTTCGGCGGGGGTGAGGGTGTCGTAGCGGTGCCGGAGGAAGCCGTCCTTCAGGAAGTAGGTGCGGCCGAAGTCGTCGTCCGCCGTGTAGTTGAAGATGCCGCTGGTGTGGTTGAGCAGTTGGCGGACGGTGATGCGGCGGCCGTCGTGGCCGTGGCCGCGGACCACCCGGGGCAGCCACTTGTCCACCGTGTCGTCCAGGGACAGGCGGCCCTGCGCCTCCAGCTGGAGCAGGACCGTCGCCACGAAGGTCTTCGTGACGCTGCCGACCCGGTAGTGGTCGGACGCGGAACGCGGGGCGCCGGTGCGGGTGTCGCCCACCCCGGCCGTCGTGGACCAGGTGCCGTGCGGGTCGCGGACCGTGGCCGTCACCCCGGGGACACCGGCCGCGACCGCCGCCCGGGCCGCCTCGCGGGTGGCCCGGTGGCCGTCGGCGGGCGCCGCGGCCGCCGGAGCCACCAGTGCCGCGGACAGGGCCAGTGCCGTGGCCGCCACCAGTGCCGTACGTACGGACATGTCTCTCCCCCAGTCGGATCCTCCGGTCGGATCACCGGATTCGGTCGGGGGGAGGGACACCGCCGTGATCGGCCTGGTTGCCCGCACATGGGAGGGTTGGGCGATTTTCAGCCCTTCTTCAGGACCAGCTCCGTGTTCCGGTCCACGGCGTCGCCGCCCAGCGCCTTGCTGGAGCCGGGGGCGTTGAAGGCCAGTTCGCGGTAGAGGGCCGCGAGGCCGGTCTGGGAGAGGTCGGAGAAGTCGGTGCGGTGCGGGGCCGCGGACTCGATCAGCGTGGTGAAGAGCGAGACCGTGCCGTCCTTGTTGTCCACCAGTTCCACGACCCGGGCCAGCTGCGGATAGTCCACGTGCGAGGCGGTGGTCACCTCCCAGAAGGAGTTGCCGTTGGAGGCCTTGTGCGGGGTGATGAGGTTGCGGTGGATGTGGCCGTTCACCCAGGCGAGCACGTTGCCGTGCCGGTTGAGGAGGTTGACCAGTTCGGCGCCCGAGTGGCGGCGGTCGCCCGGGTGGGCCGGGTCGGGGCGGGTGTTGGTCATCGTCTTGCTCGTGTGGTGGCTGAAGACGACCGCGTAGGAGTCCTTGTTCTCCCGCAGGGTCTTCTCCAGCCAGGCCAGCTGGGCCGAGCCGATCGATCCGTCGTAGTGGCCGCCGGCGTCCGTCGTGTCGAGGCTGATGCCGATGACGTCGTCGGAGATGCGGAAGGCGTAGTACTGGGTGCCCGCCGCGAGGTTCGCGGACGAGTAGCCGTGGCCGACCGGGCCGACGCCCTGGTGGGCCGGGTCCAGGTGGGCCTTGAGGTAGTCCGCCGCCGTGTACGGGGCGCGCAAGGGGTCGGGTGTGACCGAGCGCGCGGAGCGGGCGTGCGCCTTGAGGAAGTCGCGGTAGCCGCTGCCCTTGGGGTCCTGGGCGGTGCGGATGGAGTCCTGGAGCTTCTTCGCCTCGGCGTCGGTCACCGACATCAGCTTCTTGCCGGCGACGGCGGCCGCGGCCAGGTAGGGGTCGGCGTGGGAGCCGTAGCAGCCGAGCGGCAGGGCGTCGTGGTTGCCGACGGTGGAGTACCAGGGAAGGTTGAGGCCGGGGCTGTTCACCTCGCGGATCGCGGCGGCGAGGAAGCCGGCCAGGTGCGGGAAGCCGAGCGCCTTGTCGCCGTCGCGGACGGTGGACTCCGCCTGCCAGAACAGCTTCAGGCCGCTGTTCTGCACGCCCTCGTAGTGCCGGGGGTCACCGCTGTTGGGGGTGATCCGGCCGCCGCTCATCACCTTCATGTACCACTCCAGCTCGGAGTGGGCGTTGTTGTCGGTGTTGTCGCCGGTCGTCATCACGAAGTGCAGCGGGGAGCCGGTGACCGGGGCGCCGCGCAGCG
Organism: Streptomyces sp. NPDC001068; assembly: GCF_042897315.1. Taxonomy (NCBI): domain Bacteria; kingdom Bacillati; phylum Actinomycetota; class Actinomycetes; order Kitasatosporales; family Streptomycetaceae; genus Streptomyces; species Streptomyces sp. NPDC001068. The sequence continues at coordinate 520,559 of NZ_JBIAYD010000006.1, read as the reverse complement.
CGTTCACGCGTTCCACGAGGGAGATGGCGCCGGGCACGGTGAGCGCCTCGTGCGGGCGCCAGGCGTGCGGGTCGTGGGCGCGCAGGTACTCGAGCCGCAGCGGGTGCTGGACGTCCATCAGGTGCAGGTCGGTGAACTGCACGAACGCGGCCAGGGCGGTACGTCGGTCGGCCCGGCCGGACTTGGCGGCGGCCAGGTCGGAGCGGACCACGCGCGACCAGCCGGCGCCGTCGCCGAGCCGGCGGTAGCCGGAACCGTTGCGGGGGGCGGCGACGGAGGCGACGGTGGTGCCCTTGGTGTAGGGGGCGAGGGGCGCCGCCGCGGCGCGGCGGCCCTCGGCGACCGGCTGCGGCTCGGCGGGCGCGGCCGGCGCGGCCCGGCCGGCGGTGGGGCGCAGGGCGAGGCCGACGCCCGCGGACAGCGAGACGGCTCCGGCGGTGGCGAGCACGGTACGGCGGTTGATCTCCAGTGCCTCGCGGCCCTTCTGGGCCGCGGAGGTGGCGACTGAGCGTATGCGCGACATGGCGCGGTCTCCCCGAGTGCGAACGCGTCCGGCAGTGGTCGCGGGCGATCGCTTCCGCGAACTTCCCGCTCACTCTGGATCGTTGGCACCGGGGATGGCCTGCGCGTGAACGCGGCGGCAACGCGCAGCGCCGATCACCGTACGTGGATCAGGTGAGGTGGGGACCGGTCATGGAGCGGATTGCGGGCGGCCCGGGGCCGGTCACTCCGCGTTCATCTGCCGGGGAAGGGGAGAGTCCCCGGCGCTTACTACTGCGACGACCGCCAAGGCCGCGACGACCGCGACGACCGCCAGGGCCGCGACGACCGCTAGGGCTGCTCGTGCGCGAACCGCCCCGCCGCCGGCCGTTCCCGCCACAGCCGCAGGGCGACGTCGACCAGCCGGATGTGCCTCAGGTCCGGTACGGCGTCCAGGTCGTGCCAGGCGGCCATGTCGGTGGAGCCGTCGACCTCGTTGCGCAGCTCGCCTCCGATGATCTCGCCGCTGTAGACGATCCGTACGTGGTGGTGGTCGGTGACGCGGGCCAGCAGGCTCTCCCGGGCGAAGCGGTGGTGCCGGGAGTCGATGCCCAGCAGTCCGGTCACCTCGATGCGGTAGCCGGTCTCCTCCACGAGTTCGCGGCGGACGGTGTCGTAGGGGTCCTCGCCGTGTTCCATGCCGCCGCCCGGCAGGACCCACTCGGGGGTGCCGTCGTCGGCGGGTGACCGGGCGAGCAGGATCTGTCCGTCACGGACGCACACGGCGTAGGCCGCCACCCTCAGCTTCTCGCGCACATCGGCACGGTAGGGGGCGCGCGGCCCGTCGGCCAACGGGATTTCCGTCCACGGCCAGGCGACGGATAGGGGGTTTTCCCCATACGTTCATACCGATTCGGTCAACGTTCCCAAAAGTCCGCTCTCTTGGGGAAAGCTGTGCGGCCACGCGCCGGTTCTTGACCAGGTTCCGGCCGTTCCATGCTCGTTCCTTTACCTACAAGGGATGCAGATGACCCTCAGCCCCCAGCACGACCCGATACCGGGCCACAGACGCCTGGGCCGGATCGCCGTCGCCGTCGGTGTGGTGGCCGCGCTCTCCGCCGCCGGGCCGATACCCCTGGCGGCCGCCGCCACGGCTCCGGCTCCGGCCGCCACCGCAGACGTCAAGTCGGCCCACGACAAACTTGGTTCGGACGACGCCGAACTGCTGGCCGAGGCCAAGTCCGACGGCACCAAGAACGTCACGATGATGATCGCGACCGCGCCGGGACAGACCGCGCAGGTCGCCGAGGCGCTGGACGGCGTCAGGGGCGGCTCGGTGGGCCGCACCTACGACAGGCTCGGCTACGTCCGTGCCACCGTCCCCACCGGCCGGGCGGACTCGGCGATCGCCGCCGCCGCGAAGCTGTCCTCGGTGCACGCGATCGACCTGCGCCAGGAGATCCAGCTCGACGACCCGGCGGTGGCGGACACCGCCCGGTCGGCCAGGTCCTCGAAGACCTACCCGGCGCCGGGCAGGAACACCGCGGCGCGCAACCCGTACAACCCCTCCTTCGAGACGGGCGCCGTCGACTTCGTCGAGGAGCACCCGAAGGCGGACGGCCGGGGCGTCACGATCGGCATCCTGGACTCCGGCGTGGACCTCGGCCACCCGGCGCTGCAGCGGACCACCACCGGCGAGCGGAAGATCGTCGACTGGGTCACCGCGACCGACCCGATCGTCGACAGCGACCAGACCTGGCGGCCCATGGTCACCGCCGTGTCCGGACCGAGCTTCGGCTACGGCGGCCAGACCTGGACGGCGCCCGCCGGGTCGTACCAGATCAGCACCTTCAAGGAGTCGTACACCGCGGGCGGCGACGCGGCCGGTGACGCCAACCGGGACGGGGACACCACCGACAGCTGGGGCGTGCTCTACGACCCGGCGGCCGGCAAGGTCACCGTCGACCTGAACAACAACCACGACTTCTCCGACGACACGCCGATGAAGCCGTACAAGGACGGCTACCAGGTCGGCTACTTCGGCACCGACAACCCGGCGACCGACGTCGTCGAGCGGCAGCCGTTCGTCGTGCAGATCCGCAAGGACGTCCCGATGGACCCGTACGGCGGGGACTGGGTCGGCAAGACGGCGGACTTCGTCAACATCGGGGTCATCGAGTCCGAGCACGGCACGCACGTGGCCGGCATCACCGCCGCCAACGGGCTGTTCGGCGGAAAGATGAACGGCGCGGCACCGGGCGCGAAGATCGTCTCCTCCCGGGCCTGCACCTGGACCGGCGGCTGCACCAACGTCGCGCTCACCGAGGGCATGATCGACCTGGTCGCCAACCGGGGCGTCGACATCGTGAACATGTCGATCGGCGGCCTTCCGGCGCTGAACGACGGCAACAACGCGCGCGCCGAGCTGTACACCCGGCTCATCGACACCTACGGCGTGCAGCTGGTGATCTCCGCGGGCAACTCCGGCCCCGGCGCGAACACCATCGGCGACCCGGGCCTGGCCGACAAGGTCATCTCGGTCGGCGCGGGCATCTCCCGGGACACCTGGGCCGCCAACTACGGCTCCCAGGTGACCACGAAGTACCAGCTGCTGCCCTTCTCCTCGCGCGGTCCGCGGGAGGACGGCGGCTTCACGCCGACGCTGGTCGCCCCCGGCGCCGCGATCAACACCACCCAGACCTGGCTGCCGGGCTCCCCGGTCGCCGAGGCGGGCTACGCGCTGCCGGCCGGCTACTCCATGCTCCAGGGCACCTCGATGGCCTCCCCGCAGGCGGCCGGCGCCTCCGCGCTGCTGCTCTCGGCGGCGAAGGAGAAGCACATCGCCCTCTCCCCCGCCGACCTGCGCACGGCGCTGACCTCCACCGCCCACCACATCAAGGACGTGCAGGCGTACGAGGAGGGCGCGGGCCGCATCGACATCGTCGACGCCTGGGAGTCCATCCGCGACCACGCCACCGCGCACGACTACACCGTCAAGGCGCCCGTCGACACCGCGATCGACTACGCGCTGAAGACCCCGGGCTTCGGCACCGGCCTGTACGACCGCGAGGGCGGCCTGAAGGCGGGCCAGAAGAAGACGTACGACGTCACGATCACCCGGACCTCCGGCCCGGACAAGGCGCTCCGGCACGAGCTGCGTCTCGAGAACAACGCCGGGCACACCTTCAAGATCCTCGACGACGACGAGGTGAAGCTTCCGCTGAACCAGCCGGTGACGGTCAGGCTCCAGGCGAAGCCGAAGAGCGCGGGCATCAAGTCGGCGATCCTGGAGGCCGACGACCCGCGGACCGAGGGCGTGGACAAGCAGATCCTGACCACGGTCGTGGTGGCGGCGCCCGTGCACTACACCTGGGCCACGTCCGGTTCGGTGCAGCGCAACAGCTCCACGTCGTACTTCCTGACCGTGCCCGAGGGCGCCAGGTCGCTGGAGGTCGCGATGAGCGGGCTGGCCGCGAAGAGCCAGACCCGGTTCATCTCCATCCACCCGTACGGCGTCCCGGTCGAGGACACCGGCACCCCGTACTGCTACAACAACTACCTCGACGGCAACGGCTGCAAGCCGGACGTCCGCTCCTACGCCGACCCGCAGGCCGGCGTCTGGGAGATCGAGGTCGAGTCGCGCCGCACCTCGCCGCTGCTCGACAACCCGTACAGGCTGGGCGTCACCGTGCTCGGCGCGGCCTTCGACCCGGAGACCGTGACCCTGCCCGAGGCCAAGGCCGGCACCCCGGTCACCGCCTCCTGGAAGGTGACCAACGAGTTCGCCGCGCTCGACGGCAGGCTGGTCGGCGGTCCGCTGGGCTCCTCGAAGACGACCCGCCCCTCCATCAAGGAGGGCGAGGTCCAGTCCACCACGGTGACCGTGCCGGCGGGTGCGCAGTCGCTGGACGTGGCCATCGGCGGCGTCTCCGACACGGCCGCCGACCTGGACCTGACGGTGTACGACGCGACCGGCAAGCAGGTCGCGCAGTCCGCCGACGGCGACTCGGAGGAGGCGGTCTCCATCGCCTCGCCCGCCGCCGGCACCTACACGGTCGAGGTCGCCGGCTACTCGGTGCCGTCCGGCTCCACGGACTACGACTACCGGGACGTGTTCTTCTCCGCCGCGCTCGGCACCGTCACGGTCGACGGTTCGGCGCCGGTCAAGCTCGGCACCGGCGCCTCGGCCACGGTGAGCGGGCAGGTCACCGCGGTCGCGGCGGCCCCCGAGGGACGTGAGTTCTTCGGCCGGGTCCAGCTGGTCAACGCGCGCGGCACGGTCGCGGGCGTCGGCAGCGTGAAGATCGAGAAGGTCGTTCCGTAGGCGGGAACCGATCCTGAGGCGGGCGTCCTGCGGGACGCCCGCCTCTTCGTTCGCCGGTCCACAGGCGCCCGGACCACAGCCGCCCGGACCACAGCCGCCCGGACCGCAGGCGCCCCGGCTTCACGTGCCGGGGCAGGTCGTCGACCCGGGACCGGACAGGTCGCGGACGATCCCGGCCCGCTCCCGCGCGATCCCGGTCTCGCCGACGGCGTACAGGTCGGCCACGGACGCGCCTCGGGCGACGCCGACCAGCAGCCGGGCCCCGGTGCGGATCCGGGCGTCCAGGGCGAGGACCAGGCCGACCTCGCCGGTGGTCCCCGCCGGTTCGTAGGCGCGGGTCACCCGCAGGGTGACCCGTTCGAGACCGGCGTCCGGAAGCCGCCGCACCCCGGTGACGGTGCCCTCCACCACGAGCCGGGCACAGGCCGGCCGGCCGGGTCCGGCATCGGCCTTCCCGCCGGACACGCTCGCGGCCGCGCTGTCGGCGCTCCCGCCGGCCCCCTTGTCGTCCACGCCGTTCGCGGTGAGCCAGCCGACGCCGATGACGGCCGAGGCGAAAGCGGCGGCGAGGGCGCAGGCGAGACCGAGCGATCGCACGCCGGGACGCCGCCACCGGCTGGGGCGGGGCTCCGGCCGGGGCACCGGGCGCGGCTCGGCGAGGGCGTCCCCGATGGTCGCCAGCTGTGCGCGCAGCAGCGCCACGTCGTCGGCGGCGGCCCGGTGCTCGGCCATGAAGCCGGGGTCGGTGCGCTGCGCGTCGGTGAGCCGCTCCCCCGTAAGGACCGCGTACAGGGCGTCGACGCCCTCGCTCTCGCCCTCGCGGCCGTCGTGTCCGGCGGGCATGGTCACACCACCTCGTCCTCGTGCAGGCGGGCGCGCAGCGCGCGCACCGCCGAGTGCAGCCGGCTCTTGACCGTGCCCTCGGGGATGCCGAGTTCCTCGGCTATGCCGCGTACCGGCAGATCGGCGTAGAAGCGCAGGACGAGGACCTGGCGTTGGGCGCTCGGCAGTTCGTCCAGACCGCGGGCCACGGCGACGGAGAGCAGGCTGCTGTCCTCGCCCAGGGCGTGGTCGGGGACGCGGAGGGCGGCCAGGCGTTCGCCGAGGCGCTCCTGACGGCGCTTGGCGCGGTGCCAGTCCATGGCGAGGTTGGAGGCGACCACCGCCGCCCACGCCGAGACGTCCCGCGGTGCCTCCCGCCCGCTCGCGGCCCGTTCCAGCAGCCGCAGGCGGACCTGCTGTACCCCGTCCGGCAGGTCCGCCTGCGGTACGCCGCCCAGCGCGAGCACCGCCCGCACCCGGCGCTCCTGGTCCACGTCCAGGGGATCACCGTGCTGGTCCCCCTGGGCCCGGCGGGCCTTTCTGCGCAGCACAACCCACCCCCTCACCGCGTTTCCCCTACGACGCCACGGCTCCCCGAAACGTTCGCACCCCTCCCGGAAATCTTTTCCGAGGCGTATGTCACACCGGTGCGCCACGCAGCACAGCTTGCGGCACGAGAGCGACTCGGAGGTAATTTATGCAGCTCAGCGCCCGTGCCGACAGTAGTTCCGCCGACCGTGCGGTCCGCTCCCCGGGCATGGCGGGCAAAGAATTGGACAGGCTGACCCGGGTCGGCCGCATGATGGAAAGGCCGTAGACACACGTCACCACAGGCAGAGGGAGTCACCGTGAGGGTCGGAATCGTCGGAGCCACCGGTCAGGTCGGCACGGTCATGCGCAGGATCCTCGCGGAGCGCGACTTCCCCGTCACCGAGCTGCGGCTGTTCGCCTCGGCCCGTTCCGCCGGGACCGTGCTGGACGGCGTGACCGTGGAGGACGCGGCGACCGCCGACTACACCGGCCTGGACATCGTGCTGTTCTCGGCGGGCGGGGCCACCTCGAAGGCGCTCGCGGAGAAGGTCGCCGCCCAGGGTGCCGTGGTCATCGACAACTCCTCCGCCTGGCGCAAGGACCCCGCGGTCCCGCTGGTGGTGTCCGAGGTCAACCCGCACGCGATCGCCGACCGCCCCAAGGGCATCATCGCCAACCCGAACTGCACCACGATGGCCGCGATGCCGGTCCTGAAGGTGCTGGACACGGAGGCGGGCCTGCAGGCGCTGGTCGCCACCACCTACCAGGCGGTGTCCGGCTCCGGTCTGGCGGGCGTCGCCGAGCTGCACGGGCAGGTGCAGAAGGTGGCCGCCGACGCCGACAAGCTCACCCACGACGGCGCGGCCGTCGACTTCCCGGAGCCCGGCGTCTACAAGCGGCCCATCGCCTTCAACGTCCTCCCCTTCGCCGGCAACCTCGTCGACGACGGTCTCAACGAGACCGACGAGGAGCAGAAGCTGCGCCACGAGTCCCGCAAGATCCTGGAGATCCCCGGGCTGAAGGTCTCCGGCACCTGCGTGCGCGTCCCGGTGTTCTCCGGCCACTCCCTCCAGGTCAACGCGCGGTTCGCCCGTCCGATCAGCCCGGAGCGCGCCACCGAGCTGCTCGCCGACGCGCCGGGCGTCGAGCTCTCCGACATCCCGACCCCGCTGCAGGCGGCCGGCCAGGATCCGTCGTACGTGGGCCGGATCCGCCGCGACGAGACGGTGGACAACGGGCTCGCGCTGTTCATCTCCAGCGACAACCTCCGCAAGGGTGCCGCGCTGAACGCGGTGCAGATCGCGGAGCTGGTGGCGGCGGAGCTGTCCGCCTAGGCGCCGTCCGCCTCAGGGGGCCGGGGCCGAGGCCTGCCGTCCGGGCGATGTCTGGGGTTTTCCCTCGTCGCCCGGGGCAGGGCCGCCGTGGAAGGATGGCGCAACCCACACATAACGAGGAGATGACCGCGTGCCTGGCACAAACCTGACTCGCGAAGAGGCACAGCAGCGGGCGAAGCTGCTCACCGTTGACTCGTACGAGATCGAACTCGACCTCTCCGGCGCGCAGGAGGGCGGTACCTACCGGTCCGTGACCACGGTGCGCTTCGACGTCGCCGAAGCAGGCGCCGCGTCCTTCATCGACCTGGTGGCCCCGGCGGTCCACGAGGTCACCCTGAACGGCGACCCGCTGGACGCCGGCGAGGTCTTCGCGGACTCCCGGATCGCGCTGCCGGGCCTGCTGGAGGGCCGCAACGTCCTGCGGGTCGTGGCCGACTGCGCGTACACCAACACGGGCGAGGGCCTGCACCGCTTCGTCGACCCGGTCGACGAGCAGGCCTACCTGTACACCCAGTTCGAGGTGCCGGACGCCCGCCGGGTCTTCGCCAGCTTCGAGCAGCCCGACCTCAAGGCGACGTTCCAGTTCACGGTGAAGGCGCCGAGCGGCTGGACCGTGATCTCCAACGCGCCGACGCCCGAGCCCAAGGACGACGTCTGGGCCTTCGCGCCGACGCCCCGCATCTCGTCGTACATCACCGCGCTGATCGTCGGCCCGTACCACTCCGTGCACAGCGTGTACGAGAAGGACGGCCAGAGCGTGCCGCTGGGCATCTACTGCCGTCCCTCGCTGGCCGAGTTCCTGGACTCGGACGCGATCTTCGAGGTGACCCGGCAGGGCTTCGACTGGTTCCAGGAGAAGTTCGACTACGCGTACCCGTTCGACAAGTACGACCAGCTGTTCGTGCCGGAGTTCAACGCGGGCGCGATGGAGAACGCGGGCGCGGTGACCATCCGCGACCAGTACGTCTTCCGGTCCAAGGTGACCGACGCGGCGTACGAGGTGCGGGCCGAGACGATCCTGCACGAGCTGGCCCACATGTGGTTCGGCGACCTGGTCACCATGGAGTGGTGGAACGACCTGTGGCTGAACGAGTCGTTCGCCACCTACACCTCCATCGCCTGCCAGGCGTACGCGCCCGGCTCGCGCTGGCCGCACTCGTGGACGACGTTCGCCAACTCCATGAAGACCTGGGCGTACCGGCAGGACCAGCTGCCCTCCACGCACCCGATCATGGCCGAGATCCGTGACCTGGACGACGTCCTCGTCAACTTCGACGGCATCACCTACGCCAAGGGCGCGTCCGTCCTCAAGCAGCTCGTCGCCTACGTCGGCATGGACGAGTTCTTCACCGGCGTGCAGGCCTACTTCAAGCGGCACGCGTTCGGCAACACGCGCCTGTCCGACCTGCTGGGCGCCCTGGAGGAGACCTCCGGGCGGGACCTGAGCACCTGGTCGAAGAAGTGGCTGCAGACCGCCGGGATCAACATCCTGCGCCCCGAGGTCGAGACGGACGCGGACGGCGTGGTCACCTCGTTCACGATCCGCCAGGAGGCCCCGGCGCTGCCCGCCGGCGCCAAGGGCGAGCCGGTCCTGCGCCCGCACCGCATCGCGGTCGGCCTGTACGACCTGGACGAGGCGACCGGCAAGCTGGTGCGCACCGAGCGGATCGAGCTGGACGTGGACGGCGAGCTGACCGCCGTGCCGCAGCTGACCGGCCGCCCCCGCCCCGCGGTGTTCCTGCTCAACGACGACGACCTCTCGTACGCGAAGGTCCGCCTCGACGAGCGGTCGCTGAGCTTCGTGACCGAGCGCCTGGGCGACTTCGAGGCCTCGCTGCCCCGCGCGCTGTGCTGGGCGTCGGCCTGGGACATGACCCGCGACGCCGAACTGCCGGCCCGCGAGTACCTGGCCCTGGTGCTGGCCGGCATCGGCAAGGAGTCCGACATCGGTGTCGTGCAGTCCCTGCACCGCCAGGTGAAGCTGGCCGTCGAGCTGTACGCCGACCCGACCGCCCGCGAGGCGCTGCTCACCCGCTGGACCGACGCCACCCTCGCCCACCTGCGGTCGGCCGCCGCGGGCAGCGACCACCAGCTGGCCTGGGCCCGTGCCTTCGCGGCCACCGCCCGCACCCCGGAGCAGCTGGACCTCCTGGACAGCCTGCTGGAGGGCACCCACACCATCGAGGGCCTGGCCGTCGACACCGACCTGCGCTGGGCGTTCGTGGAGCGGCTGGCGGCGGTCGGCCGGTTCGACGAGGCGGAGATCGCCGCCGAGTACGAGCGGGACCGGACGGCGGCCGGCGAGCGCCACGCGGCCACCGCCCGGGCCGCCCGCCCGACCGAGGAGGCCAAGGCCGAGGCCTGGGCGTCGGTCATCGAGTCCGACAAGCTGCCGAACGCCGTGCAGGAGGCGGTGATCGGCGGCTTCGTCCAGATGGACCAGCGTGAGCTGCTGGCGCCGTACACGGACCGGTACTTCGAGGTGCTGAAGACGATGTGGGACACCCGCTCCCACGAGATCGCGCAGCAGATCGCCGTCGGCCTCTACCCGTCCCTCCAGGTCTCCGAGGAGACCGTCGCCAAGACGGACACCTGGCTGGCCGCGGCCGAGCCGAACGCGGCCCTGGCCCGTCTCGTCTCGGAGTCCCGCGCGGGCGTCGAGCGCGCCCTGCGGGCCCAGGCGGCGGACGTCGCCGCGCAGTAGGCGGCGGACGTCGCCGCGCAGTAGGCGGCGGACGGCACGACGAAGGGGGCGCCCGGCCGGGCGCCCCCTTCCGTATGCGCAGGCTCCCGTGTCCCCATCACCTAGGCGCAGTTGAGTACCCGCGCTCAGGCCCGGGGCACCCGCCGGTTGCGAGCATCGGTGCAACGGCGCGGCACGCGGCGCCGGTTCGTCCAGCCGAAGCAGTCAGCCAGTTACGGAGAAGCCGTCATGTCCCGTCGCATCGCCCTGTCCCTCACCGCCGGTGTCGTCGTCCTCGCGGGCGCCGGTGCCTTCGCCCTCGCCTACGCCGGCGACCAGCCGCCCGCCTTCGCGCACAGCACCGCCCGCTACACCGCGCCCGGCGGCGGCCACGACGGTTCCCTCGCCTTCTCCACCGAGGTCACCGCGTCCTCCGGGGTGAAGAGCCTGAAGGTGCTGGCCTGGCCGCAGAAGTCGGAGTTCGCGAAGAAGCCGCTGACCGCGAAGGACATGGCCGGCGTGGAGTCGGCGACCTGCGCGCCGGCCGAGGGCGACACCACCCGGTGCACCTACCGGACCGTGGTGTCCGCCGCCGACGCCGCGTCCTCGCCGCACGGCACCTGGCACGTCGCGGTGCTGGCCACCGCCGAGGACGGCAGCACCACCCTGGACACCGAGGCCGCCGGCTTCACCGTCGGCTGAGCCGGTCCGCCGCCGACGGCCCGCGCTCAGCCGACGTGCGCGGCCAGCGCCGACTCGATGTCCGCGGCCCGGGCGTCCTCCGCGGCCCATGCCGCGTACCCGTCGGGACGCACCAGCAGCGTCGTACCGCGGCCGCCGGACCGGCGCACCACGGCCAGCCGGTCGGCGCGCCCCTCCCCCGCGTCGTACCCCTCCGGGCCGTGCGCGTCCGGGGTGACCAGCACGAACCGGCCGCCGCGCAGCGCCTCGTAGAGCCGGCCGCCGCCGGCCAGGGCGAGATCGGGAACGCGTGCCCCGGCCAAGGGGTGGGCGCCCCGCGGCGCCCGGTACCGGTAGCCGACGCCGGTGACCTGCCCCGTGATCCTGGCGCGGACGGGGGCCAGCCGGGCGAGCGCGGCCATGAGCACCGAACGCACCGGCAGCTGCCAGCCCTTGGCCATCGCCAGCCGGACGATCGCGCCGCTGCTGCGCAGCACCGACCTGCCGACGGGGTGGCGTTCGCTCTGGTAGGTGTCGAGCAGGGCGGAGTCGGCGCGGCCGTGCAGGACGGCGGCGAGCTTCCAGCTCAGGTTGGCCGCGTCCTGCAGACCGGTGTTCATGCCCTGGCCGCCGGCCGGGGTGTGCACGTGCGCCGCGTCCCCGGCCAGGAAGACCCGGCCCACCCGGTAGCGGGGTGCCTGCCGCTCGTCGCTGTGGAAGCGGGACATCCAGCGGGCGTCGTGCATCCCGAAGTCCCGGCCCAGTGCCTCCCGGGTGATCTCCCTGACCTCGTCCAGGCCGACCGGCTCGTGGTCGGGGACGTCACGGCCGCGGTGCCAGCAGATGACGCGGTGATAGCCGTCGCCGAAGGGCGCGAGGAAGGCGAACGCGTCGCCGACCGCCCCGGCCGTGATCAGCGACTCCGGTTTCTCTTCGAGCAGCACGTCGGCGAGGACGACGGACCGGATGGCCGACCGTCCGGGGAACGGCAGCCCCACCGCCGTCCGCACCGCGCTGCGCATCCCGTCGGCGCCGACGACGTACGCGGCACGCAGCTCCTCGGCGCCCCCGGCGCCCTCGACGTGCACGGTGACCCCGTCGGCGTCCTGGCTCAGCCCGGTCACCTCGGACTCGTGACGGAATTCGGCCCCCGCCTCGACCGCACGGCGTTCCAAGACCTTCTCCACCTCGTACTGCGGGATCACCAGCACGTGCCGGAAACGGGAGTGGAGGGTGCCGAGGTCGAGGGTGAGCCCGTCGAAGAGGTTGAGCCGGGTGAGCGGGTTGCCGAGGGCCTCCAGGTCGTCGGCGAGGGCGCGGGCGTCGAGCTGCTCCAGGGCGCGGGCGTGCAGGACGAACGCGCGGGAGAGGTTGCTGATCCCGTGCGGCCGCTTCTCCAGGACGGTGACCGGGACGCCGGCGGCGGCGAGGTCACCGGCCAGGAGCAGGCCGGTGGGGCCGGATCCGACGACGATGACGCGGGCGGTTTCGGGGACGGTGGTCGGGCCGGACATGGGGGCCTCCTGGTTTCCTGCGCTTGCCGGCCGGCGGTCGGTGGCCGGCGGCCGGCGGCTGTTCACCAACATCCGTTGGCCAACATCTGTTGACCAACGCTTGTTGGCAACCCTAGGACGGGGCGGTCCCGCAGTCAACAGTTGTTGGCCCACGGGCGTTGGCCTACGCTCGTGGGCATGACCGGCACCCCCAGTAGAAACACCGGGCCCGCGAACGGCTCGCCGACGCGCCGCTCCGACGCCAGCCGCTCCGCCATCCTGGCCGCGGCCCGCGAGCGCTTCGCCACGGACGGCTACGAGCGCGCCACCATCCGCGCCATCGCCAAGGACGCGCGCATCGACCCGTCCATGGTCATGCGCTACTTCGGCAGCAAGGACGGCCTGTTCGCGGCGGCCGTCGCCTTCGACCTGCGACTGCCCGACGTGTCCCAAGTGCCGCCCGCCGAGGCCGGGCGGACACTGGTGGCCCACTTCCTGACCGTCTGGGAGACGAACGAGGAGCTCACCGCGGTGCTGCGGGTCGGCATCACCAACAAGGCAGGTGCCGAGCGGCTGCAGGGCATCTTCCGGGAGCAGGTCGTCCCGGTGGCCCAGCGGGTGTGCCCCGACCCCGAGCAGGTGCAGACACGGGCGGGGCTGTGCGCCGCGCAGCTGCTGGGGCTCGCACTCACCCGTTACGTGCTGCGGCTGCCGCCGGTGACGGCGTTGGCGCCGGAGGAGGTGCTGGCGTGGCTCGGGCCGACCCTGCAGCGGTACCTGACCGCGCCGAGCCCCTGAGCGACGACGCACGGAGGGCGCCGCTCGGCCCCCGTACGTCCGGCGTGGGACGTGCGGAGGGCGATCGGCGCCCTCGGTGGAGAAGCGGAGGTCAGGCCTTGGCCTTGGCCTTCGTCGTGCCCGGCCTGGTGACCCGGATCTTGGACCTGTCCAGGACCATGACCAGGCCCGCGATGACCACGAACAGCGCGAGCGGGATCAGGACGTAGAGGCCCAGCGTCTCGATGACGCTCAGGCCGTTGCCGGGGTCGTCGCCGTCGTCGCGCGTGAGCGCGAGAGCGGGGGACGACAGGAGCAGCATCATCAGCGTCGTACCGGCTGCCAGGGCGCCGGCGCGCAGGGCGTTCTTCTTGTCCACGCTGCCCAAGTTAGCGGGCCCGCCCGCGGGGCGCGCGTCCGGGGTACCCGTAGCCGCCGCCGCACGCGCCCGGGACCGCTCCGGGACCGCCCCGGGACCGCCCCGGGAGCGGTGCCGGCGGGCGTCCGCGACCGGCCCTCACGCCCCGGGCGGGCCGGCGTCGGCGAGGGAGACCGGGCGGCCGCCGTCCTCCGGGCCGGGCGGCGGATCCTGCCCGGGGCCGGGCGGCGGGCCCTGGTCCGGGCGGGACGGCCGGTCCGGCTCCGGGCGGGACGGCCGGTCCGGCTCCGGGCGGCCCTGGTCGTCCGACCGCAGTACCTCCAGCAGCGCTCGGGCCCGCGGCGATGCGGTCAGCTCCTCGAGGGTCACCGGGCGGCCGGTGGCGTCGGCGATCGGCAGGCGCCAGTTCGGGTACTGGTCCCAGGTGCCGGGGAGGTTCTGCGGGCGGCGGTCGCCGACCGTGTCGGGGAGCCAGACGCCGACCATCCGGGCCGGGGTGCGGAGCAGGAAGCGGTGCACGGCCCTGATCTCGGCCTCCTCGTCACCGGCGTCGGACGCCGCGAGCAGGCCGAGCCGGGTCAGCAGGGCCAGCCATTCCGCCGTGTCGGCCGCCGCGTCCGCCCGCTCCTCGGCCACCGGACGGGTCAGCAGGCCCAGCCGGTCGCGGAGTTCGACGTGTTCGCCGGTGAGCCGGGCGGCGGTGGACGGCAGGTCGTGGGTGGTGGCGGTGGCGAGGCAGTCGGCGCGCCAGCTCTCCGGGGGGAGGGGGTGGCCGTCGCCGTCCCAGTCCCGTTCGAACCAGAGCACCGACGTGCCGAGCACCCCGTGCCGCTGGAGCGTCTCGCGCACTCCCGGCTCCACGGTCCCGAGGTCCTCCCCGATCACCACCGCTTCCGCCCGGGTCGCCTCCAGCGCCAGCAGGGCCAGCATCGCCTCGGCGTCGTAGCGGACGTACGTGCCCTCCGTGGGAGGCCTGCCCTCCGGCACCCACCAGAGGCGGAACAGGCCCATCACATGGTCGATGCGCAGCGCGCCGGCGTAGCGGAACAGGGCGCGCAGCAACTCGCGGTAGGGGGCGTGGCCGGAGTCGGCGAGCCGGTCGGGACGCCAGGGCGGCAGGCCCCAGTCCTGGCCGCGCGCGTTGAAGGCGTCGGGCGGGGCTCCGACGGACATCCCGGCGGCGAAGAACGCGCGCTGCGCCCAGGCGTCCGCGCCGCCGGGATGCACGCCGACGGCGAGGTCGTGCACGATCCCGACCGGCATCCCGGCCTCGCGGGCGGTGCGCTGGGCGGCGGTGAGCTGGGTGTCGGTGAGCCAGGCGAGCCGGGTGTGGAGGGCGACCCGGTCGCTCAGCCCGGCGCGGGCGCGGGCGGTCTCCTCGGACCGCGGGTCGCGCAGCGGCTCCGGCCAGCGGTGCCAGTCGGAGCCGTGCCGTTCGGCGAGCGCGTACCAGGTGGCGTGGTCCTCCAGGGCCTGCCCCTGCTCGGCGCGGAAGGCGTCGTAGGCGGCCTGCCGGGCGGTGCTCAGCGGGGCGGCGGCGGGCGCCTCCAGCGCCTGTCGCTTCAGCTCCCAGACCGCGTCCCGGTCGATGAGGGCGCCCTCGTCGAGGACGGCGGCACGCAGCCGTGCGGCGCGTTCCGCGAGCGCGGGGTCGGGGACGTACTCGGGGACGTCCTCCGGCCGCAGGTGCACCGGGTCCGGGAAGCGGCGGGAGGAGGGGCGGTACGGCGAGGGGTCGGTCGGCGGTCCTGGCACGGCCGCGTGCAACGGGTTGACCTGGACGAATCCGGCCCCCGCGGTGCGTCCGGCCCAGTCGGCCAGGTCGGCGAGGTCACCGAGGTCGCCCATGCCCCAGGAGCGGCGGGACAGCAGCGAGTACAGCTGGACGAGGAGGCCGTGCGAGCGCCCGGCGGGGGTGGGCAGCCGGTCGGGGGCGACGATCAGGTGGGTCCGGGCGGTACGGCCGTCGGGGGCGACGGCGGTCAGCAGGTGCACCCCGGTCGGCAGG
Organism: Streptomyces sp. NPDC001068; assembly: GCF_042897315.1. Classification (NCBI taxonomy): domain Bacteria; kingdom Bacillati; phylum Actinomycetota; class Actinomycetes; order Kitasatosporales; family Streptomycetaceae; genus Streptomyces; species Streptomyces sp. NPDC001068. The sequence goes on along the minus strand of NZ_JBIAYD010000006.1, from coordinate 505,047 downwards.
TCCGCCACGTCGTGCCGGGTCCCGCCGTCCTCCGTCCGTACCTCCAGCCGGGTGCCGGCGGGCAGGCCGAGGGCGGGGTCGCCGGAGCCGGCCCAGTGCACGAGGGTCGGCGGCAGCAGCCGTCCGGCGAGGTCCCGCTCCCGGTCGGCGAGGGCGGTTCGGACGGCCTCCGGGCCGCTCGCGTCGACGCCCAGGGCGGCCAGTACGGCGGTCACGGCGGCGGCCGAGGCCGCGACCGTACGGTCCGGGGAAGGGCTGTAGGAGGTGGCGACACCGTGCAGCTCGGCGAGCCGGCACAACTCCCCGTCCAGGGCTCCGCTCATCTACAACCCCGGCTCACTGGTCAGCGGGGCCAGGTCGGCGAGCGGCGGTTCGCTGGTCAGCGGCTCGGCGTCGGGCAGCGGCGGCTCGCTGGTCAGCGGGGCCTCCGCGCAGACGGTCTCGGCGCTGAACGCGCACAGCAGGGACTCCTCCACGGTCTCCACCGGGGGTTTGAACTGGGCCGGGATCGGATGGTGAACCGTTGCGGCCACGGTGGCCTCCTTGTCCTCGGGTTCCTCGTGTGTCCGGTACCGCGGCGGGCGCCGCGTCACGGCAGGCCTACCCCGTCGCGGCGGGGGCACTCCCCGGGGCCGTCCCCGCAGGCGGGTGAACCGTGCGCGTCCGGGTGGTCGATAGAGACGGTGTGAGACTGTTCCGCCCCGTGAGGGGCCATGGGAGGACCGACGCGACGACCGCGGGGGACGCGGCGCTGCTGCGGGCCGTCGCGGCCGGGGACGACTCGGCGCTGTCAGCCCTGTACGACCGGCACGCGGGCTGGCTGCACGCCCGGCTGACCCGGCGCTGCGCCGACCCGGAGGTGGTCCGGGAGGTGCTCCAGGACACCTTCGTCACGGTGTGGCGGTCGGCGGCCGGGCACCGCGGGCAGGAGGCCGGCGGCTGGCTGTGGACGATCGCCGCCCGCCGGCTGGTGGACGCCCGCCGGGTGCAGGAACGGGCCGCGCGGGTGGAGCCCCTGCCGGGCCCCGCCGTCACGCCCTCCGCCGAGGACCGGGTGCTCGCGGCCCTGGAGTACGGCGACGTCGGCACCGCCCTGGACCGGATCTCCCCCGAACTGCGCGAGGTGCTGGGCGCTCGCGGCCGTCCTGCTGCTGCCGGCGGTGCTGGGGCATCCGGAGGTCTTCGGGCCGCCGGCCATGGTCCGCGACACGCTGGGCTGTGCCGGCATCACGGCCGCGGCGGCGGTGCTGCTGGGGGCGCGGCTGAGCTGGCTGCCCGCCTTCGGGTACGTGAGCGCCGTGTACCTGGGCTCGGCGGGGGCGCGCGGAAGCGCGGCGGCCGTGTGGGCGTGGCCCGTGCAACCCGGTGCGCAACCGGGCGCCTGGGCCGCGGCCCTGGGGGCGTTCGCGGTGGGCGGCGCGCTGTACGCCGTACGCGGGGCGCGTGCCGGGGGACCCCGTGGCTGAGGCGGTCGCCACGGGGTGTGCGAAGGCCCGGATCGTCAGGCGGAGATGCCGTCGATCCGGGCCAGGGCGTCGTCCGCGCCGTACGGCTGCAAGTAGGGCAGCCAGCGCGGATCCCTATGGCCGGTCCCGATGATGCGCCAGGCCAGGCCGGTGGGTGGGGCCGGTTTGTGCCGCAGCCGCCAGCCGATCTCGACGAGATGGCGGTCGGCCTTGACGTGGTTGCAGCGACGGCACGACGCGACCACGTTGTCCCAGGCGTGCTGACCCCCGCGGCTGCGCGGGATGACGTGGTCGACGCTGGTTGCGACGCCACCGCAGTACATGCACCGGCCCCCGTCGCGCGCGAAGAGCGCCCTTCGGGTGAGCGGAACGGGGCCCCGGTAGGGAACCCGCACGAATCGCTTGAGCCGGACCACGCTGGGTGCGGGGACTGTGACGGTTGCGCTGTGCATGAAGGCGCCGGATTCCTCCAAGGCGACTGCCTTGTTCTCCAGGACGAGGACGAGCGCGCGGCGGAGCGGTACGACGCCGAGGGGCTCGTACGACGCGTTGAGGACCAGGACATGCGGCACAGGGGCCTCCTTGGGCGTCGGCGGCGCGTGGCTCGCGCCGGGACGATCTGTGGTCAGTCTCCCCTCTTGCCTGGTGGACGCGCCACCATGTCCGCGTAACGGCCTGGGAGTGTTTTCGACCACACCGCGTCCATGCCCCGGACACCGCTCTCCGCAAGCGAGCCTGCTCAACGGGAGGCCCGGGGCGTGAGCACGGTCTCTCCTTCCCGTATCCGTCGGGCGCGCACGCGATGCCCCGTTAGTGTGGTGATCCTGCCCGTCCGGTGACCTTTTCGTGACCTGGAACGCCGTACGTGACCTTGAACGCCGTGCCGGAGGGCAGTACCGCACCGCCTGGAGGTACCCGCCGTGTCCTTGCCCGCCGTCCCACTGGCCGCCGGTCCGTCGCCGTCTCCGAGCCCCTCGGGATCGCAGACACCGGCGGTGCCCACGCTCCAGGACGCCCAGGAGAGCGCCACCAACGCCGCGAGCTGGATCGAGCAGAACTGGTCGACGTGGCTGGCGATCGGGCTGAAGGTGCTGCTGGTCCTGGTGATCGCGGTGGTGCTGAGAAAGGTCGTGCTCCGGGCGATCACCAAGTTCATCGACCGGATGAGCCGGGCGGCCGAGTCGACGGAGGGCACCACGCTCGGCGGGCTGCTGGTCAACGCCGAACGGCGGCGGCAGCGCTCGCAGGCGATCGGGTCCGTGCTGCGGTCGGTGGCGAGCTTCCTGATCCTCGGCACGGCCGCACTGATGGTGCTGAGCAGCTTCCAGATAGACCTGGCGCCGCTGCTCGCGTCGGCCGGTGTGGCCGGTGTGGCGATCGGTTTCGGCGCCCGCAACCTGGTCACGGACTTCCTGTCCGGTGTTTTCATGATCCTTGAGGACCAGTACGGCGTCGGCGACTCGATCGACGCGGGGGTCGCCTCCGGCGAGGTGGTCGAGGTCGGCCTGCGGGTGACCAAGCTGCGCGGCGACAACGGTGAGATCTGGTACGTCCGCAACGGCGAGATCAAGCGCATCGGCAATCTCTCGCAGGGCTGGGCCACGGCCGGCGTGGACGTCACCGTCCGGCCCACCGAGGACCTGGACCGGGTCCGGGCCACGCTGGAGGACGTCGCCGAGAAGATGGCCAAGGAGGAGCCCTGGAACGAGCTGCTCTGGGGGCCGATCCAGATCCTCGGCCTGGACTCGGTCCTCATCGACTCGATGGTGGTCCGGCTCTCCGCGAAGACCATGCCGGGCAAGGCCCTGACGGTGGAGCGCGAGCTGCGCTGGCGGATCAAGCGGGCCTTCGACGCGGCGGACATCCGGATCGTCGGCGGGGTGCCGGTCGCGCTCACCGAGGAGGAGCAGGTGGACCCGGCGGCGACCGTGGCGGCCCCGTCGGTGTTCTCCAACGCGGACTCGCCGCAGGTGGCGGCGACGGCCCCGATCACGGCGCAGCGAGGGGCGACGGCCGGGAAGTAGCGGAACGGCTCAGCACACTCGTTCGAGTGAACGATGGGGCATTCCGGCGTCTCACGACGTGCGGGGTGTCCCATCGTTCCGTGTCCGGCCGCCCCCGGTTCAGTGGTCCTCGAGCGTGCGCACGACCTGGCAGAGCGCGATGAAGACGGCACCCCGGAGGAACACGCTGTCGCTCCTGAGGCGTCTGCCGGCGCGGACCTCGACGCGGGTCTCCCCGGTGGACTCCTCGTAGGCGACCGTCCCGTCGGCCGACACCCGGCTCCGAAGCGGGCGCCACCGGAACCAGACCGGGTTGCCGCCTCCGGTCTCCACCGCCCTGGGGGCCGCGCCCAGCCCGGCACGGACCCGGGAGAGCGGGACACCGGTGAGGGTGTGCGCCTGGACGCCGTCCAGGGCGTGCACGGAGACCTCGACGCCCAGCCCGCGCGCCGCCCGCTCCATCGAACGGGTGCGCCAGGCCGCCCACGCCAGGGCGAACAGCAGCTGCACCGGGACGAGCAGCGCCGTCTCCCCCGCGGTCGACCAGGTGAGGCCGTTGTTGACGGAGTTGAGCACCCAGATCATGAACAGCGAGGGCAGGAAGTCGGCGAAGGTGCTCCGCAGCAGCCGTACGAACAACCCTCTCCGAGGGGTCATGTCTTTGCCGCCGCTCTCCTGGCCGGTGTCGGGGTACAGGAGCAGGAAGCCGTACCGGCAGCCCGTTTGACCAGGGGTGACGGAGATCGTGACGGAGTCGTGATCATGGCCTGGGGTCCCGGTGCGGGACCAGGCGTCTTCACAGGTCCCCCGCATTCTCCACGTGTCCCGCGGTGTCCTACTGTCGCTCCACCACAGGGACCTTGATCTGGAGCGCGAAGCCGCCCGGGGACCCGTGGCGAATGTGGGGAAAGATGAGAAAGCTCGCCATAGGCGCCGCCCTGTCCGGCGCCCTGGCCCTGGCCGGTGTCGCGGCGCCCGCCGCCTCGGCGGCGCCGAGCACGCCCGACCTGAAGTTCACCGACATCAAGGTGAACAACGGCAAGGCCATCGTGGTCGGCACCACCAAGACGGTGAGCGCGCCGGTGACGTACACGCTGACCCGGCCCGTGGACACGGACGTGGACGGCGACTCGACGTTCACCGGTGTGGTCCTCTACCGCGGCACCCTGAAGAAGCTGGCCAACATCGTCGGTCCCGACGACCTGCCCACCTGCACGACGACGGCGACGACGGACACGACCGTCACCGCGAGCTGCTCCGAGAAGATCGTCATCTCCCCGAGGGGCGACCTGTTCGAGGCCGCCGACGCCGGCACCTGGAAGGTCGGCGGCTTCTACAGCTACATGGACGGCACCGTCTCGGACGACTTCGTCAGCAGCAACACGGGTTCCGCGATCTGGGGCAACCTCGGCACGGCCACCGTGCGGCGCGAGGCCAGGCTGACCGCCGACGCCTCTCCGGAGCCGGTGGCCAAGGGGAAGACGATCACCGTCCGGGGCAAGCTGACCCGCGCCGACTGGGACGCGTCCGCGTTCAAGGGCTACCAGGGCCAGAAGGCCGTCCTGCAGTTCCGTCCCGAGGGCGGCAGGACGTACACGAACGTCAAGGGCATCACCTCCGGCACCGGCGGCACCCTGTCCACCACCGTGAAGGCGTCGAAGAGCGGCTACTACCGCTTCGTCTTCGCCGGTACGGCGACCACCGCGGCGGCGACCGCCACGGGTGACTTCATCAAGGTCAAGTAGCACTCGCGGCCGCTTCGCCACAAGGGCCCGTCCGGTCGTCCGGACGGGCCCTTCGCGTGTCCGAGCCCAGGTAACGAGTGGGTTGCCGCGCAGTCGGGCTATTGACGCTCCCCCGTCGGCGGCTTACGTTTTCCAGCCAACAGGAAACTTTCCTAACAGTGATCATGGATGATCGGTCCTGGTCGGTGATCCCGGCACGTGCTCCCGGCGTGTCACCCGGGTGGACCGATCGCCCGGATCACTGGGAAACTGAGCGGCTGGAAAGGCAGGTGTCGAACCGCATGGCAGGAACCACAGGCACGCCGGGCACCCCGCGCGTACTCCGTGCCATGAACGACCGCGCCGCACTGGACCTGCTGCTGGAGCACGGCCCGCTGTCGCGCACCCGGATCGGCAAGCTCACCGGCCTCTCCAAGCCGACCGCCTCGCAGCTGCTGGCCCGCCTGGAGGCGGCCGGGCTGGTGCTCGCGACCGGCACGAGCGAGGGCCGGCCGGGCCCCAACGCCCAGCTGTACTCGGTGAATCCGGCCGCCGCCTACGCCGCGGGCCTCGACGTCAACCCGGGCCGGATCCGGGCCGCCGTCGCCGACGTCACCGGCCGCACCGTCGGCGAGTACGAACTGCCCACTCCGGGACGGCGGTCGGGCCAGTCCGTCGTACGACAGGTCACCGACGCCCTCGACGGCGCCGTGAAGGCGGCCGGGCTGGCCCGGGCCGACGTCCGGCGGCTGGTCATCGGCACACCCGGCGCCTTCGACCCCAACACCGGCCGGCTGCGCTACGCCTCGCACCTGCCCGGCTGGCACTCCCCCGCGCTGCTCGACGAACTCGCCGCCGCCCTGCCGATGCCCGTCGAGTACGAGAACGACGTCAACCTCGTCGCCATCGCCGAGCAACGGCTCGGCGCGGCCCGCGGCCACGGCGACTTCGTCCTGCTGTGGAACGAGGAGGGCCTCGGCGCCGCCCTGGTCCTCGGCGGCCGGCTGCACCGCGGCTGGACCGGCGGCGCCGGCGAGGTCGGCTTCCTGCCGGTGCCGGGCACCCCGCTGGTCCGCCAGGTCACCAAGGCCAACAGCGGCGGCTACCAGGAGCTCGCCGGCGCCCAGTCGCTGCCCCTGCTGGCCGGCACGCTCGGCATCGGGGACCTGCCGGCCGGGTCGTACTCCGAGACGGCCGCCGCGCTCGTCGCCCGCGCCGCCGATCACGGCAGCGGGCCGCACCACGAACTGCTCCGGACCTACGCGACCCGCCTCGCCACCGGTCTCGCCTCCCTCGTGTCCGTCCTCGATCCCGAACTCGTCGTCCTCAGCGGCACCGTCCTGACCGCCGGCGGCGAGGTGCTGCGCGCCCTGGTCCAGGCGGAGCTGGGGGAACTGGCGGCCGCCCGGCCGCGGCTCGTCGTCGGCGACGTCCAGGAACACCCCGTGCTGCGCGGCGCGCTGGAGAGCGCGCTCGCGACCACTCGTGACGAGGTCTTCGACACCTCGCGCTGACCCGCACCAGACCCCGCACCGGCCCCTCAGCCCCGCACCGCTCAACCCCCCGCACCGTCCCCTTCCGCACCGCCCGCCCTTGGGAGACCTTGCCATGCCCATATCCTCAACCGCCCGAAAGACGGCTTTTGCCCTCACCGCCCTGACCAGTTCGCTCGCCCTGCTCACCGCCTGTACCGGCCAGTCCTCCTCGGGCGCCGACGACGACGCCTCGGCCGACACCACCATCAACTTCTGGCACGCCTGGAGCGCGCCGAGCGAGGTCAAGGCGGTCGACGCGCTGATCGCGGGCTTCGAGAAGGCGCACCCCAACATCCACGTCAACGTCGTCGGCAACATGACGGACGACAAGATGAACCAGGCGCTGCGCACCGGCGGCGACAAGGCCCCGGACGTCATCTCGTCGTTCACCACCAACAGTGTGGGCAAGTTCTGCGACTCGGGCGCGCTGGTCGACCTCAACCCCTTCTTCAAGAAGTCGGACATCGACCCGCGGACGACGTTCCCGAAGGCGATGAACGAGTACACCCAGTTCGAGGGCAACCGCTGCTCGGTGCCGCTGCTCGGGGACGCCTACGGCCTCTATTACAACAAGACGGCGTTCAAGAAGGCCGGCATCACCAGCCCGCCGAAGACCTGGTCCGAATTCCAGTCCGACGCCAAGAAACTGACGATCGCGCAGGGCGACAGCTTCAAGCAGCTCGGTTTCATGCCGGACTACCACGGCTGGGAGACCACGACCGAGCACTACCTCGGGCAGTTCTCGCCGACGTACTTCGACAGCAAGGGCAAGTCGAACGTCGCCAAGGACCCGGCCTTCGAGAAGTCCTTCACCCTCCAGAAGCAGCTCGTCGACGCGCTCGGCGGCTACAAGAAACTGGAGACGTTCCGCGCCACCCTCGGCGACGAGTGGGGCCCCAAGCACCCCTTCCAGACCGGTCAGGTCGCCATGCAGCTCGACGGCGAGTGGCGCCTGGGCATGGCCCTGGACGCCAAGCCGAAGTTCGACATCGGCGTCGCGCCGATGCCGGTCCCCGACGACCAGGCGGCCCAGTACGGCAAGGGCTACATCACCGGCACCATCGCCGGCATCGCCGCGACCAGCAAGAAGCAGAACGCGGCCTGGGAGTTCGTGAAGTACATCAGCACCGACACGGACGCGGTGGTGGAGTTCTCCAACGCCATCCACAACGTGCCGTCCACGCTGGCCGCCCTGAAGTCGCCGAAGCTGAAGTACGACCCGCGGTTCAAGACGTTCCTGGACATCGCCGCGAACCCCGACTCCACTACGGCGCCCGCCTCCGTCAACGGCGGTGTGTACCTGACGACCGTCCAGCAGCTCGGCTACGACTACGAGAGCGGCAAGGTCACCGACCTGAAGGCGGGCCTGAAGCAGGCCGCCGCGCAGATCGACACGGACATCGCGCAGGCGAAGTAGCGATGAGCACGATCACACTGGCGTCGAAGCGCCGTAAGGCGGCGCTTCGCAATCTCGCCTTCATGTCGCCCTGGCTGATCGGTTTCGCGGTCTTCTTCGCGTACCCGCTGATCTCGACGGTCTACTTCTCGTTCATGCACTACGACGGCTTCAAACCGGCGACGTGGAGCGGCACGAAGAACTGGACGTACGTCTTCGAGCACTATCCCTACTTCTGGCCCGCGATGCGCAACACCCTGTGGCTCGTGGTCGTGATGGTCTCGCTCCGGGTCGTCTTCGGCCTCGGCATCGGCATGCTCATCACGAAGATCAAGACGGGTACGGGCGTCTTCCGCACCCTCTTCTACCTGCCCTACCTGGCCCCGCCGGTCGCGGCCACCATGGCCTTCGCCTTCCTCCTCAACCCCGGTACGGGCCCGGTCAACTCCATCCTGGAGAAGGTCGGCATCCCGGCCCCGGGCTGGTTCAACGACCCCACCTGGTCCAAGCCGGCCCTCACCCTGCTGGCGCTGTGGGGCATCGGCGACCTGATGGTCATCTTCATGGCCGCGCTGCTCGACGTGCCGGCCGAGCAGTACGAGGCGGCGGAGCTGGACGGCGCCTCGGCGTGGCAGCGGTTCCGGTACGTGACGCTGCCGAACATCTCGCCGATCGTGATGTTCGCGGTCGTCACGGGTGTCATCCAGACGATGCAGTACTACACACAGCCGCTGATCGCCGGAAAGGTCGCCTCGGGCGTGATCCAGGGCGCCGGTACGCAGTTCGAGCCCGGTTATCCGGAGAAGTCGACGCTCACCCTGCCCCAGCTCGTCTACAACCTCGGATTCCAGCGCTTCGACTACGGCTCGGCGTGCGTGGTCGCGCTCGTCCTCTTCGTCCTGTCCATGGTGTTCACCGCGTTCCTGATGCGGCGCCGGGGCGGTCTCATCCAGGCAGGTGACTGACATGGCACAGGTACTGGACCGGCCGGTGGACGTGACCCCGCGGCCGGCGTCGCCGGCCGAGCGCACCGCCCGCCGCAAGGCGCTGCTGAACTGGGTGGCGGTCCACTCCCTCGGCATCGCCGCCGCCCTCTTCTTCACCCTCCCCTTCGTGTTCGTCTTCCTGACCTCGCTGATGAGCGACAGCCAGGCGCTCAGCCGGGACCTGATCCCGCACACCTGGGAGTGGGGCAACTACCGCAAGGTCTTCGACACCCCGGGCTTTCTGACCTGGTGGCGGAACACGCTGGTCTACGCCGGTCTGGGCACCGTCCTGACCGTCGTCTCCTCGCTGCCGGTGGCGTACGCGCTCGCGAAGTTCCGCTTCCGGGGCCGCGATCTCTCGCTCATGCTGGTGATCTCGATGATGATGCTGCCACCGCAGGTGATCATCATCCCGATGTACCTGTTCTGGGCGAAGCAGCTGGGCCTGTCCGGCACCCTGTGGCCGCTGATCGTGCCGATGGCGTTCGGTGACGCGTTCTCCATCTTCCTGCTCCGCCAGTTCCTGACGACGATCCCCAACGAGTACCTGGACGCGGCGCGGGTGGACGGCTGCGGGGACCTGCGCACCCTGCTGCGGGTGGTGGTCCCGATGGCGAAGCCGGGCATCGCCGCCGTCGCCCTCTTCCAGTTCTTCTACGCCTGGAACGACTACTTCGGACCCCAGATCTACGCCTCGGAGAACCCGGGCGCCTGGACGCTGTCCTACGGCCTGGAGTCGTTCAAGGGCATGCACCACACCGACTGGAATCTCACCATGGCCGCGACCGTACTGGTCATGGCTCCCGTGATCCTCGTGTTCTTCTTCGCCCAGAAGGCGTTCGTCGAGGGCGTCACGCTCACCGGAGTGAAGGGTTAACCCACGTATGAAACTCACTGTGGTCGGCGGAGGCTCGACCTACACCCCCGAACTCATCGACGGCTTCGCGCGGCTCAGGGACACCCTGCCCATCGAGGAACTGGTCCTGGTGGACCCGGCCGCCGACCGCCTGGAACTGGTGGGCGGCCTGGCCCGCCGGATCTTCGCCAAGCAGGGCCACGGCGGCCGCATCGTCACCACCTCGGACCTGGACGCCGGGGTCGAGGGCGCCGACGCGGTGCTGCTCCAGCTGCGCGTGGGCGGCCAGGCGGCCCGGCAGCAGGACGAGACCTGGCCGCTGGAGTGCGGCTGCATCGGGCAGGAGACGACCGGCGCCGGCGGTCTCGCCAAGGCGCTGCGGACCGTGCCCGTCGTCCTGGACATCGCCGAACGCGTCCGCCGGGCCAACCCGAACGCCTGGATCATCGACTTCACCAACCCGGTGGGGATCGTGACCCGCGCCCTGCTGCAGGCCGGGCACCGGGCGGTCGGGCTGTGCAACGTGGCGATCGGCTTCCAGCGGAAGTTCGCGAACCTGCTCGGGGTCACGCCCTCCGAGGTCCACCTGGACCACCTCGGCCTCAACCACCTCACCTGGGAGACGGCGGTCCGCCTCGGCGGCCCCGAGGGCGAGAACGTACTGCCCAAACTGCTCGGCGAGCACGGCGACACCATCGCCGCCGACCTGAAGCTGCCGCCCGCCCTCCTGGACCGCCTGGGCGGCGTCATCCCCTCGTACTACCTGCGCTACTACTACGCGCACGACGAGGTCGTACGGGAGCTGGGCACCAAGCCGTCGCGGGCCGCCGAAGTGGCCGCGATGGAGAAGCAGCTGCTGGAGATGTACGGCGACCCGTCGCTCGACGAGAAGCCGGAGCTGCTCGCCAAGCGGGGCGGCGCCTACTACTCGGAGGCGGCGGTGGACCTGGCGGCGGCGCTGCTCGGCGGCGCCGGCAACCCGTACCAGGTGGTGAACACCTACAACGGCGGCACGCTCCCCTTCCTGCCCGACGACGCGGTGATCGAGGTGCAGGCGGCGGTCGGCACGGGCGGCCCCGTGCCGTTGTCCGTCCCGGACGTCGACCCGCTCTTCGCCGGCCTGGTGGCGAACGTGACGGCGTACGAGGAACTCGCCCTGGAGGCGGCGCTGCGCGGCGGCCGGGACCGGGTCTTCCGGGCCCTGCTCTCGCACCCCCTCGTCGGCCAGTACGAGTACGCCGAGGCCCTGACCGACAAGCTGATCGCGCACAACCGGGAGCACCTCGCGTGGGCCTGACCGCAAGTGTCCTCGCCATCGACGCGGGCAACAGCAAGACCGACGTCGCGGTGGTGGCGGCGGACGGCGAGGTCCTCGCCACGGCCCGCGGGGGTGGCTTCCGGCCGCCGGTGGTGGGCGTGGAGCAGGCCGTGGACGAGGTCGCGGCGGCGGTCACCGAGGCGTACGCCGCCGCCGGTGTCACCTCCGCCGGCCATGTCTCCGCCTGCCTCGCCAACGCCGACCTCCCCGTGGAGGAGGAGCAGTTGGCCGCCGCGCTGGCCGCCCGCGGCTGGGGCGGTTCGGTGACCGTCCGCAACGACACCTTCGCCATCCTGCGGGCGGGCGTGGCCGAGCCCCGGGGCGTCGCCGTGGTCTGCGGCGCGGGCATCAACTGCGTCGGCATGCGCCCCGACGGCCGCACCGCCCGCTTCCCCGCGATAGGGCGCATCTCCGGTGACTGGGGCGGCGGCTGGGGGCTGGCCGAGGAGGCGCTGTGGCACGCGGCGCGCGCGGAGGACGGACGCGGCGAGGCGACCGCCCTGGTCGACACCCTCCCGGCGCACTTCGGGCTGACGTCCATGTACGCGCTGATCGAGGCGCTGCACCTGGAGCACGTCGAGCACGGCCGCCGGCACGAGCTGACGCCGGTGCTGTTCGCGACGGCGGCCGGGGGCGACCCGATCGCCCGCTCGGTGGTGGACCGTCTGGCCCAGGAGGTCGCGACGATGGCCACGGTCGCCCTGACCCGCCTCGACCTGCTGGACGAGGAGACGCCGGTGCTGCTGGGCGGCGGCGTGCTGACCGGCGGTCACCCGCAACTGGACGACGGCGTACGCGAACTGCTGGCGGCACGCGCGCCCAAGGCGGTACCGAGGGTGGTACGGGCGCGGCCGGTGCTGGGGGCGGCGCTGCTGGGGCTGGACGCGGTGGGCGCGCGGGCGCCTGTGCAGGAGAGGGCGCGGGCGTACTTCGAGGGGTGACCCGGGGTGCGGCGGCTGGGGGAGGAACCGCGCGGCCGGCCCCCACCGGCCCGCGCCCCGAACGCGACCGCACAACCCCTCCGGAACCGAACCGATTCCCCCGGCGTATTCATGGGCAGGGGTTCCGCTGCGATCGGATCAAGATCCCGTGACGGCCGGTGCCGAATGTCAGTCCGGGCGGCGATACTGGGCGGCGACCGGATGACCATGGGGGAGGTCGAGTGACACACCCGCCGACGACGAGCGCGGCACCACCGGGCGCGGGCATCGTCGTGCCCGCGCAGCGGACCGGCTCCCCCGTACCCGGGGCGACGCCGCCGCGCCGCAGCGCCTTCGTGGAGGGCGTCAGGCAGGTGCGTGCCGCCGTCACCACCGAGCCCGGCCGGCTCCGCCTCATCGGCGCCGTGTTGGCGGCCCTGATCGTCGCCTTCGGCGCGGTCACCGCCTGGCAGATGACCGACCGCGCGGCCGCCGCCGACGACGTGCTGCACCGCAGCCAGCCGCTCAGTTCGGGCTCGGCGGACATCTACCGGTCGCTGGCGGACGCCAACACGGCCGCCTCCAGCGGGTTCCTGGCGGGCGGTCAGGAGACGACGGCCTCCCGCGCCAGGTACGAGGCGGACATCCGCACCGCCGCCGCCAAGCTGGTCACCGCCGCCGCGAACTCCGAGCCCGGCTCCCCCTCCGAGGCGGCCGTGGCGAAGCTGAACAAGCTGCTCCCGGAGTACAAGGGGCTCGTCGAGCGGGCCGGCGTCTACAACCGGCAGGGCTACCCGGTCGGCGGCGCCTACCTGCGGTACGCGAACGAGAAGATGGAGAAGGAGATGCTCCCGGCGGCGGAGGATCTCTACACCAAGGAGAACGCCCGGCTGTCCTCGGACTACGCGGACGCGACCCCGTACCCGTGGGCGGCGATAGCCCTCGGTCTCCTCGCCCTCCTCGCGCTCGGCTGGGCGCAGCTGCGCCACTACCGCCGTACCAACCGCGTACTCAACCACGGTCTGGTCGCGGCCTCCGCGGCCACCGTCGTCACCCTGCTGTGGCTGGTCGTCGGCCACGCCTTCGCGCGGGCCGGCCTGGACGACTCCTACGACCACGGCGTCCGTTCGCTGAACGTGCTGCACGACGCCCGCATCGCCTCCCTGAAGGCCCGGGGGAACGAGAACCTCAGCCTGGTCTCGCGGGGCGCGGAGACGGTCACGGTCGACGGGCAGACCTACGACGCCTACTACTACGACTTCGACCAGGACATGGACGCTCTCGGCAAGGGCCTCGCCCGGGCCGCGGCGCTCGCGGACGACGCGGCGGGCAGCAGGCCCGTGCAGGCGGCCGAGGGCAACATGAAGGTGTGGAAGGAGCGGCACGCCGACGCCCGCACCGAGGACGAGAACGGCGACTACCAGGCGGCGCTGGACAAGGTGATAGGGGCCAAGGGCGCGACCGGCGAGTGTTTCGACAGCGTCGACGCGAACCTGAAGAATGCTCTGGCCCACGAGGAGGGCGAGTTCCGGGAGCGGGCCACCGACGGCCGGGACGCGATGTCCGGGCTGCCGATCGGTGCCGCCATGCTGGGTGTGGCGGCGGCCTCCGGGGCGCTGTTCGGTATCGGGCGCAGGCTTTCGGAGTACCGGTGAGAGGGGGCGTGGCGGTGTTCGTGCGGAGGATGCGGGCCTCCCTGCGCGGCTGGGGCGGCGTGGGCGCGATGGCGGTCGGCTGCGCTCTGGCGCTGGCGTTCGTCCTGCTGCTGCCCCTCACCCAGTCCGCGGGGCGGAGCGGGACGGGCCGGGGGCTCGGCGGTCCGGGGCTGGCCACGGCCGACCCGGCGAAGGCCGACAGCTGCGTCGACTCCCGGGCCCAGGACGAGACCTGGTCGCCGTCGGGCGCGGACGGCCCGACGATCGACGCCATCAAGGCCCGTACCGGCGCCAAGCGGAAGCTGATCGTCGGCATCGACCAGAACAGCTACCGCTGGGGCTACCGCAACCCGAACAACTCGGGTGCGGAGCTGGAGGGTTTCGACATCGACCTGGTGCACCGGATCGCCCAGGACATCCTCGGCGATCCGGACGCGGTGCAGTTCAAGGCGATCCCGACCAGCCAGCGGATCCCGGCGATCAAGGACGGCCGGGTCGACATGGTGGTCCGCACCATGACCATCAACTGCGACCGGCTGAAGGACGTGGCGTTCTCCGCGCCGTACTTCAAGACCGGCCAGCAGGTGCTGGCGTCCAAGTCGTCGCCGATCACGGGCTACGACGACTCGCTCGCGCACAAGAGGATCTGCACGGCGGCCGGTTCGACGGCGTACGCCAAGCTGGACGCGGACGAGAAGTCCGGGAAGCTGCCCGCCTCGGCCGACATCTCCGCCACCGTGCCCAACCAACTCGACTGTCTGGTGCGGCTGCAGCTCGGTGAGGCCGACGCGGTGGTCACCGACGGCGCGCTGGCCGCGAGCCAGGCCGCGCAGGACCCGACGGTCGAGCTGAAGGGTGCCGCGTTCACCACCGAGTACTACGGCGTGGCGATGAAACAGGGCGCGACCGATCTGGTACGCCGGGTCAACCAGATCCTGGTCGGCTACCGGTCCGACGGCTGGCAGGCGTCGTACGACAAATGGTTGTCGGCGACACTGGGAACGGACTCGGCGGCGTCGAAACCGCCCACGCCGCAGTACCTGCGCACCAGCTGACCCGCATCCGCGGGGCCCAGCCCCGACGAGCAAGCGAGAGGTGATCGATGGGCGTCACGGACCCCGCCGGGCCGGTGATGGACCGGGACGAGGTGGACCGTGCGCTGGCGCGGCTCGGCGCGGAGCACGAGGCGATCGAGACCTCGCTGCTCGCCCTGCAGGACCACGCGGGCCGCAGGCTCCTGGAGGGCGCCGAACTCACCGGGACGACCCGGGAGCGGTGGGTGTCCGCCGACGCCTCGATCACCCTGCTGTGGGCCTACTTCGACGCCTACACGGACGCCCTGCGCTCCGCCCGCGAGATCAGGTCGCGGCGCCGCTGGTCCAGCCGCGAGGACCTGGTGGAGCTGACCGAGCTGCTGCGCGGCGAGTCGGTGACGGTCGCGGGCAGCGCCACGGCCGCCGCGAACGCGCCGACGCTGCTGTCGGCGGCTGGCCGGCTCACCGAGCGCTTCTCGCTGGAGACCCTGGTCGACCGGATGAACGAGCTGTACGCGACCTCGCTGGACATGGTCGTCACCGCCGACGCGGTGTGGTCGGCGCTGCCCGCGCGGATCGATTTACTCGCCGCCGAGCTGCAGCGCACCCGCACGCTGGCGCACTCGGTGGGGGTGCGTCCGGGCGAGCACCCCTCGGGCGACGACCTGGAGCGGATCACCCGGATACTGACGAGGCTGCGTGCGGACGTGGTCTCGGACCCGCTGGCCTTCTGGGTTCCGGCGCAGGGCAGTTCGGCGCCGGGCGGCGGCCGCCCGGACACCGGGGCCTACGACCGTCAGGCGCGGGCGCTGGAGGAGGTCCGGCGGGAGATCGACGCCGTGCTGACGGTCCGGCAGGACGCGGAGGCCCGCCTGATCACCCTGCGGGACGTACTGTCCCGCGCGGACCGCACCCTCGCCGAGGCGCGCACCGCGCGCGGCGAGGTGCTGGCGAAGATCGCGGCGACCGAGGTGCCGGTGGTCAGCGGTCCGCCGACCGCGCTGCAGGAGCAGCTGGCGACGGCCGCGGAGTACCGCAGGACGGCCCAGTGGCACCGGCTGTCGCCGCTCCTGGAGTCCCTGGAGCAGAAGGCGGAGGACGAACTGCTGCGCGCCCGCGAGTCGTTGACGGCGGTCACCGCGCCGCTGGCGGTACGCGCGGAGCTGCGCGGCCGGCTGGACGCGTACAAGGCGAAGGTGGCGCGGCACGGGCTGGCGGAGGACCCGTTCCTGATCGAACGGTACGACGCGGCCCGGCGGATGCTGTGGAGCGCGCCCTGCGACCTGCGGGTCGCGGAGCAGGCGGTGCTGCGCTACCAGCAGGCGGCGGCCGAGGCGCTGGGCGCGCCGCGGGTGCCGCAGCAGAGCGGTCCCGAGGACCGGAGGGGACCCGGAGCGTGAGCGACAAGGGGGATGCGACGGCGATGAGCCAGGCGGGACAGACGTGCCAGCGGCCGGACTGCGAGGGCACGTACGAGGACGTCGGCGACGGCGAGCTGTACTGCGACACCTGCGGTCTGGCCCCGGTCGTCTCGGCGGGGGGGATGGTCGGGTCGCCGCCCACCGGGGTCACGGCCGGCGGCCGGGATTCGGCGAGCAGCGCGAGCGCACGCTCCACCGGCCGCAGTTCGCGTACGTCCTCGCAGTCGTCGAAGTCACGGCGCTCGGTCTCCGGGCGGCTCTCGCGGTCCCTGTCGGGCGGGTCCACGGGCCGTTCGGTGTCGGTGCGCAGCTCCGGTTCGTCGACCAGCGGGTCGGGGCGCAGCCGGCTGGGCGCGGGGCTGGTCACGGTGCCGCAGGTGCCGAAGCCCGATCCCCGCGAGATGGTCCTGGAGAACCCGGAGGTGCCCGAGCGGAAGCGGTTCTGCTCGCGCTCGGACTGCGGGGCTCCGGTCGGCCGGGCCCGTGGCGAGCGGCCCGGGCGGACCGAGGGGTTCTGCACCAAGTGCGGCAACCCGTACTCGTTCGTGCCCAAGCTGAAGGGCGGGGACGTCGTGCACGGCCAGTACGAGGTCGTGGGCTGCATCGCGCACGGCGGCCTGGGCTGGATCTACCTCGCGGTGGACCGGGCGGTGTCCGACCGCTGGGTGGTGCTCAAGGGCCTGCTGGACACCGGCGACCAGGACGCGATGGCGGCCGCGATCTCCGAGCGGCGGTTCCTCGCGGAGATCGAGCACGCCAACATCGTCCGGATCTACAACTTCGTGGAGCATCTGGACCAGCGCACCGGCTCGCTCGACGGCTACATCGTCATGGAGTACGTCGGCGGCAAGTCCCTCAAGGAGATCGCCAACGACCGGCGCACCCCGGAGGGCCGCCGCGACCCGCTGCCGGTGGAACAGGCCTGCGCCTACGGCATCGAGGCCCTGGAGGCCCTCGGTCATCTGCACAGCCGCAACCTGCTGTACTGCGACTTCAAGGTCGACAACGCCATCCAGACCGAGGACCAGCTCAAGCTGATCGACATGGGCGCGGTGCGCCGCATGGACGACGACGAGTCGGCGATCTACGGCACGGTCGGCTACCAGGCCCCCGAGGTCGCCGAGGTCGGCCCGTCGGTCGCCTCCGACCTGTACACGGTCGGCCGTACCCTCGCGGTCCTCACGTTCGACTTCCAGGGCTACACGACCGTCTTCGTGGACTCGCTGCCCGACCCGGACAACATCGAGGTGTTCCGGAGCTACGAGTCCTTCTACCGGCTGCTGGTGCGGGCCACCGATCCCGACCCGGCCCGCCGGTTCGCCTCCGCGCAGGAGATGGCCGAGCAGCTGACGGGCGTGCTGCGCGAGGTGGTGTCGGTGCAGACCGGCAAGGCCCGGCCCGCGCTGTCGACGCTGTTCGGACCCGAGGTCAAGGTCACCGACACCGAGCTGTTCCCGAAGCTGGACGGGGACGTGTCCCGGCTGGGGGCGCGGGCGGTGGCCTCCAGATCGCTCGCCCTGGAGCCACCGGGCGCGGCCGACGGCGGCGTCCCGGTCTCCCGGACCCTGGTACGGCCCGTCCCCGTGCCGGCCGTCGCGCTCGCCCTGCCGGTCCCGATGGTCGACCCGAACGATTCGAACGCCGGTTTCCTGGCGGGCCTCACCACCTCGGGGGCGGGCGAGGTCAGCCTGCTCAGCGCGCTGGCGTCGGCACCGGCTCAGACGGTCGAGACCCGGCTGCGCCAGATCCGCGCCCGGCTGGAGAACGGCGACTTCGAGGCCGCGCTGATGACGCTCGGCCAGTTGGAGGACGAGCATCCCGACGACTGGCGGGTGGTCTGGTACCGGGGCGTGTCCGCCCTGGTCACCGGTGACCACGAGGGCGCGGCGCTGGCCTTCGACGCGATCTACGACGCCTTCCCGGGCGAGACCACGCCGAAGCTGGCGCTCGGCCTGTGCGCGGAGGTGCTGGGCCAGCTGGACAACGCGGCCGAGTACTACCGGCTGGTGTGGGCGACCGACCCGGGCTTCGTCAGCTCCGCGTTCGGGCTGGCCCGGGTGCAGCTGGCGGCCGGGGACCGGCGGGGCGCGGTGCGTACCCTGGAATCGGTGCCGGAGGCGTCGATCCACTACACGGCGGCCCGGGTGGCGGCCGTGCGGTCGCGGCTGCGGCACCGGGCCGGGACGCCCGACGACACGCCCTTCCTGGACGATCTGACGGCCGCGGCCGGGCAGATCGAGGCGCTGGACGCGTACGGTCTGGATCCGGCGCGGCGCGAGCAGTTGTCGGCGGAAGTCCTCGGCTGCGCGCTGGACTGGATACTCTCCGGAGGCCAGGACATCCAGCCCGTCGTCGGCGGCCGGATGCTGCTCGGCAGCGGTCTGGACGAGCGGGGCCTCCGTTTCGGCCTGGAACGCTCGTACCGGACGCTGGCCAGGCTGGCGACCGGCGGTGAGGAGAGGATCGACCTGGTGGAACGGGCCAACCGTTACCGCCCCCGGACGTGGGTGTAGTTGATGTCGCAGATGCCCCAGCAGACCGCACCGGCGAAGTGCCCGAGCTGCGCGGAGCCGCTCGAATCGGGTGACCTGTTCTGCGGTGCGTGCGGGTACGACCTGTCGGCCGTGCCCGCCGCCCCGCAGGACCACCCGACCCTCACCATGGGCGCCTCCGGCGTGGCCTGGCCACCGCCCGAGCCGCAGGGCTCCGACCCGTCGGCGGCCCCGCACCTGCCCACGGATCTGCCCGGCACGGACTCGGGCGGCAAGGCCCTGCCGGGCGGGCCGGCGCACGGGTCGGCGGCGCACGGATCGGCACCACAGGGTTCGGCACCACAGGGTTCGGCGCCGCACGGTTCGCCCGTGCCGCCGGCCTCCGGGGTGCGTTTCGACCGCCCGCCGAGTCCCGACGACGACTACGCGCTGCAGGCGCCCGACCCGCGGGTGGCCGCCTCGGCCGCGGAGAGCGCCGAGACCACCGAGCTGCCGAAGGTGTGCGTGGCCTGCCGGGCGGGCCGGGTCGACGACGACGGCTACTGCGAGAACTGCGGGCACGCCCAGCCGCGCGAACGCGACCACATGGAGCAGGAGGCGGGACCGGTGGCCGCCGTCAGCGACCGCGGGCTGCGCCACCACCGCAACGAGGACGCGTTCGCCCTCGGCCACGCCGCACTGCCCGACAACGCCCCGGCGGTGTTCGCGGTGGTCTGCGACGGCGTCTCCTCGGCGACCCGCCCGGACGAGGCCTCCCTGGCCGCCTCCCGGGCCGCGAGCGAGTCCCTGCTGGCCGCGCTGCCTCAGGGCACCCATCCGCAGGCGGCGATGCACGAGGCGATCGTCGCGGCCTCCCAGGCCGTCAACGCCCTCGCCGAGGAGCCCCCGGCGGCCCGCGAGCACACCCCGCACCAGAACGCCCCGGCGTGCACGATCGTCGCCTCGATCGTCACCGCGGGCCTGCTGGTGGTCGGCTGGGTCGGCGACAGCCGCGCCTACTGGGTGCCGGTGGACCGCGACGCACCGCCGGCCCGGCTCACCGAGGACGACTCCTGGGCCGCGCAGATGGTGGCCGCGGGACTGATGAGCGAGGCCGAGGCGTACGCCGACGAGCGGGCCCACGCCATCACCGGCTGGCTCGGCGCGGACGCCTACGAACTGGAGCCGCACACCGCTTCCTTCAAGCCGGACCGGCCCGGTGTGGTGGTGGTGTGCACGGACGGCCTGTGGAACTACGCGGAGTCGGCCGAGGAGATGTCCGAGGCCGTGCCGGCCGACGCGGCCACCCGTCCGCTGCACGCGGCCCGGGTCCTGGTCGGCCACGCCCTGGACGGCGGGGGCCACGACAACGTAACAGTGGCTCTGCTCCCGTTCCCGGCACCGCCGCAGGGGGCAGGATCCGCCTGAGGCCGCCGCAAAACGGCCGTAAACGGGAGCGCGACGCACGAGGCAGTACCCGCGGACCGGAGGGGACCGGTCCGCACACCGTCAGCACCCACCACGCGTGGGGTGGAGGGGGACCAGAGCAGTCATGGCCAATTTCTCGAAGTCGAACGTGCCGCAGTTCTCGGTGGACGTCTACCAGAACGAGTACCTGCCGGACGGCGGCCGTGAGGTCAACGCGATCGTCACGGTGACGTCGACCGGCGGCGGCACGGTGGGGAGCGCGGCCGGCGCGTCGTACGCACCGGGGCAGGGGCCCGCCGCGGGGGTGGTGATCATGGTCGACTGCTCGGGCTCGATGGACTACCCGCCGACCAAGATGCGCAACGCCCGGGACGCCACGGCGGCCGCGATCGACACCCTGCGCGACGGCACCCACTTCGCGGTCGTCGGCGGCACGCACGTCGCCAAGGAGGTCTACCCGGGCGGCGGGCGGCTCGCGGTGGCCGACCGCACCACCCGGGAGCAGGCCAAGCAGGCGCTGCGCCGGCTGAGCGCGGGCGGCGGCACGGCGATCGGGACCTGGCTGCGGCTGGCCGACCGGCTGCTGTCCTCGGCGGACGTCTCGATCCGGCACGGCATCCTGCTCACCGACGGCCGCAACGAGCACGAGGCGCCGGAGGACCTCAGGGCCGCCCTGGACTCCTGCGCCGGACGGTTCACCTGTGACGCCCGCGGTGTGGGCACCGACTGGGAAGTGAAAGAAGTCACAGGGATAGCCTCCGCGCTCCTCGGCACCGCCGACATCGTCGCCGACCCCGCGCACCTGGCGGCCGACTTCACGCGGATGATGGAGACGGCCATGGGCAAGGAGGTCGCGGACGTCGCGCTGCGGCTGTGGACCCCGGTCGGCACGACCATCAAGTTCGTCAAGCAAGTGGCTCCGAGGGTCGAGGAGTTGACCGGCCGCCGTACCGAGGCCGGGCCGCGCGCCGGGGACTACCCGACCGGCTCCTGGGGCGACGAGTCCCGGGACTACCACGTCTGCGTGGAGGTCCCCACAGCCGGCCTGGGACAGGAAATGCTCGCCGCCCGGGTGTCGTTGGTCGTTCCACAGCCCGACGGCAGCGCCCAGAACCTGGGCGCGCAGGGTCTGGTCAGGGCGGTGTGGACGGACGACATGGTCGCCTCGACCTCCATCAACCCCCAAGTCGCCCACTACACCGGCCAGGCCGAACTGGCACAGGCCATCCAACAAGGGCTGGATCTTCGCAAAGCGGGCGATATGGATGGAGCAACGGCCAAACTGGGCCGGGCCGTTCAGCTCGCCAGTGCCTCCGGGAACGCGGATACTGCGAAACTGCTTGCGAAGGTGGTGGACGTGGTGGACGCCGCGACAGGTACTGTGCGATTGAAGGCGAAGGTCGCGGAGGCCGACGAGATGACTCTCGAAACACGGTCCACAAAGACTGTTCGTGTAAAGAAGTGACCTAGCAGCACACGCGGGACACCCAGACAGGCTCAGGACGAACCTGGCAGAGGACGAACCTGACAGAGAGGTAACCACCGACATGCCGACCTGCCCGAACGGACACCAGTCGGGTTCCGACGACTGGTGCGAGGTGTGCGGTCACCGCATGGCCGGTGCCGTACCTCCGCCGCCCCCGCCGACCGCCGGCGGCTACGGCTTCCCGCCGCCCGGGCCCGGGGCCCAGGCCGGCGGCCGCCATCTGTCCGCCGTGCCGAACGCGCACGAGCCGGAGCTGTGCCCGCAGTGCCGTACCCCCCGGGAGGGCGGCGCGCCCTTCTGCGAGGAGTGCCGCTGGAACTTCCTGACCAACACCGCCACCTCGTACACCCCGGCCGCCCCGCGCCCGCCCGCGGGCGGCGGCCCGGCGGCGCCGACCTTCCGGCCGCCCACCCCGCCGTCGTACGGCGGCAACACCGACTCGTACGAGTACCAGGGTTCGCGTCCCTCCCAGATGAACCGCCCCGCGGAACCGATCCCGTCCTTCGGCAGCGAGCCCTCGGGGCCGACGCCGTTCGCGAACGAGCGCGGCGCGGGCCCGTCGGGTCCGCCCGGACCTCCGGCGTTCGGCGGCGACCGCGGCCAGTCCGGGCCTCCCGGGTTCGGCGGCGAGCGGGGTCAGTCCTCACCGCCGCCCTTCGGCGGCGAGCGGGGCCAGTCCGGCCCCCCGGCGTTCGGCGGTGACCGCGGCCAGTCCTCACCGCCGCCCTTCGGCGGCGAGCGGGGCCCCTCGGGCCCGCCCCCGGCGTTCGGCGGCGGTCCGGGCCAGAACACCGGCGGCCCGTCCGCCTTCGGCAACGCCCCCGGCGCCGGCCCGGCCGCCGGCCCCTTCACCCGTGACCCCTCCGGCGCTCCTGGCGGCGGCCCGTTCGGCGGCGACCCGTCCCGGTCGCCGGTTCCGCCGCAGCCCGGCGGCCCCGGCGCGACCACCGGCGGCCCCGGAGCGTTCCAGCAGTCGGCTCCGCCCGCACCGCCCGGATTCCCGCAGGAGACCGGCAGGCCCCCGGCCGGCGGGCCGTCCTTCGGCGACGACGACTGGGTGATCTCCCCGCCGGCGGGCGGTCCCGGCGCGCCCGGCGCCCAGGGCCCCAACGGCTACGGCTACCCGCAGCCCGGCGCCCCCGCCGGTCCCGGTTTCCCGCAGGCCCCCCAGGGCCCGGCGACCTGGACGGCGACGATCGGCCCGGACCGCGAGTACTTCATGGCGATGATGCAGCGCTCGGGCCCGGAGGCGGCCGGCCTCAACCTGCCCGCCTACTCCCCCGAGCAGCAGCGCACCCTCGCCGGCAACCAGGTCACCATCGGCCGCCGCCGGCACTCCACCGGTGACACCCCCGACATCGACCTGGCCGTGCCGCCGGAGGACCCGGGCGTCTCGCACCAGCACGCGGTCCTGGTCCAGCAGCCGGACGGCAGCTGGGCGGTCGTCGACCAGAACTCGACGAACGGCACGACGGTGAACGGCGGCGAGGAACCGATCCAGCCGTTCGTCCCGGTGCCGCTCCAGGACGGGGACCGGGTGCACGTGGGCGCCTGGACGACGATCACCGTGCGACGGGGCTGACCCCGAACACCCGCAGCGAGAAGCCGGTACTCAGACCGGGAGCGGCCACACCCACGGGCCCTCCCGGTCGTCCAGCCACAGCCACTCCCCGGTCTCGTCCACCGTGACGCCGTACCGCTCGCGCCCCGGCCTTCCGGCGCGTGCCCACACCTCGTATGCCTCCGCAGGACCGAGCACCCCCTGGGTCAGCTCCATCAGGAACTGGAACAGCTCGTCCTCCAGAGCCCGCGACGGCACCCCGCCCACCTCGCCCACCGCCGCCCGCCGCGCGCCGCGCAACGGCACGAAGAACGCCGCCGACGGCAGGAACCGGCCCTCGGCGCGCCCGCCGCCCCGGACGGTCATCGCCAGCAGCCCGGTGGACACCGGCGCGAGGATCCGCGCCCCCGCCACGCACTGGCCGATCCATGCCCGCGGCACGCCCGGCAGGGCACAGGTCGCGATGATCCGGTCGAACGGCGCGCGCTCGGGCACCCCCCGCGCCCCGTCCCCGGTGACGACGGCCGGCCGGTGTCCGGCCGCGGCCAGGTGCCGCCGCGCCGACTCGGTGATCTCCGGGTCGACGTCCACCGTGGTGACGAGGTCGTCGTCGCCGAGCCGGTGGGCCAGCAGCGCCGCGTTGTACCCGGTCCCGGCCCCGATCTCCAGCACCCGGTCGCCGTCGGCCACCCGCAGCGCCACCAGCATCCGGGCCATCAGCGAGGGCTGGCTGCTGGAGGACAGCGGCCGGCCGTCGCGCAGCCGGGTGGCCAGCGGAACGTCCTCGTAGGCGCCCAGCACCCAGCGCTCCCGGGCCGCGGGGTCGGCGCTCTCGCCCCACCGGCGCTCATGGCCGCCCGGCCCGGCGACGTAGTAGTACGGCACGAACAGGTGCCGGGGCACCGCCTCGAAGGCCTCCCGCCACACCGGCTCCGCGGCCCAGACCCCCTCGGCGTCGATCTCCCGCACCAGCTCGCCCCGCGCCGCCGCGGCAAGCCCCTCGATGTCCGGGATGTCCGAGTCGTAGGCGCCCATGCCTCCACCCTAGAGCCCGGCCCCGCGAGGGGTCCTAAGCCTGGAGTCCTCGGTCACCGCGTCTGAGACCATGGAGGGGTGAGAGAGATTCGGCGCGGCACGCTTCAGGAGAAGACCTTCTACGAGCAGGTCGGCGGGGAGGAGACCTTCCGCCGGCTGGTCCACCGTTTCTACGAGGGCGTCGCCGGGGACCCGCTCCTCAAGCCGATGTACCCGGAGGAGGACCTGGGCCCGGCCGAGGAACGGCTCACCCTGTTCCTCATGCAGTACTGGGGCGGCCCCACGACGTACAGCGACAACCGCGGCCATCCCCGGCTGCGGATGCGGCACGCACCCTTCACCGTGGACCGGGCGGCGCACGACGCCTGGCTGCGGCACATGCAGGTGGCCGTGGACGAACTGGGCCTCTCCGAGGAGCACCGGGAGACCCTCTGGAACTACCTCACCTACGCGGCCGCCTCGATGGTGAACACCCCGGACTGACCCCGGTCCCCCGCCGTCCTTAACGCCGGGCGGACCGCGGGCGCCGGATCAGCGCACGCTGACGTCGAGCGCCCCGAGTCCCGCCCGTCGTACGGCGATCGACCCGAACGGCGTGCGCAGCCGCAGCCACGCCCCCGCGGAGAGCAGCACGGCCTCGTCGGCCGGGCGCAGGAAGCGCAGCGACTGGGCGGCGTGCACGGCACGCACCGGAAGCCGGGTGCCGCCCACGGTCCGGGACCAGATGTCCCGTCCGATCCGGTCGAGTTCCGCCCTGGTACGACCCTGGGGCGCCAACTCCGCCGTGCGGGAACGGAATTCACCGACCGCGGCCGCCACCGTGGCCGCCAGCGCCCCGGGCGCGGGCAGTCCCGGCTCCGGCCGCCAGCCGCCGCGCGGCGGCAGTACGCCCGCCCACGGCGGCCCGGTGACCGCGCCGGGCACCGCGGCCGTGGCCGCCTCTTCCTCGACCGACTCCAGCAACTCCCCCGCGGAGACGGTCACATCGAGCGTGACGTCGAGTCCCCGCTCGTACGGCTTGGCGAGCCGTACCGCGCGGATCGCCAGTACCTCGAAGGACGGCGGACGCCCGAAGACGGCCAGCGCGGTTCCGGCCGCCTGGAGGCGTACCGCGGCCGAACGGTCGTAGTGGAGCAGCCGGGAGAGGAAGGCCGCGAGGTCCGCCGCCTCCCCCTCGTCGGCGAGGTGGAGAACCGTCATGCGGCGACGGCCTCCTCCTTGTCGTCGTCCCGGTACTCCGCGAGGAACTCCCGCTCCTCGGCGGTGATCCGGCGCGGGCGCCCGGTCTCGAAGTCGAACGGCACGATGACCGTCGAGGCCCGCACGTAGACGAGGTCGTCGTCCTTCACCTCGTAGGTGACGGTGAAGGACGCGGCCCTGATCTCGGTGACCCACAGCTCGATGTCGACCGGACGGTGCCGGTGGACGAGCTGCCGCTTGTAGTCGATCTCGTGGCGCGCCACGACCGACCCCTGCTTGAAGTCCCTGTCCGGGCGGAACAGGAAGTCGATACGTGCCTCCTCCAGGTAGCGGAGGAAGACCACGTTGTTGACGTGGCCGTACGCGTCCATGTCCGCCCAGCGCAGGGGGCAGCGGTAGATGTGGCGCAAGTCCGATCAGCCCCGGGTCAGCTTCTTGTAGGTGGCGCGGTGCGGACGGGCGGCGTCCGGGCCGAGCCGCTCGATCTTGTTCTTCTCGTACGACTCGAAGTTGCCCTCGAACCAGAACCACTTGGACTCGCCCTCGTAGGCGAGGATGTGGGTGGCGACCCGGTCCAGGAACCAGCGGTCGTGGGAGACGACCACGGCGCACCCGGGGAACTCCAGCAGCGCGTTCTCGAGGGAGGACAGGGTCTCCACGTCGAGGTCGTTGGTGGGCTCGTCGAGGAGCAGCAGGTTGCCGCCCTGCTTCAGGGTGAGCGCGAGGTTGAGGCGGTTGCGCTCACCGCCGGAGAGCACACCGGTCGGCTTCTGCTGGTCCGGGCCCTTGAAGCCGAAGGCCGACACGTAGGCGCGGCTCGGCATCTCGACCTGGCCGACGTTGATGTAGTCGAGCCCGTCGGACACGACCTCCCACAGCGTCTTCTTCGGGTCGAGGTTGGAGCGGCCCTGGTCGACGTAGGAGATCTTGACGGTCTCGCCGACCTTGATGTCACCGGAGTCCGGCGTCTCCAGGCCCTGGATCATCTTGAAGAGGGTGGTCTTGCCGGCGCCGTTCGGGCCGATGACGCCGACGATGCCGTTGCGCGGCAGCGTGAAGCTGAGGCCGTCGACGAGGACCTTCTCACCGAAGGCCTTGTTCAGCTTGTCGACCTCGACGACGATGCTGCCCAGGCGCGGGCCCGGCGGGATCTGGATCTCCTCGAAGTCCAGCTTCCGCATCTTGTCGGCCTCGGCGGCCATCTCCTCGTACCGCGCGAGACGGGCCTTGGACTTGGCCTGGCGTCCCTTGGCGTTGGAGCGGACCCACTCCAGCTCCTCCTTGAGGCGCTTCTGCCGCTTGGCGTCCTTCTGGCCCTCTACCTTGAGACGGCTCGCCTTGCTCTCCAGGTAGGTGGAGTAGTTGCCCTCGTAGGGGTAAGCGCGCCCGCGGTCGAGCTCGAGGATCCACTCGGCGACGTTGTCCAGGAAGTACCGGTCGTGGGTGATCGCGACGACGGTTCCCGCGTACTTGGCGAGGTGCTGCTCCAGCCAGTTCACCGACTCGGCGTCGAGGTGGTTGGTGGGCTCGTCGAGGAGCAGCAGGTCGGGGGCCTCCAGCAGCAGCTTGCACAGCGCCACGCGGCGCTTCTCACCGCCGGAGAGGGTGGTGACGGGCCAGTCGCCGGGCGGGCAGCCCAGCGCGTCCATGGCCTGCTCCAGCTGGGCGTCGAGGTCCCACGCGTTGGTGTGGTCCAGGTCCTCCTGGAGCTTGCCCATCTCGTCGAGCAGCGCGTCCGAGTAGTCGGTCGCCATCAGCTCGGCGATCTCGTTGAACCGGTCGAGCTTGCCCTTGATCTCGGCGACGCCCTCCTGGACGTTCTCCAGGACCGTCTTCTCGTCGTTGAGCTTCGGCTCCTGCATGAGGATGCCGACGCTGTAGCCGGGAGAGAGGAACGCGTCACCGTTGGAGGGCTGCTCCAGCCCCGCCATGATCTTCAGCACGGTCGACTTACCGGCGCCGTTCGGACCGACGACGCCGATCTTCGCCCCCGGCAGGAAGCTCAGGGTGACGTCGTCGAGGATCACCTTGTCGCCGTGCGCTTTGCGCGCCTTGCGCATGGTGTAAATGAACTCAGCCAAGAGAAACCGTCCGGCAGCTTGAATCTGGCAGTGGGCAGATACACCCCATCTTGCCGTACTGCTACCCCTAGACGGAAACCCGTATGGTCGAAGCGTCTGACCTGCGGCGGAGCGTTCGGGGCGCCTGCGGTACCCGTCGTCTCTGGTCGTCGTTGGTCGACGTTTACCGGCCCACGACCGGCCCGGCGATCCGCTTGCTGAGCTGCTGTTCCTGGGGTACGGAACCTTGTCCCGTGTCCGCCGTGCAGTCCCAGCGAGGTTCCGGCTTTGAGCTCGATCCACCTTTAGCGCCGGCCGATCATCGGCACGTCGCGTGGGTACAGCGAGAGGGAGCGGCCTGCATTCGCGTGCCAGCACCGTGCGGCTCGTCGCTCGTCCTGTCGCCGGACAGACCATGAACCACACCGGTCCGCAGCTCCCCGAACCGGCTGTGACCTGGGATGCGACAAGCGACAAGACAAGACAAAGGAACACGGTAGCGGGGCGCACCCCGCTACCCAGTAGCGCCGCCCGGCAGCATCAACCGCCTTGGCGCCGGTGGCCGGCCGCCCGCCTTCGACACCGAAGCGTACAAGCAGCGCAACGCGGTCGAACGCTGCATCAATCGGCTCAAGCAGTGGCGCGGCCTGGCCATGAGAACCGGCAAGCTCGCCATCGCCTACCAGGCCGCACTCCACCTTGCCGCCATCCTCATCTGGAGCCGCAGATGACCGGCGGTTCCAGACTTCTGTCCACCATCTGCGCCTCGTCAGCGTGCAGATTTCTGCGCCCTGGGATGGCCGGGCCGCGTTCCTTCCTACCGGTTGAGGATCTGCTCGACCTTGTCGGCGACCTGCTTGGCCTGCATGTCACGGCCCTTGGCATTGGGGTGCGCGTACCAGGGGACGTGGTCGTTGCCGAACTTGATCTGGGAGTCCTCC
Organism: Streptomyces sp. NPDC001068; assembly: GCF_042897315.1. Taxonomy (NCBI): domain Bacteria; kingdom Bacillati; phylum Actinomycetota; class Actinomycetes; order Kitasatosporales; family Streptomycetaceae; genus Streptomyces; species Streptomyces sp. NPDC001068. Next base: position 476,551 of record NZ_JBIAYD010000006.1, on the reverse strand, counting down.
AGCAGGCCGCCGATGCTCCGGTTGGCGCCGTCGCACGCCGTGTTGCTGCCGGTGTGGGCGTAGAGGTCGACGAAGTCGGCGCCGCCGTCGGCGTCAGCGGCGGCCTTCTTCATGACGTCGTTCAGCCGCTTCTGGATCTGGTCCAGGACCGGCAGGGCGTCCTTGGAGATGTCGGCGAACGGCAGCTGAGTCTGACCGGGCGCCGCGGTCAGACACTTGGCGGTGTCCTCGGGCACGAGCCGGGGGTAGCCGACCAGGACGCGCTTCGCGTCGGGGGCGAAGTACGCGATGCGATCGAGCAGCTCCTCCAGATCCCCACTGACCTGCTCGAACTTACCGTCCAGCCAATTCTTACCGTCTCCAGACTCGAAGAACTCACCGCACTTGGAGGCCGGCTCGTCCCCGTCCACAGGCTCTCCCGGCAGCAGAACGCCCTCCGTCCGGAGCTTGTCGGAACACTGCTTCAGGATGCGGTTGAAGCCCAGCGTGTTGCCGCCCATGCTGCCCACGGCCAGCCGGGTGTCCTGCTTGAGCGCGTCCTGCTGCGGCGGGACCTTCACGCCGGGCAGCAGCAGCTCCTGCTCCTGCCAGAAGTGGTGGACGAGGGCGCCTCCGCAGGAGACGTCCGACTGGACGTCGAGTGCGATGCCCTTGTCCGCGAGGCGCCGGGTGGCGACGGCGGGATAGTTCTCCTTCGCCTGGAAGCAGAAGGTCCTGTCGCCCTCCTGGAAAGGGGCGATGCCGAAGTTGGCGGTGTAGGAGTCGCCGAAGAAGACGGTCGGTACGGGGTCGGCAGGCGCCGCGTCGGCGCTTCCCGCCGGCCCGGCGAGCGCCAGGCAGCTGCCCAGCGCGACGGCCGCGCCAGCCAGCCGCCGCGCCGCTGGAGTGTTCATCGTCCTGCGCATGGCTGAAGACATGGATGTGCCCTGTCGTCAAGGCCCACGAGAAGGGGCCAGTCAGATGGAACACTTGGTGATCATTCACGCACGGAGGGTAATCAGTCAAGTGACTCTGTGCGACATCCCGGCGCTTCCTTCAGTCCCTCGCGTGCGCCCATCCCCCCTGTTCAGCCAGGGCGTCAAGGAGACAGGCCCAGGGCTGACCACGTGGAACCGACCGCGCCCCGACTCCGGCGACCGATGGAAGGAGTGGCCTACGGCCGCACGCTTCCTGGCGGCTCGCTCCGCTCACGCGGCGACCGCTTCGGGGGTAGAGGCTGCGTACACCCATCGGGGGCGCCTGTGCCGCCTCGCGGCCACCGGAACCCTCGAAGGCCTGAACGGCCGCCTGCGTCCTCACGGGACGCCCATGAGACGGCAGTTTCCGCCCGCCCTGCGCGCGCGTGCGCGTAGAGGCCTCCCCTCGGAAACCGCGGCAGCTGGGCAACGCGCAGGTAGCGCATCTGACGTAGGGCTCGCGTACGAACAAGCTCTTGTCCACGCGGGTGTCATCCCGCGCAGGGTGCCGGGCCAACGGCGCTATGCCGCCGCCCCGGACGACGGGATGCACGCGCTGCGACACTTCTACGCCTCGGTGGTCCTGGAGGCCGGCGGCAGCATCAAGGCTCTGAGCGTCTGCCTAGGGCACTCCGACCCGGGTTTCACGCTGAAGATCTACACCCGCCTCCTGCCGAGCGGTGAGGACAAGGCGCGGGCGGCTGTGTCCTCGGTGTTCCAGCGCATCCACCCGCCGGAGCTCCCGGAAGCAGCCTGACTGTTTGTAAGCACTTCTTTGGGCAGCAACGCACCTGCGTCCACTGGCTCCGTTCCGTACCAAGTTGATCTGACTCCACCGGTATGACAAGGCAGTTCGGGCGGGGTGCCGTTGGTCTGTGCAGCGCGTCTTGCTTGTGATCGAATAGGGGATGACCTCGTTCTGGACCGGTAAGCGGGCACGTCTGCGCGGTATTGAGCCTGAGGACTGGAAGGCGTTCATGGGCTTCGCCGTCGACGAAGAGCGGCTGGGGGACCTGCTGCATCCCCCTCGGTCTGCCGAGGGGTTCCGCGCCTGGGCGAGGGAGCAGTCCGTCGCGAAGTCCGACAGTGACTGCTTCGGCTTGGCCGTAGAAGCCTTGGACACGGGACAGATCGTCGGGGCAGTCGGCTCGCACCACGCAAATCCGCAGGCGGGACGGTTCGAGTACGGCATCACGATGGGGGCTGCGCATCGACGCAAGGGCTACGCGGCCGAAGCCGTGGTGATGCTGCTGCGATTCATGTTCGCGGAGCGGCGGTACCACAAGTGCGAGGCGCGGATCTTCGGGCACAACGAGGCATCGCTGGCACTGCATCGCCGTCTCGGCTTTGCCGAGGAAGGACGCCTGCGTGATCACGTTTTCTTCGCCGGCCGGCACCATGATCTAGTCCACATGGGACTACTCGCCGACGAGTTCGCGCAGTTGCACTCGATGAGCGAACTTGAGTGATTGCTGGGACCACCGACATCCCCCACCCGGACCGCTACCGGCCCCCAACCGGCCCACGGTCCCAAACCGGCCCCTGTCTGACGGCTACGCCACTGGTCAGGGGCCCTTTACGGCTTCGGGCCGCCAGACACACCCCCTCTTGCCTGACGTCCAGCGTTGGGTGTTAACCCGTTTGGTGCGGGGGCCGTGACCTGGGGGTTCGACGGCGGCTACGGTGGCCGGCCTGTCACTGTCGGTCGCCGTCGACCGGCCCCGGGAAGCCTCGGACGGCCCTGGTGCGGCCCGGAGGTGATCACTCGGCAGAGCGCCGGGGTGATCACTCGGCAGAGCGCCGGCCGGAGCGGTCGGCACGGCTCGGCTCGGTGCCGGTCACCCGTCCTGTCCGGCGGGGAGTCCCTTCGGTTCGGAGGGAGCCGGACGCTATCGTCACGACCGTGGTGGTCCCCGGCGAGGATGCCCTGCTCCTCCAGCGGCGCCTCCCTGGCGGGGCGGACATCGGGCACGGTGTCGGGTAAGCGGGGAAGTCGGGGACCGCCCGCATCGCGTGATCGCCTTCCACCGCGGGTCGCGCATGAATTCGAGGGCGCGCTCCCGGGTGACGGGAGAATTCCAAGATCGTCCGGCTGCTAGCTTCGCGCCTCGTGACTCACTCGAATACGGCTCTTGTCAGACACCCGCGGCCCGCCCCCGAAACGACCGGGGACGGTCGGGTGACCTATCGGCCCGTCCTGCTCGGCGCCGCGGACGCCGAGGGGGAAGCGGCGTTGGCGGCCCTGCTGGAGTCGGGTGCCGTGCGCGAGGTTCACGACCGCATCGACGACCAGTTGGAGGAACTGGTCCGCTGCCTGCGGCCGGGGGAAGCGATGGACGCGGGAGGCCGGGCGGCCGCCGCTGCCGAGGTGTGCCCGGGAACGCGCCGTCGGGGCTACGGAACCTGGGTCTGGTATCCGTGGTCGGGGCGGCTGGTGCACGTGCTTCCGCCCGAGGAGTTCCGCCTGGTCCGGACCGACCGCAACCGGGACAAGATCACACGGGCCGAGCAGCAGGCGCTGCTCGGCCGCCGCATCGGCGTGCTGGGGCTGTCCGTCGGCAACAGCGCGGCGCTCACCTGCGCCATGGAAGGAGTTGGAGGATCGTTCCGCTTGGCGGACTTCGACCGGCTCGGACTGACCAACATGAACCGGTTGCGCGCCGGCGTCCACGACCTGGGCGTGGAGAAGACCGTTCTGTGCGCACGGCAGATGTTCGAGATCGACCCCTACCTCGACATCGAGATCTTCCGTGCGGGCCTCACGGAGTCGACGGTCGAGGAGTTCTTCGGCACCACGGCGAGCGGTGTGCTCGACCTCCTTGTCGAGGAGTGCGACACCCTGTGGGCGAAGTTCGCCGCCCGGGAGCACGCCCGTGCCCGGCGCGTTCCGGTCCTCATGGACACCAACGACCGTGGCCTGCTGGACGTGGAACGCTTCGACGAGGATCCGGACCTGCCCCTCTTCCACGGCCGGGCGGAGGGGACGACCGCCGACGACGTCCGGGGCCTCGACCCCGCCGAGGCGCTGCAGGTCCTGCTGCGGATCGTGGACGCCGACCGTCTCAGTCCGGCCATGACCGACGCGCTCGGCAGGATCGGCCGCACCCTGTCGAGCTGGCCGCAGCTGGCCAGCGGCGTCATGCTCGGCGGCGCGCTGGTCACCGACACCGCGAGACGGATCCTGCTGGGCAGGCCGGTGCCCTCGGGGCGCTACTACGTGGACCTCGAAGCCCTCGTCCCCGCCGGCCAGGCCGGTCCTGCCGGGGGCCCGGCATGACCCATCTTCCCGAGCTGCACGGCGAGCACCTCTGGCTGCGCGAGATGCGCGCCACCGACCTCATCGCCTTCGAACGCATCCATACCCACCCCGTCCTGACGCGTTACCTCGGCATCGACCGCATGGACGCCCGCCAGGCACAGGACGCGTTCGCCCAGTGCCTCGCCCAGCCCTACACCCACCCCCGGCGCCGGCACACCCTCGCGATCTGCGCACCGGGCGACGACATGATGGTCGGCACGATGGGACTGCTGGTCGAGGAGTACGGCCGCAATGCCATGCTCACCGGTCTGGTGCTGCTGCCCGACGCACCCGTACGCGGCCACGGACACGAGGCGGGGCGCCTGTTGATGGCCTACGGCTTCGGCCCGCTCGGCCTGCACCGCGTCTGGGCCGGCCACCGCGCCGACCACACGCGCATGGGCGACGTCATGCTCGCCGCCGGTCTGCGTCCCGAGGCCACCCTGCGCGAACTGTTCCACACCCAGGGCCGCTGGCACGACGTCACCACCTACGCCGCGCTGGCTCCGGAGTGGCGACGCTCGGCAACCCCCGCCGAGCGAGCCGTCCTCGCACGGGACCACAGCCTCCAGTCGAGCTGAACGACCGGGGCGGGGCCGGTCGTCCGTCACGGGGAGGTCGGGAACCGCCCCTACCGGCCCGGCGCGGGGGGTCGGTGTCGGGGCTTGTCACAAGTGGGTTTCTTTCTTCACTGATCCCTCACATCCGGCGCACAGGTACGGATAGCTTCACCGTTCACGTACTTGAGCAGGGGGGACCTGTGAGCTACTACCCGCCCCAACCGCCGTTCCAGCCTCCGGCCGGGCCGCCGGTCGTCCGGCCGGCGCCCAAGTGGGCCCGCAAGCGATTCGTTCTGCCCGCACTGGGCCTCGCGTTCGTCATCGGCGTGGGGAGCGCCGGGAACGGCGGCCAGAACACGGACGCGACGAAGACGGTGGCCGACCACAAGGCGCGGCCGGCGGCCACGGCCACGGTCACCGCTACGGCCACGGCGACGGAGACCGCGAAGCCCAAGCCCGCGCCGACGGTGACGAAGACGGTCAAGGTGAAGGTGAGGGTGACCGTCACCGCGCACGCCGCGTCCGCGGGAGGGGGCGGCGGTTCGTCGTCCGGCGGTTCGTCGTCCGGTGGTTCGTCCGGTGGGTCCGGCTCCGCGGGCGGTGGCGCCACGGCCAAGTGCAACGACGGTACGTACTCGTACGCCGCTCACCACCAGGGGGCCTGCTCGCACCACGGTGGCGTGGCCGTCTTCTACCGGTAGTCCCGCCGACGCGAAGACCCCGGCCTCGGCTCTCTCGCCGGTGCCGGGGTCTTCGGGCGTCCGGTGCGGGCCGACGTCAGCCGCGTCGGACGTCCGGGGAGGGCGTCTGCAGGGCTCGGTGGAGGAGGAAGGCGGTGGCCGCCACCGCGGTCACGGCTCCGGTCGCGCGGAGCGCGTGGGAGGAGCGCCAGGACAGGACCGACCAGCGGGACTGGGCCGACAGGACCGATCCCGTGCTCAGCCATGACGCCGCCGAGAACAGGGACAGGGTCGAGCCGACCGATCCGACCGACAGGGCGCTGCCGATCGAGCCCACGGACAGGGCCGAGCCGACCGATCCGATGGACAGGACGGAGTCCACCGAGCCGATCGACAGCACCGAGTCCTTGGACCACAGGGACAGCATCGAGCCGGACGGAATGCTGCGCGATGACTTGGTCATGACGTCATACTGCCTCGCGCGGCCGTTCTGCGGGGGTCAGTGGCCCGTCGGGTTCTCGCGGCGGCGGAGGACCACCAGGACGGCGCCGCCGATCACCACCAGGCCGATGGCGACACCGGTGATCACTCCGGTCGCCGAGTCGCCGCCGGTGGCGGCGAGGTTGACGTCGGAGGCGGTGCCGCCGACCGAGGCGGGGCTGGGCTCGCTGAGGGTCTGGGCGGCGAGCCCGCTCTCGGCGGCCTGGGTCTTGCAGTCGAAGACGCCGGTGAAGCGCCGTTCGAGGCCGTTGGCGCCGGTGATCGTGAAGTCGTAGACCTGGTCCTCCTGGAGCGGGATGGTCACCGTCCGGGAGGTGTTGGCGGGGACGGTGTGCTCGGCACCCATCAGCTCGAAGGTGAACGGCTGGTCGCCGGTGTTGGCCGCGGTGATGTCCACGCCGCCGGTGGCGCAGTTCTTCTCGGCCGACAGGGCCGGTATCGCGCCCTGTTCCGCCCAGGTGGCGTTCGCGGTCGCGGCGACCGTGGACTCGCTGGATCCGGCGAGGATCTGTGTCTGGCTGCGGCTCTCGGAGGTGAAGGCGCGGCCGACGGGGACGGTGGTCGACGCCTGCACGGTGAGTTCGGCGGACGCGTCCGTGGCGTCGTCGGGGACCTTGAAGTACAGCTCGCTGCCGTCGTGCGCGGTGCCGGCCGGCCTGCCGGACCTGTCGGTGATCCGTACGCCGGTCAGGGCCGCGTCGGCGGGCGGGACCACGGTGACGGCGCGCGCGTTGGTGTGCACCGTGACCGGACCCAGCAGTGCGCCGGGCCGGCCGGAGACCGCGGGCGGGTCCAGGGTCAGGGAGGCCTGCGGTTCCGACTGGCCGCGGGCGCTCTTCTCCAGGTAGTCGGCGAGCTTCTCGGCCTGGGGGTCCACGGCGTCGACGTCCGCGCCGTCGGAGTAGCGCCAGATCGCCACCTGGGTGCCGGCCGCGGCGTCCTGCTCGCTGAGGGTGCCGGCCCCGGCCTTGCGGGCGAGCGCGGCGAGATCGTTGACCTGCGGGTAGGAGTTCTGCAGGATCCAACGGATCCTGCCCGCGTTCGTGTTGGCGCCGAGCGAGGTGCCGCTCCAGGCCGTCTCGTGGTACTTGGCGTCCCGCTGGGTGGGGTTGTGGAGGTCCACGCAGTACGTCTGGAGCGTGCCGCCGCCGTCCACGGACATCTCGAAGAGGCCCGCGGACACCCGCTCCTCGCCGTCGGCGCCGTGCACGACGGCCTCGCCGTAGGTCTTCAGGCCGCCGATGGTCGCCGTCGCCCCGCTCTGGCTCTGCCCGGTCCCGTCGTCGGCCGCGGCCCGGCCGGCGCCGGTCAGCACGGCGACGGCCACCAGTCCGGACGCCAGCGCCGCGGCGGCCACACGGGCCACGCCTCTCGCGGACACGGGCGTACCGGAGTGCCTGGCGGACGCACCGGGCGCCGAGGAACCAGAGAACGCAGCGAGCACAGAATTCCCCTTCGAGCAGGACCCCTTGATTGCGGGGGGTGGTCCCACCAGCAGAATCAGTGGCCCCAGGGGCCATGCCCGGCATCCTATGGATCAGCCGGACCGCCCATTCCCGGTGTGATGGTCGGATGGGCGATCCGATCCGTAATCGTTATCGCGGGGTGCCGGACGAGCGGCACTTGTCGACAAATACGTCCGGTCGCCGCGATGGGTGCTTTGGAGTGGCATGACCGATAGGCCGTCAAAGGGCGCTCAGGTGTGCGCAGTTCACGCCGATCATGGCGAACTGGGCTTCTGACAAGGCGACTTCAGCTCACGGGCACGGGTTCCTGCTGCCCTTGCGCGGGGGTGTCGGCGGACTCCCGCGGTGTCTCCCAGTCCGGCTCCGGCCGTGGCGGGGCCGGTGCCGCCGTCTCCGGCTTCGCGGCCCGCCGGAAGGCGGCCGTACCCCGTGCGAGGTCGTGTCCGATCGCCACCGCGTCGATGTCGGCGGAGGTCCACTGCTGGCCGCCCTCCCGGGTCTCGGTGCGCACCTTCAGCCGCCCCTGCACGACCACCGGGTCGCCGACGGACAGCGACGCCGCCGCGTTGGTGGCGAGCTGACGGTTGGCCCACACCGTGAAGAAGTTGGTGTGGCCGTCCGTCCAGGTGCTCTTCTCCCGGTCCCAGTAGCGCGAGGTGACCGCCAGCCGGAACCGCGCCGACGGTCCCGCCGCCAGCTCCCGGTAGACCGGCTGCGTCGCCACGTTGCCCACCGCGCAGACCAACGTCTCGTTCATCCCGAACCCCTCCCTCGCCCGGCCGCGGGGCCGGGCCGGATCCGCCTACGGGGCCGTCCCGTACGGCTGTGTCCTTCGCGGCGACCGCCCTCGTGGCGATCGCCGCGGGACCCAGACTGCCGTCACCGGGCCGCAGCCGCCGGGCGCTGTGGACCACCGTCGCCCTGTGGAAAACCCCGCCACCCGGACGAGTGACCCGCGTCCCCCACGGCGGACCCGCCCCACCCTGGCCGACCCCGACCGGCGCCGCTGCCGACCCCAGCGGACGCCGACCGGCGCCGCTGCCGGCCGAGGCGGCCCGGCAGCGGCGTCGGTGTCATCCCACTCCGGCGCCCGTCCGCGTCACCCTGCCGTACTGCTCCCGCACCTCCTGGTAGCGCAGCAGCTCCGCGGCCACCGGATCCAGGACCCGGGCCCGGCCGCACCCGGCCGCCGCCTCCCGCAGCCGGCGCTCCGCGTCCAGGCCGTACCGCCTGGCCGGTCCTCTCGCCGCCATCCGGCAGCCCCACTCGACCAGCGGCCCGCCGACGATCCCGGCGACCATCAGGAGCACCGGCACGCCCAGGTTGGGCGCCATCACCCCGGTGATCTGCCCGGCCAGCCACAGCCCGCCGACCACCTGGAGGAGCGTCATCGCGGCCTGGGCGAGCACCGCCACCGGCCACCAGCCCGGCCGCGGCGGCCGCCCCGGTGGCAGCCCGGCCTGGGCGGCCAGGTCGTCCAGTGCCTCCGGCAGCCCCTGCGAGCCGCGCAGGGCCGCCTCCCGCACCGCCTGCCCCCAGGGCGCGGGCAGACCGGTCGAAGCCCGCTCCGAGACGGTGCGCACCGCCTGCTCGACGCGCTGGCGCGCGGTGGCCTCCTCCTCCGGCTGGGCCTGCTGCAGGCGACCCGTGGGCTGGTCGCCGCGTCCCTTGTGCCAGCGCCAGAGCCGCAGCCAGGGCGTGCCGCAGGCCCGGTTGGCGTTGCGCAGCCAGGCGCGTTCGGCGGCCTCGCCGGCGGCGGTGGCGCCCACCGCGTCGGCCAGCCGCGCGGCGAAGTCGTCGCGGGCCTCCTCGCTGAGCCCGGGGCGGTGCCCGGTGGCGTACACGGGCCGCAGCCTGGCCGCGGCGGCGTCGACGTCGGCGGCGACCCGGCGGGCCGCCGCTCCCCGCTCGGAGACGAACTGGCCGAGGGATTCGCGCAGTTCGCCGACCCCGTCCCCGGTGAGCGCGGACAGCGCGAGCACCGTGGCACCCGGTTCGCCGTACTCGCCGAGCGCGACGCCGTCCTCGTCGAGCACCCGGCGCAGATCGTCCAGGACCAGGTCGGCGGCCTCGCCGGGCAGGCGGTCGGTCTGGTTGAGGACGATGAACATGACCTCCGCGTGACCGGACAGGGGCCGCAGGTAACGCTCGTGGAGCACCGCGTCGGCGTACTTCTCGGGGTCGACGACCCAGATCACCGCGTCCACCAGTCGCAGGATCCGGTCGACGTGGTCGCGGTGCTGGACCACGGCCGAGTCGTGGTCCGGCAGGTCGACCAGGATCAGCCCGCGCAGCTGCGCGTCCGCCTCCGGGTTGTGCACCGGGCGGCGGCGCAGCCGGCCCGGGATGCCGAGCCGGTCGATGAGGGCCGCGCTGCCGTCGCTCCAGCTGCACGCGATGGGCGCGGCGGTGGTGGGGCGCCGTACGCCGGTCTCCGAGATGGCGACCCCCGCGAGCGCGTTGAACAGCTGCGACTTGCCGCTTCCGGTGGCACCGGCGATGGCGACGACGGTGTGCTGGCCGGAGAGCCGGCGCCGGGCGGCGGCCTCGTCCAGGACCCGGCCCGCCTCGGCGAGGGTCCGGCTGTCGAGGCGGGTGCGGGACAGACCGACGAGTTCGCGCAGCGCGTCGAGGCGGGAACGCAGCGGGCCCTCGTACGCCAGCGGGGCGGGAGGCGGGGCTCCCGGGCCCCTGGTCTCCACGACGGGTACGGCGGGTTTGGCGGTCTCGGTGACCCGGCGGGCGATGAGGCCGTCGTCCCAGACGTCCTCGTCGGTGCCGGCCTGTCCGTCGTCGGCCGGCTCCGGCGACTCGCGCTTCTCCCGCTGCTCCTGCTGTTCCCGTGCGCGCGCGTGCGGGACGGTCTCGGTGTCGGTCCCGCCGGCCGCCTCAGCCGGGTCCGCGGACCGCGCCCCGGCGCCCTCCCGCCGGTCCCCGGCGCCCTCCGGCGCCGGATCCTGCACGGGGCGCGGCACCGGAGTGTGCGCGGAGGCGTGCCCGGAAGCGCTCGCGGAGTCCTTCACGGCGTTGTGCGCGACGTCGTGAGCGGGGCTCCGAGCGACGTCCCGCTCGGCTTCCCGCTCGACGTCCCGAAAGCGGTCCCGCGGGGAGTCCGCCCCCATGGCCTTCGCGGATCCAGCCCCCGTGCCCTTCCCGGATCCCGCCGCCGGGTCCCGCCCCGGGTCCGTCGCCGGGTCGCGCCCCGGATCCCGCCCCGAATCCCTGGCCGACTCCATCACGGTGCCCTTCGCGGTGTCCTTCGCAGAGGTCCTCACCGAGGCCCTCCCCGGGTCGGTACCGGGGGCGTGGCCGAGGTCCGGCCCGGTCTCGCGGCCGGACTCCGCCCCGGGGTCCCGGCCCGGTTCCCGACGTGTCTCCCGCCCCGGCGCCCGTCCCGGCTGCCGGTCCGCGTCACGCCCCGGCTGCCGTCCCACGGCCTCCTGCGCGGAGTCCGGTGCGGTCCGGCCGCCTTCGAGGTCACTGGTGCCGCCACCGGTGTACCCGGCGGTGTAGTCACTCGGGCGGTCACCTGTGTAGTCACCGTTGTGATCCATGCGTTCCATGCGATCCGTGTGGTCGTGGTCAGTGACGGCGGTCACCGGTCACCTCTCCTTCTGGAGGACGGACAGGGCGGCGATGAGTTCGGCCTGGGGTTCGGCGTGCACGTCCAGGGCGTCCAACGGGGCGAGCCGGCGTTCGCGTTCGGCGTGCATGACGCGGTCCACGTGTTCGCCGAGCAGCCGCCCCGCCCGGTCCCGCAGCCGCAGCGCGCCATGGGCGCCGATGCGTTCGGCGAGCCGCTCCCCCGCCGCCCGGGTGCGGCGCCCGCCGAGCAGCGCGGTGGCCACCAGGGCGGCGACCCCCTCGGACTCCGGGGCGACGCTGCGGTCCAGCTCGCGCACCTCGTCGTCGGCGTACTCCTCCAGCTCGCGGCGCCAGCGCCGGACGGCGATGCCGATGCGGTGCTCGGCGCTCTCCAGGGAGGGATCGCGCTCGGTGAGTCCGGGGGCGGAGGAGGCGGGTTCGCGGCGCCAGGAGTCGTCGACCCGCTCGTCGGCGGCGGTGACGGCGCACAGCAGCAGCGCCGCGAGGCTCTCCACCAGGGCGTCCAGCAGTTCCCCGGCGGCGCAGTCGACGGGGAAGGCCCGCCAGCGCTTGAGGGCGTCGCCGGCCAGGACCGCGCCGCTCTGCAGCCGGCCGCGCAGCCGCGTGTGCTCGCTGTCGTAGGCCGTCTCGACGGCGGAGTTCAGCCGCAGGGCCGCGGCGTACTGGGCGGCGGCGGCCCCGGCCAGCTCGGGCAGCCGGGCGTTGAGGGAGTCGAGGACACCGTGGGCGGTGCGGGCCACGGTCTGCCGGCGGGCGCCGGGGTCCTGGGCCTGCTGCAGGAGCCAGGCGCGCAGCGGGGCCACCGCGGTGGCCGGGAGCAGGCCGCCGCCCCACGCGGACTCGGGCAGCTCGGGCACCGTGAACCCGGGTACCTCGCCGAGCCCGGCCTTGGTGAGGAGGGCGCCGTACTGGCGGGAGACCTCGGAGACGACCGTGTGCGGGACCCGGTCGAGGACCGTCACCAGGGTGGCGTCGTACTCCTTGGCGGTGCGCAGCAGGTGCCAGGGGACGGCGTCGGCGTAGCGGGCGGCCGTCGTGACCATCACCCAGATGTCGGCGGCGCAGATCAGTTCCGCGGCGAGGACACGGTTGTCGACGACCAGGGAGTCGATGTCGGGGGCGTCGAGCAGGGCGAGTCCGCGCGGGAGGCTGTCGACGGTCTCGACGCGCAGCACGCGCGCGGGGTTCTCGCCGGGCAGGAGGGGCTCCTCGCCGCCCTCCTGGTGCGGTACCCACACGCGTGTGAGGTCGGGCAGCACGCGCATGCCGCTGAACCAGTGATGGTCCTCCGGATGACAGACGAGGACCGGTGTGCGGGTGGTCGGCCGCAGCACACCCGCCTCACTGACCCGGCGGCCCACCAGAGAGTTGACGAGGGTCGACTTGCCTGCCCCGGTCGATCCGCCCACGACGGCCAGAAGCGGCGCTTCCGGCTCTTTGAGCCGGGGCACCAGGTAGTCGTCGAGCTGGGCGAGCAGTTCGTCGCGATTGGCACGCGCGCGGGCGGCCCCCGCCAGGGGCAGCGGAAAGCGTGCGGCGGCGACACGATCGCGCAGAGCGGAGAGGGTGTCGAGCAGCTGGGGCCGTACGTCCAAGGTCACCACATGCGAAGAATGCCCAATTTTAGGGGAATTATGAAGCATATAGACATGTCTGCGCGCCGACAGGACACAACGGGCGGAAGGGGCGACTGGGACGGAGGCAAAGTCCAGGCATAACGAGTGCACAACACCCGGTGCGCCGGGCGCCAAAAGCGATGCACGATTCGTACCTGCCTGCGATTATCAGGACCGCTTCACCGAACCTCCACATCGAGCCACGGAGGCGAAGCAACCGGGACGAGGACCGGGGAGTTCTATCCTTGTCCCCGGCAGCGTCACGGACCGGCCCGACCGGGCCGTACGTACGAGGCCAGCACAGCCGGCCCCCGTAGCTCAGTGGATAGAGCAGGCGCCTTCTAAGCGCTTGGCCGCAGGTTCGAGTCCTGCCGGGGGCGCCCTACCGCCACAACAGGCCGCGGTCACCCGTCCCGACGGGAAGACGCAGGCCGGAAGCGGGTTCCGGAGCCGGCCCGGCCGGGGTTCGCGGGCCGCCCGACCGGACGGGCGCGAAAGGGCCGGTAGTCGACGCCTCGCCGGGCCCGGAGTCCGCGGCGCCGGTCAGGACAGCGGGCCCTCCTCGCACACCCGGCGGGCCACCTCGCGGAGCTTGACGTTGTTCTCCTGGGAATAGCGGCGCAGCACGCCGAAGGCCTGTTCCTCGGTGAGCTGGTGGCCGCCCATCAGGATGCCCATGGCCTCCCCGATCACATGCCGGGTGGCGACGGCCTGTTCCAGCTGGGTCTGGGTACGGGCGCTGGAGAAGGCGACAGCGGCATGGGAGGCCAGCAGCCAGCCCGCCAGTTCGCCGACCTCGGTGAAGGCGCCGGGGCGGTGGGAGTAGACGTTCAGCGCGCCGAGTTCCTCGTCCTCGGTGTACAGCAGGAAGCCCATCATGCTGCCCACGCCCAGCCGGTGCGCCGCGGGGGCGTAGGCGGGCCAGCGGGGCTGCGGCCGGGTGAAGTCCCTGATGCGGAACACCCGCTCGTCGTTCTCGGCCTGGGCGACGTCGAAGCACGGGCCCTCGCCCAGCCGCTCCTGGAGCCGGTCGCTGTCGACGACCAGCTGGTTCGTGGGGGCGAGCGTCCGCACCTCCTTGCCGCGCAGCACCAGGATGCCGGCCGCGTCGCACCCCTCCACCAGCTCCGTGGCCGAGGCGGTGATACGGGCCAGGGTGGCGTCCACCGACTCCTGCGCCAGCAGGTCGCGTGCCATCGACGCCAGCTGCTGCGCGAACCGGGCCCAGTCCATCGTGTCCGCCGCCTCTCGGTCCGTCGTCGCGCTCAGCATGCCACGCGGCGGGCGCCGGGCCCGGAGGAAACGAGGACTGACATCGTTGTCACAGGTCTCCTGTGCCGTCGGGTGCGAGATGGCGGGCATCTCGCACCCGACGGCACAGGAGAACCGCCGAGCCTCAGGTCCGGTCCACCAAGTCGCTGAGGGTCGCGGCCAGTTCCCCCACCGACTGCTCGCGCAGGAGGTGGTGGGCCGGCACCGGGATGTTCAGGGCCGACTCCAGGGTGCGCTGGAGGGTCAGGGCCGTGAGGGAGTCGATGCCCTGGGTGTAGAGGGGCCGGTTGCGGGCGATGCGGTGGGCCGGCGGGATGTCCAGGTGCTGGGCCAGGTTCCGGCAGAGGAACGTCTCGAACGCGCGCCGGCGGTCGTCGCCGGGAGTCTCGCGCAGGGCGCCCAGGTCGAGCGCGGTGGTCGGTGTGGCTGACACGTCTCATCGTCCTTTCGTCTGGCGTGGGCGTGGCTGGGAACTGCGCAGTGCGCGGGCGTCCGGTCCGGGGCGCGGGCCGGCCCCGTCGGACCACGTCAGGTGGAAGCGCCAGCGGCTGAGCCGCCAGCCGTCCGGGGTGCGGACCGCCTCGCCCTCGCTGTGGCCGCCGATGTCGAAGCGGCCGTCCGGGTCCGGACCGTCGTCGTGGTGCACGTGGGACGCGATCAGGTGGATGCGGATCCGGGCGGTGTCCCCGTCCACCCGGATGCCGTAGTTGGCGGCCAGGTGGTGGGTGCGGGCGAAGCGGGACTTGCGGTCGTAGTGGAAGGCGGCGGCCTGGTCGCGGCCCTCGACCGTGCCGACCGGGAACTCCAGCCGGCAGTCGGGAGTGAAGACCGCGGCCGGCCAGGCGGGGTCGAAGCCGTGTTCGTCCTGGGTGTCGAGCAGGGTGACGTAGCGGTCGATCAGCTCGGCGACGGCCGCGCGGTCCGCGAGTGCGGTGAACTCGGCGCGCAGGGAGTCGAGTTCGGCGCGGAGTTCGGGGACCGTGCCGGCCCGGTCGAGGGGCAGGGGAAGGGACGGGGACGGGGACGGGGACGTCATGGGGTCCGTGGCTCCAATTCGGGTCGGGGATGCCGGTCAGGCCGCGGGAGAGCCCGCGACCCGCCAGCCGCGGGGGTCGCGGTGTGCCGCGAGGCGTTCCGGGCGGCGCCAGCCGGCCACCGGACGGGACTCCAGCGGGCACGGGTCCACGGCGGCCAGGGCGGCCGCGCGGGCCAGCAGGACGGTGGTCAGCGCGGCCAGCTCGGCGGGGCTCGCCGCGCCCTTGACGACCTTGATGACCAGGGCGCCGTCCGGGCCGGAGGGACCGGTGGCACCGCCGGCGGCCTCCGCGCCGCCGGCGGCGGTGGCCTCCGCCGGGCCGGGCGGCGCGGTCCGGGCCGCGTTCACTGCGGCGGGTTGCCGTGCTTGCGGCACGGCAGGTCGGCCTGCTTGCTGCGGAGCATCGCGAGGGCGCGGATCAGGGTGGAGCGGGTCTGCCGGGGGTCGATGACGTCGTCGATCAGACCGCGTTCGGCCGCGTAGTAGGGGTGCATCAGCTCCGCCTGGTACTCCTTGATCTTCTGCGCGCGGGTGGACTCGGGGTCGTCCGCGGCCGCGATCTCCCGGCGGAAGATGACGTTCGCCGCGCCCTCGGCGCCCATCACGGCGATCTCGTTCGACGGCCAGGCCAGCGCCAGGTCGGTGCCGATGGAGCGGGAGTCCATGACGATGTACGCGCCGCCGTACGCCTTGCGCAGCACCAGGGAGATGCGCGGCACGGTCGCGTTGCAGTAGGCGTACAGCAGCTTCGCGCCGCGCCTGATGATGCCGTTGTGCTCCTGGTCGACTCCCGGGAGGAAGCCCGGCACGTCGATCAGGGTGACCAGCGGGATGTTGAACGCGTCGCAGAACTGCACGAACCGCGCCGCCTTCTCGCTGGCGTCGATGTCCAGGACGCCCGCGAAGGAGGCGGGCTGGCTGGCGACGACGCCGACGACCTCGCCGTCCAGCCGGGACAGCGCGCACACCACGTTGGTCGCGAAGCCGGGCTGGATCTCGAAGTAGTCGCCGTCGTCGACGATCTCCTCGATGACGGACCGGATGTCGTAGACCCGGCCGGGGTCCTCGGGGACCAGTTCGAGGAGGTGGTCGGTGCGCCGGTCGGCGGGGTCCTCGGTCGGCACCCGGGGCGGCAGGTCGCGGTTGTTGGACGGCAGCAGCGACAGCAGGTGCCGTACGTCCTCCAGGCAGCTGCGCACGTCGTCGTAGGCGAAGTGGGCCACGCCGGAGGCGGTGGCGTGGACGTCGGCGCCGCCGAGGTCGTTCTGGGTGATCTCCTCGCCGGTCACCGCCTTGACCACGTCCGGTCCGGTGATGAACATCTGGGCGATGTCCCGGACCATGAAGACGAAGTCGGTCAGGGCGGGCGAGTAGGCGGCGCCGCCCGCGCACGGGCCGAGCATCACGCTGATCTGCGGGATCACCCCGGAGGCGCGGGTGTTGCGCTGGAAGATGCCGCCGTAGCCGGCCAGCGCCGAGACGCCCTCCTGGATCCGGGCGCCGGCGCCGTCGTTGAGGGAGACCAGCGGGGCCCCGGCCGCGACGGCCATGTCCATGATCTTGTGGATCTTCTGGGCGTGGGCCTCGCCGAGGGCGCCGCCGAAGATGCGGAAGTCGTGCGCGTAGACGAAGACGGTACGGCCGTGGACCGTGCCCCAGCCGGTGATCACACCGTCGGTGTAGGGCCGCTTCTTCTCCAGGCCGAAGCCGGTGGCGCGGTGCCGGCGGAGCATCTCGACCTCGTTGAACGACCCCTCGTCGAGCAGGAGTTCGATGCGTTCGTACGCGGTGAGCTTGCCCTTGGCGTGCTGGCGCTCGGTGGCGAGCGGGTCGCCGTGCCGGGCGGCCTCCTTCATGAGGCCGAGCTCCTCGATCCGCTCGGTGGCGCTCCACTGACCGCGGTGCTCGCGGTCGTGCAGGCTCGGGCGGTCGCGGTCGGTTTTCTGTTCGAGTGACATCGGTGGGTCACGCTCCCCAGTCGGATACTGCGGTGGTCGTGCCTTCGGCGTCCCGGTGCACGGGCACGCCCACGGTGCCGTCGGCGTCCAGGTCGACCGTCTGCCCCGCGTACAGCGCGAAGGGCGGCACCCAGCGCACGGTGACCTGGTCGGGGGCCCCGCCGCGCACCGCGACGGCCGCGTTGTGCCGGGGCCCGGAGGGCAGGTCGAGCAGGGTCCAGCCGGCCGGCCTGCGGTGCCGGTCGGCACCCAGGTAGTCGTGGCCGGGGTCGCGCGACAGACCGGTGCCCAGCGCCTTGAGATAGGCCTCCTTGCGGGTCCACAGCCGCCCGAAGGCGGCGCGCCGCTGCCCGGCCTCGTCGAACGCCGCCAGCTCCGCCTGCTCCCCCGGGTGCAGCGCCGGGGTGCACACCTCGGCGGTCTCGGCCCGCGGCAGCCGCTCCACGTCCGCGCCGACGACAGCGCGGGAGACGGCGACCACGGCCATCCCGTGGCTGTGCGCCAGCGAGAAGTGCAGCGGCGGGTCGGGGTGGGCGACCGCCGGACGGCCGTGCGGTTCGCCGCAGCCCGGGCAGGGCTCCCGTACGAACGGCACGTCCTGCGGAGCCGTCCCCAGGTAGGCACCCAGCAGCCGGCGCAGCGCTACGTGCGCGGAGGCGTACGTCACCCCGTCCGTGGGCCGGACGAAGGACGCGGTCCGCCTGCGCTCCGCCTCGCTCAGCTCGGTCAGGTCCAGCAGCTCGGCCGCGGTCTCCAGCGGCGCCCGGCGGACCATCCAGACGTCCAGCTGCCCGGTGGCGGGCAGCCTGGGCGCGACCGCGAGGGCGGCCGCGCCGAACTCCAGCACCGGCATCCGTCCGGTCACCTCGGGCTCGGCGCGTCGTGCGCGACCAGGTGGTACTCGGCCCTCCCGGCGTGTTTGTGCGGGCTGTCCTCCGGGCCGAGCTGTCCGGCCAGGCACTCGACCAGCTCGGCGGCGCTGTTGGCGCGCAGCAGCCGGTTGAGGTTGACGTCGACGCACAGCGCGGCCTCCATCCGGAGCTGGAGCTCCAGGCCGTTGATGGACCCGATGCCCAGGCTGTTCATCGGGCGGCCCACGGTGTCGATGCTCTCGGGCGACACCCGCAGCACCCGGGCGAGTTCGCCGCGTACGTAGGCGTCGATGATCCGGGTGCGCTCGGCGAGGCCGACGGAGGCGAGGTGCGCGAGGCTGGGCGGCGCCACCTCGACGATCTGGTCCCGCTCGAACTCGTAGTCCAGATCGTCCAACTCGTCCTCCAGGTCGTCGAAGACCCAGGTCTGCGTTGTCTGGTCCATGGTCAATCCCCGTGGTGGAGTGAGGAGGGTGGGGTTTTTCGGAGCAGGCCGGCGAGGCCGACGAGCAGGCCCAGGAAGCCGAGGACGGCGACCAGGGTCAGCGCGGGCCGGCAGGCGTCCGCCGCGGCTGCCGGGCCGGCGCCCGCCGCGGGTGTCCCGGCGGCGAGCAGGGCGGCGACGAGCGCGACCGTGACGACCGCGGCGAGCTGTACGGCCGTCTGGTACAGGCCACTGCCGGTGAGCCTGTCGGCGGGCGCGAGGCGGGACATCGCCTGCATGTTCAGCGCGGCGAAGGACAGCACGAAGCCGGTGCCGACCAGCAGCAGTGTGGGGAGCATGCGGCCGGGGTAGTCCAACGGCCACGCGTGGGACCGCAGTTGGAGCAGGTAGCCGGCGAACGCGCAGGCCGCGCCGGCCACGATCAGGCGAGGGGCACCGAACCTGGCGACCAGGCGGCCGGAGGCCAGCGCGGTCAGCGCCGGGGGTACGGCGGCCGGGGTGAGGGCGAGGGCGGCGCGCAGCGGGGACCAGTGGGCCAGGGTCTGGGTCTGGTACGTGAGGACGAACAGGAGGCCCAGGTAGGAACCGTTGAGACAGGCGGCGCCGGCCGCGGAGCGGAGCAGGGCGGGGTTGCCGCGCAGGGAGGGGCCGAGCCTCAACAGGGGGGCCGGTGCATGCCGCTCCACTCGCCACAGGAGCAGCAGGAGCAACCCGGCAGCGGTGAGCGGCCCGACGGCTCTCGGGTCGCTCCAGCCGTGGCCGGGGAGCCGGGTGACACCCTGGACGAGGGCGAGGAGGGTTGCCAGGAGGGTGACGGCGCCGGGGATGTCGTAGCGCTGCGACGTCGTCGTTCGGCTGCGGCCCGGTGGGGGCTGGTCGCGCCCACGCGGCGGTAGCCGCATATCCGAGACGGCCCCGCGCCCCTTGGGGGCGCTGCCACCGCTCCTTGTCCCGGGGTTCGGGTCGGCTTCCCTCGGGATCAGGCTCAGCCCGAACGCGAAGAGCACCAGCACCACCGGCGCGGGGAAGGCGAACGCCCAGCGCCAGGAGGTTTCCGTCAGCCAGCCCGACAGGACCAGGCCGGCCGTGAAGCCGCCCGCGCCGAACAGGGTGTAGACGGAGACCGCCCGGCTGCGGGGCCTGCCCTCGGGGAAGGTGCTGGTGATGATGGCGAGGCCGGTGGGGGCGGTGAGGGCCGCGCAGAAGCCCTTGACCAGGCGGGTGGCCAGGAGCAGCCACGGGTCCTGGGCGAGGGCGCTGAGCACGGAGGCGGCGGCGAAGGCGAGGAGCGCCGCGAGGTAGACCGGGCGGCGGCCGAGCAGGGTCACCACACGGGCGCCGAACAGCAGCAGTCCGCCGAAGCCGGCGGCGAAGCCGGTCATCGCCCACTGGGTGACGGTCGGCGCGGCGCCGAGGTCCGTGCCGATGGCGGGCAGCGCCACCACCGCGACGGACACCTCCAGTGCGTCGATGAGCATGTTGCCGGCGAGGACGAGCAGCAGGCCCCACAGGCGGAGGCCGAACCGCTCGTCCGCACCGGCGGCGACCGGTGCCGGAAGGGTCCTGGTCACCGCGTCACCCGAGGAGGGTGCCGCCGCTCGCGTCGACGAAGGAGCCGGTGACCCAGCGGGCGTCGTCGGAGACGAGGAAGGCGATGACGTCGGCGACGTCCTGCGGTTCGCCGACCCGGTTGAAGGTGGACAGTGCCGACATGGCCTCGACGGCCTCGGGGATGCCGAACACCGGGTTGCCGTTGCGGGTGATGCCCGGCGCGACGCTGTTCACGGTGATCCCGCGCGGGCCCAGCAGCTTGGCGTAGTGGAGCGCGAGTTGCTCCACGGCGCCCTTGCTCATGGCGTAGGCGATCTCGTCCGGGTTGGCGAACCGGGTCAGGCCCGAGGAGATGTTCACGATCCGGCCGCCGTCGGGCATGTTCACCAGCGCCCGCTGGATGACGAAGAACGGCGCCTTCGCGTTGACGGCGAAGATCCGGTCGAACTGCTCCGGGGTGGTGTCCTCGGCCTTGACGCCGCCCATCACACCCGCGTTGTTGACCAGGATGTCCAGGTCGGTCTCGCCGGTGCGCTCCTTCAGTCCCGCCTCCACGGCGAGGAACAGCTCGTGGACGTCGCCGGGCGTGCCCAGCTCCGCCTTGACCGCGAACGCCCGGCCGCCGTCCTTCTCGATCCCGGCGACCACCTCGGAGGCGGCCTCCTCGCTGGTGCCGTAGTGCACGGCGACCAGCGCGCCGTCGGCGGCGAGCCGCTCGGCGGTGGCCCGGCCCATGCCCCGGCTGGCGCCGGTGACCAGGGCGGTCTTTCCCGTCAGGTTGGCCATGTTCCTTCTCCTGCCAGTCAGTTGTGGTGAGGGGGCGACGGCACGCGGGGCGGGCTCTGCGGGTTCGAACCAGCGGCCGAGGGCCGTGCGCAGTCCGTCCGCGGAGCCGCCCGCCCAGGCGACGTAACCGTCGGGTCGTACGAGCACGGCCCCGAAGGAGAGCGGGCCGGTGTCCTGGGGGCGGGCGGTGACCGTGTCGACCGAGGCCGACCAGTCGCCGGCCGCCCCGGTCAGCGACCCGTCCGTGACGAGCAGCAACCCGCGTGCGGAGTGCAGCAGTTCGGCGGTGGTCGCTCCCGAGTCGAGCCGCAGCTCGGGCAGCCGTGCGCCGACGGGTCCGGGGTCCTCGCCGTGCGGAGCGTCGCCGTACCGCACGTCGAGGCCGCTGATCATCCCGGCGAGATGCGCGCGGACGTTCTCGTACGACGTGAGTTCGCCGACGACCGAACGGACCGGGTCGACCTCGGGTCCGCCGAGCAGCAGCCGGGCCTGGGCGCGGATGTTGGACAGGACGCGCCGTCCGACCGCGTGCCGTTCGTCGTGGTAGGTGTCCAGCAGCCCCGCCGGGGCCCGGCCGAGGACGGTGGCCGCGAGCTTCCAGCCCAGGTTGACGGCGTCCTGGAGGCCGAGGTTGAGGGCCTGGCCGCCGATCGGCATCTGCTGGTGGGCGGCGTCGCCGGCCAGCAGCACCCGGCCGGCGCGGTAGTGCTCGGCCTGCCGGGAGGCGTCGCCGAAGGAGTTGACCCACAGCGGGGTGCCGTGGGCGATGTCCTCGCCGGTGACGTCCCGCCAGGCGGTCACGATGTCGGCGAACTCCGCCTCGCCCGAGCCGCGAGGCGGGGTGCCGAACCGGTGGACCATGACGCGGGTGACGCCGTCGCCGCGGCGGGCGGCGATGGCGAGCCCGTTCGGGAGCCGCTGGAACCGCCGGTTCTGGATGTCGATGCCGTCGACGTCGGCACGGATCAGCTCCCGGCCGGCGTCGTTGCCGGGAAAGGGGATGTCCGCGAGCCGCCGTACGACGGAGTGTTCGCCGTCGCAGCCGACGACGTAGCGGGCTGTGAACTCCGTTTTCCGGCCCTGGTGTTCGGCGACCACGGTCACGCGGTCGGCGTCCTCCCGCAGGGCGACGACCTCGTGGCCGCGCAGTACCCGCGCGCCGAGCCCGGCGGCCCAGGCGCCGAGGAGTTCCTCGGTGCGGGTCTGGGGCACCTTCCACTGCCCGGGGTGGCTGCTGGGCAGGGTGAGGTCGAGCGGGAGGCCGCCGAAGTGACCGCGGGGCTCGTGGGGCGGCGGCTCGGGGTCGCCGAAGCCGCCGGGTCCGTCGAGCAGTCCGCGCTGCCGGAGCAGTTCCATGGTGCGGGCGTGCAGGGTGGACGCCCGGGACTCCGTGGTCGGGGCGTCCAGCCGTTCCAGTACGGTCACGTCGGCGCCGCCGAGCCGCAGTTCCCCGGCGAGCATCAGCCCGACGGGCCCGGCGCCGACCACCACGACGTGCGTCTCGACAGCGTCGGCACCGGCCATGGGTCAGCGCCTCGCTTCGGCGTACGCCTTGGCGTGGTTCAGGGTGGCGCGGCTGTTGGTGCTGAGCGCGCCCTGGACGTAACTGCGGGCCTCGGCGAGGCCCGCGTCCGGACCGAGGATCTTGTCGATGTTCTCGGGGCGCAGCACGACCGTGTGCTGCGAGGAGGCGAAGGTGCCCTCGTCGGTCTCGCGGAACGTCCAGTAGCCGGTGTGCAGGTTCATCAGGGCCGGCAGGGTCGTCTGCTTGTAGGCGATCTTCCGGCCGTCCAGGCAGACCCGGTAGGACTTGGTGGTGTGCGTCGAGCCGTCCTTGGCGCGGGTGTCCATCTCCAGGGTCTGCAGGCCCGGGGTGTCCTCGGTGAGGCGGACGGTCGCCACGTGCGGCAGCCGCTCGGACCAGCGGTCGGCCTCGTTGACGAAGTCGTAGAGGTCCTTGGCGGAGCCGTCGACCTCGACGGTGTCCTCGAAGGAGAAGGTCAGCTCCGCGGAGGCGGTGGCGAGTTCGACGTTGGACTTCAGCGCGGCCAGCTCGGAGCGGGAGTTGCGGTCCACGGCCTCGTCGATCCAGGCCAGCCCGGCCGGGTCGTCGTCGACGGCGGTGTAGTCGTGCAGCAGCCGGACCCGGGCGGTGCCGTCGTCGAGCGGCTCGATGATCCAGGCGCCGCCCATGCTCGCGACGGGCGGGGTGGAGGCCGTCTGCCGGAAGGTGATCCGCAGACCGGCGGGGTCCAGCACCCGGCGCGAGGTCCAGTTCTTGGCCTCGCCGTTGGCGGTGGCCCAGATCCCGATCAGCTCCTCGTTCCCGGAGCGCTCCAGATGGTCGACGTAGATGGTCGGCGGGAAGATCCGCGGCCAGTTGGCCACGTCGGCGATCAGCCGGTAGACCTCGGCGGCCGGCGCCGAGATGGTGATCCCGTGCTCGACTTCCTTCGGCTCGGACATGCGTGAACTCCTAGAGGATGCCGGGGTTTTCAGAAGTTGCCGAGGCCGCCGCAGACGTTCAGGGCCTGGGCGGTGATGGAGGCGGCGGTGTCGGAGGCGAGGTAGCCGACGAGTCCGGCGACCTCCTCGGGGGTGGAGTAGCGGCCGAGCGGGATCTTCGCCTGGAACTTGTCGAGGATGGCGTCCTCAGAGGTGGCGTAGGCGGCCGCGTAGCCGGCCCGGACGCGCTGGGCCATGGGCGTCTCGACGTATCCCGGGCAGACCGCGTTGACGGTGATGCCCGTGGGTGCCAGCTCGTTGCCGAGGGCCTTGGTGAAGCCGACCACGCCGTGCTTGGAGGCGGAGTACGGCGCCCCCAGCACCACGCCCTGCTTGCCGGCCGTCGAGGCGATGTTGATGATCCGGCCGCGGCTCTTGTCCCGCATGCCACCGGTGGTCAGGACGGCGCGGGTGAGGCGGAAGACGCTGTTCAGGTTGGTCTCGACGACGTCGTACCAGAGCTCGTCGTCGATGTCGGCGGTCACCCCGCCGCCGGACCGGCCGGCGTTGTTGACCAGGACGTCGACGCTGCCGTAGCGGTCGACGGCGGCCTGCACGAAGTTCGCGATGGACAGCGCGGACCGGACGTCGAGGGTGGTCCCGTCGACCTCCAGGCCTTCGCCGCGCAGTTCCTTGACGGTCCGCTCCACGTTCGCGGCGTCGCGGGAGCCGATGAAGACGCGGTGGCCCTGCTGGGCCAGCAGCCGCGCCGAGGCGAGGCCGATCCCGCTGGTGGCCCCGGAGACCAGGGCGACCTTCTGCTGCTGTTCGGACATGTCTGCCGCTCCCTTTCAGGGCGTTCGGGTCGTGCACAGGGCGTGGGGGTGCCGCCGGCGCCCGGAACGTTCGGGGGCGGGCGCCGGCGGCCGGAGGGGATGGAGAGTGGTCAGGCGGCGGTGGCGGTGACGTCACCGAGCTGGGTGTTGACGAGGGCGAGCAGCTCGCGGGGGGTCTTCGCCTCGGTCACCACGGAGTCGTCGAGCGTGATCTCGTACTCCCGCTCGATGCGCCCGCAGGTCTCCAGGATGGCGAGCGACTCGTAGCTGAGCTCCTCGAAGTCGGTGTCGAGGATGTCCCCGTCGAGGTCGACGCTCTCGTCGGCACCGGCGGCCTCCAGCAGGATCCGCTTGAGGTCGTCGAGGGTGAAGGACTGGGTGGCCACGGTGATCTTCCTTTCGGTTCTGCGAATCGTTTCCACGAACGGGAACACCCGCCCTTCCGGCCCGGCGTGGGAGAGAGTGGTGGACCGGAAGGACGGGTGTGTCTTTGGGAGGGGCGAGGGCAGCGCCCCGTAAGGGAGCGGGGGGACAGCGCCCCGTAAGGGGCGCGGGGAACTGCGCGACCAGCCACGGCGGACCCGCGGTCGCGGTACGGCGCGCACCCCCGGGACGGATCAGGCCCGAACGACCATCGCCGAGTTGAAGCCGCCATAGCCACGCGCCAGCACCAGCGCCGTACGCACCTCGGTCAGCCGCGCCTCCCCCACCACCAGGTCGAGGTCGTAGCCCGCCTCCGGCGAGACGTGCACCGTCGCCGGCACGACCCCGTCCCTGATGGCGAGGAGCGCGGTGGCCACGTCCAGCGGCGCCGCACCCGAGTACAGCCGCCCGGTCATCGTCTTCGGCGCCGTCACTGGCACCCCGTGCGGGCCGAAGACGTCGCTCAGCGCGTCCGCCTCCACCCGGTCAAGCTCCGGCACGGCCGCCGCGTCGGCGAAGACGACGTCCACGTCGGCCGCGTCCACGCCCGCGTCGGCGAGGGCCAGTTCGACGGCCTTGCGCAGCCCCGGAGGCCGCTCGCTGCCCGGCGCCGGGTCGAACGTGGCGCCGTACCCGGCGATCTCCCCGTACACCCGCGCGCCGCGCCGTACGGCCGTCTCCCCGTCCTCCAGGATGAGGATCGCCCCGCCCTCGCCGGCCACGTGCCCGGCCGCGGCCGGGTCGAACGGCAGGTAGGACCGCTCGGGCTCCTCCGACGTGGACAGCCGGTCGCTGGCCAGCTGCGCCACCCACCCCCACGGGCAGATGGACGCGTCGATCGCCCCGGAGACGATGAGCTGCGTCCCCTTGCGGATCTGCCGGCGGGCGTGGGCCAGTGCCTCCAGGCCGCCCGCCTGGTCCGAGACGACGACCCCGCTCGGTCCCTTCATCCCGTTGCGGATGGAGATCTGGCCGCTGTTGACGGCGTAGAACCAGGCGAACGACTGGTATGCCGAGACGAACTGGCTGCCCTGGCTCCACAGCTTCCGCAGCTCGCCCTGGCCGAACTCGAAACCGCCGGAGGAGCTGGCGGTGACCACGCCCATGTCGTACGCGGGCAGGTCGGCCGGGGTGACGTCGGCGTCGGCCAGCGCCCAGTCCGTCGCGACCAGCGCGAGACGGGTCATGTGGTCGGTCTGGGCGAGCAGCCGGCTCGGCAGGTGCTCCCCGGCGTTGAACCCGGGAACCTCCCCGGCCAGTTTCGCCGGGTATCCGGACGGGTCGAACCGGGTGATCCGGGCGATGCCGCTCTTGCCGGCGCGGGCCGCGGCCCAGTAGTCGGCGGTGCCGAGTCCGTTGGGCGCGGCGATGCCGAGCCCGGTGACAACCGTGCGCGTGCTCATGCTGCCGTGTTCCTCTCCGGTCGGGCGAGCACCATCGCGCTCTGGAAGCCGCCGAACCCGCTGCCCACGGTGAGGACCGCGTCGGTGCGGTGCTCGCGGGCGGTGAGCGGGACGTAGTCCAGGTCGCACTCGGGGTCGGGGGTGTGCAGGTTCGCCGTCGGGGGCACCACGTGGTGCTCCATGGCGAGCACGGACGCGGCGATCTCGATGGAGCCGATCGCGCCGAGCGAGTGCCCGACCATCGACTTGATGGAGGACACCGGGGTCCGGTAGGCGTGGTCGCCGAGGCTCTTCTTGAACGCGGCGGTCTCGTGCCGGTCGTTCTGCTTGGTGCCGGAGCCGTGCGCGTTGATGTAGTCGATGGCCTCGGGGTTCAGGCGCGCCTCGTCCAGGGCGACCGAGATCGCCTCGGCCATCTCGGCGCCGTCCGGCCGCAGTCCGGTCATGTGGAAGGCGTTGCAGCGCGAGGCGTAGCCGGCGATCTCGGCGTAGATGTGCGCGCCCCGGCTGCGGGCCGCCTCCAGCTCCTCCAGGACGAAGACGGCCGATCCCTCGCCGAGGACGAACCCGTTGCGGGTGCCGTCGAAGGGACGCGAGGCGTGCTCGGGGTCGTCGTTGCGCGGGGTGGTGGCCTTGATGGCGTCGAAGCAGGCCAGGGTGATCGGGGAGATCGGGGCGTCGGTGGCGCCGGCGATCACCGCGCAGGCGGAGCCCTCCCTGATCAGCTCGACGGCGTGCCCGACGGAGTCGAGACCCGAGGTGCAGCCGGTGGAGACGACGGCGGCCGGGCCCTCGGCGCCCACCGCCCAGGCCACCTCGGCGGCGAAGGAGCTGGGCACCAGGTAGTTGTAGAGGTGCGGGACGGCGTAGGTGTGGTCGACCAGGTCGAGCCGGCCGCCGTCGCTGACCACCCGGTACTCCTGGTCCAGCCCCATGGTCGCGCCGACCGCGCTGCCGATGGTGACCCCGACCCGGTGCGGGTCGGCGCCGGACAGGTCGAGTCCGCTGTCGGCGAGGGCCTCGCGGGCGCTGACGACGGCCAGTTGCGCCGCCCGGTCCATGCGCCGTATCTCCTGCGGGCTCAGCCCGTGCTCCTCCGGGTCGAAGTCGACCTCGGCGGCGACCCGGGACCGGAAGGAGGAGGGGTCGAAGAAGGTGATGCCGCGGGTCGCGGTGCGGCCCTCGCTGAGCAGGTTCCAGAAGTTCTTGGTGCCGACACCGCCGGGGGCGATGACGCCGACCCCGGTGATGACCACTCGCCTGGCGTTCACGCCCGGCCCTCCCAGTCGTAGAAGCGCGTGGCGACCGCGTCGGCGGGAGAGCGCCAGGTGGCGGGGTCGTACGCCTGGATGAACGGCTTCAGGTCCTCGCTGATCCGCACGAACCGCGGGTCGGTCTTGGCCGACTCGATCAGCTCACCGCCGTTGTCGGTGTCGAAGTGCTGGAGGTGGAAGTACAGCCCGCGGTAGGCGAACAGCTCACGCCGCCGGGTGCCCATGAGGTGCGGCATCTCGGTCTCGTCGAACTCCTTGAACAGCCGGGCCACCTCCTGGCTGTGAGCCGGCTCCATCCGGGCGACGATCAGGGTGCTGTGCATGAAAACTCCTCAAGGAAAGCGCGCCCGAAGGGGCGCGGGGAACTGCGCGACGAGCCACGACGGCGGGGCAGCCGCACGACGGCACGACGCGGCACTCTCAGCGGCGCACTCGGCGCCACACTCACCGCGCCGGCCCGAACCACCGCTCCAGAGCCATCGGCAGATCCGCGTGGCTGCCCGGCGCCACCCAGGCCACGTATCCGTCGGGCCGCACCAGCACCGCCGTGGTGTCCGCGAGCGCGCTGCCGGCCGGCAGGTCCGCCGGCGCCGTCACCACGTCCACCCGGTCCCGCCACGCCCACGCCCGCTCCCGCAGCCGCGGGTTGCCGGCGAGGTCGAGCAGCACGCCCCGCCCGGCGCGCAGCGCCTCCGTGCTGGAGGCCACCCTGTCGTGGCCGGTGAGCGGCACGTTCGGCAGCCGCCGGCCGAGCAGCGCGCCCGCGCCGGCGTCGAGGTCGTAGTGGATCTCCAGGCCGGAGACCATCGCGGCCAGGTGCTTGCTGACCTCGGGGTAGCGGATCAGTTCGTTCAGCACGTCGCGCAGCGGCTGCACCTCGGGGCCGGACAGGAACAGCAGGCCCTGGGCGCGGGTGTTCATCATCAGCCGCTCGCCGACCGGGTGCCGTTCGTCGTGGTAGGTGTCGAGCAGTGCCTCGGGGGCCCGGCCGCGGACCACCGCGCCGAGCTTCCAGCCCAGGTTCACGGCGTCCTGGATGCTGGTGTTCATGCCCTGGCCGCCGGCCGGGAGGTGGATGTGCGCGGAGTCTCCGGCGAGCAGGATCCGGCCGCGCCGGTACTCGGTGACCAGGCGGGTGCCGTCGCCGAAGGAGGACACCCACACCGCTTCGGCGTGCGAGATGTCGTCGCCGGTCAGCCGCTGCCAGGCGGCCGCGGCCTCGGCCCAGGTGGGCGGCTTGTCCCGGCGCTGCGGCGGGGTGCCGCGCTCGCAGATGATCAGGCGGGTGACGCCGCCGGGCAGCGGCCCGACCATGACCATGCCGCCGGGCAGGGTCTCGCCGATCATGCGGGGCTCCAGCTCGATGCCCTTGACGTCGGCGAGGTACATCTCCAGCGTCGAGGGGGTGCCGGGGAAGTCGAAGCCGGCGGCCTTGCGGATGGTCGAGCGGCCGCCGTCGCAGCCCACCAGGTACTCGGCGCGCAGCCGGTGCACGCCCTCGGGGCCGCGCACCTCGACCTCGACGCTGTCCTCCTTCTCCTTGACGGACAGCACCTCGTGCCGGCGCCGGATGTCGGCGCCGAGCCGCCCGGCCCACTCCTCCAGGACGGTCTCGGTGACCGACTGAGGGATCGTTTTGGCAGCCTGGTGGGCGCCGTCCAGGACACCGAAGTCGACCGGCAGGCCGCCGAAGTGGCCCACGTTGCTGACCTCGATGTCCCCGAAGCGGGGCAGCAGGCCGCGCTGGTCGAAGACCTCCATGGTGCGGGCGGTGAAGCCGAGGCCGCGTGACTCTCCGGTGCGCGCGGGCAGCTTCTCCAGAACGATGACGTCGGCGCCCGCGAGCCGTAGCTCGCCCGCGAGCATCATGCCGGCCGGACCGGCGCCCACGACGATGACTTGTGCGTCCATGACACTCCTCGGGAACGGTTCCGTACGGTCCGCTCTGCGGGACCGTCGAAGACGATCTGTCAGCGGTAGAGGCGCCCGATGGCCCGGTTGGCCACGTGCGCGGCCGCCGCGTGCCGCGGATCGGGCGCCCACGCCTCGTGCCGTACGGCCACTTCGGCGAGCTTGATGGCGTGCTCGTCGCCGATCTGCACGGCCTCGGCGAACAGGCCGGCCACGTCGGGGGCGTCGGGCAGCGGGACCGCGGGCCGGGGCACGGCGTGGAACCAGTCGAGCATCGTGCGGCTGACGGCCCGCGCGACCTGGTACGAGGGCCACCGCTGCCCCTGCGGCAGGTGCTCCACCACCAGGCGTACGGCGGCGGGCCCGGTGACCGAGTGGATCAGCGGAATCGGATGGTTCAGGGAGAGCGTGGCGTAGATCCCGGAGAACTCGGCGACGAGGTCGTCCAGGGCCCCCACGGCGTCACGGCCGCCGTCCTCGCCCGGGTGCTCCTGGACGACGACACCGCCCTCCGAGTAGCGGGCCGCCCAGTAGCCGAGCCCCTGGGCGAGTTCGGCGAGTTGCATCCGGTGGCCGGGGCCGGCGCTCACCACGGCACGGACCGCGTGCGCGGTGCGGATGACGCCGTGCGTGAGCACCCCGGACATGCCGGGCAGCAGCCGGGGCCACCAGCGGGCCAGGACCTCGGTCCAAGGCTCCTCGACCAGCTCCCGCTCGAACAGGGCCGTCCAGTCGGCGACCCGGCCGAACTCGCCGAGCGCCTGGCGCCAGTCGGCCTCGTCGGCCGCATCGAGGGTGAACCGCCGCTCGGGCACGTCGTGGAAGGTGTGGCTGCGCAGATGCCCCTCCACCCAGGCGGGTACCTCGTCGGCGTATCCCATGTGCGCCAGGGCCTCGGCGGCCATCGGCGCGTGGTTGACGAAGCTGCGCCCGTGCTCGTACCCCACGGAACGCAGGCGCTCCAGCGCTCCGTTCATGGCATCGGTGTAGGTGAGGTGTGCCACTGTCGACCAGTCCTCGATCCGTCGGCTGCTTCAGTCCTTGATGGCGCACACGGCGGCGCCGGCGGCGAGGGCCTGTCCCACCTCGGCGGCGATCCGGGTCACGGTGCCGGCGCGGTGCGCGGTGAGGGGCTGTTCCATCTTCATGGCCTCGATGACGACGATCAGGTCGCCCTTCTCGACGCTCTGCCCGTCGGTGACGGCGAGCTTGACGACCGTGCCCTGCATCGGCGAGGTGAGGGTGTCCCCGGACACGGCCGGTGCCGAGCCGCCCGTGCCGCGGCGGCGGGCCCGTGGCGCGGCCGCCCCCACCAGACTCGGCATCCGGTCGGGGACCCGGCCGAGCACCGCCGGCAGCGAGACCTCCAGGCGGTGTCCGCCGACCTCGACGACCACGGTCTCGCGGGCGTCCTCCTCCGTCCCCGTGCCGGGGGCGGGCGCGGCGAAGGGCTCGATCTCGTTGACGAACCCGGTCTCGATCCACCGGGTGTGGACGGTGAACGGGTCCGCGGAGCCGGTGAGCTCGGGGGCGAACGCCGGGTCCCGGACCACGACACGGTGGAAGGGGATGGCCGTGGCCATGCCCTCGACCTGGAACTCGTCCAGGGCGCGGGCGGCCCGCTCCAGGGCCTCCTTGCGGGTGCGGCCGGTGACGATCAGCTTGGCCAGCAGGGAGTCCCAGGCCGGGCCGATCACGCTGCCCGACTCCACGCCCGCGTCGAGGCGGACGCCCGGACCCGTCGGCGGGTCGAAGCGGGTGACCGTGCCCGGGGCGGGCAGGAAGCCCCGGCCCGGGTCCTCGCCGTTGATCCGGAACTCGAACGAGTGGCCCCGCAGCTCGGGGTCGCCGTAGCCGAGTTCCTCGCCGTCGGCGATCCGGAACATCTCGCGGACCAGGTCGATGCCGGCGACCTCCTCGGTCACCGGGTGCTCGACCTGGAGGCGGGTGTTGACCTCCAGGAAGGAGACCGTGCCGTCCTGGCCGACCAGGAACTCACACGTCCCCGCGCCGACATACCCGGCCTCCCGCAGGATCGCCTTCGAGGCGCGGTACAGCTCGGCCGTCTGCTCCGCCGTCAGGAACGGCGCCGGCGCCTCCTCCACCAGCTTCTGGTGCCGACGCTGCAACGAGCAGTCACGCGTCGATACGACGACCACGTTGCCGAACCGGTCGGCCAGGCACTGCGTCTCCACGTGCCGCGGCCGGTCCAGGTACCGCTCCACGAAGCACTCCCCGCGCCCGAAGGCGGCCACCGCCTCACGCACCGCCGACTCATAGAGCTCCGGCACCTCCTCCAGGGTGCGGGCGACCTTCAGCCCGCGCCCGCCGCCGCCGAAGGCCGCCTTGATGGCGATCGGCAGACCGTGCTCCTCGGCGAACGCGACGACCTCGTCGGCGCCCGAGACCGGGTCCGGGGTGCCGGCCACCAGCGGCGCGCCGGCGCGCTGGGCGATGTGCCGGGCGGCGACCTTGTCACCGAGGTCACGGATGGCCTGCGGCGGCGGACCGATCCAGGTCAGGCCCGCGTCCAGCACGGCCTGGGCGAACTCCGCGTTCTCGGACAGGAAGCCGTAGCCCGGATGGACGGCGTCGGCCCCCGCCTCGCGTGCCGCGTTCAGGACCTTGTCGATGTCCAGGTAACTGGTGGCCGGAGTGTCACCGCCCAGGGCGAACGCCTCGTCCGCGGATCGGACATGCAGAGCGTCCCGGTCCGGATCCGCGTAGACGGCCACGCTCGCGATCCCCGCGTCCCGGCAGGCCCGGGCGACACGCACGGCTATCTCGCCACGGTTGGCGATGAGCACCCGGCGCATGTCAGGACGCCTGCCGAGTGTGCTGGAAGCGGTCCGCGCCGGTCTCCAGCGGGCCCAGCGAGCCGTCGAAGAAGATCAGTGGCTCCCGGCCGTGTTCGGGGACGCCCAGGTCCACCACCTCGCCTATGACGATGTCGTGGTCGCCGGCGGTGTGGACGTCGACCGTGGTGCATGTCAGGTGGGCGAGGGCCTCGCTGAGCACCGGCAGCCCGTCTTCGGTGAAGTGGTGCGGGACGCCCTCGAAGGCGGAGGCACCAGCCCGGCGTCCGGCGAAGTGCCGGGCCAGCGACTGCTGCCGTCCGGACAGGAAGTTGACGGTGAACCCGCCGCTCTGCTCCAGAAGCGTGTGCAGCCGGGACTGCTGGTGCAGACAGAACAGCACCAGCGGGGGTTCCAGTGAGACGGACGTGAACGAGTTGACGGTGGTGCCGTCGGCGTCGCCGTCGGGGCCGGTGGTGATGACCGTGACACCGGTCGTGAACAGGCCGCACACTCGGCGCAGACTCAGTGGCTCGATGGGCCCGGTCTCTCGGGCACGGGTCAGCGATCGCGCTGATGCGGACATGCGCATCCCTTTCATGGGAGTCGGAGTGGTGTCGCGCCGGACAGAGAAGGGTGCGGACCTGCGCCCCGGCTTCGGTGATTCGGGGGCCGCCCGGGGCGGCGGGCGGTCGACCGTCCGCCCGGCTTCGTTCCCGTGCTCACGGATCATCTTGTCGAAGCCGGTGGGGTGTCCGGCCGCCGGCGCCGCGGCGTCGACGGCCGAACAGAGTTGCCGGACAGAGGCGTTGATCAGTTCTTCACGGCGACGGCGGCGTATCCGGCGGCGTCCTCCCGGCTGGTCTGGTAGTCCGCGTCGTCCGCCCGCTCCTCCTCCGTCTCCCACTCGTTGACGGACACCACACCGGGTTCGAGCACCGTCCAGCCCTCGGTGTCGACGAACTGCCTGATCTCCGAGCGGGAGCGCTGGGCGAGGTCGACCTGGAGCTTGGTGTACAACTCGGCGACCGCGGCCCGCACCGGTGCGGAGACGTAGTCGGGGCTGGAGTGGGTGATGACGATGAAGCTGCCGGGCGCCAACGCTTCCTTGTAGCGCTCGACGATGCCGTACGGGTCGTCGGCGGCGACCGCGAAGTGCAGGAGAGCGCCGAACAGCACCCCCACCGGCCGGGAGAGGTCGAGGAGTTCCTTGGTGGCCGGGGCCGAGAGCACCGAGCCGGGGTCACGGAAGTCGGCGTCGACGTAGGCCGTGCGGCCGTCCGGGGACTCGCCCAGGATGCGGCGGGCGATGTCCCCGACGACCGGGTCGTTGTCGTTGTAGACGACCTTGGCCTCGGGGGCGATCTCGTGGGTGGCCCCTACGGCCGGGATACCGCTGCCGAGGTCCAGGAACTGGCTGACACCGCGCCGGGCGGCGGTGCGGACCGCGCGGTTGAGGAAGCGCCGGTTGGCGCGTGCCCCCACGGGGCCGCCCGGCAGCAGCTTCACGATGCTGTCGGCCGCGGCACGGTCGACGGGGAGGCTCTCGGAGCCGCCGAGGAAGTAGTCCATGATGCGCGCGGAGTTCGGGAACTGTTCGGGTACGGGGGTCTCGGTCATGTCGACACGTCCTTGTTCAGGGGTTGCAGAGTTCGGGTGGGGAGTCCGCGCACGACCGCACGGAGCGGAGAGTTCGGATCACTCAAATCGTTCACTCTCATGACAAAATGACTCAGGCCGTGAGCGTGTTCTGCGCACACTCACGGTGTCAACGGGCGTTCTCCAGCTGCCCGGTTGCGGGCACCCCGAGGTCCTTTCGGCGAGGCCGGCTGAAGCGCTTCATCGCCGGCCGCTCGACCAGCGCGTACAGCAGGTACGCGAGCGCGGTGGTGACGACCCAGAGCAGCAGGGCCACTCCGATTCCCTCGGCGAGGGTGTAGGGGCCGTGCTTGGAGAGGATGTGGCGCTGGGCCCCGATCAGCACGGTGGCCTGCATCAGGTAGACCGCGAAGGACACTTCGCCGAGCCACTTCATCACCCGTCCGCGGAACGGCGAGCGCTTCGCGCGGATGTCGGCGACCGCGGTGGCGGCGATGAGCAGGCCGATCGGGGCCGCCCAGATCGCGCAGAGGGAGTACAGGAGGGGGATCTGGAGCGACACGTAGTACGCGATGGCGGTCAGCACCACCGCCTGCCACACCTTCACGCCCACCCACCGGTCGGTCAGCACGATCCGGGCGAGCAGCATGCCGAGCACGAACTCCAGCATCCGCACCGGCGGAAGGTTGTAGATGAACCAGTTCTGGATCTCGTTCGTCTGCCAGCCGGG
Organism: Streptomyces sp. NPDC001068; assembly: GCF_042897315.1. Taxonomy (NCBI): domain Bacteria; kingdom Bacillati; phylum Actinomycetota; class Actinomycetes; order Kitasatosporales; family Streptomycetaceae; genus Streptomyces; species Streptomyces sp. NPDC001068. Next base: position 442,532 of record NZ_JBIAYD010000006.1, on the reverse strand, counting down.
GAGGGTGACGTCACTGGGCAGCACGGCGGACGCGAACACGGGTACGGCGACGATGACGGCCAGGAAGGCGACGGCCCAGGCCCACAGTCGCGCCGGGGAGATCTTGTTCACCGCGCGGTACAGCAGCGGGAAGCACAGGTAGAAGACGAGCTCACAACCGAGCGACCAGCTGGGCTGGTTGACGCTGAACGTCACCAACGGATCCCAGGACCAGGTCTGCACGAGGAACAGGTTGGGCAGCCACTGCTTCCAGGAGGTGATGGTCGCGCCGGCGAAGACCAGCAGGGCGAGGACGAAGGTGACCAGGTGGTTGGGGAACAGCTTGACCACACGGCGGCGCATGAACAGCAGCGGGGTGTCCGAGGGGCGGGCGGACCAGGTGAGGATGAATCCGCTGAGGATGAAGAAGAACGAGACCCCGAGGCCGCCCCCGACATTGAACCAACGGGCGATGTCCTTCCCCCTCTCCCCGCTGAAAAGGCCCATGTTGCCGGTGGTGACGTGGCAGACGAACACGGCCGTAGCCGCATAGAACCGGAGCCCTGTCAGCGACGGCAGCGAGGTCAGCGACGGGGCCCGCCCGGATCGGCCGGGTGGGGCCGCCTTGGGGTATTCGGTGGTGGTCACGGATCCCTCCTTCAAGGGACATGGACGAAAAGGAACCGCTTGCGCGGCGCGAAAAAACACCGCGCGGCGGACTGGAGAGCCCGCGGTGCGGCGTCGATGGGTACGAGGGCCCGGCCCCGAGCCGGTTAGCCGGCCTCACATCCGGAGCCCGACCGGAGCGGACCCGCGGGGGCGTTCCCGCGGGCGCTCCTGCCGAAGGGAGGGTTCATCGCCGGAAGTCGGCGCTGCGGTGCCCGACCCAGGACGCGTACGTGTGGGCCGCCCGGCCCATGACGGCCTCGGCGGTGGAGACGGGCTCGGCCCCGCCCTCGGCTGCGTCCTTGAGCTGGTCGAGCATGAAGTCCGCGGCCTGGGGCGGCATCTCCCGGACCAGGTGCGCGTGCGCCTGGGAGCGCGAGATCTCCTCGTACTCCGCCGTCACGCCGAGCACTTCGGCGATGATCCCCACACGCTCCGACGGGTTCAGCGATTCGGGCCCGGTGAGCGAGACGTGGTCCAGGGTCCGGGTGGACGTCAGGGCCGCGGAGGCCACCGCGGCGATGTCACGCTCGTCCACGGGTGCGGTGGCGGCTTTGGCGTAGGGACCGCGGACGACTCCTGCCGAAGCGATCTGCTCCGCCCAGGAGAGGTCGTTCGCCATGAAGAGGGTGGGGCGCACGAACGTGGCGTCGATCCCGGAGGCGCGCACCTGCGCCTCGTTGCCCCGGTGTGCTTCGCCGATCCACCCCGGAACGGTGAAGGTCGCCGCCGAGGAGGAGAGCAGCACGATCCGGTCGAGGCCGCTTCGGCGTGCGTGACCGAGGAAGGCCTCGAGTTCCCCGAAGAGCGGGAAGAGGAAGGCCCGTTGCACCCCGTCGAGTGCGGCGGAGAGCGTCTCGGGCCGGGTGAGATCCCCTTCGACCACTTCGGCCTCGGCCGGCAGGCCGCACCCGGTGGGGTTCCGAGTGAGCGCGCGCACCTGCTCGCCCGCGGCAAGGAGTTCGCGCACGACGTTGCGGCCGACGTTTCCGGTCGAGCCGGTGACCAAGATCATGAAAGTCCTCTTTCTGCGTACCCCGGACAAGGGCGTACGGGGTGTTCACGGAGGGCGCGGACGCCTGCGGCGCCGAACCGTCAGAGTTCGGCGGCGGCCTCCCACATGTCCCGCAACGACTGCCGGACATCGATCTTCGGCGCCCAGCCCAGCAGCCGGCGCGCACTGCGGATGTCGGCCCTGGTCCAGGCGCCTCCGTTGGAGCTCACCGGTCCGGTCGTCAGATCGAGCACGTCCGGGTCCTGTCCGGCCTCGGCGACGAGCAGTCCGAGCATCCGGCGCATGTCGAGCGCCTCGCCACGCCCGATGTTGACGGTCCGCCCGGCAAGCGGGGATTCCGCCGCCCGCACGACCGCGTCGGCAAGATCCCGTACATCGACGTAGTCCCGTTCGTCCCGGCTCACCTCGAGTCGCAGCCGGGCACCGGCCGGGAGCGCGCGGAGCCTTCGCACGACCGAACCGAGGAAGCTGCCCGCCGCCGCGTCGGGGCCGAACACGTTCACCACGCGCAGTACGATCCCCTGCACCTGGCCTGTCCCGGTCGCCCGCAACACGGCTTCCGTGCCGGCCAGCTTCGAGCGGGCGTACGGAGTCTGTGGTCTCGGCTCGCGGGACTCGCTCGTCACCGTGCCGTGGGGTACCGGACCGTATTCGTGGACCGAACCGATCTGTACGAGCCGCGGCGGTGCGGGCATCAGTGCGGCGGCGTCCAGCAGGCGCCGGACGAGCTCGACATGGACGTGCTGGTTGTCCTCCGTGGACGGGGACCACCCTCCGACGGCGTTCACCATCACCTGGGCGCCCGCCGCCGTCAGGACCTCGGCGAGCTCGGCGGGCGAGGTCGCGGAGAGATCCAGTTCGAGGAACCCGGCCCCTGCCGCCGTCGGGGGCCGCTTCCTGGCTACCGCGAGAACTCGGTAGCCAGTGGTCTCGAAGGCCGAGACGACATGCCTGCCGATGGAGCCGTTCGCCCCCAGGACCGCGACGGCCGGTCGTGGCTCACCTGACCGTGCGTCGGCCGACGGCGAAGACGCCGTCCCACCTGTCGTGGTGTCACTGTGCACGTGGTCGCTCCTCACTGTCGCCCCTCCTGCCACCAGCCGGCGTGCTCGGCGTACCAGCGCACGGTGTCGGCCAGTCCTTGCTCGAACGGGATGCGCGGCGCGTATCCGAGCTCGCGCAGCTTCGCGTCGGTCAGCGAGTACCGCCGGTCGTGGCCGAGGCGGTCCGGCACCTTCTCCACCTGGTCCCAGCCCGCTCCGCAGGCGGCCAGCAGCCGGTCGGTCAGTTCGATGTTGCTCAGCTCGCGGGTGCCGGCGATGTGGTAGACCTCGCCGGCTTCACCGTGCTCGGCGGCGACCTGGATGCCCCGGCAGTGGTCGGTGACGTGGATCCAGTCCCGTACGTTCGCGCCGTCCCCGTAGAGCGGCACCGTCCCCCCGGTGAGCAGCCGCGTCACGAAGAGCGGGATGACCTTCTCCGGGTACTGGTAGGGGCCGTAGTTGTTGCCGCACCGGGTGATGACCACGGGCAGCCCGTGGGTGACGTGGTAGGCGCGCGCGAGCAGGTCGCCGGCGGCCTTGGCGGCGGCGTACGGCGAGTTCGGCGCCAGAGGCGCGGTCTCGTCCCAGGAACCGGCGTCGATGGAGCCGTACACCTCGTCGGTGGAGACATGGACGACGCGCTTGACTCCGGCCCTGAGACAGGCGTCGAACAGCCTGTCGACACCGAGCACGTTGGTGCGCACGAAGTCGGCGGACTCCGCGATCGAGCGGTCCACATGGGACTCGGCCGCGAAGTTCACCACTACGTCGTGCCCCGGCACCACCCGGTCGAGCAGCCCGACGTCGCCGATGTCGCCGTGCACGAAGGTGAACCGCCCCTTTACCAGGTCCAGGTTCGCGAGGTTGCCCGCGTAGGTGAGCAGGTCGAGCACGGTGACCTGAGCGTCCTGCCAGGCCGGGTAGGTACCGGCGAGCAGCTCCCTGACATAGGCCGATCCGATGAACCCTGCGGCGCCGGTCACGAGTACGCGCATGTCCGCCCCCCGCCGTGATCGCCGGGGACCGGTCCGTGCACGGGAGGCGGGTGCGGTGCCGGGGGCGCCTGCGCCTCGCGGCTGATGCGAGCCTTCACTACTTCTCTCCTTCCGTCGTCCCTGGCCGGCGTCGGGCCGAGCCGTACGCGGGGTTCCGGCGTACGGGCCGGGGAGGGTGCCTCCGTGACGCGGCCAGAACGCGACTGGGGGTGTGATCGCTGGAAGGTGCTGTCGCGGGGGCGCGAAAAGCACGTCGGCTCGGCATCGGTCGCGAGGCCGGGCCGCCCGCTTCCCTCCGGGACCGCTGTTGACGGCGGGCGGACGAGCGGAGGGGAAGCAGGAGAGGGGGTTCTGACACCGACGCCCGGCATCGAGGCCGGGCCCCTCGGGGACCGGGCGTCACCTGGGACTGTCGGCGTGGCCGCACGGACAGCGGGGCGGCGCCGCTCATCGGGAGAGGGAGGATGCCTCCGCCCGGGCAGGCCGGCCGGCTCGCCGTGCGCGATTCTCCGGGGCCTTGGGGCGTATCACGTCGGTGATCCGACGTCGTCCTGCCCGGCCGTTCGGGCCGGGACCCGAACCGGTCGGGCGGATCCAGGACGGCGGTGTGCCGTATGCGCGGTTCCGGCCCGCGTGCGCGGTACGGGGGACCTGCGGGAAGGGGCACCGCAGAGGGCCGGAGAGCCGCTCCGCCCCGGAGACCGGGCCGCCGCCGGGCCCGGCCGAGCACAGGGGCGGCGGCACCGCCCGGCCGTATCCGCGTCCACGTCGCCGAACCCTTCGCGGGCGTCGGCCCTGGCCGCGTCCACCCGCCGGAAGGAAGGACGGCCGTTCATCGCGCCGCCCGACCGGACGGACAGGCGGCCGCGCAGCCCCTGCCGCGGGCACCAGCCCGCGGCAGAGCGTCGTCGGCCACCACAGCCGGTGCGTCGGCCCGGGGCACGGTGACCACGACCGCCGCCGGCCCGTACGGCAAGGGCGGTCCCTCGGGAGCCCGGTCGAGATGTCGGTTCACACCGGCGGGCGACCCGGCCGGCCGGCGGAGCCTGTCGGCGGCGTGTCAGCCCTCCACTGCCGCGGGGGACTTCGCCGCGTTCTCGGCCTCCGTCTCCGCCTCGGGCGGAGGGCCCGGCATCCGGGCGCTGCGCAGCAGGGTGGCGGCGCCCACCGCCAGCAGCGCGGCGATCGCCGCGCCCACCAGCGCGGTCGTCTGGAGACCGTGCACGAAGGCCTCCCGGGCCACCGACAGCAGCCGGGATCCCTCGGCGGCCGGCAGCGTACCGGCGACGTCGACCGCGGCGGCCAGGGTCTGCTTGGCCGTCTCGGCGACGCCGTTCGGCAGTCCGGCCGGAAGGTTGTCCGCCAGGTTCGCCCGGTACACGGCGAAGCCGACGCTGCCGATCACGGCGATGCCCAGCGACGCGCCGAGGTCGGTGCCGGTCGCCGCCATCGCGGAGGCGGCACCGGCCCGCTCGGGCGGTGCGGCTCCCACGATCAGTCCGGTGCCCAGCGAGATCATCGGCCCGAGCCCGAGTCCGATGACCGCCGCCCCCACCACCACGACATACAGGTCGGAGGGGTTCCTGACCTGGGCCAGCAGCAGCATGCCCGCCGCGGTGAGCGCCAGGCCGCCTGCGAGCAGTGTGCTCAGCTTCATGCGACTCGCGAGGGCAGGGGCCGCCATCGCGCCGACCATGACCGCGAGGGTGGTGGGCAGCGACCAGAGCCCGGCATGGATCGCGGACAGCCCGTGCGCCAGCTGCAGGTACTGCATGACGAAGAACTGCGCGGCCGAGTTGAGCAGGGTCGCCAGGAGGAGCATGCCGAGGGCGCTGCCGAACAGCTTGCTGCGGAACAGGGAGAGCTCGACCAGCGGCTGCTCGAGCCGGCGCTGACGGGAGATGAACAGTGCTCCCAGCACCAGGCCGATGACGATGGCACCGCCCGACTCCAGGCCCAGACCGTCGGCGGTGATCCGCTTGAGACCGTAGATCAGGCCGAGAATCGCGAGGATGGACAGGACCGCGCTCGGGAAGTCCGGGCGGCGTACCGACTCGTCCCGGTACTCCGGCAGCAGGGTCGGGCCGCACACGATCAGCAGCAGCATGACGGGGACGCCGATCAGGAAGACCGATCCCCACCAGAACAGCTGGAGGAACGTGCCGCCGACCAGCGGGCCGATCACCGTGCCGAGGCCGAAGAAACCGGTCCAGGCCCCGATCGCGGCACCCTGCTGCTTGGGATCCTGGAACATGACCCGGATCAGGGAGAGGGTGGAGGGCATCAGCGTGGAGCCCGCGATGCCCAGGAGCGCCCGGGAGGCGATGAGCATCGCCGGGTTGACCGCGAATCCGGAGAGCACCGACGCCACCCCGAACACGGCCGCGCCGATCAGCAGCAGCCGCCGACGGCCGATTCTGTCCCCGATCGAGCCCATGGTGATCAGGAGACCGGCGGTGAGGAAGCCGTAGATGTCCACGATCCACAGCAACTCGGTGTTGCTGGGCCGCAGATCCTCGGTGAGTGCGGGCAGGGCCAGGTGCAGGACGGTCAGGTCCATGGCCATGAGCATGGTGGGGAGCCCGAGGACCAGCAGCCCCAGCCATTCCTTTCGGGTCGCCCGCGGTACTGCCGCCGGACCGATGTCGGTACTCAACGCGAATCTCCTTGCCTTGTCGTTGACGACGCTCAATGACGGAACCGTAGAACCTCAACTGCACTTAAGGTCAACGCAGTTGACGGTCAGTCAGGAGCTTGCGGACCCCACCCGGCGCAGCCGTGCGCCGGACCTCCGTGTCATTGCCGGCCGGCGGGAATCGCCGCCGTGACATCCCGCCAGTTCGCCAGCAGCCCCGCGTCGAGCGCCGCACGAACTCCCTGTGCCTGCGCGTCCTTCGCCGACATCACCGGCGGCTCGGTGTGCCCCCACGGGAGCGCGAGTTCCGGATCGAAGGGGTCGATCTCGATCTGGGTCCCCGGTACGTACTGCGTGGAGACCGCGTAGCAGACACAGGAGTCGTCGGTGAGCGCCAGGAACCCGTGCCCGACCCCCTCCGGTACGTACAGGCACCGGCCGGCTTCGGGGTCCAGGTCGACCACGTGGTGCACACCGAAGGCGGGCGAGCCCACCCGCAGGTCGACGATGATGTCGCGGACCGCTCCGCGCACGCAGGTGACGTACTTCGCCTGTCCCGGCGGCGTGATCACGGAGTGGACACCGCGGAGGGTGTTCCGCCGGGACACCGAGGAGTTGATCTGCGCGGGCCGGAACGGACGTCCGGTGGCCTCCTCGACCCGGTCGCAGCGGAGCACTTCGGCGAACGCGCCCCGTTCGTCGTGGATCTGCCTCGGCGTGAAGACGAACGCGCCGGGTATCCGGGTCTCGTCCACGTCCATCGCCGGTCAGTCCCCCGTCCGGTGCCGCGCGGCCATCCGCTCCAGGATCGGAACGATCTCGGCGGGGCTGGGAGCGGCGGCCATGTCCGCGTACACGGCTGCGGCACCCTGCTGGAACGACGGCTCGGTCAACAGCCCGGACAGCTCACGGGCCACCTGCGCGGCGGTCAGATCATCGGTGTGCAGGGACACGCCCGCGCCCCGGGCCTCCAGGTAGCGACTGCTGGACAGCCCGGTACCGAGCTCCTCCGTGATGATCATGTGGGGCACCCGGTGCTCGGCCGCGGCGAAGAACGTACCGAAGCCGCCATGGTGAATGATCGCCGAGCAGGTCGGTGTCACCTGGGTGAGTGGGAGGTAGTCGACCAGCCGCACGTTGTCGGGCACCTTCTGGTCCTCGCCCAGCTGATCGGCGTTGACCGTGGCCACCACCTCCACGTCCATTCCGGCCACCGCCTCGAACACGGCCGCGAGCCGCTCGTCCCGGCCGGCGGTGACCTTGCGCTTGGTCACGCCGAGCGACAGGCACACCCGGGGCCGCGACGGCGCCCGCAGCAGCCACTCCGGCACCGGGACCGCCCCGGTGTACGGCACGAAGCGCATGGGGACGACGCGCTGCCCCGGCGAGCGGGGCAGTTGCGTGTGGGTGGGAAGCGGGTCGATGGTGAAGTCGCCCAGGACCATGTCCTGTGAGTAGTCGTGGCCGTACCGCCCGAAGACCGGTGCCAGGGTCTCGGCCAGCGGGTTCGCCTGTGCGGCACGTTCGGTCAGCCGCCCGTGGATCCAGCCGAAGTAGTCGGGGCCCCACAGCAGCCGGGCGGACGCGGCCCCGCACTCCCGCGCCGCGACCGAGCCCACGGGGTTGGCCACGTCCCAGATCACCAGGTCCGGCCGCCACTCACGGGCGAACTCGACCAGGTTGTCCGCGAGCGGCTGCTGCCCCTCGGCGTCCGGGTAGTAGCGCGCGACGTTCGCCACCAGGTAATAGCGGATCGCCTGCCAGAGCCGGCCGTGGTCGGAGCCGGGCTCGAACCCGAGCGCTTCGCTGAACCGGTCCAGCTCCGCCTCGGAGATGTGCGGCATCGGCGAAGCCGGGTCTCCGCCGAGCCGAACCGCGGTGAGGCCGGCCGCGGAGATCTGTCCGGCCAGCTCCGTGCCGCTGGCCAGCCGGACCTCGTGCCCGGCACTCTGCAGCGCCCACGCCAGCGGAACGCTGGGGTACAGATGGGCCGTCAATGGCGCGACCGCGATCAGAACACGCATAGCAGTTCCTTTTCATCCGTACGTGAGTGATGGGCCCGGGGACGAACCGCCGTATCGCTCCCGGCGCGTCGCGCCGCCGGCCGGGCGCCGCTCCGGCCCTCGACGGGCGGGATCAGCACGGCTCACGGCGGCGCGTGGGGCCACGTCAGCGATTGGCGGAGCGGGACCTGGCGTGCCAGATGTCCAGCTCCTCGTAGGCGGCGCGCCAGTCGTTCTCGTAGGGGATACGGAGAGCGTCGGGCATGTTGGAGACGAATGCGGCCAGCTGGTCGGCGGGCATGCCGTCGAGCAGCCAGGGCAGGTAGCGGCGGGCGTCGTCGCCGATGGCATCGCGCCCCGCGACGGCGAACACCGCCCATTCCTCCTTGCTCATGGTGATGTCCATGAGCTTGAGCGCGTCGCCCTCCTCGTGGTCGAGGTGGGTGTTGAGGTGCGTGTGCAGTGCGTCGGCCAGGCCGCCCAGACGCTCCAGGCCGGAGTCCCGGTCGGCGAGGGCCGCGTCGATGTCCGCGAGCAGCGGGTCGATGACGGCGTGCTCCGCCTCCATGTCCGCCAGCAGGGCGAGCTCGTCGGGCTTGTCGGCCAGCGCCTTCTGCATCACCGGCCACACGGTGACGTCCTCGGCCGTGTGGTGGATCGTCAGGAACTTCTTGAACAGCTCCCAGCCGACCGCGGTGCTCAGCACATGACGGGGGTCCTCGTCGACCCGGGCCGTGATCCGGGCGATCCGCTCCACCTCGCGCCGCAGGGCGGCGTGGATCGTGAACATCATCGTCATGTCGTGGTTCTTGAACTCCTGGCTCATCACTGTCTCCCTCGGTGCGCGTTGCCAGACCACGAGAGTATCGTCAACGCATTCATCTATCAATGTACTTAACTAGCAGGCTCCCAACCATCAATCCCCCATCGGACGATGGAAGCGCAGGTCGGATGAGCTTTCGGCGTGCTCCGCCGGGCCGGAGGCCGGCTCTTCTTGGCCGGTTCCGGGCTGTCGCCGACCGGATCCAGATCCCCTGGGCGCCAGGCCCGGGCAGCACGGTGCGCCCAAGGCGCGGGCAGAGCCCGCACCTTGGGCGCACGCGAGGACGACGCAATCCCGACCGGAGTTCAGCAGCGGGAAATGCGAGGAAAGGAGAAAAGGAAAAAAGGGGGAAGGGGGACAGGAAGGGAAGAAGAAGTCCAGCATCCTGTTTCAGGGCAGCACGAATCCGCCTCGGCTAGCGTGACACATATCGGCCGGGATCGTCAACGACTGATTTCTGAGCGGCTTTTGAGCGCCCCGATCGACACTGTGCGCATGTTCAGCTCGCGTCCGCGATGTCCATCACGTACTGACCGTAGGGGGTTTTCGCGAGCCGGCTTCCCAGCCGGCGGCAGCTCTCCCGGTCGATGAATCCCTGGCGCCAGGCGATCTCCTCCACGCAAGCGATCCTCACCCCCTGGCGCCGCTCCAGGATCTGCACGTACTGCGAAGCCTCGATGAGCGAGTCGTGCGTTCCGGTGTCCAGCCAGGCGAAGCCCCGCCCCAAGGAGACGAACTCGGCCGTGCCGCGCCGCAGGTACTCGTTGTTGACGTCGGTGATCTCCAGTTCACCACGGGCGGACGGATGCAGATTCTTGGCGATGTCCACGACGTCGTTGTCGTACAGGTACAGCCCGGTGATCGCGAGATTGGACTTCGGCCGCTCAGGCTTCTCCTCGATCGACACCAGCCGCCCGGAGGCGTCAACCTCCCCCACTCCGTATCGATGGGGGTCACGCACCGGGTAGCCGAAGAGGACACAACCCTGCCCGTGCTGCCGCACCCTGGCCTTGAGCAGGCCGCCGAAACCCGGCCCGTAGAAGATGTTGTCCCCGAGGATGAGGGCCACGTCGTCCGCACCGATGTGGTCCGCGCCGATCACGAACGCATCCGCGAGCCCGCGCGGTTCGTCCTGCTCCGCGTACGTCAGGCGCAGACCGAGATCGGATCCGTCCCCCAACAGCCTCTTGAATCCCGGCAGATCGTCGGGCGCCGAAATCAGCAGGATGTCTGTGATCCCGCCCAGCATCAGCACCGAGAGGGGGTAATAGATCATGGGCTTGTCATAGACGGGAAGCAACTGCTTGGAAACCCCGAGAGTAATGGGATGCAGGCGCGTCCCACTTCCGCCGGCCAGAATGACGCCTTTCACCTGCTACCTCCGTAGAACGACAACGGGAGCCCGCGGGCACGAGCCCGGCCCACGGGGCGGACCGCGGACGTGCGGTCCTCCACGGCGACGTCTCCCGGGAACCGCGGGGCCGTCCCCCGCCCGCCGCGCCCGTGGAGGACGCACGGGCGCGGTCGGCGACGGGACGGTCCGCGGCCGCGTGCCAGAGCGTCGCGCGGGTCAGAGGAGCTTGCGGACCTTCACCCCGGCCTTGACGATCCCGAGCAGGAAGTCGCGGCCGACGCTGTTCATCTCGGCCGGGGCCTGGACCGAGGCCCAGTACAGGAAGCGGGCCATCGTCAGCGTCGAGGGGTAGATGAAGCGCCGCTTCTCGTCCTTCCAGCCGAAGACCGGGTTGACGACGGGCGACTCCTGGAGCAGCCCGAAGACGATGTCGGCGGCCTCGTCGCCGGTCAGCGCGCCGGCCTCGTACTTCTCGCAGGTCTCCGCGGTGGCCTCCAGCAGCCTCTTGAACGAGTCGCTCTGCGGCCACCACAGGCCCGGGTGGGCGACGTTCTCCAGCTCGTCGAAGTGCCGCTCGTCGTGGTCGCGGAAGTGCCGCAGCCGGGCCCGCGTCAGCCGCATGGTGCCCGGGGTGATGAAGGAACCCCAGACCCGGAAGACCGCGTTCCACAGCCGGAAGTGCGAGAAGGCGATGAAGGAACTGTTGACCAGGTCGTCGTTGTACTGGAGCAGCCCCTGCTCCACCCTCTCGACGTACTCGAAGCGCTCCGCGGAGAAGTCGCCGTCCTCGAGGGCGGACACCAGCCGCGAGGTCAGCGCGTCGACCACCTCCATGGTGTTCGACAGGCCACGGGAGAACAGCGGGTCGAGGAAGCCGGCCGCATGCGACATCAGGCACCAGCGGTCGCCGATGGTCTGCTTCGACGAGTACTGGAGCCGGTCGGTGGAGATCCACTCACGCACCCGGGTGGCGCCGTCGAACTGCCGCTTGACCGCCGGATACCGGTCCAGGAAGAGCTGGAACTCCTGCTCGGGTGTGAGGTCGTCGGGCTTGGGATAGGTGCGCTCGTCCATCGTGAGGCCGACGCTGCACAGCGGGTTGCGGGACTTCTCGTGGTTGTCGAACGGGATGATCCAGAACCAGCCGCGCTCGATGAGGTGGTGCATCGTCCCGGTGTGCCAGTCGGCCGGCGGGCGCAGGTCCTGCGGGTGCCCGCTGACGTCGTCGAACCGCTTGATGCCGACGTAGTGGGTGAACATGGACCGGGAGTGGTGCTTGAACCGGGCCGGCTTGTCCCGCAGATCGAACTTGTCGGCCAGCGGGGAGCGGAAGCCGGAGGCGTCCACCAGGTACTTCGCCCGGTACCGCTCGGGCTGCGCGCCCGGGGCGGCGCTCCTGCCGACCACGGTCACACCGTCGTCGTCGAACTCGACCTCGTTGGCGCGCCAGTTCTGCCGGGGCGTGCAGCCGTACTTGATCGCCACGTGAAACATGAAGGCGTCGCTGTCCTGACGGAACATGTGGCTGTTCTGGTGGAAGATCTTCGGCAGCGCGAGCTGGGTGGCCTCACGCGGATCGGGCTCCTTGCCGACCTCGTGCTTCATGAACCCGAAGTGAGCCTTCGTACCGAAGGTGGGACCGATGTCGCGGGTGGAGGCCTCGACACTGGCCAGGCTCTTGAGCTCGGGAATGTCGTGGCGCTCGGCAAGGATGTGGATCCATTCCACGAGCTGCGGGGTCATGGACTCACCGATGGCGAAGCGCGGGTGCGCGGCCGCGTCGACCAGCAGCACCTTGGCGCCGTGCCTGGCCAGGATCGCGCCGGTCACGGAACCTGCCAGTCCCGATCCGAGGATGACGACGTCGAAGGTCATGTCCTCGGGTACGCGCGCCGTTTCCGGCGAGCCGTCGGTCTTTTTCGCGACCATGAGCTGTCTCCTTCGTCGAGGGCGTCGAAGCGTGGTGCACGCCGGGATAGCGGCATGAAAAAAGGCCCCTCGCACATGCGAAGAGCCTGGAAAGCGGCACGGTCCAGCCGCGGAATCAAGCGTGACATTCCTTGGACAGAGGGTCAACCCCTGGCAGAAACAGACGACTTGGCGTTCTCGGAGAATGCGGGGCCGGAATGCGTCGGGGCCAGGAGTTTCAGTAGCAGCGCCCGCAATTCGTCTTCGCCACCCGGCCCGAGCATGTCGGCGACGTCCGCGGCGAGGCCGGCCACGGCGCCGGCGACGACCACCAGGCTCTCGCGGCCGCGTTCGGTCACCTCGAGCGCGTAGCGGCGCCGGTCGTGCGGGTCGCGGCCGCGGCTCACCAGGCCCGACTTCACCAGTTCGTCCACCAGTTGGGAGGCGGCCGGGCCGGTGATGGCGAGCATGTCGGCGAGCTGCTGCTGCGCGATCGGCCCGAACACGTCCAGGGCGGACAGCGGGCCGTAGTGACGCACGCGCAGTCCGGTCCCTGCCAGCTTGTCGTCGCCGTGCTTGCGCAGCCGGTGGTGGGCCTGGGCCACCAGGTACTCGGTGCCCTGCACCAGGGGTTGCGCCGACTCGGGCAGCAGCCGGGCCAGCAGCTTGTCGAGCCGCGCGGCCTCGTCGGGGGTCAGTACCGAGGTCAGCCGTGCGCCCCGCTCGGCGACCGCCCGGCGCCTGGCCTCCACGCCCTCCCGCCCCAGGCCGGTCAGGGACAGGACGTACTGGCGCCGGTTGTCCGGGTTGCGGGTGCGCTGGACCTCCCCGCGGGCCTCCAGACGGTCGATCACCGCCACCATGATGGTGCGGTTGATGCCGAGCCGTTCCGCGAGGTCGAGCTGGGATTCCCAGTCCCGGCCGGTGAGCGCGTCCAGGACCAGGAAGTCGCGCGAGTCGCTGTCGCCGCCGTTCCCGTTCGCGGAGAACTGTGCGTACACCCGGCGCAGCAGGTAACCGATGAAGCCGGTCAGCTCTTCCGGAAGGACACCGGGGACTTCGGCGGTCTCCTCGGTCCGGCTCACCGGACCTCCTCCTTCGCCACTTTCACGCCGCACGACAGCACCTCCTGCTCGAGTATATGCAGCGGCGCATACCCTCGTACGTCCGCCGCCCCGCCGCCGAAGTCCGCTCCCACGGAGCGGGGACCGCTCGCGCACCCGGCCGTCGCCCGGGTCGGGAGGCGGCCGGCGGCCCCGTGCCCGGTCGGTCGGACGCGGGGCCGCGCGTCGGGTCTCACCGGGTGGCGGGGGTGCGCTCGCCGTCCTGGAGGGGTTGCGGGGTCGCCCCCGGCAAGGTGACCAGGGCTGTGATCAGGGCCAGCAGGTACAGGCCGCCGCCGAGGAGGAAACCGAAGGAGTAACCGGTGGTCAGCGCGTGCGGCATGCTGCCGGGCAGCTCGTGGTCGGTGACAGCCGTGGCCGCCGCCGCCAGCCCGGCCAGGCCGACGGCACCGCCGATCTGCTGTGCGGTGTTGACCAGGCCGGAGGCCGCACCGGTGGCCTGCGGCGCGACGCCGCGGACGCTGACGATGGTGACGGCCACGAAGACCATGCCCAGTCCGAGACCGGCGACCAGCTGGGCCGGCAGCAGGGCGGCCCACGGGTTCTGGCCGGGCGCCACGAAGCTGAACCAGACCATGGCCGCGATGCCGACGACCAGGCCGAGCGCGATCACGTTGCGCTCGGGCAGTCTGGCGAGCAGCTGCGGGCCGACCCCACCGGCGATGCCCATGCCGAGCGCGAAGGGCAGGTAGGCGACGCCCGTGACCATCGGCGCGTACCCCTTGACGACCTGCATGTAGAGCGTCAGGAAGTAGAAGGTGGCGAGCATGCCGGCCCCGACCAGGAACATGACGAGGTTGGCGCCCACACGGCTCCTGTCGGCCAGCAGACCGCTCGGGATCATCGGCGAGCCGCTGCCGCGCTGGATGGCGACGAAGCCGCCGATCAGCACGAGCGCCGCGCCCAGCCCGGCCAGCGTGACGGTGTCGCCGAGACCCTTGTCACCGGCGCGGTTGATGGCGTAGACGAGCGAGCCGAAGCCGAGGGTCGCGGTGAGGGCGCCGGGCACGTCGACCTTGCCGCGTTCACGCTCGCCGCCCACGAGAACCTTGGTGCCGAGCAGGACGGCGAGCGCGATCGGGATGTTCACGAACATCACCCAGCGCCAGCTGAGGTACTCGGTGAGCGCACCGCCGAGCAACAGGCCCACGACCGAACCGAGGCCGCCCATCGCTCCGTACACACCGAGCGCCTTGTTGCGGGCGGGACCGGCCGGGAACGTGGTGGCCAGCAGGGACAGGGCGGTGGGGGCGGCGATGGCGGCGCCCGCCCCCTGGATCACGCGGGCCGCGATCAGCAGGGCCCCGCTCTGGGCGAGGCCGCCGAGCAGCGAGGCGGCGGTGAACAGGATCAGGCCGGTGCGGAACACGCGCCGGCGGCCGAAGAGGTCACCGGCGCGCCCGCCCGCCAGCAGCAGACCGCCGAAGGCGAGCGCGTAGGCGGTGACGATCCAGCCGAGGCCGGACTCGCTCAGGCCCAGTGCGTTCTGCATGCTCGGCAGCGCCACGGCGACGATCGTGTTGTCGAGAACGAGCATGAGCTGGGCCGTGGCGATGACCAGCAGAGCGAGGCCCAGCCTGGCGTCCTGCCGTGGCGGAGCCGCGGCCTCGGGGACGGCCTGAGTGCGGTCTTGCAGCGACACGAGAGGTCTCCGTTGTCTCAGGGTGCTTCACGGTCGGGTGGAGGTGTGGAGCTCACCCTCAAAGTATCGTCAAGGCACTTATCCATCAAGTCCCCAATCAGCAATCTACCAACCATCAGGACTCGAACTAGCTATGTGTGCCCGGACGTGGGGGTTCGTCGAACCGGTCGAGGACGCGGGTCAGTGTGTTCTCGCGGACTGCAGGGCGGGCTCCTCCTGGCCGGTCGCGGCCGTGCCCGACGCGAGGTCCTCGTCGATTCCCTTGCGGAACCGGGTCAGCGCGGGAGTGGTCATGGCCGTGGTGACCAGGGCCATCAGCACGAGAACGGTGAACAGCTCGGGGCCGATGACGCCCAGGCCCAGCCCGATGTTCAGCACGACCAGCTCGGTCAGGCCCCGGCAGTTCATCAGCGCGCCGAGCGACATGGCGTCTCGCCAGCCGCGGCCGGAGAAACGGGCCGCGAGCGTGCCGCCGCCCCACTTCCCCACCACGGCGACGGCCAGCACGGCGGCCGCCCACAGCCAGTGGGTGCCGCTACTGCCCAGCAGGCCCACATCGGTCCTCAGACCGGTACTGACGAAGAACAGCGGCAGCAGCACCGGCACCGCGAACGTGCGCATCCGGACCGCGCCGGCCTCGATCCGCCGGCTGCCGCGCGGGGCGACCACGCCGAACAGGAACGCGCCGAACAGCGCGTGCACCCCGATCCGGTCGGTGGCGTAAGCAGCCAGGCACAGCCCACTGAACAGCACGACCATCACGACGCCGTCGGGGTACCGCCGCTCGGCACGCGCGGCCCACCTGGCCAGCAGCGGTCGTACGACGAGGAACATGGCCGCCGCGAAGGCGAGCGCGTATCCGGCCGTGACGACGGCCTCCATCGGAGAGTTGCTCTTGGTCACCGCCACCACGGCGGCCAGCAGACACCAGGCGCTCACGTCGTCCACCGCCGCGCTGGCCATGGCGAGCGAGCCCACCCCGGTCCGGTACAGGCCACGGTCGGTCAGGATCCGGGCCAGCACAGGGAAGGCGGTGATGCTCATCGAGACCGCGATGAACAGCACGAACGGCAGCTTCTTGGTGCCGGCGGGGGCGAAGTCGCCGTACATGCCGAGCGCCAGCACAGTGCCCAGCACCAGTGGCAGGACGATGCCGGCCTGGGAGACGGCCACGGCGGTTCTGCTGTTTCCGCGCAGTGACGTGAGGTCCAGTTCCAGCCCGACGAGGAACATGAAGGCGAGCAGGCCGATGTTGCCGAGCACGCCGATGTAGGGCAGGGCCGATGGGGGGAAGAGCCAGGTCTGCGCGTCGGGCCAGAGCCAGCCCAGCAGTGAGGGGCCGAGCAGGATGCCGACGAGGATCTCACCGACCACAGGCGGTTGCCCGAGCCGTTTGAGCAACTGGGCACCGGCCCGGCAGGAGAGGATCACGACGGGCACGGCGACGAGGAGAGGGGTGAGGGGATCGGGGACGGCGGCAGCCATCAGGGTCTCCTGGTGAACGAGGGGTCAGGTACGGCGCCCCTGGCGAGGCGTGCGGCCGGGGCGTCTCACGTGCCGTACGGGCGGAGGGCCTTGGCCTCGCGCAGGGCCGTCGCCCACCACGTGAGCTGATCGAGCATCAGCTTGGCCGCCGTCTCCGCACCCTCGGGCTCGGCCGGGAACGTGCCGTCGGCGCCGTAGTGCTCCAGCACCCGAGGGAACGTCACGATGTCCTTCATCCCCACGCAGTGGAACTCGGCGAAGATCTGCCGCAGATGCTCGATCGCGCGCACCCCGCCGGCCATGCCGAGCCCGTAGCCGACGAAGCCGACCGGCTTGGCCTCCCACTCCGACTGAAAGCTGTCGATGAGGGTCTTGAGGGGACCCGGGACGCTGCGGTTGTACTCGGGGACGACGATGACGTAGGCCTCTGCCCCCGCGAGCCTCGGTCGCAGTGCCACCGTGCGGGGATCGTCGGCGTCGAGGCCGACGGGCAGCAGATGCTCGGCCACGTCGACGACGTCCAGGACGAGGTCGTCCCGGCGGGCGGCCACGCGCGCGAACCAGCCCGCGACGTCCGGGGCGAGCCGGCCGTCGCGGGCGGAGCCGACCAGCAGCCCCACCCGAAGCGGCCGGGTCACCCGACCGACCGCGCTCATGTCCGGCTCACCGGCGTCGACGCCTGGACCGGCGTCAGCGCGAGGAACTCCGTGGCCTCGACCCGGGCGAGGATCCGCCGGGTCAGGGCGGGCATCCGCGTCGTCCCGTCGTCGCTGAAGACCACGGGACTGGTGAGCCGGATACGGCGGCCCCGGGTGGTGATCTCGCACCCGCCCGCCGCCAGCACGTTCTTGACCCAGTCGGAACCGGGTCCGTACGGCAGTGTGATGATGACGTCCGCGCCGCGCCGGAACAGCTTCACCGGCGTGGCGAACTCGCGCCCCGACTTGCGTCCGCGGTGGTGGACCTTTCCGAACCCGGGCAGCCGGCTGAACAGCGGCCCCACGAAGTGGTTGGCGAACCGCCGGTTGAAGCGGGCGACTTTCCTGTCGATCGGCATGCCTGTGTCCCTTGCTCCATCGGTTCCATCGGTTCCGTCGGCTCCGTCGGCGTACGCCCCGGCCGCCGGCCGTCCGGCCCCTGCCGCAGACCGCGGAGGGGGCCGGCCGGCCGGACGGTGTTCAGGCCGCGGGCTTGGCCGCGCCGGGGCCGCCCGCCGGGGTGAGCGGGCCGGCCGGCTTGCCGCCGGACTGGAGGAACTTCTGCAGGGAGAAGTTGTCGACGATGCCCCAGCGCTCGGCGATCCGGTCGCCCTCGAAGCGGAACCAGATGATCGCCTGGTGCTGGACCTGCAGGCCGGTCGGCTTGATGCCGATGAACGGGCCGGTGTGCTTGCCGTGCATGACCCAGCGGATGGCGGCCTTGTCACCCATCGAGATGAAGTCGAGGATCTCGTATTTGATGTCGCTGAACGCGGACTGCTGGATCCTGATGGTGTGCTTGAACGCCTCCGGGCCGCGCATGGAGTCGTCGTGGCTGCCGTGGTTGCGGAAGTCCGCGGTGAGATAGCGGTCGGCGGCCGAGAGGTCGCCGAGGTCCAGTCCCTCGTGGAAGACCTTCTCGATCAGTTCCTTCTGCTGGTCCGCGGTGAGCGTGGTGGGCATGGGTGCGTTCTCCTCTGCTGCTGAAGGTGCTGTCGTGTTGCCCCGGGTGTCGAGCGTCTGCCTGTCGACCTGGGTCACGCCCTTGGGTACGGCTCCGGTCGTCCACACGATCCGCAGCCGCAGCCGATCGAAGCGCCAGCCCTCCGGGGTACGCCGGGCCGTGGCGGTGAAGCGCCCGCCCAATTGGAAGTACTGGGTGGGGTCCGGGGGCAGCGGTGAGCCGTGGTGCACGTGGGAGGCGATCAGGCTCCAGGTGACCTGGGCCCGGTCGCCGTCGAGGTCGACCTGGCTCTCGGAGCCGTGGTGGTGGGTACGGCCCCAGCGCGCCATGATCTCGGTGGTGAAGCCGCACACCCCGGCGAAGCCCCGGTGGCTGCCCACCGGGAACGTCATCTCGATGTCCTCGGTGAACAGGGACCTCGCCCAGGTCTCGTCGAAGCCGCCCTCGTCGAGGCCGGCCAGATAGCGCCCGGCCAGGTCCCGCAGGCTCAGCACGTCGGTGAGTCGGGCGACCTCGGCCGTCATGACACCCGGCGCGCTTCGGTCCGGGCGTCCGTCGCGTAGATCACGACGTCGTCCGGGCCGTGTACGACGGCCTTGCCCTCGCCGGTGAGCGCGTCGCCGTCGTGCCGCGCGGTGATGTCGATCTGGATGTACGCGGCCCGGTGGCCGTTGGGGCTGATCTGGGTGACGTCGAGGTTGAAGTCCTCGCGCAGGGAGAACTCCAGCAGGCCGTCGGCGGTGACGGCCCAGGAGCCGGTGCCGGTGCTCTTCTGCGTGGTGACCGAGAGCGAACCGTCCGGTGCGAAGGCGACGGTGTACCGGTCCGCCTCGCCGTCGTGCGTGACCGTCCCCGTCCATTGACCGACGGGTGTCCAGGTGGAAACAGGCATCGCCCACACTTCCTCACGTAGGGAATGGGAGAGAAACAAAAATCCGCGCCCCGAGCGGGACGCGGATTTCGAGAAGGATGCTGCGGACTCGGCAGAAGGAGTCCGGCCGGGGCGCCACCGCCGTCAGGGCATGGAGGCGCCGAAAAGAGTGTGACACCTTCGACTCCGATGCGTCAACTCAGCTCGTATATAGGGAAGTTGAATGCGAATACGCGAAGCAGCCCCCGCGGCGGGGGGGATGGGCCGCGGGGGCTGCTTCGGACCGGATCCCCGCACGGATCCGGTTCATTGTGGGGTGCTGGTCCTGAGATACCGGCAGCTGTCAGCCGGCTGTACGGATTCGCTTCTCCTATGCGCGCTCGCCCTGCCGGGCCAGCGCGAACAATTCGTCGAGGTCGTACTCGGCCCGCCGTGGGCCCCCGTGCCGGGTGATCTTTCCGCGGCTGGCCCATTTGCGGATGGTCGCCGGGGTGACCCCCATGGCCAGGGCCGCCAGCTCGGTCGGCACCGTGCGCGGCGTGGGCGCGGGCTCGATCACGGCTTTCGCCCCCTCCCGTTCCGCGCGTTCCCTCCGCCCCCTGCATGCACCACCGCCCGCATCAGGCCGCCTCCCGCATCCGGTCGGCGACCAGCAGCCACTGGCGTGGGGGAAGAGCATGACCGTCGTCGCAGGTGACATGAGTCGGCACACCGCCGCCACCGTCCGCCGGCAGTACGCCGTAGAGCGTGCCGGCACACTCCGGCCGGGTGCACGGGCCGAGTTCGAACCGGCTCACCGGACCCATGCCGAGCAGCCCTCTGAGGTCGCCGAGCAGTTCGGCGAGTTCCTCGTCGAAGTCCGGACCCGCCTGATGCCCGGCGAGCCAGTGCAGTTGCTGGCGCAGGAACCGCACCAGCGCGCCCATCCCGCGGCCGGCGGGACGGTCGCCGGTGCGCTCGTCGACGACGAGCCGCGCCCACAGCGCCATCACCTCGGCCGTCCGGGTACGCAGCGCCAGGGCCCGTTCATCGAGCACGATGCCGACGGTCGCGCGACTGCCGCTCACCCGCTCCCGCAGTACCGGAGCCCCGGGCGCCAGCGCCTCGTCGCTCTCCCGGTACAGGCCGAGCAGGGCGCGCAGCCCTCGGTCCATCCGGTCCAGACAGCGGACACAGATCCGGCCGCAGAGCCGTCGGCAGTCGCGGCTGCGGTGACTGTCGGTGAGTTGCTGAAAACCTTCCATGATGATCCCCCGTTTCCTAGGCCTATGCCATGCGGAACTGCATCCAGTCTCACGGGGGTCGCCGACCGCTTCAACGCACGACGGTTCAGGGTTCCCACAATCCTGCGCAGTTCTGTCAGCGGAGTGTCAAACCCGTGTCAAGTGGCCGGATGCAAGCCATCATAACAAACAGACCTGTCTGCTTAGAGGTTGACCCTGGACCTTCATCCACCACACCTGTTTCCGGACAGCCACTGCCACCACCTGGGGATTCAGACCTGACCGGAAAATGCGAGGAGACATTCCTCTACGGGGACTCTCTCAGTAAACAGGCATGGTTGTATGATTCATGCCACCATGGACGCCGGCGTCCACAGGCATTGCGCGCAACAGGCACACTGTTGGCAGGGAAGGCAGGTGCGACCTGATGCAGGCGCGATCCGAGCAGACCCGTCGGGCTCTCCTCCATGCCACCGCCGAACTGATCGCGGACGGCCGGCTGACCGATGCGGGACTGGTCAACATCTGCCGCCGCGCCGGCGTCAGCAGGGGGGCGCTCTACCACCACTTCTCCTCCACCACGGCCCTGACTGCCGCCGTGTACGAGGAGGCCCGGCAGCGCGTCGAGGCGCTGACCGAGGAGGCGTTCGCGGGTCCGGCGGCGGACGCGCCGGAACGCTTCCTGCTCGCACTCGGCGAGGCCCTGCGCACCGAGAAGGTCGTCCGGGCGGGCATGCAACTGGCCGCGGACGGTTCGTCCGGACCGCCCCGGCTGCGCGACGACCTGCTGACCGCCGTCCACGAACGGGTCACGGAGGCGCAGAAGGAGGCCGAGGAAGCGGCCGAGGACCTGGCGGACCTGGCCATGGTGATGGCAGCGGGCATCGAGTCCCTGGGGCACACCGACCCGAGCTGGTGGGACGGCGACATCAGCAGGCGGCTGTGGGGGCTGCTGCGTCCGCTGTTCGACCACGGCCGCCCCCGCCGCGGAGGGGAACGGCGGATCTGACCCCGCGCCGGTCCGCCCCGCACGCGGCGGACGGACCGGAAGCCGGTCGGCGGCGCCGGTCAGTCCGGCGGCGGCGTCGTGCGCAGCCGGCCGACCAGTCCCGGCGTGGCAAGGCCGGGCAGCAGGAATCTCCAGAAGACGCCGGTGCGTTCGGGCAGGTCGGCACGGCCCGTGTAGGCCTGGGACATGATCTGCAGCCCGGTGAAGGAACCGACGACGAGCGAGGTGACCTCGTGCACATCCACCCCGGGCAGGATCTCGCCCCCCTTCTCGGCCTCCTGCATCAGCGTCAGAATGGCTTCCATGGACTGTTCGTAGGTGCTCCGCGGCGGGCAGTCGAACGAGGTCTGCTCTATGGTCAGCCGCACGCTCGCGCGCAGCACCGCGTCGTGTTGCAGGCGCCGGGCGAACTCCATGGTCAGGTCGATCACCGACTGCAGTTTGATCGGCCGTTCGGGCACTTCCAGGGCCTCGGCGTGGGCCTGCACCAGCGCCAGTGCGATGGCTTCCTTGGAGGGGAAGTGGTGATAGAGGGAACCGCGGGTGAGTCCGGTGCGGGCCAGAATCTCGTTGGTGCTGGCGGCGTCGTAGCCGCGCTCGTCGAAGACCTGGGCCGCCGCCTCCAGGATCGACCGCCGTGATCGCTTGCCGCGTTCTTGCTGAGCCATGCCAGATCCTTACGCTCTCCCACTGAATTCAACAGACTTGTCTGTATCGTAAGCCGCATCCACGGCATACGGTCAGTACCGCGTCGAGAGTCGTCGGAAAGCGATTACCGGACCGGCTACGGAACCGGGCATGACCTCGGGCAATGCGCGCGAGCGCTACGGACGTCCGATCCGGAACCCGACCCCGCGGACGGTGACGATCCAGGAACTGGAGCCGAGTTTGCCGCGCAGGGTGCCGACGTGGGTGTCGACCGTGCGGCCGCGCGGGGACCAGGCGTCGTCCCACACCTGGGCCATGATCTGGCGGCGCGGGATCACCATGCCAGGCTGCGAGGCCAGCAGGTGAAGCAGGTCGAACTCCTTGCGCGTCAGGTCCAGCGGCCGGCCGTCGAGGGTGGCCGTGCGGGCGCCGGGGTCGATGCGCAGCGGTCCGTGGGCGACGGCCCGACCGCCGGCCGGCTGGGCCGCCGGCTGCACCCTCGCCCGCCGCAGCACCGCTTCCATCCGGGCCAGCAACTCCCTGAAGCCGTACGGCTTGACGAGGTAGTCGTCCGAGCCCGCCTGCAGGCACAGCACGCAGTCAAGTTCCGAGTCGCGCGCCGTGACGGCGATGATCGGCAGGTCACTGACCGCCCGGATGCCCCGGCACACCTCCAGGCCGTCCAGGTCGGGCAGGTCCAGGTCGAGCAGGATCAGATCGGCCTCGCGGTGCCCGCGCAGCGCCTGTGCGCCGGTGGCCGCGCTGCGAGTGGCGTACCCGTGCCGGACCAGGTCGTGCAGCAGCGCGTCGGCGGACCGCTGGTCGTGCTCCACGACCAGGACGTTCACGGCTCCCGTCGGCGGCGCACCGTACGACGGGGCCACCGGGCCGACCGAGGCGGCCGGCACCGCCGGAGCGGCCGGGAGGGCCGGTGCGTGCGAGCGGTGACGCCGCGGTGACGGCGTCATGAGGTTCGCGTACTGCCGGGTCATCTGCTCCCCCTGAGCCACGTCACTTCGTCTTGGACTGCGGGTTCACAACCAGACCATACCAAACAGACTTGTCTGATTGTCAATTACCCAGGCCAGCGACCCGCACTCCCCACCCGCCCCTCGGCTCCTCCGCCTTGAGCTGCAGTTTCTCCGATTTGCCGGACAAGTGATAGATGAGACTCCAGTAGGCGACCCCGGAAACGAGCCCAACCCAGGACCGTGTTTGCGCTTTAAAACATACAAACCTACATGCTCTGCGGGTGCGTTTGCCGCAGACCGCCCAAAAGGTGTCACATCCATCAGGCGCCACCCTCCCGGCGTGCCTGGGAAATCAATTTGCCCCTTGCAGAACCGGACCGACTTGTCTGTATCTTGTGGCTAGAACGTCGGCCACGGGGGTGACAGCCGGCGTACGGCATGTTGTTGCCCCCTTCCGTCACATCGACAGGAGCGCTGCACATGCCGCACCTCACCAACCGGGCCATCGCCCCGGAGTCCCGCCTTCCCGGACTCACCACCACCGTGCCGCGTGAGTACGTCCATCGCGCGGCGGTCTCCGAAGTCCTGCTCACCAGTTGGGAACAGACCGAACCGGATGTTTTCGTCGTCCGGGCCCAATGGCCGCGCTGCCACGCCCTGTTCGCACCCGACCGGGGCTACCAGGACCCCATGCTGCTGGTCGAGTCCGTCCGCCAGATCGGCTCCCTGCTCGCCCACGCCGAGTTCGACGTGCCGTTCGGCCACCAGTTCCTCATGTCTGACATGTCCGTGACCACTCAACCTGAGCTGCTGGTCGCGGACACGGTCCCCACCGACGCCCAGATGCACACGGTCTGCCGCGACGTCGTCCGCCGGGCCGGCCGGCTGCGGGAGATGCGTTACGACGTCACGGTGGTCCGCGAGAACGGCGCCCGGGCCACCGCCTCGGCCGCGTTCCGCTGCATGAGCCCGGACGTCTACCGGCGGATGCGCGGGGAACGCCCCACCACCGGCCGCACCCCGCCACCGGCCCTCGACCCGGCGGCCGTCGGCCACGCCGGACCCCGGCACGTCGTCCTCGGCCGGCCCGAGCCGGGCGTCCGCGACCGGTGGGAACTGCGCGTCGACACCGCGCACCCGACCTACTTCGACCACCCCGTGGACCACATACCCGGCATGTTCCTCCTGGAGGCCGCCCGGCAGGCCGCGCACGCCCGCACCAGAGCGCCCGGCGCCCTCCTGCTCGGCATGCGCAGCGAGTTCCTGCGCTACGCCGAACTCGACGCGCCCTGCTGGATCACGGCCGACCCCGAGCCGTACGGCAGCGCGGGCGACCTGCTGGTACGGGTGCGCGGCAGCCAGCGGCAGGAGACGGTCTTCACCGCCGAACTCGTCCTGCGGCCACGTGTCCGCTGACCCTGACCGCCTCCGGGAGAGTCTCCGTGCCCACCATCCTCATCACCGGCGCGTCCGGATTCATCGGCACGCACGTGACGCACGAGGCGCGGCTCCGGCGCGCCGACCTCAGGCTCATGACCCACCGCAGGTCGGTGCCCCGGGCCTGCTCCGGAGCGCGGAGCGTGTCCGCGGACCTGACCGACCCCGGCTCGCTGCGCGGGGTCTGCGACGGGGTCGACGTCCTGCTGCACTGCGCCGCGCAGATCGGCGGCAGCGCGGCGGCCAACGAGGCCGTCAACACACGTGGGACGGCGGCGCTGGTCGCCGAGGCCCGGCGCGCGGGGGTACGCCGGATCGTCCAGCTCAGCACCGCCTCCGTCTACGGCCGCGGCACCTTCCGCGGCTCCCGTCCCGAGGAGCTCACGCGCAACCCGGGCTCCGTCACCTCCCGCACCCGCGCGGCGGCCGAGGACGCGGTCCTCGCCGCCGGCGGTGTGGTGCTCCGCCCCCACCTGGTGTTCGGCGAGGGGGACTTGTGGGTCGGGCCCAACCTGGCGCGGCTGCTGCGCGCCCTGCCGGGCGTGGTGGCCGGCTGGCCGGCACGGGCGTCGGTGATCACCGCGCCGGACCTGGCCCGGCTGCTGGTGGCCACGGCACTCGCCCCGGACGCGGCACTGACCTCGCGGGTCTACCACGCGGCGCATCCCGTTCCGGTCACCGTGGACAGCGCGTTGCGGGCGGTCGCCGAGTGCGCCGGGATCGCCTGGCCGCGCGACAACCTCACCGTCGAGGGGGCCAAGGCGATCCTCACGGCGAAGGGCGTCCGGCCTGAGACGCTCGACATCCTGACCACGGATCACTTCTTCGAGGCGGACGCGCTCTGGTCCGACCTCGGCGAACCGCCGGGCGCGGGCTTCGCGAGCTGTTTCCGCCGCGCCGAACGCTGGTACCGGTCGACGCTGACGGGGGTCTGACCGCCTCCCCGGTACGCCGACGCCGTGTCACCTACGCCAACCACATGACGTGGCGCGGCCCGGCGGTGCGGAACACCCGGCCCTTCCCGGCGGGCTCCCCGGTACGGCGACTGCCCCGACTCGGGCCCTTGGAGTGATCGTCGGGCGATCGGCGTGACCAGCCGCAGGTCGTGGCGTTGAACGGGGAGTGCGGCGGCTGGTCCTGCCGCCGCACTCCCCGAGCAACAAGAAGGAGAACGTGATGTCTCGCATCGCGAAGGCCGCCGTCGTCGCCCTGGGCACCGGCGCTGTGGTGATCGGCGGGGCCGGCCTGGCGCTGGCCGACGCGGGTGCCAACGGAGAGGCCGTCGGCTCGCCCGGCGTGCTGTCCGGCAACGTCATCCAGGTCCCGGTCAACATCCCGGTGAACCTGTGCGGCGACACCATCGACGTGATCGGTCTGCTGAACCCGGCGTTCGGCGCCACCTGCGCCAACGAGGGCCACATGAAGGCCGGTGGCACCATGGACGGCAAGAACGGCGGCTACGGCAACTGAGCCACCACCCGCGAAGGAGCCCCGGCACCCTGGGTGCCGGGGCTCCTCCCGTGTCCGCCCGCCTCAGGCGTAGCGGTAGATCCGGCTCACGTCCTCCAGCGACTCCGGCGTGACGTTCCACGGCGGCAGCCTCTCGCCGCGGGCGACCACCCGCCCGTACTGCGGGTCGCCGCGGCCGGGCGGCCGGGCCGGCACGTAGCGCTGTCCCCGGTGCCGGGCCCGCCAGCGCTCCCACTGCAGGTCGACGAAGGCGTGGTGGAACCAGAAGACCGGGTCGTTGACGGAGGCGCCGCCGAGCATCGCCCCGCCCACCCAGCGGTGCACCCGGTTGTGGTTGCGCCACGACGAACTGCCGCTGCCCGCCCCCCAGCCCTCCAGCTTGTTGCGGAAGCCCCGGCCGACGGTCGAGTCCCAGGGGGCGGCGTCGTACACCGGGTCGTCGAGCGCCCGGGCGAGCTGGGCCCTGGTGGGCAGGGCGATCGGGGCGCGGGCCCGGCCCAGGTCCCGGGCGAGGAACTCGCCGTCGGTGACGCCCTCCTTGATGGTCCAGTGCCCGGCCGAGTAGGCGAACGGCCCGGTCATCACCTGCTGGTCCCGGGCCCGGCCGTTCCCGCCGAGCAGGTCCCTCGTCCACGGGACGGAGGACGCCGTACGGTCCTTGGTCCAGTCCCAGTACGGCACGGTCACCGACCCGTCCACGCGGCGCAGGGCGCGCTCCAGTTCCAGCAGGAAACGGCGGTGCCAGGGCAGGAAGGAGGGAGCCATGTGGGCGGTGCGCAGACCCCGTTCCCCGTCGGCGGTGTAGTGGTCGATGTGCGTCCGCACGAACTCGTCGTACTCGCCTCGCCGTTTGACCTCGAGGAAGGCGTCCACGAGCCGTTTGCGCTCGCCGGACGTCAGCCTGCCGACGTCCTTACGCACGTACGCCATGGCCGCCCCCCATGTGCCGGTGCCCCCCGCCCATCGGTCCCGGGGCCAGGTCGCGCAGCCGCTGCCCGGGCCCGATCTCGTCGACGGCCGCCCGGGCCGCCGCCAGCGGGGTCGGGTACGAGCTGTAGTGGTCGACCATGCTCAGCCAGGTGCCGTCGGCCCGCCGCATCAGGTGCAGCGGGCGGCCCGCCACGGTGACCTGCCACTCGCCCTCGTCGTGCCCGCGGCCCGCCCCCGGCACCAGGACACCCCGGATACGGCGGCCCCGGTAGGTCTCGTCGAAGGAACCGCCGACCGGCTCGTCCAGCGGTGGCACCGGCCGGGAGGCGGCGACCAGCGGGGCGAGCGCCACGGCCGCCGCGGAGGCGAGCAGCCCCCGGGTCACCTCGCGCCGCGTCGGTCCGCCCGCCCCGGCTCTGTCCGGCCGCCCCGCCCCCGGTTCCGCGCCCACCGCCACACCGCCTGCTCCGACGACCATGCCCACTCCTCGTACGGTTCACCGATCGCTGTCGGTACCGGTAACCGTCCGAGGGGCCGCCCGGTCACCGCCGCGCCGCCAACCGGCGCACGGCCGGCCCCGCGAGCGGCCGTCCCGGCCGGTTCAGCGGCGGGTCACAGGCCGGGGCCGGCGCCCAGGTCGCCGCCGACGACCGTCCGCAGGGCCGGGGCGAGCACCCCGGCGTCGGGAAGCTGCGGGGCCGGCATGCCGAGGTGGCGCGGGTCGGGCGCGGTGAGCGGGGCGACCAGCGCCAGACCGGGCGTGAGGGCGCGCAGGCCGGAGGCAGGGGTGTCGATGCCGATGTGGTCGTAGCCGTCGCCGAGGACGTGCGGCAGCGGCACCCGCACGCCGACGCCGGGCAGCCCGCCGTTGAGCGGCACCTGCGGCAGCGTCCGGTCCGGCAGCAGCCGGCCCTCGGTGAAACGCGGGCCCTGCGGGGTGCCGGGGATCAGCAGCGGCAGCTCCATCCCGATTCTGGGCACCTCCACGCCGAGGGACTTCTCGACGCCGTCCAGCGGCACGGGGACGGGCACCGTCGGGGACGCGGCGGCGGGCGTGGCGGCGGCGGCCACGGCTGCCACGACGCCCGTGACGACGGCGGCAAGGGTTCCTCGGGTGGTCGGCTTCATGTCGGGTACGGGCCCTTTCAGGAGGCGGGACGAGCGGGGTCCGTACCGGGTAACGAGCCGGAAACCGGCATCAGTTCACAATTCGCCCGGGCGCACCATTAGTCGGCTGTTCACTCATCGGCTCGTCGCTTCAGCCGCGCAGGCTGCGGGCGGGCAGCACGACGTGCGCGGCGGCCGTCAGGGTCTCGTCGGATCCCGCGAACTCCTTGAGGGCGGCCGCCTCGACGGGCTTGCCGGGCTCGCCGCCGGGCCACGGCCTGGTGGTGAACACCAGGTAGGCGTAGCCGCGTTCGCCGACGGCGGCCAGCCACTCATCGGGCACCGCGCACTGGGCGTTGAGCGGTGCCAGGTTGAGGACGGCCGTACCGGACTCGACCAGCAGGGTGACGGGCAGGCCGGGCCGGGCGGTGCCGTCGACGAGGTCGCCGCCGACCGGCAGTCCGTTGTTCTCCAGCAGTGCCTCGACGGCGGCCGAGGTGGCCCGGGCACCGCCCGCGGCGTCACCGAGGGAGTAGGCCAGCAGGTAGGGCATGTCGCTGCCGTCGGGAGCCTCTCCGCTCCAGGCCAGCACGGCGACCGTGCCGAGGTCGGCGACGCGGAAGGGGCGGGTTTCGCTTGGGGTTGAGGTCACCGCGCGACCCTACCGACGGGGTGCGGGACGACAGGGCGGTCACTCACCCGTCCGGCGGACACCCGGCCGCGCGGCCACACGAACGAGGGACGCCGCCCCGGCGTCCCTCGAACCGCGTCCCACCCGGGTCTCAGCCCTGCAGCGGCAGACCGCCGAGCAGCGGGTTGTGCTGGTTGACCGCGCCGGTCGTCTTCTTCACCTTGTTGAGCACGGAGCGCTTGTTCTCGGTGTTGAGGGCGTCCGACTGGTGCTTCAGCGGCATCGCCTGGTCCAGGGTCAGGGGGCTCTTGGTGATCGTGTCCACGGCGCCGTTGAGGCTGGTGGGCGTCAGGTCGGCGTTGTTCGAGGCGAACGCGGGGGCGGCGAAGCCGGCGAGGGCCACGGAACCGGCGACGACAGCGGCAGCCTTCAGGGACTTCATCGTGCTTCCTTTCTTCGGCGACTTGCGGCGGCGCGAGCCACGTAGCGGAAGCCACCAGGGGGAGTTCTGACGCCGTGCCTAACGACGGCCCGGCGGGCCGGAAACCCCGAGCTCGGAAGACATATGAGATCCCTGAGCGGGCCGGTCAGCCGGTGGGCAGCGGGACCGGCGTGGAGACCGGCAGGCTGGGCAGGCTCGGCAGCCCGGGCAGGTTCGGTGCGGGCAGGCCGCCGCCGAGCAGGATCGCGGCGACCAGGTTGACCAGGCCGGTCACCACCGCGGTGGCGGCCGGCAGCACCTGGGTGGGGTCCCCGGAGGTGGCTGCCTTGAGGAGGTTGTCGACCGCGGTCTGCAGGGCGGCCAGCGCGTCGCCCGCCAGGTCCTTGGCGGCGGGGGTGCCACCGAGGCCCTTGGCCTGGGCCGCGCCCGACGCGGGGAACGCGGCCGGCACGGCGGGAGCCGACGCCACGGCCGGCAGCCCCGGCAGCGCCGCGGTGGACGGCAGCGCGGGGGTCGAGGGCAGGGCCGGGGTCGAGGGCAGGGCCGGGGTCGACGGCAGGGCCGGGGTCGAGGGGGCGGCCGGGGCGGCCGCGGCGACCTGGGCGATGGCCGCCTTCACGGCGTCGCCCAACTGGGTGGCCTGATCGGGCGTCAGCTGGCCGTTGTCCGCCGCGAGCACGGCGGCGAGCAGGTCCGTGACCGGCTTGAGCACGGCTCCGAGGTTGCCCAGCGACTTGGCCTGGGCGAGCAGCGCGTCGGCCCCGGGGACGGGCGCCTTCGACTTCGCGTGGGCACGCTCGTGGGCCGAGTCGGCGGCGACGGCCGCCGGGCCGGTGACCCCGGCCAGAAGAAGGGCGCAGAGCGCGGTGGACGCGAGACGCCGTGCGGGCAGAGCACGCATGGGTGTTCCTTTCGATGCGCATCGGATCTTGCTGCCCACCGTGAAATCACCCATGTCGGCCTGCAACCGCGCGACCGCCCGCCGTCCCCGACCGCTCTCCGCGTGGCCGGCATCGTGCCTGATGAGGCGCCCTGCCCAGGCCGCCTCGCCAGGTCCGCCCCGACTCCGGCCGTTCGAGGGAACGGCCGAGCGGGGAACGGCCGGGCAGTGAACGGCCGAGCGGGGAACGGGCCCGGGCCCGCACCCCGCCCACACGCGGACCGCCCACACGCGGACCGGCCGTCCGCCCGCGGGGTGCGCGGGCGGACGGCCGGAGGGAGGTACCGCTGCGTCAGTCGTTGGCGCAGGTGTTGCCGAACGCGGGGTTGAGCAGGCCGACCACGTCGACGGTGTCGCCGCAGACGTTGACCGGCACGTGGACCGGAACCTCGATCACGTTGCCGGACAGCACGCCCGGGGAGTGGGCGGCTGCGCCGTTCGCGCCGCTGTCGGCGGCGGCCACACCGGCGCCGCCGGCGACGGCCGCGACGGCGGCAGTGGACAGGACCAGGCCCTTCGCGATACGCGACATGAAGGTGCTCCTTGGGGTCGAGACAAACATCCGGGCGGATGCCCAGCGCCGTGTCAACGCGTGACACCGGCCCGGGTTGTGCCGCCGAACGAGTGATCTCCCCGTCACCCGCCTTCACCATTCCGACACACATGCCCGATATCGACCGATTAGTTCGGATAGCGACTAGAGTTGCGGATCTCCCCACCCACCCGTATCGGCACCACCTCGCACTCCTCCCGCCTCCCCTCCCTTCCCGAAAGGGCGAAGCCGGTCATGCGCATTCCCCTGGGCCCGCCGCTGCGCCGCGCGTCGGTGAGCGTGCTCGCCCTAGCCGCGGTCTGGGCGCCGGGCACCGCCCGGGCGACCGCTCCGGCCGCACCGCCCTCCCCCGAGGCACCGCGCATCCCCTTCGCCGAGCGTTACCACGTGGTGCAGCGCGGCGGCATCGTCCGGGCGGCCAACGCGTCCGTCAGCTGCCGTACGACGGCCGACGACCCGGCCGGGACACCGGAGCCCGCGGACCCGGCGGAACCGCCCTGCGAGGCCGCGCGCGCGGGCCGATTCCCGGCGGTGAACGGGGACTTCGACATGTCCTACGTCGACGTCGACGACGACCCCGACACCTACAACTCCTCGCGCGCCGAGGTCCGGCTGCCGGAGGGCGCCCGGGTGACGTACGCGCGCCTGTACTGGGGAGGCAACCTGCTGGCCGGCGAGCAGAAGCCGGCCGCGGACGACGGACGGGTGCTCGTCGCCGAACCCGGCGGCCGGTACAAGGAACTGCTCGCCGACACGGTCGTGGGCCACCGGACGGAGAGCGGCGCGGACGCCTTCCAGGCCTCGGCGGAGATCACCGACCTGGTCCGCTCGAGCGGCTCCGGGCTGTGGACGGTCGGCCAGGTGAACATCGCCAAGGGCAGGTCCGGGCCGGGCGCCTGGGGCGGCTGGACGCTGGTGGTGGCGTACCGGAACCCGGCGGAACCCCTGCGCACGCTCGCCCTCTGGGACGGCTTCGACTCACTCGACAGGGCGACCGAGGTACGGCTGAACGGGCTACGCGTCCCGCGTGGCGCCGGGGGCCGGGTGGGTCTGGTGGCCTACAACGGCGACCGGGGCGGCACCGGTGACTCGCTCACGTGCTCCGTCGCCGGGCGGATCCCCACCGCGCTCGCCGACTCCACGGGTCCGGCCGACGACGTACTCGACTCCACGATCAACGACCCCGGCCCGGTACGCGCCCGGCGTGAGCCCGCGTACGACAACACGCTCGGTTACGACTCGGATGTGTTCGATCTCGGTACCGCTCTCGCTCAGGGCGGTGACCAGCTGACCTTCAGGCTCGTTTCCCAGCGCGACGCGGCGTGGGCGGGCGCCCTCTTCGCCGCCGTGGACGTGCAGTAGTGCGGCGCGTTCCCGCCCGCAGTCCCGAGCGCCCCCCGTGAGCGAGGAATACCGCGTATGCACCGATCAGCAACCGACCCTCGGCGACGGGTCCTGCACCTGGCGCAACCCGTCGAGGGCGGGGTGGCTCGGGTGGTCCTCGACCTGACGAAGGCCCAGCTCGCGGCGGGCATGCGGGTCACCGTCGGCTGTCCGGACGGTGAGCTGGCCGAGACCGCGCGGGAACTGGGCGCCGAGGTGCGCGGGTGGCGCGCCGGCCGGTCTCCGGGCGCCGGTCTCGGAGACGAGGTGCGCCGGCTCGGCCGGCTCCTCGACGAGGTGCGGCCGGAGCTGGTGCACGCGCACAGCGCCAAGGCGGGCCTGGCGGGCCGCCTGGCGGTACGCGGCCGGATCCCGACCCTGTTCCAGCCGCACGCCTGGTCCTTCGAGGCGGTCGGCGGGGTCACCGCCGCGCTGGCGCTGCGCTGGGAACGGTGGGCGGCGCGCTGGGCGCACCGGGTGGTGTGCGTCAGCGAGGCGGAACGCGCGACCGGCGTGCGCGCCGGGATCCGTGCCCGGTACGCCGTCGTCCCCAACGGCATCGACACCGACCGTTTCACCCCGGGCGCCCAGGACGCCCCCGGCCGTTCCGGGCCCGCGACGGGGCGGCGGCCGGCACCCCTGGTCGTCTGCGTCGGCCGGCTGTGCCCGCAGAAGGGGCAGGACGTGCTGCTGCGGGCCTGGCCCGAGGTGCTGCGCCGGGTGCCGGACGCCCGCCTGGCGCTGGTCGGCGACGGGCCGGACGGCGCCGAGCTGCGCCGGACCGCCCCCGGGTCGGTCGAGTTCACCGGCGCCGTCGCGGACGTCGGCGCCTGGTACCGGGCCGCCGACCTGGTCGTGCTGCCGTCGCGGTGGGAGGGCATGGCACTGGCTCCGCTGGAGGCGATGGCCTGCGGCCGGCCGGTGCTGGTCACCGATGTCGACGGCGCCCGCGAGAGCCTGCCGCCCGCGTACGACGCGCGCTGCCTGGTGCCGCCGGACCGGCCGGACGCGCTGGCCGGTGCCGTCACCGCGCTGCTGCTCGACCCCGGGCTGCGCGCGACGCTCGGCGACCGGGGACGCCGGCACGTCCAGTCCACGCACGATGTGCGGCGCACGGCGGAGGCGGTCGCGGAGCTGTACCGCGAACTCCTCGGCGAGCGCCCCCTCATGACCTTTGAGTGCAGGGAGTCCATCCACTCGTGACCGCGGAAAGCACCGTCCCCTCCCCCGGCCCGCAGCCACGGGAGCACGGATTCTCGCCTGTCTCGGTCCTGCCGGCCCGCACCGCCGGAGGCTTCCGGTTCCCGCTGCGCCGGCCGCCCGCGCGGCCCGCCTCCCCGGTGCCGCTGCTCGCCGCCGACCTGTGCGCCGCGCTGCTCGGGGCCGTCGTCCTCGACGTGTCCGTCCACGGGCCGGTCCTGGTCGGGCTCCTGGTGTCCGGGGCGATACTGCTGCGCCCGCAGCCGAGCGGCCGGGTGGCCGGGGTCCTGGACGAACTCCCGGCGGTCTGCGGCCGGATCGCCGTGGTCTGGCTGGGACTGGCCGCCGCGCTCGCCACCTGGAACCCGGACCGCGCGCTGCCCGCGCGCACCCTGCTGCTGGGCTGCGCCCTGCACACGGCGGCGGCGTTCGCCGGCCGCGGTCTGGTGCACTGGCGCCGCCGTCTGGCCCGGCTGCGCCGCCCGCGCGCCGCCCTGGTCATCGGCCCCGCCGCCACCGCCCAGCGGGTCGCCGCCGCCGTGCTGCGTCACCCCGGCTCCGGGGTACGGCCGGTCGGGGTGGTCGCCGAACACCCCGAGGGCCCCGAAGGGCTGCCCGTGCTGACCACCGGCGAGGAGGTCGAGCGGGCCCTGATCCAGAACGGGGTCCGGGCCGTCCTCACCGTCCACCCCGCCGTCCGCACCGAACAGGGCCCGCTGCTGCGGGCGCTGGCCGAGTCGGGCTGCGTGGTCTGGGAGGTCGACGCCGACTCACCGGCGTACGAGATGCGCGACCAGCTCGCCGGGTTCTCCTGCCGCCGCCTGGAGATGGGCGCGCGGCGACGCGGCAGCGTCGGCAAGCGGGTCCTCGACATCGTGGTCTCCGGGTCGGCGCTCGTCCTGGTCAGCCCGCTGCTCCTGGTCTGCGCGACGGTGCTGCGCCTCACCGACGGCCCCGGCGTGGTCTTCCGGCAGGAGCGCATCGGCCGCGGCGGGCGCCCCTTCACCCTGCTCAAGCTGCGCACCCACCGCCCGGTCGACGCGCACGAGGCGGCGACACGCTGGAGCGTGGCCGGCGAGCGCGAGATGAGCCCGTTCTGCCGCTTCCTGCGCCAGACCTCGCTGGACGAGCTGCTCCAGTTGTGGAACGTGCTGTGGGGCGACATGAGCCTGGTCGGGCCGCGCCCCGAACGGCCCTACTTCGTCGGTCAGTTCAGCCAGACCTATCCGGGCTACGCGGCCCGCCACCGGATGCGGACCGGCATCACCGGACTCGCCCAGATCCACGGGCTGCGCGGTGACACCTCCATCGAGGACCGGGCCCGCTTCGACAACGCCTACATCGACAACTGGTCGCTGTGGCAGGACATCTGCATCCTGCTGCGCACCGCGGCCTCGCTCGTGCGCTCGACGGGGAGCTGACGATGAGCTTCGCACTCTCCCCGGCCAGGCCCCTGCGGCTGCCACCGGTCCTCGCCGCGGTCGCCGTGCTCGCCGTCCTGGCGCTTCCGCTCACCCCGGCCGGCGACGAGAGCGGGGCGGGCCCGGCGGACGCGGTGTCCGCGCTGGTGGTCCTGTACGCGGCGGTGCGGACCGTGCGCGAGCGGCGCCGGCCCCTGTCCGCGACCGCCGCGGTGGTGCTGGGCATGCCCGTGGTGGGGCTGGCCGTCGCGGCGGCCGGCGCGGCCTCGCCGGGCGCCGCGCTGACCGGCCTCGGCCGCTACCTCCAGGTGTTCGTCCTGGTCCCCGCCGCGGTCCTGCTGCTGATCCGGGACCGGGCCGACTTCCGGCTGCTGGCCTGGTCGTTCGTGGGGCTCGCGGGATGGCAGGGCGCGGTGGGGGTGCAGCAGTACCTCACCGGGACCGGGGCCTCCTACCAGGGCGAGGAGATCCGCGCGGTCGGCACGTTCGGGCCGCAGGACGTGATGGGCATGGCGACCGTGGTGTCGTTCGGCGTGGTCTGCGCGCTGGGGCTGGCGCTCGGGCGCTCCCCGGTACGGCAGCGGGTGGCGGCCGGCGCGTGCGCGCTCGCCCTGCTGCTGCCGCTGGCCGTGTCCTTCAGCCGCGGGGCCTGGATCGCGACGGTGCTCACCTGCGGTGTTCAGCTGGCGCTGGCCGGGCTGCGGCGGGCGCTGAAGGTGGCGGCGGTCGCCCTCGCCGCGGGCGTGGTGCTGGTGGGGGGCCTCGGGGTCGGTACGGCCATGCTCCAGGAGCGGCTCAGCAGCATCGGGCAGGTGACCGACGCCCCGGACCAGTCGGTGGTCGACCGCTACACACTGTGGGCGGCCGCCTCCGGCATGTGGCGCGAACACCCGGTGACCGGCGTCGGGTTGAAGAACTTCCCGGCGTACCGGGACGGGCATGCCTCCCTGGCGCTGTCCTCCGGCAGCGACACCGAGGGGGCCGGGGCCGCGTTCCGCAGGCAGCCGCTGCTGTCGCCGCACAACATGTACCTGCTGGTGCTGAGCGAGCAGGGGCTGCTCGGGGCGCTGGCGCTGGCGGGCAGTTGGCTGGCGCTGCTGGTGTGCGGCCTGCGCGGGCTGTGGCGGGTGCGCGGCGGCGACGGCCTGGACTGTGCGCTGGTGGGGTGCGGACTGCTGGTCTGGCAGCTCGTGGACTTCGCCTACGCGGACATCGGCGGGCCGTCGACCGTGCTGACGGCCGTGGTGTTCGGGGCGGTCGCCTGGTGGGCGTTGGCGGGGGCGGAGCGGTCGGCATGACGATCACACCGTCGAGGACCTCGGGTGTGCCCGGGTCACGCATCGACAGCGGATCGGTGGGGGCCGGGCGCTCCCGCCCGGCCGAACCGCAGCCGTCACAGCCGGGCCCCGCGGGCGAGGATCCGTCCTCCCGCGGCGTGCTCGCCAAGGCGGCGCTGGTCACCGCGACCTTCTCCGTCGTCGGCTCGCTCCTCGGACTCATCCGGGACCAGTCGCTGGCCCGGCTGTTCGGGGCCGGCCAGGAGACCGACGCCTTTCTCGTCGCCTGGACCGTTCCGGAGTTCGCGGCGACGCTGCTCATCGAGGACGGGCTCGCCTTCGCGCTGATCCCCGCCTTCAGCGTGGCGCTAGCCAAGCGGGCCCAGGGGACCCCCGGCGACCCCGTCCGGGCCCTGGTCGCCGGGACCCTGCCCAGGCTGTCCCTGGCCTTCGCGGCCGTCGGCGCCCTGCTCATCGTGGGTGCCCCGCAGCTGGTCGAGGTGCTCGCGCCCGGTCTGCCCGACCCCGGGCTCGCCGTGACCTGCACCCGGCTGACCGCCACCTGTGTGCTGACCTTCGGGCTGGCCGGGTACTGCAGCGCCGCCCTCCGCGCCCACCGGCGGTTCCTCGCGCCGGCCGCGATCTACGTCGCCTACAACACCGGCATCATCGTGGCGATGTTCGCGCTCGGCGGCCACTGGGGCGTGCGGTCGGCCGCGGCCGGGGTGGCGGCGGGGGGCCTGCTGATGGTCGCCGTACAGGTTCCCTCCCTGCTCAGGCAGTTGCGGCGGCGGGTCAAGACCGCCGAAGGCGCCCCGGTCGCCGAGGCGGAGCCGCTGAACATCGTGCTGATGGCCACCGTGCTGCTGTTCGCGCTGTGCCGGCAGTCGCAGGTGCTGATCGAGCGGTTCCTCGCCTCGCATCTGCACTCGGGGGCCATCTCGCACCTCAACTACGCGCAGAAGGTCGCGCAGATCCCGATGTCGATGTCGCTGATGCTGTGCACGGTCACCTTCCCGGTGGTGGCCCGGGCGCTGGCCGAGGGCGACACCGAACGGGCCAGGCGCCGGGTGGAGCGGGACCTGTCGGTGGCCGCCGCCGTCGTCCTGCTCGGCACCGCCGTGGTCGTGGCGTGCGCGCCGCAGCTCATCCATCTCCTGTTCCAGCGCGGGGCGTTCACCGCGGCGGACACCGCCGCCACCGCCGCGGTGATGCGTGTCTACGCGCTCGGGCTGCTCGGGCAGACCATGGTCGGCGTGCTGGTCCGCTCCTACTTCTCGGCGGGCCGCGCCACCTGGTACCCGGTCGCCGCCATGGCCGCCGGGATCGTCGTGACCTCCTGGATCGGCGCCATGGCGGTGGGCCGGTACGGCGTCACCGGCATCGCCGCCGCCAACGCCACCGGCATCACCGTCACCGCCGTGCTCCTGCTGTCCGGCATGGGCCCGCGCAGCGTCCCGATCCGTACCCGGCGGGTGCTGGCCGAACTGAGCCGGCCGGTGCGGG
Organism: Streptomyces sp. NPDC001068; assembly: GCF_042897315.1. NCBI lineage: Bacteria > Bacillati > Actinomycetota > Actinomycetes > Kitasatosporales > Streptomycetaceae > Streptomyces > Streptomyces sp. NPDC001068. Next base: position 405,179 of record NZ_JBIAYD010000006.1, on the reverse strand, counting down.
CCGCCGTGATCGCCACGGTGGTCGGCACCTTCGTCGCGGCGCGGCCCGCGGACCCGTTCACCGGCCTGCTGGCCGGCTCCGCGGCCGTGACCGCGGTCTTCGTCCTGCTCGGCTGGGCGCTGGACGCCCAGGGCTTCGCACCCGCACTCCGTTCCGTAGGCACCGTCACCCGAAGGCTCGCGCATGCCGTCTTCCATTGAGTCCGCCGAGATCGAGTCCGCCGAGCGCGTCAGACACCTGACGGGCCCGGTTCCCTGGATCGCCATGTACCACTCCGTGGGCGACTGTTCGGACGACCCGTACCAGGTCACCGTCAGTCCCGACCGGCTGGCCGGACAGCTGAGCTGGCTGCGCCGGCGCGGGCTGCGCGGGGTGTCGGTCCGCGAACTGCTCGCCGCCCGCGCCCGCGGCGAGGGGCGGCGGCTGGTGGGGCTCACCTTCGACGACGGCTACGCCGACTTCCTCGATCACGCCCTGCCGCTGCTCGACCGCTGGGGCTGCGGCGCCACTCTCTTCGTCCTGCCCGGGCGGCTGGGCAGCGACAACCGCTGGGACTCGCTCGGGCCGCGCAAGCCGCTGCTGACCGCCGAGGGGGTCCGGCGGGCGGCGGCGGGCGGCGTGGAGATCGGCTCGCACGGGCTCACCCACGTCGACCTGACGAAGGCAGACGCGGACACCCTCAGGGCCGAGACCGCCGACAGCCGGGCCCTGTTGGAGGAGCTGGTCCAGGCCCCCGTGGACGGCTTCTGCTACCCCTACGGGACCGTCGACCGGCGCGCCGTCGAGGCCGTGCGGGACGCCGGATACGGCTACGGCTGCGCCATCGACCCCGGTGAGCTGACCGGCCTCCACACCCTGCCCCGGGTGCACGTCGGCCAGCGCGACCGGGCCCTGCGCCTCTTCCTGAAGTACCGGCTGCACCGGCTGCGCCGGCGTCCCGTCGAGGGGCTGTGAATGAGGGCTCTGCATGTCATCACCGGGCTCGGGGTCGGCGGTGCGGAACAGCAGCTCCGGCTGCTGCTGCGCCATCTGCCGGTCTCCTGTGACGTCGTCACGCTCACCAACCCCGGTGCGGTGGCCGACGGGCTGGCCGCCGACGGGGTGCGGGTGGTCAACCTGGACATGGCCGGGAACCGGGACCTGGCCGCGCTCCCCCGCCTGGTCCGGGTCATCCGGCAGGGCCGCTACGACCTCGTCCACACCCATCTCTACCGGGCCTGTCTCTACGGGCGGATCGCCGCGCGTCTCGCGGGTGTCCGGGCCGTCGTCGCCACCGAGCACTCGCTCGGCGACACCCAGCTGGAGGGGCGCAGGCTGACCGCCGGGGTCCGGGCGCTGTACCTCGCGGGCGAGCGGCTCGGCCGGTCCACGGTCGCCGTCTCCCCCAGCGTCGCCATGCGGCTGCGCCGCTGGGGGGTGCCGGGGCCCCGGATCGAGGTCGTCCCGAACGGCATCGACCTGGAGCGGTTCCGTCACGACCCGGAGCTGCGGCGGCGTACCCGGGACCGGCTCGGGATCGCGCGGGACGCGTTCGTGGTGGGCGGCGTCGGGCGGCTGGCGCCCGGCAAGCGGTTCGACGTCCTGATCCGGGCGCTCCTCGAACTCCCGCCCGACTGCGTGCTGCTGCTCGTCGGCGGCGGGCCGCAGGAGGGGCCGCTCCGCCGGGCCGCCGAGCAGTACGGGGTCGCCGCCAGGGTCGTGTTCGCCGGTGAGCGACCGTACCTCTCCGCCGATCCCGCCGATCCCGACCTGCCCGCCCTCGCCTCCGCCATGGACGTCCTGGCCTCGCCCTGCGCCGAGGAGGCCTTCGGGCTCGCGGTGGTCGAGGCGCTGGCCGCCGGGCTGCCCGTCCTCTACAGCTCGTGCCCGGCCGTCGAGGACCTGCCGCCCGGGGCCGCCCCCGCCGCCCGCCGGGTCGAGGGCGGCGCGGACGCCTTCGCCGGGGCGCTGGCCGCCGTCCGCGCCGCCGGGCCGGGCCCGCGCACCGCGCCGGAGGCCGCCCGTCACTACTGCATCACCCGCAGCGCCGCCCAGCTCATGGACGTCTACGCGGCCGCACTCGCCACCGTCCCTCAGGGAGTCAGCACGCCATGACCGAGAACACCATCAGGGCAGCCCGCCCGTTCACCCGCACCCGCGGGGTCCCACCCTGGTCGCTGCTGGCGGCCGGGGTCCTCGCCGGCGGGCTGCTGGGCGGCGCCTACGGCGTGCTCACGCCCGCCGACTACACCGCGACCAGCTATGTCGTCGTGGTGCCCACGGACCGGTCCGACACCGCCACCGCGCAGGGCTTCGCGCAGGCCTACGGCCGGGTCGCGACCCAGCTCGCGGTGCTCGGGGACGCCCAGGCGTGGGCCGGGGTGCCGGTGGACACGCTGCGGCGGAGCGTGCAGTCGGAGACCTCGCCGGACGCGCCGATGGTCGCCGTGTCGGCCACCTCGCCGCACCCCCTGCAGGCCGCCGACATGGCGAACGCGGTGGCCCGCTCGCTCACCCAGCACGCCAACGACACCAAGGCCGACACGCACGTCGAACTCCTGCAGTTCTCCCGGGCCCTGAAGCCGGCCGCGCCCACCTCGGCGTCGACGAAGGTGACCGGTCTGGTGGGCGCGAGCGCGGGCGGGCTGCTGGCCGGGCTGGCGCTGCTGGTGCGGCCCCGGCGCCGCGAGGAGGAGAGCGTCCCGCAGGCCTCCGTGCCGGGACCGACGGTCGCCGCCGACGTGCACGGCCAGCTGTGACGACGACGGCCCACCCGACGCTCGCCGCGCACACCACGGAACTCGTCACCGACGAGCGCGTCTTCGCCGAACTGGCCCCCGCCTGGGGGCGCCTGTACCGGCGGTGCGGTACGGCCACCCCGTTCCAGAGCCACGCCTGGCTGCACTCCTGGTGGCGCTCCTACGGGGTTCCGGGCCGGCTCCGCCTGGTCCTGGTGCGCCACGGCGGCGAACTGGTCGGCGCGGCCCCCCTGATGCTGGCGCACCGGCCGCTGCCCGCGCTGGTACCGCTCGGCGGGGCGATCTCGGACTACACGGACGTGCTGCTCGCCGACGGCGACGACGGCCGGGCCGCCGACGCCCTCACCCGGGAACTCGCCGTGGCGGCGCGGACCGCGCTGATCGACTTCCGCGAGGTGCGTCCGGGCGGTGCGGTGGAACGGGTGTACGAGCGCTGGCACGGACCGTGCCGGAAGGTGCCCGACTCGCTGTGCCTGGAGCTGCCGGCCGTCCCCATGGACGAGCTGATGGCCCGGCTGCCCGCGAAGCAGGCCCAGCGGGTGCGCGCCAAGCTGCGCAAGCTCGGCTCGCTCGGGGTGCGCCGGGACGTCGTGGCACCGGAGGGCGTGGACACCGCGCTCGGCCGGCTCCTCGATCTGCACCGGCTGCAGTGGCAGGAGCGGAAGGTGACGACGGAACACCTCCAGTCGCGGTTCCGGGAGCACCTGGTGCGCTCGGTGGGGCCGATGGTGCGCTCCGGGGACGCGGTGGTCACCGAGTTCCGGCTCGACGACGAGGTGGTCGCCGTCGATCTGACGCTGCTGTCGCCGAGCCTGGCCGGCGGCTATCTGTACGGGGCGCATCCGCGGTTGCGGGAGCGCAAGGCGGACGTGGCGGTGATGCTGCTCGACGCCTGTACCCAGCACACCGGGGCCGGCGACCGGGGCGCGCTGAGCCTGCTGCGCGGGAACGAGCCGTACAAGCACCACTGGCGGCCCCGGCCGGTCGCCAACCAGCGGCTGTTGCTGGCCCGGCGCCGCACCGCGCCGCTGCTGACGGCGGCGCTGTGCGACGCCGCCGCCCGGCAGCGGGTCAAGGAGGTGCGGCACCGTTGGAAGGAGCGCCGGCAGGACTAGCTCCGGGTGCGCGACCACCAGTCGAGGCGGAGGCACAGTTTCCCGCCGAGCCAGTACTCGATCCAGTCGCCCAGGTCCATCGGCGCGCAGCCGGCCGGTGGCGTGGTGCCGGGAGTGGGAGTCGGAGTGGGAGTGGGTGTCGGAGTGGGTGTCGGCTTCGGCTCGGAGGCGGCCGGGGTGGGGGTCGCGGTGTCGGTCCGGCCGGACAGGGCCGTCCGGTAGACCCGCGACGCGAGTGGGTTGTCCGAGCACTGCCAGACACCGTGCGGGCAGTAGTCGGTCAGCGTGTTGTAGAGCGGTTTGTGCTCCTCCATCCAGGCGAGCATGCGCCGCATGTACTCGGCGTTGTCGCCGTTGCGGAACAGGCCCCATTCCGGATAGGAGACGGGCTTCTTGTGGGCTTTCGCGAAATCGACGTGTTCCTGGAGCCCGAACGGCTCCCGCACCTGCTCGTCGAAGGAAAGGCCGCTCGGCTGGTCGTAGGAATCCATGCCGACGATGTCGACCGTGTCGTCCCCGGGGTAGCACTGCGTCCACGGCACCGCGTCGCGGCCCCGGCTCGGCGTGAAGTCGAACCGGAATCTCTGGCCCGGCACCGCGCGCATGGTGGTGACGATCCGGTTCCAGTACTTCTTCCAGGCTTCCGGGTCGGGCCCGCAGCGATGGGTGTAGGTGATGCCGTTCATCTCCCAGCCGAGCACCACGACCGTGTCCGGCACCTCCAGCTTCACCAGCCGTTCGGCCAGCGCCCTGAAGTGGTGATCGAACTGCCCGGCGGCGCCCCGCGCGAGCAGGGACCGGACCTCGGCGTCCCCGATGTGGTCCTCGTTGCGCTCCTGCATGGGCACGTTGAGGACGAGCATCCGGTCGTCCTTCTCCCGCCGCCAGTGCGCCCAGACGTCCAGGAATCCGGGTGCGCCCTCGATGTCGGCCCAGCGGTCGCCGGGCAGATACGTGTGCGCGACCTTCAGTTCGGTGCCGCCGAGCCAGCCGCTCAGCTGGGCCATGCGGGCCACGCCCAGCGGGCCGGAGTCCAGGAAGGCCCCGAAGGCCGGCGGCGCCGCCTTGGCGGATGAGGCCGCGACCGGCACCGGACTCGCCGGTACCGCCGCCGGACTCACCACCGCCGGCAGCGGAGCCGCCGACGCCGGGACGGAGGTCGTGGGGGTCGGAGCCGGTGTCGGGTCGGTGACCAGCGCCACCTCCGCACCCGCGGCGAATCCCGGACCGGTGGCCAGGGTCGCCGAGGCTACGACGGCCGCCGCCACCGCCGCGACCACAGCCCCCCGGTGCGACCGGGACCTCGGCTGCTTTCGCTGCTGTGGAGCCATTCCTGCTCCTTTCTCCACGACATTACTGACACTCAGTCATATCAATATGAATTCCGCCAGTGCGGCTGCGGCTTTCGGGTGTGCCGAACGCCCGCGCGGGTGAACCGACGCAAAGGAAACAGTCCGTGTCGCTGCTAGACATCCGGGTTCCCGCGGTTCTGCTGCGGATCGACCGGAATCCCTTTCACCACGGCACCCTCGGGGCCGTCCGCTCGCTCGGCAGAGCAGGCGTGGACGTCCATCTGGTCGCCGATTCCACCGGCAGCCCGGTCGGCAGGTCCCGTTTCGTACGGCAGCTGCATCCGCCGCCGGCGCCGGGCGCGTCCGCCACGGAGATCGTGGCCGTGCTGCGCCGGGTGGCGGCGCGGATCGCCCGGCCGGCGGTGCTGATCCCGATGGACGACGCGAGCGCGATCGCCGTCGGCCGGTACCGCGAGGAACTCCATCCCGCCTACCTGCTGCCGCAGCAGCCCGCCCTGCTTTCCGAACAGGTCGCCGACAAGGCCGAGTTGGCCGAGGTGTGCACGGCGGCCGGCATCCCGCACCCGCAGACCCTCGTCCCCGACAGCGCCGAGCAGGCCGCTGCCGCCGCCTGGCGGCTCGGACTCCCGGTGGTCGCCAAGTGGAGCCGGCCCTGGCTGCTGCCGGCCGGATCCGGGCTGCGCAGCACGGTGGTGGTGCGCTCCGCGCGGGAGGCGCGGGAGCTGTTCCTGCGGGCCGAGGAGGCGGGCAGCAGGCTGCTGCTCCAGGAGTTCCTGCCGCCCGGCCAGGACCGCGACTGGTTCTTCCACGGTTACGCCGACAGCACCGGGACGGTGCGCGCCGGCGGTTCGGGCCGCAAGCAGCGGTCCTGGCCGCGCGGGGCGGGCCTGACCTCGGTCGGACTGTGGACGCCCAACCCGCAGGTGCAGGGACTGGCCGAGCGGCTCACCGGCGAACTGGGCTTCCGGGGCATCTTCGACCTGGACTTCCGGCGCTGCGGCAGCACCGGCCGCTACCACCTCCTCGACTTCAACCCGCGTCCGGGCGCGCAGTTCCGGCTCTTCACCGACGGCATGGGCCTGGACGTCGTACGCGCCCTGCACCTGGACCTGACCAACTGTCCGCTGACCGCCGGGGCGCCGCTGGCCGGGCGGGCGTTCGTGGTGGAGAACTACGCGCCGCTGAGCGCGCTGCGGCCGGCCCCGCGCGGACGCGAGCTGGCCTGGAGCGCGCCGGACGACCGGGGACCGGGCCTGGCGATGTGGGCGCTGTGGGGCCGGCACGTGGCGGGCCGGCTCCTCGGCCGGCTGCGCCCCGGGCGGGCCCCGGTCCCCGCTCCGGCCTCCGTCGTGGTCCGCCAGGCCGGGGAACCGGCCGGGGAGCGCCGCCCGGTGGTCCCCGACGAGGAACTCTCCACGGTGTCCGGCGCCGCCGGCCGCGCCGGTCCGCCCGACCGGTCCGACCGGTCCGACCGGTCCGACGACGAGAAAGCGAGCAGCCGCTGATGTACGACCTGCTGGTGGTGGGCGCGGGCCCGTACGGTCTGTCCATCGCGTCCCACGCGGCGGCGGCCGGGCTGAACGTCCGCCTCTTCGGCCGCCCGATGGCGTCCTGGCGCGACCACATGCCCCGCGGGATGTTCCTCAAGTCCGAGCCCTGGGCCTCCAACCTCTCGGACCCCGAGGCGCGTTGGCGGCTGGACGCGTACTGCGCGGGCCGCGGGGTCGAGGCCCGGCACGGCCGGCCCATCCCGCTGGACATGTTCGCCGAGTACGGGCTCTGGTTCGCCCGCAACGCCGCTCCGCCCGTCGACGAGCGCACCGTCATCCGGATCGAGCCCCGCACCGGCGGCTTCGACGCGACGACGGAGGACGGCGAGACGCTGTGCGGACGGACCGTCGCCCTCGCGGTCGGCGTTCTGCCGTTCGTCGAGATCCCGTCCGCGCTGCGCGGCCTCTCCCCCGACCTGGTCTCGCACAGCAGCCACCACGCCGACCTCGACCGTTTCCGGGGCCGGGACGTCACGGTGGTCGGCGGCGGCCAGGCGGCCCTGGAGACCGCCGCGCTCCTCGCCGAACAGGGCGGCAGGGTGAGGGTGCTGGTGCGCGCGAAGGAGCTGTGCTGGAACGAGGTGCCGCCGCCCTGGGAACGCCCCTGGTGGCAGTCGGCGCGGGCGCCGCACAGCGGCCTCGGCCCCGGCTGGCGCAACTGGTTCTACTCGGAGCGACCCGGCCTGTACCGGCGGCTGACGGAGCCGACCCGGGCGCGGATCGCGGCCACGGCACTCGGCCCGGCCGGCGCCTGGTGGGTGCGGGAGCGGGTGGAGTCCGGGGTTGAGGTGCTGCTCGGCCGTGAGGTGATGGCCGCCCGCGCGACCCCGGGCGGGGTCCGCCTGGACACGGCCGTGCGCGGCGACGGTACGGACACCCTGACCACCGAACACGTCATCGCGGCCACGGGGTTCAGGGCGACCCGCGAGCGGCTCCGGCTCCTGTCCGACGGCCTGCGGACGACGCTGGGGACCGGGGCCGACGGGGCCCCGGAGGTCGACCGGGGCTTCGAGTCGTCGTACCCCGGGCTGTTCCTGGCCGGTCTGATCACGGCCTCGGGCTTCGGCCCGGCGATGCGCTTCGTGCACGGGGCCACGTTCACCGCGGACACACTGGTGCGCGGGGTCCGGCGGCGACTGCGGTCGGGTCCGGCCGGCTGGGGTGTCGGCGCGGACCGCCGCGACCCGGTGCCGGACGCGGTGCGGAGCTGACGAACGCGGGTGCCGGCCTCCTCCTCGGAGGGGGCCGGCACCCGGGGTGGGCCGATACGGCCGGCCCTAGGGGCGGCGGGAGGCGGCGGCCCGGCCCCGGCGGAAGAGCATCGTCCCGGCCGCGATCAGCGCGGCGGCGGCGGACGAGGCCGCGACCATGGTCCCGCGGTCGCTGCCGGTGTACGGCAGGGAGGGCGGCGGGCCGTGGTGACCGCCGGGCGGGGGCGTCGGGCTCGGCGACGAAGGCGTCGGGCTCGGCACGGGCGGCGTCGGACTCGGAGTCGGCGCCGGGGGCGTCCGGCCGGGCGGCGTCGGTGACGGCGGCGTCGGACTCGGACTCCCGCCGCAGGAGGGCGGCGCCTCCTCCCCGTAGGCAGGCGGCTTCTCGTCACCGTAGGCAGGCGGCTTCTCGTCACCGTAAGCCGACGGCTTCTCATCGCCATAGGCAGGCGGCTTCTCGTCACCGTAAGCCGACGGCTTCTCATCGCCATACGCAGACGGCTTCTCATCGCCATAGGCAGGCGAGGATTCCTCGCCGTACGGCTGCGGGGTGTCCGTGGGTGGGGTCTCGGTGCCGTGGCCCGGGTCGCACTCCGTATCGCCGTAGGACGGTTCGTGCGCCCGGTCGGCGGCCGGCTCGCCGGAATCCGGCTCGTCGGCGCAGGAGTTGCCGGAGGCCGGGTTCAGCGCCGCCGCCAGGTCCACCGAGCCGCCGCACACGTCGACCGGCACGTCCACCGGGGCCTGGACGTTGTCTCCCGACACGACACCCGGTGAACCGCCCGCGGTCGCGGTCGCGTCCGAGTCGGCGAGCGCGGGACTGGCGTACAGGGACAGAATGCCGGTCGCGGCGGCGGCCACGGCCATTCCCCTGCCGAGGGTCTGTCGCATTCTCGTGGTCTTCCTGCTCATAAGTGGAAAGGCCGGCCTCGGAGCGCGGATGCGAAGGATCGGCGGTCCGAGGCCGGCCATGACACAGCCGGACGGCTGGTGTGCCGCGACGTCGTCAGTCGTTGACGCAGGCGCTGCCGAACGAGGGGTTCAGCAGGGCGATGACGTCGACGGTGTTGCCGCAGACCTCGACCGGGACGTGGACCGGAACCTCGATCACGTTGCCGGAGACGACGCCCGGGGAGGCGACGGCAGCGCCCTCGGCACCCGAGTCCGCGAAGGCCGGGACGGCACCGGCCAGGGCCAGGATCGCACCGGCAGCGACAGCAGCGGTCTTCTTCATGAAATTTCCCTTCTCTGCGGTCATGCCCGTATGACGGCCGAAACCGAGCGAGCACAGCATGAACGGCTCGCTTCATGACCGGCGGACTGTAGAACGAGAAATAGGCGGCCGAAGAAACTACGGAACGCGCACCATCGGGTAATTCACTCGAACGCCTTCACCGCGACAATTTCCGGGCACAGCGAAATCCGCCCGGACAGCGCGTGAACGCGCCGTCCGGGCGGATTTCAGGGGGCCGGGGTCACTGGTTGGCGACGCCGTTGGCCGACAGGGCCGAGATGTCGTCCAGGACGTGCGAGACCGGCTCGTCGCCCTTGGCCTGGGTGGAGTTCTCGGCGCACTGCTGGTTCTGCGGCGCGGACAGGACCGGCACGTCCTGGGCCACGCCGACAGCGGCGATGAGGCCGAGGATCCCCTGGAGGTTCGCCTTGGCGGGCAGACCGACGCACAGCTTGTTGAGCGAGCCCTGCACCAGGGTGGCCTGCGGGCTCATCTTGCCCTTGGTCACCGAGTTGCCGAACTGCTCCTGGGCGCCGTTGCCGCTGGCGGAGGTGGTGCCGTGGTCGTTGCCGGTGGCAAGCGCCTGGGGGGCTGCCGCCGCCGACACACCCACGACGGACGCGGCGACCGCCGCCGCGGCCATTGCCTTCTTCAGCATTTCGCTTTCCTTTCCTGGCTCCGTGCGCAAGACGCACGTTCCTGCCCCGCATCAACCGTCCGCGCCCGGAATGGTTGCGGCGGGGGCGCGGCACGTCACCCGATCGGACCGGCCAAGGACCCGGAATTCCCGTGCGGACGCGGGCTCCCACGGCGACTTCGGGGATTTTCGGCGTGTGGGCCATCGGAGTGAATCCGAGCAACCAAAAGCGTCGCGGGGAGTTGACCAGTGGGCTCCGGTGGACGGGGTTCTTCCTGAAGGGAATCGCAAGTGATCAAGAAGGTTCTGGCCGTCGCCGCCGTCGCCGCCTCCGCGGCCGGCGCCACCGCCGTCGCCGCCTCGCCGGCCCTGGCCACCGGCAACGACCACGGCACCACCTCGTTCAGTGGCAACGGCGCCTCGCAGGCGTTCGGCAACTCCGCCACGTACGGCAACATGAGCCCGCAGCTGGCACTGATCCAGGGCTCCTTCAACAAGCCGTGCATCGGCCTGCCCGCCAAGCTGAACGCCCAGGGCCTCGTCGGCCTCGGCGCCGTCGGCGTCCTCCAGGACGTGCCGATCCTCTCCGCGCCGCAGAACCAGCAGTGCGTCGAGAACTCCACCCAGGCCAAGGGCGACGAGCCGCTGTCGCACATCCTGGACGACATCTCGGCGCTGTCCGCCAACGGCACCGGCAACAAGTAGTCCCCGCGCCTTCCGGGCCCCTTCGGGGCGCCTCCGGCCGGCGGGCCGCCGACTTCTCGGCGCCCCGCCGGCCTGCGTCTTTTCCGGCGCCGTCGCTCCCGGACGGGGCGCTCTTCGCCTAATCGGACTGCGCTACTCCGATGGAGGCACAGCACGCAACCCCCGCGGGGTTCCGGCCGTTGACGATCACGCAGCTCCTCCCCGGAGTCCGCCTTTCGAAAGGGATCGAACATGAAGAAGCTGTGGGCAACCGCGGCCGTCGCCGCCACCGTCGCCGGTTTCGCCGCGACGGCCGCCCCGCAGGCCCTGGCCACCGGCAACGACAACGGCACCTCCTCGGCCAGCGGCAACCTGGCCAAGTCGGAGTTCGGCAACTCGGCCACGTTCGGGGACCAGAGCCCGCAGCTCTCGCTGGTTCAGGGCACGCTGAACAAGCCGTGCGTCGGTCTCCCGGTCAAGGCGAACCTCCAGGGCCTGGTCGGCGCCGCCGCCGTCGGCGTCCTGCAGGACGTGCCGGTCCTGTCGGCGCCGCAGAACCAGCAGTGCGCCGAGAACTCCACCCAGGCCAAGGGTGACGAGCCGCTGTCGCACATCCTGGACGACATCTCGGCGCTGTCCGCCAACGGCACCGGCAACCAGTAGTCCAGAGGTTTCCGCGGGCGGCGGGCCACCGGTTCTCCCGGTGGCCCGCCGCCTTTTGGTGTTCCGCGGCTCACTTCCGGTACAGCGCCTCGATCGCCTCGGCGTAGCGGGCGGTCACGGCGTGCCGCTTCACCTTGAGCGACGGGGTGAGCAGTCCGTTGGCCTCCGTGAACTCGCCCTCGACCAGCGCGAAGGCACGGATCGACTCGGCGCGGGAGACGGCCGCGTTGGCGTGGTCGACCGCCTTCTGCACCTCGGCCCGCAGCCGGTCGTCGCGCACCAGCCCGGCGAGCGGGGTGTCCGGCGGCAGCTTCCGTACGGACAGCCAGTGGGCGAGGGCTTCGGGGTCCAGGGTGATCAGGGCGGCGACGAAGGGCCGGTTGTCGCCGACCACCAGGCACTGGCCGACGGGCGCGCGGCTGCGCAGCCGGTCCTCCAGGACGGCCGGGGAGACGTTCTTGCCGCCGGAGGTCACGATGAGGTCCTTCTTGCGCCCGGTGATGGTGAGATAGCCGTCCGCGTCCAGCGCGCCGAGGTCGCCGGTCGCGAACCAGCCGTCGCCGGGCAGCACTTCGGCGGTGGCGGCCGGGTTGTTCCAGTACGACCCGAAGACCACCGGCCCCCTGACGAGCACCTCGCCGTCGTCGGCGATCCGGACGGCCGTCCCGGGGATCGGCTGTCCGACCGTGCCGGGGCGGGGGGCCAGCGGCGGCACGATCGTGGCGGCCGCGCTGGTCTCGGTCAGCCCGTAGCCCTCGTACACGACGATCCCGGCCCCGTGGAAGAACAGGTTGAGGTTCCGGTCCAGCGGGGAGCCGCCGCTGACCGCGTACCGCATCCGGCCGCCGAGTTCCCCGCGGATGCGCCGGTAGACCAGCAGTTCGTACAGCGTCCAGGCGGCGTAGAGCCCGAGGCCGGGACCCTTGCCGGTGCCGAGGAACCTGTTCAGGTGGGCCTCGGCGAACCGCGTGCCGACGCGTTCCGCCCGGTCGAAGGAGGCGGCCCGGCCGATCTTCTCGGCGGTCGCCCGCGCGGTGTCGTGGATCTTCTCGAAGAGGTACGGCACGCCGACCAGGAAGGTCGGCCGGAACTTCCGTAGTGCGGGCCTGAGTTCGTCCGGGCTGACGCTCGGGAAGTGCCCGATCTCGATCCGGCCCATCAGGCAGGCGAGTTGCAGGGTCCGCCCCAGGATGTGGGCCAGCGGGAGGAACAGCAGGGTGGCGGCGCGCTGCCCGGTGACCTCCTGGAAGACCGGGTGCAGCAGCTCGACGGTGTTGGCGGCCTCGGCGTGCAGATTGGCGTGGGTGAGGACGCAGCCCTTGGGGCGGCCGGTGGTGCCGGAGGTGTAGCAGATGGTGGCGGTCGAGCCGGGGGTGAGTCCGGCACGGCGCTCGGCGACGGCCTCGTCGGGGAGGTCCGCGCCGAGGGCACCGAGTTCGGCGAGCGCGTTCGCGTCCAGCTCCCAGACGCGCGGGAGTCGGGGGTGCCCGACGGTGCCGGTGGTGACGGTGGCGGTGTTCTCCGGTGTCTCGGTGACGACGTGGCGGGCGCCGGAGTCCCGGACGATCCACTCCACCTGCTCGGCGGAGGAGGTGGGGTAGACGGGGACGCTCACCCCGCCGGCCGACCAGATGGCGAAGTCGAGGACCGTCCACTCGTAGCGGGTGCGGGACATCAGGGCCACCCGGCCGCCCGGTTCGAGGCCGGCCGCGATCAACCCCTTGGCCACCGCCGTCACTTGGGCGGCGAACTCCGCGGCGGTGACGGTGCCCGCGTCGCGGCGGACCGCCGTGGCGCGGGGGTCCACCGCCGCGTTGGTGAACGGGAGGTCGGCCAGGGATCCGCCGGCGAGCGGGGCGGCGAGACGCTCACGGCGCACCTCCCTCACGACGCCGTTCCCGTCCCTGACGACGTCGATCCGGCCGCGGGCGGCCAGGTCGGTGCGTCGACGTGCTCGCTCGAGGTCGCTGCGTACGCCCATGGGACGCCAACTTACTCACAAGTAAGGTGAGGTCAATGGGTTGCGCCGCAGGGGATGCGGTGGCGTGTGCCGAGTGCGGGTGCGTCGTGGCCGGCCGCGCGGCTCCCGTGCCCCTACAGCCGCGTTGCCTCACCGATCGCCGTGGAGAGTTCGGCCACGTCCTCGTCCTCGGCCGCCCTCGCCAGAGCCGTTGCCCGCGATTGCAGCGTCGTGAGGCTCGGTGCTCCCGGCATGTCGTACTTCCCGTTCGCCAGCGCGTCCGCGAAGTAGGCCGCCACCGCCGCCACCTGGAAGCGTGGGGAGGCCGACCAGACGTCGTCGTGCAGGACCTTGGTCTCCACCGACCCGGTGTTCTCGTGCGGGGCGCGGGTCCCGGGGTCCAGCCAGCGGACCGTGGCCGTGGCCAGGTGGCCGTCCGCGCCCGGCCTGGTGCGGACCGCGTAGAGGGCCGTCACCGTGTGGCCGGGGCCCACCTCGCCGCCGTCCACCCGGTCGTCGCGGAAATCCTCGTCCGCGACCTCGCGGTCCTGGTAGCCGATGAGACGGAAGTCGTCGACCGTCTGCGGGTCGAAGGCCACCTGCGCCTTGGCGTCACGGGCCACCAGCTCGATGTTCTCGGGGAGTTGCTCGCAGAAGACCCGGTCGGCGCCGGCGGTGTCGGAGACGTACGCCGTGTGGCCGTCGCCCCGGTCGGCGAGGCGTTCCATGAGCGCGTCCCCGTAGTCGCCGCCCACCCCCACGCCGAACAGCGTGATGCCGTACTCGCGGCGGTCGCCGGCGATGCGCTTCAGGATGGCGTCGGGGCTGGTCTCGCCGTCGTTGGCGAGGGCGTCGGAGATCAGGACGACACGGTTGGTGGCGCCCTTGCGCAGGCCCTCGACGGCGGTGGCGTAGCCGGTCTCCACGCCCTCGCCGAGGTTGGTGGAGTAGCGGGCGGCGAGGCCGTCGACGGCGCGGTGGACCAGGCCGCGATGTCCGCCGAGGCGGGTCATCGGCAGGACCTTCTCGGCGTGTTCGCTGAAGGTGACGATCGCCACCGAGTCGTCGTCGCGCAGCCGGTCGGTCATCGTGTCCAGGGACCGCTTGGCGAGGTCCAGCCGGTCCTCCTCGTCCATGGAGCCGGAGACGTCGATGACGAAGGTCAGGGCCGCGGGCGGGCGTTCGGCGGTGGCGTCGGCGGTCCGGGTGGCGAGGCCCACCCGGACCAGGGACCAGTCCGGATCACTGGTGCGGGCGCCGTCCACGGTGACCGTGAAGCCGTTGCCGTCGGGGGTCGGGTAGTCCTGGCGGAAGCTGTTGACGAACTCCTCGGCGCGGACGGTCGAGGGCGCCGGACGCCTGCCGTCGGCGAGGGTGCGGCGGGCGTAGCCGTAGGAGGCGGTGTCCACGTCCAGGGCGAAGGTGGAGAGGTGGTCGGCGGACGGTGCGGTCGCCGAGTCCTCGCCGCGCGGCCGGTCGGGCGCCGGGGCCGGAACGCCGTTGCCGTACCTGGAGTCGGTCGCCGACCCGCCGTTTTCGTCCGCCGCGCACGCCGTCAGCAGCAGGGCGCTCGCGGCGGTGAGGGCGAGCAGCGCCCCGGAGAGCTGTCGTCGGGTCCGGTGTCGGTCTGTCATGTGTGCCCCCTGTGCCGGTCGGAGTCGCTTCCTGGCTCTGTGGCCTGGTGTCGACTGTGACGGCGCAGGGGGGTGGAACGTGCGGCCCAAAGCGTTGCGGATGGATCTCGAACCGGGCACGGACCAGGGGTTTCGAGGCCGGAGGGAGATCGTCCGGTGACCTAGGAGACCACGTCCTTGCGGGCGAAACCCCGGAAGGCCAGGGCGAACAGCACCAGGGCGTACGTTACCGAGACCGCGACGCCCTGGATCATGCCGGACCACTCGGGATGCGGCTGTACGGCGTCCGCCCAGGCGAACTGCCAGTGCGCGGGCAGGAAGTCGCGCCAGTGGCCGAGCGCGGTGACCGCGTCCAGGACGTTGCCGACGATGGTCAGGCCGACCGCGCCGCCGACCGCGCCGAGGGGCGCGTCCGTCCTGGTGGAGAGCCAGAACGCCAGGCCGGCGGTGACCAGTTGGGACAGGAAGATGTACGCCACCACGACCGCGAGGCGCTGGGCGGCGGTGCCGGTGGCGAGTTCGCCGCCGGTCGGGATCTGCAGGGGCCCCCAGCCGTAGGCGGCGGTGCCGACGGCCAGCGCGACCAGGGGCAGCAGGATCATCGCGGCCAGGCTGAGGCCGAGGGCGACGACCAGTTTGGAGCGGAGCAGCCGGGCCCGGGGCACGGGCGCGGCCAGCAGGTAGCGCAGGGAGGACCAGCCGGCCTCCGAGGCCACCGTGTCCCCGCAGAACAGGGCGACCGGGATGACCAGCAGGAAGCCCGCCGACACGAAGAGGTTGACGGCGGCGAAGTTGGCGCCGGACGCGGTGGCCGTGTCCAGCAGGGTGACCTGGCCGTTCCGGGCGCCCGGCTGGCCGCCGATCGCGAACGCGATCAGCAGCACGAACGGCAGCGCGGCCAGGATCGCGCCCATCACCAGGGTGCGGCGGCGCTTGAGCTGGCGGACCAGCTCGACCCGCAGCGGCAGGGTGCGGCCCGCCTGATAGCCGGAGGCGGCCTCGGTGAGCGTGCTCATGCGGAACCTCCGATCAGGGTGAGGAAGGCGTCTTCGAGACGGCGGTGGGGCCCCACCGACGCCACCGGCACGTCGAGCCGGACGAGGTCGGCGACCAGGCGGGGTGCGCTGCCGCCGGGCTCCATGCGGACCAGGAGTCCGTCGTCGGTACGGGTCACCGAGGCGACGCCGGGCAGCGCGGCCACCTTCTCCACCACCGGTTCCTCCACGGGCACACCGGTGCCGACGAGCAGGGTGTCGCCGGAGCCGACTATCTCCGCGACCGGTCCGGCCTGCACGAGCCGGCCGCGGTCCATCACCACGAGGTGGGTGCAGGACTGCTCGACCTCGGCGAGGAGATGGCTGGAGACGATCACCGTACGGCCCGCCGCCGCGTAGCGGATCATCACCTCGCGCATCTCGCGGATCTGCGGCGGGTCGAGGCCGTTGGTGGGTTCGTCGAGGATGAGCAGGTCCGGCAGGCCGAGCATGGCCTGGGCGATGGCCAGGCGCTGGCGCATGCCCTGCGAGTAGGTGCGTACCGCGCGGGCCAGGGCGTCGCCGAGGCCCGCGATCTCCAGGGCCTCCTCCATGTGGGAGTCGGCCGCCGGGCGGCCGGTGGCCTGCCAGTACAGCTCCAGGTTCTCCCGGCCGGTCAGGTGCGGCAGGAAGCCGGCGCCCTCCACGAAGGCACCCACCCGGGACAGGACGGGGGCGCCCGGACGGATCGCGTGGCCGAAGACCCGGATCTCGCCGCCGTCCGGCTTGATCAGGCCCATCAGCATGCGCAGGGTGGTGGTCTTGCCCGCGCCGTTCGGCCCGAGCAGGCCGAGGACCTGGCCCTTCTCGACGCGGAAGGACAGCTCCCGTACCGCGTACCGGTCCGTGGAGCGGGCGTAGCGCTTGCTCAGGTCCGTGATCTGCAGCGGGACTCCGGCCAGTCCGGGGTCCGGTGCCGGGGCGGCGGTGCGGCGGCGGCCGGTGACCAGCAGGGCGGCGGCGGCGAGCGCTCCGGCCAGGGGCAGCCACCACACCCAGGCGGGCAGGGCCGCGGCGGCCGTCTCCACCCGGGGGGCCGTCGGCACGCCGAGGGCGCCCTTCAGGGAGACGGTGTAGACCGCCGGGGCGGCCGGGGAGGCGTAGCCGAGGTCCGTGGAGGCGAGGACCAGGCTCAGGCGGTGGCCCTTCTGCACCTCGTGGTCGATGGCCGGGAGGGTGATCGTGACGTCCTTGCCGGACCTCGTGCCCGCGACCCGGACCGGCGCCACGAGCTGGGAGGGCAGCACCTTGCGGGTGCCGTCCGGGCCGACGTCGTACACCTTGCCGAAGAGCACGGTGTCGTCGCTGGTCGAGGTGATGTGGACGGTGGCCGTGGGTGAGCCGGTGATCTGCAGGTTGTCGGCGACCGGCGCCGAGTCGAAGTGCGCGTACTGGCCCGGGAAGTCGAGCGAGACGCCGACGCCGAGGGAGGAGAGCTGGGCGAGGCCGCCCGCGGTGCCGAGGCCGGGCAGCGCGGAGACGGCGGGCGGGGTGGCGCCCGCCGGGTTCTCCACGCGCTGCGTGCCGCCGGTCAGGGCGATGGACCTGCGGTCGCCCGTCAGGCCCGGATAGCGGTCCGAGGTGGCGCCCCGCAGCTGTGCGGTGCCGTCGGTGGAGTCCACACCGCCGGTGCGGGTGATCCGGAAGGCCGGGCCGGTGTCCGCGGACCGGTCGCCCTTGAGGTAGCGGTCGAACCAGGAGGTGACCCGGCCCTCGATCCGGCCGGTCTCCAGGTCCCCGCCGTCGTGGCCGCCGGCGATCCAGTCGACGTCGACGGGGGCGCCGTTGGCCTTGATCGCCTTCGCGGCGGCGTCGGACTGGGCGAGCGTGAAGAGGGAGTCGGTCTGGCCCTGGACGAGCAGGGTGGGCACCTTGACGCGGCTGCCGACCGCCGACGGCGACCGCTCCTCGAGGAGCGCGACCGCGGCCGCGTCCGGCCTGCCCGACTCGGCGACCCGGTCGTACATCGCGCACAGCGCCGGCTCGAACCGGGCGCAGCCGCCGCCGGTGTTGAAGAAGATCCCGGCCCACAGCTTCTTGAACACGCCGTCCGGGAACAGGGCGTCGGCGAGGTTCCAGTACGTGATCGACGGGGCGATGGCGTCCACGCGCGGGTCGTGACCGGCGGTCAGGAGGGAGATCGCGCCGCCGTAGGAGCCGCCGGCCATGCCGACGCGGGGGTCGCCGGGCTTGTCGAGCCGGACCTGGGGCTGCTTCGCCAGCCAGTCGATGAGCCGGGAGACGTCGGCGACCTCGCCCTTCGGGTCGTTCAGGCCGATCCGGCCGGTCGACCTGCCGAAGCCGCGGGCGGACCAGGTGAGGACCGCGTAGCCCTGGCGGGCGAGGTCCTCGGCCTCCTGGCGCATGTCGGCCTTGGAGCCGCCGAAGCCGTGGGCGAGGAGGACGGCGGGGCGGCGGGCGGTGCCGGCGGTGGTGAAGTACGAGGTGTCCAGCCGCACCCCGTCGACGGCCATGACCTGGTCGGACCGGTGCACCGGGGGCGGGGCGTCGGAGGCGACGGCCGTCCAGGTGCCGGCGCCGACGAGCACGACGACGGCGGCCGCGGCGGCCGCCAGCCGTCGCGGCCGCCGGAGCAGGGCTCGTAGGCCGGGGGGTCGAAGATCCATGGCTTCAACGGTACGGGCCCGGTCCGGCATCCGATGCCGACGGTGGGCTGAACAGCGGGCCATCCCTCAGGAGTACGGGGGGTACGGGCGTACTTCGAGCGCGGTACGGAGCGGGGGCCGCCGGTGGTGTCCGGCGGGCCGATGGGGGGCCGGTGCGGGGGCCGCCGGTGGTGTCCGGCGGGCCGATGGGGGGCCGGTGCGGGGGCCGCCGGTGGTGCCCCGCGGGCCGGTGGGGGGCGGGCGCGCAGTTCCCCGCGCCCCTTGGGTGGGCTGTCCTGCCCGGTGTTTGCAACGGTCCGTCACCACGACCGTGGTGCCCCGCGGGCCGGTAGGGGGTCGGGCGCGCAGTTCCCCGCGCCCCTTGGGTCGGTCGGGCTCGCCGGGGTGCATGGCTGCACCCGGCGGTGCCGGACCCGCCCGTGGCCCACCGTGGGCCGGTGGGTCTCAGGACCGGACGTCCTCCGGGATCGAGACGACCCAGTGGGTGTCCTTGCGGGGGCGGAGGTAGAGGGCCCAGTAGAGGGTTGCCGCTGCCGTGATGCCGCCGGTCCACAGGAGGTAGACGGCCTCCTGCTGGGTGAGGATGTAGGCGAGGACGGCGATGAGGAGGATCGGCATCGCCGGCCACAGGGGCATCCGCCAGGCCGGGGTGTGCTTGTGGGCGCCTCGGCGGGCCAGCAGGGCGGCGACGGCGACCAGGAGGTACATGCCGGTCACCGACACGCCCGTCACGCCGTACAGGGTGTCCAGGTTGACGAAGCAGAGCAGGGCGCCGGGGACGCCGACGGCGAGGGTGGCCACCCAGGGGGAGCCGAAGCGGCCCAGGCGGGAGAGGGCGCTGTTGACCGGGGCCGGCCAGGCCTTGTCGCGGGCGGAGGCGAACAGGACGCGGGAGTTCTGGATGACCATGACGATGCCCGCGTTGATGATCGCGAGGGCCACGCAGAGACTGACGAAGGTGCCGACCGCGGAGTTCGACCAGGCGGTGACCATGGAGCTGATGTCGCCGCCGGTGAGGGCCTTGAGGTCGGTTGCGCCCATGGTGATCGCGGCGACCGGGACGAGGATGATCACCGTGGAGATGGCGAGCGTGGCGAGGACCGTACGGGCGACGTTGCGGCGCGGGTCCTCCAGTTCCTCGGAGAGGTAGACCGCCGTCGAGAAGCCCTGGGTGACGAAGAGGGCGATGGCGAGGCCGGAGACGACCAGCATCGCGGTGACGGTGGTGGTGTGACCGCCGGAGTCCGCGACCTGCATGGAGGTCAGGCTGCCGACGCCCCGGTGGCTGTGGGAGAAGCCGAGGACGGCCACCACGCCCGCCGCGATGACCTCCAGGACCAGGAAGATTCCGGTGATCCAGGCGTTCGCGCGCAGGTCCAGGAGGCCGGCGAGGGTCGCGAGGAGCATCACGCCGGCGCCGGTCATGGCGGGATCGAGGTGGACGATCGGGGCGAGGTAGTCGGCGGTGCCCATGGCGATCACCGGGGGCACGATCATCACGACGAGGAGGGAGAGCACGAAGACCAGCCAGCCGGCCAGCCGCCCCGCCATCGTGGAGACCATCGCGTACTCGCCGCCCGCGCTCGGGATGAGGGTGCCCAGCTCCGAGTAGCAGAACGCCACGGCGATGCAGAGGAGGGAGCCGATGGCGATCGTGAGGGCGGTGGCGGTGCCGAGGGATCCGAACAGGTCGGGGACGACCACGAAGAGCGTGGAGGCCGGAGTGACGCACGAGAGGGTCAGGAGGGTGCCGCCGACCACGCCGATGGAGCGCTTGAGGGTCTTGGGGCTGTCGGACACCTCGGGGAGGGCGGTCTCGACAGGGCGGAGCGTGTCGGTCATGCGGCGTTCCGATCGACTGAAGCGGCGAGAAGTTCCGGCCGGGAGTGTTATCGCCTCCGGCGGCTCGTCTCGTATGTCTCTTCGTCCGCTCCCGGTTGCGATGCATGGAACCCCGACGAAAACCATTGCGTCAATGGTTGTTAACCTACGGAATTCGTTGATCCACTCGCCGTTTTCCGCGCATGCGTCGGTAC
Organism: Streptomyces sp. NPDC001068; assembly: GCF_042897315.1. Lineage (NCBI taxonomy): Bacteria > Bacillati > Actinomycetota > Actinomycetes > Kitasatosporales > Streptomycetaceae > Streptomyces > Streptomyces sp. NPDC001068. Next base: position 384,743 of record NZ_JBIAYD010000006.1, on the reverse strand, counting down.
GAGGTAGGCGGTTCCGCGCCCTGGTCCCGTACGGGAACCGCAGCACCGGCGTCAAAAAAACGTGAGGACGTCCGGTATCCGGACCTGTCAGTGTGTCCCGTTAGAGTCATCGACAGCAGAACTCACAACCGAATCACAGCAATGGGTGGGGACTCATGAAGCTGAAGTACACCGCCGCCTGGGTGGGGTTCACGGCGGCGGCGATGGTCGCGGTGTCCGCGTGCGGATCCGAGGGCGTGAAGGCGGCCACCAAGGCGGTGGACAACGGGGACAAGATCATGGCCCTGCTGTCCCGCGCGACCGACCGGACCGACGCGCTCGGCTCCGCGAAGGTCAGGATGAGCACCGACCTCGGTACCGGCACCCCCATCGCCATGAACGGCACCTTCTCCTGGGGAGACGGCCTGGCGATGGACGTCCTGATGGACACCAAGGCCACGAAGATGGAGGCGCTCCAGCACAGCCCGACCATCCGCACCCTGTTCGTGGACGGCGCCTACTACTACGACGTCGACCCGCAGCCCGCCGGCCCGCTCAAGGGCAAGCAGTGGATGAAGATCGACTCGTCGGCCCTCTTCGGCGACAAGGGCGCCCAGGCCTTCAGCGGGAACACCGCGGGCAACCCGGCGGCCACGCTGAAGTACATCAAGTACGCGGACCACGTGAAGGACTTCGGCACGGAGACCGTCGACGGAAAGCGCACGACCCACTACCAGGCCGTCGTCAGCCAGGCGCAGATGGGGAAGTTCAAGGACGCCTTCGCCAACGACACCGTGAACGCGATGACCGGCGGCGGCTCGATGACGATGAACCTGTGGCTCGACGCCAAGGACCTGCCGGTCCGCCTGAAGGAGCGGATCGGCAAGATGACCGTGACCATGGACTTCGAGAAGTTCGGCGCCACGGCCCCGGTGAAGGCTCCGCCGGCCGCCCAGACCGGTGACCTCACCGAGCTGGTGAAGTCGCAGCGGAAGGGCTGACCCCGGACGCACCGGTGCCCCGCCTCCTGGACGGGAGGCGGGGCGCCGTCGTTCTCAGTGGTTGCGCGGGAAGCCCAGGTCGACGCCGGACGGGGCCTCGGACGGGTCCGGCCAGCGGGTCGTGACGACCTTGCCGCGGGTGTAGAAGTGCGTGCCGTCGTTGCCGTAGATGTGGTGGTCGCCGAAGAGCGAGTCCTTCCAGCCGCCGAAGCTGTGGTAGCCGACGGGGACCGGGATCGGGACGTTCACGCCGACCATGCCGGCCTCGATCTCCAGCTGGAAGCGGCGGGCGGCGCCGCCGTCCCGGGTGAAGATCGCGGTGCCGTTGCCGAACGGCGAGGCGTTGATGAGGGCCACGCCCTCCTCGTAGGTGTCCACGCGCAGTACGCACAGCACCGGGCCGAAGATCTCGTCCTGGTAGGCCTTCGCGGACGTGGGCACCTTGTCGAGGAGCGAGATGCCGATCCAGTGGCCGTCCTCGAAGCCGTCCACCGTGTAGCCGGTGCCGTCCAGGACGACCTCGCAGCCCTCGGCGGCGGCGCCGGAGACGTAGGAGGCCACCTTGTCGCGGTGGACGGCCGTGATCAGCGGGCCCATCTCGGAGGCCGGGTCGCTGCCGGGGCCGATCTTGATCTTCTCGGCGCGCTCGCGGATCTTCGCCACCAGCTCGTCGCCGACGGAGCCGACCGCGACCACGGCCGAGATGGCCATGCAGCGCTCGCCCGCGGAACCGTAGGCGGCGGAGACGGCCGCGTCGGCCGCCGCGTCCAGGTCGGCGTCGGGCAGCACCAGCATGTGGTTCTTGGCGCCGCCGAGGGCCTGCACGCGCTTGTGGTTGGCCGAGGCGGTGGTGTGGATGTAACGGGCGATCGGGGTCGAGCCGACGAAGGAGACGGCCTTGACGTCCGGGTGGTCCAGGAGCCGGTCCACGGCCACCTTGTCGCCGTGCACGACGTTGAAGACGCCGTCCGGCAGACCGGCCTCGGCCAGCAGCTCGGCGATCTTGATCGAGGCGGACGGGTCCTTCTCGGACGGCTTGAGGACGAAGGTGTTGCCGGTCGCGATGGCGATCGGGAACATCCACATCGGGACCATCGCCGGGAAGTTGAACGGCGTGATGCCCGCGACCACGCCCAGCGGCTGGCGGATCGAGGCGACGTCCACCCGGCTGGCGACCTGGGTCGACAGCTCGCCCTTGAGCTGCACGTTGATGCCGCAGGCCAGGTCCACGATCTCCAGGCCGCGGGCGACCTCGCCGAGCGCGTCCGAGTGCACCTTGCCGTGCTCGGCGGTGATCAGCTCGGCGATCGCGTCCCGGTTGGCGTCCAGCAGGGCGCGGAAGCGGAACAGGATCTCCGTGCGCCTGGCCAGCGAGGACTGGCCCCAGGTCGCGTAGGCCTCCTTGGCGGCCTGCACCGCCGCGTCGACCTCGTCGACGGAGGCGAACGCGACCTTGGTGGTGACGGCGCCGGTCGCCGGGTCGGTGACCGGCCCGTACGTGCCCGACGCGCCTTCGACGGTCTTGCCGCCGATCCAGTGGTTGACGATCTTCGTCATGACCGGTTACTCCTTCACAGATGGCGGCGTCGGGTCGAGACGTGCCGTTCGTACAGCTCACGGGCCTTGACCGCGGACGATCGGGTCGCGGTCGCGGCCACGGGTACATCCCACCAGGCCTGCGCGGGAGGCGGGCCCGACACAGTGTCGGCCGTTTCGGTCTCCACGTAGACACATGTGGGAGTGTCGGCGGCCCGCGCCTCGGCGAGCGCCGAGCGCAGGTCGTCGACGGTCCTGGCGCGCAGGACGCGCATGCCGAGGCTGGCCGCGTTGGCGGCCAGGTCGACGGGGAGCGGGGCACCGGTGAGGGTGCCGTCTCCCGCGGGGAGCCGGTAGGCGGTGCCGAACCGCTCGGCGCCCACCGCCTCGGAGAGGCCGCCGATGGAGGCGTAGCCGTGGTTCTGCACCAGCAGCACCTTGATGGCGATCCCCTCCTGTACGGCGGTGACGATCTCGGTCGGCATCATCAGATACGTGCCGTCGCCGACCAGCGCCCACACGTTCCGCTCGGGCGCGGCGAGTTTCACCCCGATGGCGGCCGGGATCTCGTAGCCCATGCACGAGTAGCCGTACTCCAGGTGGTACTGGTCCCGGGACCGGGTCCGCCACATCCGGTGCAGGTCGCCGGGGAGCGAACCGGCCGCGTTGACGAGGATGTCGCTCTCGTCGACGAGCGCGTCCAGGGCGCCGAGGACCTGCGGCTGGGTCGGCCGGACGTCCGGCTCCCCGGCCTCGAAACAGGCGTCGACGCGCTGCTCCCAGCGCTCCTTGTCCTCGGTGTACTCGGTGACGTACGAGTCGGCGGTGCGGTGGCCGTCCAGCTCCCGGCACAGCTCCGCGAGGGCGTCGCGGGCGTCCGCGACCAGGGGCAGGCCGGCGAGCTTGTGGCCGTCGTGGGAGGCGATGTTGAGGTTGAGGAAACGGACGTCCGGGTTCTCGAAGAGGGTGCCGGAGGCCGTCGTGAAGTCGGTGTAGCGGGTGCCGACGCCGATCACCAGGTCGGCGGTGCGGGCGAGTTCGTCGGCGGTGGCGGTGCCGGTGTGGCCGACGCCGCCGACGTCCTGCGGGTGGTCCCAGCGCAGCGAGCCCTTGCCTGCCTGGGTGGACGCGACGGGTATCCGGGTGGCCTCGGCGAACTCGGCGAGGACCGCTTCGGCGCGGCTGTGGTGGACCCCGCCGCCCGCGACGACCAGGGGGCGGCGGGCGGTCCTGATCGCCTCGACCGCGGTGGCGAGTTCGGCCGGGTCGGGGCCCGGCCTCCGTATCGTCCACACCCGCTGTGCGAAGAACTCCTCGGGCCAGTCGTACGCCTCGGCCTGGACGTCCTGCGGGAGCGCGAGGGTGACGGCGCCGGTCTCGACGGGGTCGGTGAGGACCCGGACGGCCGCGAGGGCCGAGGGGATCAGCTGTTCGGGGCGGTTGATCCGGTCGAAGAACCTCGACACCGGCCGCAGGGTGTCGTTGACCGACACGTCGGCGGCGTGCGGGACCTCGAGCTGCTGGAGGACCGGGTCCGCGGGGCGGCCGGCGAAGACGTCGCCGGGCAGCAGCAGGACCGGGAGGTGGTTGACGGTGGCGAGGGCGGCGCCGGTGACCAGGTTGGTGGCGCCGGGGCCGATGGACGTGGTCACGGCGTGCGTGGCGAGACGGTTCGACTGACGCGCGTAGCCGACGGCCGCGTGCACCATGGCCTGTTCGTTGCGGCCCTGGTGGAAGGGCATCTCGTCCGCGTACTCGACGAGCGCCTGGCCGAGGCCCGCCACGTTGCCGTGGCCGAAGATGCCCCAGGTGGCGCCGATCAGCCGGCGGCGCTCGCCGTCCCGTTCGGTGTACTGGGCGGCGAGGAAGCGGACGAGCGCCTGCGCGACGGTGAGCCGTATCGTCATCGATACCCCTCGGTCTGGTCCGGGTGGAAGCAGATCCGCCACTCCCGCGTCTCACCCGGCCCCGCCATGACGTTCAGGTAGTACATGTCGTGCCCGGGCTGCGCGATCGACGGGCCGTGCCATCCGTCGGGAACGAGCACGGCGTCGCCGGAGCGGACCTCGGCGAGGACGTCGGTACCGCCCTCACGGGAGGGGAATACGCGCTGATAGCCGAAACCGTTCGGGCCGTCGATCTCGAAGTAGTAGATCTCCTCCAGCACCGACTCCTCGCCGGGCCGGTACTCGTCGTGCTTGTGCGACGGGTACGAGGACCAGTTGCCGCCGGGGGTGATCACCTCGACGGCGATCAGCTTGTCGCAGTCGAAGGAGTCCGCGGAGGCGAAGTTGCGCACCCGGCGGGCGCTGGTGCCGCTGCCGCGGTCTTCGACGGGGACCTCCGGCGCGGGGCCGTAGCGGGCGGGGAGTCGTCGCTCGCACTTCGCTCCTGCCAGGGCGAAGCGGCCTCCCGCGCCGGAGGCGATCTGGACCTGGGCGTCCCGGGGCACGTAGGCGAAGTCGGAGACTCCGGCGAACACGCTCTCCCGGCCCAGGATCTGGCACTCTGTTCCCTCTGTCCGCACCGTACAACCGCCCTGCAGCGGAAGTACGATCCACTCGCTGTCCCCGGTGGTGAACAAGTGACTTCCGCCGGGCGGCAGTTCGACGACGCGGAGGCTGCTGTGCGCCCAGCCGGCCCGCTTCGGGTCGACATCGAGCACGTACTGCGCGTTCGCGGTCGAACCCTTGCTCAGGTGCAGCTCGTTCGTCGTCATCAGGGCCTCACAGCAGTCCTACGGCGGTGTCCACGGCGGCGGCCACGTCGCCGTCCGCCGGGTACAGCAGGGAGCGGCCGACCACCAGGCCGCGCACGGTGGGCAGGCGCAGGGCGCCGCGCCACTTCTCGTAGGCGCCGTCCTGGTCCTCGCCCACCTCCCCGCCCAGCAGCACGGCGGGCAGGGTGGACGTCTCCATGACCCGGGCCATGTCGTCGGGGTTCTCGGTGACCGGCAGCTTCAGCCAGGTGTAGGCCGAACTCCCGCCGAGGCCCGAGGCGATGGCGATGGACCGGGTGACCGCCTCCGCGGACAGGTCGTTCCTGACCTTGCCCTCGGGGGTGCGGCCGCTGATGAACGGTTCGACGAAGACCGGCAGCCGGCGCGCGGCCATGTCGTCGATGGCGCGGGCGGTGGACTCCAGGGTGGTCAGCGAGCCCGGGTCGTCGTAGTCGATGCGCAGCAGCAGTTTCCCGGCGTCGAACCCGAGGCGCTGTATGTCCTCGGCGCGGTGGCCGGTGAACCGGTCGTCGAGTTCGAAGCGGGCGCCCTGCAGGCCACCGCGGTTCATCGAGCCCATGACGACCTTGCCGTCGAGGACGCCGAGCAGCAGCAGGTCGTCGAGGATGTCGGCGGTGGCGAGGACGCCGTCGACGCCGGGCCGGGACAGTGCCAGGCAGAGGCGCTCCAGCAGTTCCGCCCGGTTGGCCATGGCGAGCTTGTCGCCGCCCACGCCGAGGGCGCCGCGGGCCGGGTGGTCGGCGGCGATGATCATCAGCCGGCCGTCCTCGTCGAGGAGCGGACGGCGGACGCGGCGGGCGGCCGCCTCGGCGATCGCCTCGGGGTGGTGGGTGCGGGTGTGGACGAGGGCGGAGACGTCCACCTTCACCTGCCGGTCGGGGGTCCCGCTCCCGTGGTGCGAGCCGGCGACCCGGCCGGCCCTCACAGCACCGCTCCGGCGGCGAGCGCGGCCGCGATCTCGTCGGCGGTCGGCATGGCGGAGGAGCACTCCAGGCGGGAGGCGACGATGGCGCCGGCCGCGTTGGCGTGCCGCATGATCGTCTCCAGGTCCCGGCCTTCGAGGAGGCCGTGGCACAGGGAGCCGCCGAAGGCGTCACCCGCGCCGAGGCCGTTGAGGACGTTCACCGGCAGCGGCGGCACCTCGGCGCGGTCGCCGTCGCGGTGGACGGCGAGGACGCCCTTGGGCCCCTGCTTGACGACGGCGATCTCGACCCCGGCGTCGAGCAGTGCCTGTGCGGCGGCCTGCGGCTCGCGCACGCCCGTCGCGACCTCGACCTCGTCGAGGTTGCCGACGGCGACGGTGGTGTGCCTGAGGGCCTCCGCGTAGAAGGGGCGGGCCGCGTCCGGGTCGCTCCAGAACATCGGCCGCCAGTCGAGGTCGAAGACGGTGGTGCCGGCCTTGGCGCGGTGGGCGAGGGCGGCGAGGGTCGCGGTCCGGCTGGGCTCCTCGCTCAGGCCGGTGCCGGTGACCCAGAAGATCCGGGCCTCGCGGACGGCGTCGAGGTCCAGGTCGTGGGCGTCGATCTCCAGGTCGGGGGCCTTGGGCTGCCGGTAGAAGTACAGCGGGAAGTCGTCCGGCGGGAAGACCTCGCAGAAGGTGACCGGGGTGTTCAGTCCGGGCACCTCGGTGACCCAGCGATCATCGACCCCGAAGTCGCGCAGCGCCTCGTGCAGATAGGCGCCGAAGGCGTCCTTGCCGGTGCGGCTGATGACGGCGGTGGCGCGGCCGAGGCGGGCGGCCGCCACGGCCACGTTCGTCGCCGAACCGCCGAGGAACTTGCCGAAGGTCGTCACCTGGGCGAGCGGGACCCCGGTCTGGAGCGGATAGAGATCCACCCCGATCCGCCCCATGGTGATCAGGTCGTACGCCATCGGCTTCCCTTCGTCACGGCTCTCCCCCGGTTTGTAGTCCGGGACAGGAGGTCGTGTCAATGGTTTGTCCGGACATTCGGACGAGAGTACATCGAGAACCGGACCGCACGCGCCGGTCGGGACCCGCCGAACCGGCCGCACCACCCGCCCGCCACCGCCGCCGGCCCGGATGTCAACGCGCCCCGCCCGCGACCCGGCGAACCCCTGTGCTCCAGCCGTGTCACAAATACCCCTCCTGTGTCACACATGTCGCGCCTACGCGGCCTCTCCGTCACACCAGGTCCACGGCCGCTTGCGCACCGTCACGCTCCGTCGTTCACCGGGCGCAGGCTTTGTGATCGCCAGCGCAGCGCCCGGCTCCCCCGACGACCGCCTCCGGTCGCCCCCGCGGCGCGCGCAGGGAGGTGCATCTCATGACCGACCGACGGCTGTGGTCCTACAAGGAGATCGCGGCGCACATCAGGGTGCAGCCCGACACCGTCCGCTCCTACCGCAAGCACGGGCTGCTGCCGCCCCCCGACCACGTCGAGGGCGGCAAGCCCTACTGGTACGCGGACACGGTCCGCGCCTGGGTCGCCTCCCGGCCGGGCAACAGAAACCGCAGAGAGGACTGAGCGGAGCGGCCCGGACCGGCGCCCGGCGCGGTGTTCAGGCCCACGGCTCGATGACCGTCACCCCCGGCCCCGGCCCCTCACCCATCGCGGCCAGGGCCCGTGGGGCCGCGTCCAGGGCGATCGTCGAGGTCACCAGGAGGTCCGGGCGCAGGGTGCCCGCGCGGACCAGTTCCAGCATGGCCGGGTAGGCGTGCGCCGCCATGCCGTGACTGCCGAGGAGCTCCAGTTCGAGGGCGAGCGCGCGGGCCAGCGGTACCGGGGTGGTGCCGTCCGGCGACGGCACCAGGCCCACCTGGACGTGCCGCCCGCGGCGGCGCAGGGAGTCGACCGAGGCGGCGGCGGTGCGCGGTGAGCCGAGGGCGTCCAGGGAGAGGTGGCTGCCGCCGCCGGTCAGCTCGCGGACCGCCGCGGCGGGGTCGGCCCCCTCGCCGGCGACCACGCAGTGCGCCGCGCCGAACCTCTGCGCCAGCTCCAGCGCCCCGGCGGAGACGTCGACCGCGATCACCCGCGCGCCGGCCGCCGCCGCGATCATCACCGCCGACAGGCCCACGCCTCCGCAGCCGTACACCGACATCCATTCGCCCGCGGCGACGCGGCCGCGCTGCACCACCGCGCGGAACGCGGTCGCGAAGCGGCAGCCCAGGGCGGCGGCCGTGGTGTACGCCATGTCCTCCGGGATCGGCACCAGGTTCACGTCGGCGTGGTCCAGGGCCACGTAGTGGGCGAAGGAGCCCCAGTGCGTGAACCCGGGCTGGGTCTGGCGTTCGCAGACCTGCTGGTCGCCGGAGGCGCAGGACGGGCAGCGGCCGCAGGCGCAAACGAACGGGACGGTGACCCGGTCGCCGGGGCGGGCGCCGCTCACGGCGGCGCCGGCCTCCTCGACGACCCCGGCGAGCTCGTGGCCGGGCACGTGCGGGAGCGTGATGTCCGGGTCGTGGCCCGCCCAGCCGTGCCAGTCGCTCCGGCACAGGCCGGTGGCCTCGACCCGGACCACCACTCCGTGCGGGGCCGGGCGGGGGTCCGGCACGTCCCGCACCTCGGCGGGACCGCCGAACCGGTCGAAGACGACTGCTCGCATGCGGGTGCTCCTTTCGGGGGCTGCGCGAAGACTAGGGGGGTGGGGGGCCGACGGCGACGGTGCGGGGGGGCGGACGGCCGAGGTGTCCCCGCGGGCCGGTGGGGGCTGGGCGCGCGGTTCCCCGCGCCCCTGAGGTGGGCTGCCCTCGACCGGGGGAATCGGATTGGCGCGTGCCACGGTGGTCCGAAGCCTGCGGGCCGGTGGGGGCTGGGCGCGCGGTTCCCCGCGCCCCTGAGGTGGGCTGCCCTCGACCGGCGGTATCGGTTGTCGCGTGCCACGGTCGTCCGAACACTGGGGGCCGGGCGCGCGGTTCCCCGCGCCCCTGAGGCCGGCTGCCCTCGACCGGCGGAATCGGATTGGCGCGGGTTCTTCGGACTGCGACATTTCGCGCATATGCCTAGAGTGCGGGTGACCGCCTCGCCCCGATCCGCCATGCGCCGAGCGCGCCCGCAGGAGCACCCAGGGGGATCCCGCCGTGACCCACTCTCCGTCGCCCCGTCGGCCGCAGGCCCGCATTCCCGGTCCGCAGCAGCCGCCCCCGCCGTACCCCCGTATCCGCGCCGGGCTGTGGAGGCGCTGCCTCGGCGGCGGGCTCGGCCTGTGGACCCTGGCCGCGGCGGTCACCTACGCGACGCAGGACACCGCGCCGCTGCCGGCGCTCATCCTGCTCGGCAGCTTTCTCGTCCCGGTCGTCTTCGTGCTGTGGGCGTACGAGCGGCACAGCCGCGACCTCGGGGTCAGCGCGGTCCTCGGCTGCTTCCTGGCCGGCGGCGCGCTCGGGGTGCTGGGCGCCTGCGCCGCGGAGTCCTACCTCGTACAGCCCTCCTGGGGGATGTTCGTCTGCGTGGGCCTGATCGAGGAGGCGGCGAAGCTCGGCGCGCTGGTGTTCGTGCTGCGCCGGCTGCCCGGGATCCGGGGCGTGCGGGCCGGGCTGGTGCTCGGCGCCGCCGTCGGCTTCGGCTTCGCGGCCCTGGAGGGCGCCGGCTACGCCTTCGACGCGGCGGTCTCCACCGCGGGCGCCGATCCGCGGGCACTGATCGAGACGGAGTTCCTGCGCGGGGTGCTCGCCCCTGTCGGGCACGGCCTGTGGACGGCGATCGCGGGCGGGGTCCTGCTGTCCTGCCGCCGCCCGAACGGCCGCTTCCGCGTCACCTCGCCGGTGGCGGCCACCTGCCTCGGCGCGGCCCTGCTGCACGCGCTGTGGGACTCCACGCACGGCATCGCGCTCTGGCTGGCGACCCGGCTGGCGGGCGCCGGGCCGGACCGGCGGCTGTTCGCCGAGGGGTACCTCCCGCGCCCCACGGCGGCGCAGGAGCACCTCTTCACCCTGTTCTCGGTCGGCCTGCTGGTGCTGGTGTCGCTGCTCGGCATCGCCTGGGTGAGCTCGCTGGCGCGCCGCGGCATCCCTTGGAGAAATACCCCCTAGGGGTATAGTGTGAAAACAGTGGGGTTCCCTCGCGGGCCCCACCGGCCCCACACGCCTCGACGAGGAGAACGACATGACCGCCCAGACCGACACCCCGGGTTCCGTGACCGCCGTCTACCAGGTGACCGGCATGAGCTGCGGACACTGCGAGGGTTCCGTCTCCGCCGAGATCTCCGAGCTGCCGGGCGTCGGCTCGGTCAAGGCCGTCGCGTCCACCGGTGAGGTCACGGTCGTCTCCGCGGCCCCGCTCGACGAGGAGGCGGTCCGCGCCGCCGTCGACGAGGCCGGCTTCGAACTCGTCGGCCGCGCCTGACATCGGGGCCCCGGCGGGCGGTACCCGCGGTACGAGCAACACGCGCACCACGAACAGTACGTACGACGGAAACGTATCTCTCCGCCGGGCCGTGCCGACCAGCTGATACTGGATCCGTACGGTCCGGTCAGTTGTCTGGAGTCCGGACATGACCAGCACCACCACCGCAGAGACCCGGATAGCCGAGCCCGCGCCCGGCCCGACGGCCGAGGTCGAGCTTCTCATCGGCGGGATGACCTGCGCCTCCTGCGCGGCCCGGGTCGAGAAGAAGCTCAACCGGATGGACGGCGTCACGGCCACCGTGAACTACGCGACCGAGAAGGCGAAGGTGACGTACCCCGGAGGGGTACGGGTCGCCGACCTGATCGCCGTGGTCGAGAAGACCGGGTACACCGCCGAGGAGCCCGCGCCCCCGGAGCCGGAGCCGGAAGGCGCGCCGGAGCCGCGGGAGCGGCCCGGGCGGGACCCCGAACTCGCCGCCCTCCGGGAGCGCCTGCTGGTCTGCGCGCTGCTGGCGGCGCCGGTGGTGCTGCTCGCCATGGTTCCGGCGTGGCAGTTCGACAACTGGCAGTGGCTGTCCCTGACGCTGGCCGCTCCGGTGGTCGTCTGGGGCGGCCTGCCGTTCCACCGGGCCGCCTGGACCAACGCCCGGCACGGCGCGGCCACCATGGACACCCTGGTCTCGGTCGGCACGCTGGCCGCGTTCGGCTGGTCGCTGTGGGCGCTGTTCTTCGGCCACGCGGGCATGACCGGCATGCACGACACGTTCCGGTTCACCGTCTCCAGGGCGGACGACGGCATGGGGGGCGCGTCCTCGATCTACCTGGAGGTCGCCTCCGGGGTCGTGGCGCTGATCCTGCTCGGCCGCTATCTGGAGGCCCGTTCCAAGCGGCGCGCGGGGGCCGCCCTGCGGGCGCTGATGGAGCTGGGCGCCAAGGACGTGGCGGTGCTGCGGGACGGGCGCGAGGTACGGGTCCCGGTGGCCTCGCTGACGGTCGGCGACCGGTTCGTCGTACGGCCCGGGGAGAAGATCGCGACCGACGGGACCGTGGTCGAGGGCGCCTCGGCGGTGGACGCGTCCATGCTGACCGGCGAGTCGGTGCCGGTGGACGTGACCGTGGGCGACGCCGTCACCGGGGCGACCGTCAACGCGGGCGGGCGGCTGGTCGTCGAGGCCGGCCGGGTGGGGGCCGACACCCAGCTCGCGCGCATGGCACGCCTGGTGGAGGACGCGCAGAACGGCAAGGCCGAGGCACAGCGGCTCGCCGACCGGATCTCCGCCGTCTTCGTCCCCGCGGTCATCCTGATCGCGCTCGGCACCTTCGCGGTCTGGCTCGGCGTCACCGGTGACACGGCCGCCGCGTTCACGGCCGCCGTCGCCGTGCTGATCATCGCCTGCCCGTGCGCCCTGGGCCTGGCCACACCGACCGCGCTGATGGTCGGCACCGGGCGGGGCGCGCAGCTCGGCATCCTCATCAAGGGCCCGGAGGTGCTGGAGTCCACCCGCCGGGTGGACACCGTCGTCCTCGACAAGACCGGCACGGTGACCACCGGGCGGATGAGTCTCCAGGCGGTGTACGTCGCCGACGGCGCCGACCGGGACGAGGTGCTGCGGCTCGCGGGCGCCCTCGAACACGCCTCGGAGCATCCGGTGGCGCGGGCGATCGCGGCCGGGGCCGCGGAGCGGGTCGGGACCCTGCCTGCCTCCGACCGCTTCGAGAACGTCCCCGGGCGGGGTGTCCGCGGGCTGGTGGAGGGCCACGAGGTCGCCGTGGGGCGCCTCTTCGACATCGTGCCCGAGGAGTTGGCCACCGCCCGCGCCCGCGCCGAGCAGGAGGGCCGTACGGCCGTCCTGGCGGGCTGGGACGGACGGGCCCGCGCGGTCCTCGCCGTCGCGGACACGGTCAGGGAGACCAGCGCCGGGGCGGTGCGCGAGCTGCGCGCCCTCGGACTGAGGCCGGTGCTGCTGACCGGCGACAGCCGGGCGGTGGCCGAGGCGGTCGCCCGGGCCACCGGGATCGACGAGGTCGTCGCCGAGGTGCTGCCCGAGGAGAAGGTCGACGTCGTACGGCGGCTGCAGGGCGAGGGCCGCACGGTCGCCATGGTCGGCGACGGTGTCAACGACGCGGCCGCGCTGGCCGCCGCCGATCTGGGGCTCGCGATGGGAACGGGGACGGACGCGGCGATCGAGGCCGGCGACCTGACCCTGGTCCGCGGCGACCTGCGGGTGGCGGCGGACGCGATCCGGCTTTCCCGTCGGACCCTCGCCACCATCAAGGGCAACCTCGTGTGGGCCTTCGGCTACAACGTGGCCGCGCTCCCGCTGGCCGCCGCCGGACTGCTCAATCCGATGATCGCCGGGGCGGCGATGGCCTTCTCGTCGGTGTTCGTGGTGACGAACAGTCTGCGACTGCGTACCTTCCGCTGAAAGTTACCGCCGGTTCGCGCCAGCGGATGCGGCAGTCCCCCTGGAGTCCAACGCGCACCTCACATAAGCTCTTCACAAGGCTCGTGCATCATCCTTACGCTTGAGCTCCGATCGCCGTATCGGGGCTCTTGCGCATCTAACGGACATATGCAAGAGACACAGATCACAGTGATGTGAACGTAACCATCGAAGGGGTTCGAAGGTCTAAGTTGGCGATGTCAGACCGGCGTCTTGGGGGGCGCTGACCTGGCATCTGGGGATGTCTTGGGGGACTTCCTCAGAGATGCGTCGCCGGGACACGTACGACGGGAAGCTTTGAGCGGCCCTCCCGTGCGGTACGCGTCCCGGCAGATCGCACCGCATCACTGGAGCACAACAGCAGTTCAGCACGTGGCACGGCGAGTTCTGCTCGCCGTGCCCGAAGCAGCGAATTCAGGCGCTGCCGCACCGAGCGCCCGGCCGGATCCCGTGGGGGGAATCCGTACCGGGACACGGGAAGGCGCCCTGGTCGCCGGCCCGTGGGGGGACCGGCGCTCCAGGGCGCCTTCTGCTGTGCCCGTATGTCAGCGCGTGGCTTCACGCCCGCGCGTATCCGTGCGCCCGCGGCGGGGGCGCCGATGAAGTCGGCGCCCCCTGACCGGTGGGCGGTGGGTCAGCGCTCCTCGACCGGCACGAAGTCGCGCTCGACGACACCCGTGTAGATCTGGCGCGGACGGCCGATGCGGGAGCCCGGCTCCTTGATCATTTCCTGCCACTGGGCGATCCAGCCCGGCAGCCGGCCGAGGGCGAACAGGACCGTGAACATCTCGGTCGGGAAGCCCATGGCGCGGTAGATCAGGCCGGTGTAGAAGTCGACGTTCGGGTAGAGGCTGCGCGAGACGAAGTAGTCGTCGGAGAGCGCGTGCTCCTCCAGCTTCAGCGCGATGTCCAGCAGCTCGTCGGACTTGCCGAGGGCCGAGAGGACGTCGTGTGCGGCAGCCTTGATGATCTTGGCGCGCGGGTCGAAGTTCTTGTAGACCCGGTGGCCGAAGCCCATCAGGCGGACGCCGTCCTCCTTGTTCTTCACCTTGCGGATGAAGGAGTCGACGTCGCCGCCGGAGGCCTGGATGCCCTCCAGCATCTCCAGCACGGACTGGTTGGCACCACCGTGCAGGGGACCCCACAGGGCGGAGATGCCGGCCGAGATCGACGCGAACATGTTCGCCTGCGAGGAGCCGACCAGGCGGACCGTCGAGGTGGAGCAGTTCTGCTCGTGGTCGGCGTGCAGGATCAGCAGCTTGTCGAGCGCCGAGACGACGACCGGGTCCAGCTCGTAGTCCTGGGCCGGCACCGAGAACGTCATGCGCAGGAAGTTCTCCACGTAGGAGAGGTCGTTGCGCGGGTAGACGAACGGGTGGCCGACCGACTTCTTGTACGCGTACGCGGCGATCGTCGGAAGCTTGGCGAGCAGCCGGATCGTGGAGAGGTCGCGCTGCTTCGCGTCGAACGGGTTGTGGCTGTCCTGGTAGAAGGTGGACAGCGCGGAGACCACCGAGGACAGCATGGCCATCGGGTGGGCGTCCCGGGGGAAGCCCCTGTAGAAGTTCTTGACGTCCTCGTGCAGCAGGGTGTGCCGCGTGATCTCGTTCTTGAACGTGGTGAGCTCGTCCACCGTGGGCAGCTCACCGTTGATCAGCAGGTAGGCCACCTCCAGGAAGGTGGAGCGCTCGGCCAGCTGCTCGATGGGGTAGCCGCGGTACCGGAGGATGCCCGCCTCGCCGTCGAGGTAGGTGACGGCCGATTTGTATGCGGCGGTGTTGCCGTATCCGCTGTCCAGGGTCACCAGACCGGTCTGGGCGCGGAGCTTCCCGATGTCGAAGCCCTTGTCACCGACGGTGCTGTCGACCACCGGGTAGGTGTACTCGCCGTCGCCGTACCGCAGTACTACAGAGTTGTCGCTCACGTCTTCCCTCACCCGACGTAGTGCCTCATCTTCGAGGTGCCCTGACTGTCTCTACCATCCCCCATTTGGCTCAGGAGAGTGCACTCGGGGTCGACCATTAGGCCCATCGGCGGCACTCAGTGCCGCCAACCTGCTCATCCTGCCCCCTTGATTCCCCATCTGGAAGTGGTCTGTGACCTTCACGACTCATTTGATCGATCATTTTTCGTGATGGCCCCGCGGAGCCGGAAGTCCAGCGCTGTGCACCGCCGGCCCGCCGACACCGTGCGCACCGCCTGGCCGATCGCCTTGCGTGAACCGACGAGGACGACCAGTTGCCTGGCCCGGGTGACCGCCGTGTAGAGGAGGTTCCGCTGCAGCATCATCCAGGCGCCGGTGGTGACCGGGATCACGACGGCGGGATATTCACTCCCCTGTGAACGGTGGATGGTCACCGCGTAGGCGTGGGCGAGTTCGTCCAGTTCGTCGAAGTCGTACGGAACCTCCTCGTCCTCGTCGGTCAGCACCGTCAGGCGCTGGTCGACCGGGTCGAGCGAGGTGACCACGCCCACGGTGCCGTTGAAGACACCGTTCTTTCCCTTGTCGTAATTGTTGCGAATCTGGGTGACCTTGTCGCCCACCCGGAACACCCGGCCGCCGAACCGTTTCTCGGCGAGGTCCGGCCGCCCGGGCGTGACGGCCTGCTGCAACAGGCCGTTGAGCACCCCGGCGCCCGCCGGCCCCCGGTGCATGGGCGCGAGCACCTGCACGTCCCGGCGCGGGTCGAGCCCGAACTTCGCCGGAATCCGGCGGGCGGCGACGTCGACGGTGAGCCGCCCCGCCTCCTCCGTCTCGTCCTCGACGAAGAGGAAGAAGTCCTTCATGCCGTCGGTTACCGGATGCTGTCCCGCGTTGATCCGGTGCGCGTTGGTCACCACCCCCGACTGCTGGGCCTGCCGGAAGACGCGGGTGAGCCGGACGGCGGGCAGCGGACTGTCCTCGGCGAGCAGGTCCCGGAGCACCTCGCCCGCCCCGACGCTCGGCAGTTGGTCGACGTCCCCGACGAACAGCAGGTGCGCGCCCGGCGGTACGGCCTTCACCAGCTTGTTGGCGAGCAGCAGGTCCAGCATCGACGCCTCGTCCACCACCACCAGGTCGGCGTCGAGCGGACGGTCCCGGTCGTAGGCCGCGTCGCCGCCGGGCCTCAGCTCCAGCAGGCGGTGCACGGTGGAGGCCTCGGCGCCGGTCAGCTCGGCGAGCCGTTTGGCGGCCCGGCCGGTTGGGGCGGCGAGCACCACCTTGGCCCGTCTGGCCCGGGCCAGCTCCACGATCGACCGGACGGTGAACGACTTGCCGCAGCCGGGCCCGCCGGTCAGTACGGCGACCTTCTCGGTCAGCGCCAGCCTGACGGCCGCCTCCTGCTCGGGGGCCAGGTCGGCGCCGGTGCGGTCCTTCAGCCAGGCGAGCGCCTTGTCCCAGGCCACGTCACGGAACGACGGCATCCGGTCCTCGCCGGTGCGCAGCAGCCGCGACAGCTGCCCGGCGAGCGCCACTTCGGCCCGGTGGAAGGGCACCAGGTAGACGGCGGTGACGGGTTCGGCCCCGGGCGTGGCCCCGGGCAGCCTCTCCCGTACGACCCCCGGGTCCTCCCCGTCCTCCGGTGGTGCGGCCAGCTCGGCGAGGCAGTCGATGACGAGCCCGGTGTCGACCTGGAGCAGTTTCACCGCGTCCGCGATCAGCCGCTCCTCGGGGAGGTAGCAGTGCCCCTGGTCGGCGGACTGCGACAGGGCGTACTGCAGCCCGGCCTTCACCCGCTCCGGGCTGTCGTGCGGAATCCCCACCGACTGGGCGATCTTGTCGGCGGTGAGGAACCCGATGCCCCAGACGTCGGCGGCGAGCCGGTAGGGCTGGTTCCGCACGACGGAGATCGACGCGTCGCCGTACTTCTTGTAGATCCTTACGGCGATGGAGGTCGACACCTCGACGGTCTGGAGGAAGAGCATGACCTCCTTGATCGCCTTCTGCTCCTCCCAGGCGTCGGCGATCTTCCTCGTCCGCTTCGGCCCGAGCCCCGGCACCTCGATCAGCCGCTTCGGCTCCTCCTCGATGATGCGGAGGGTGTCCGTGCCGAAGTGCTGGGTGATCCGGTCCGCGAACACCGGCCCGATCCCCTTGACCAGCCCGGACCCCAGATACCGCCGTATCCCCTGGACGGTGGCCGGCAGCACGGTCGTGTAGTTCTCGACGGTGAACTGCTTGCCGTACTGGGGATGCGACCCCCAGCGGCCCTCCAGCCGCAGCGACTCCCCCACCTGGGCGCCGAGCAGCGCGCCGACGACGGTGAGGAGGTCACCGGCGCCTCTGCCGGTGTCGACCCGGGCGACCGTGTAACCGGTCTCCTCGTTGGCGTAGGTGATCCGTTCGAGCACGCCTTCGACGGTGGCGAGCCGTCGTTCACCGGTGGGGGTCCCCGTCTGCTGAGCCATGACCCGACGGTACCGGTGAGCACCGACAGGGCCACGGCCGTCCGTCGGCCCCTGTGGACGGGGCGTTCATCGACCGGGGTGCGCGGGCCGCTCCTTCACCGCTTCGACGAACGCGACGAAGGCCGTGACCGGGAAGGTCAGGGTGGCACGGGTGGGGGCCTTGGAGTCGCGGACGGCGGCGTGGGTCGGGGTGGCGGCCACCTCTACGCAGTCGTTGCCGTCGTCCGGCCCTGAATAGGACGACTTCCGCCAGCCGCCACGCCTGAAGTTACCGATGAAGGCAGTGAAGGCTTCGACGGGGAAGATGAGGGTGTGAGCGGCGGGGACTTTGGAGTCGCGGACAGCTACGTGGGTGTCGGTGTTCGCGATTTCCACACAGCTGTTGCCATCGCCCTCGCCGGAGTAAGACGACTTCCGCCAGTTGTCCACGGTTTGCCTCACAACTCTTCTGCCAGCTTGCGGATGAAGTCACGCGACCTGTCGGCGTCAAGTGACGCCGCTTCCACTCTACGGAAGCTTGTTCGGTAGGTGTTGAGCTGAGCCTCGGAGTCGATCAGCACCGAGCCATGGGGTGCGTCACGCACCACGGTGTCCAACTTGGACAGGCGGCCACCTGCGTACGTCATCGTGCCCGACGCCCCGGCAAAGCCGTCCAGGTCGAAGGGGACGACACGCAGGGCGATATGGGGCGCCTCCGAGAACTCGAGCAGCCGAGTGAGCTGAGCCCTGGAAGTGGCGCGGTCGCCGACCCTCATGCGCAGGGCCGCCTCGTGGATGACGACCTCATGCGGGACGACTTGCTCTTGACGCTGCATCCGATGCCGGACACGCACATCGATTTCGCCGTCGGTGAGTTCAGGCAGCCTGGACGAGAAAACCGCGCGGGCGTAGTCGGCCGTCTGCAATCGCCCCGGCACGAAGAGGATCGCCACATCACGCAGGAAAGCGGCGTGATGCTCCAACTCGGCGAGGTCCAGGAATGGGGTAGGCAGCAGACCCCGGTAGTTCTCCCACCATCCCCGCGTCCGATCGGTCGCCATCGCCACCAAGGCGGTGATGAACTCCTCATCCGTACAGGCGTAATGAGAAGCGAGACGGCGCAGTCGCTGCTCGCTCACGCCGGACAAGCCCGCTTCGATCTGACTGATCTGCACGTTGCTCACGCCGAGCAGCTTGGCCGCCTCCCGGGCCGTGAGTCCGGCCGCGTCGCGGAGTCTGCGTAGCTCCGTCGCCAGGCGCAACTGCCGGGCCGTCGGCTCACGCCTGGTACCCATCGACCACTCCCCGCTCCAACGCACCTGTCGGTGCAACTGGTTCGAGGGTCAGATTACGCGACCGGCTTGCTCAACCGAAACTTTCAGGTCTACCTTCAGTGACGCACCGCTCACGCAGTGGAAGTGCCCCGCCCCGCCCTGCCCGGTGGCCCGCGACAACGCCACCCTGCGCGAAAGTCCCCCACATTCAACGGAGTTGATGACGCATGCCCGAAACCTGGGAGTACACGCTCAGCATCCCCAACGACCTCCGTGCCGTCACCGTCAGCCGGCACGCGCTGAGACTGATCCTCACCGCGCACGGGCTGACCCACCTTCTCGACGTCGCCGAACTCCTCGCCACCGAGCCGGTCTCCAACGCCGTACGGCATACGAGGGGGCCCGCGGCCCTGCGCGTGCGGTGGCCGCCGCCCGGCACACTGCGGATCGGTGCGTGGGACGCGGATCCCGGGCCGCCCGAGCCCCCGCAGCCGCTGGAAGGGTTCGCGGAGACGGAGGACGGGCGGGGGCTGGCACTGGTGCGGGCGCGTTCGGACCTGTGGGGCTGGCAGCCCCTGTCGAGGTTCGGCAACCGCGGCAAGTACGCGCGGTGCGAGCTGGCCGCCGCCTGATCGCGGCCGACGCCGTCGGCCGGAGGTGCGCCCGTCATCACCTTGCGTATCCGGTGTGGCACGGAACGCGACCATCTCCATATGGTCATAGCGGCACCAAAGCCGCACGGACGGAGGATCCATGGCTCGTTTCCGCACGTACCTGGCACTGCTGGGGTCGGCCACCGCACTCGCCGCGGGCGTCCTCGCTCCCGCGCAGTCCGCCGGGGCGCGGGCCGCCGCCACGGCGGAGTACCGGTGGGTCGCCCTCGGCGACTCGTACACCGCCGGGGGCATCCCGGCCACCGGCGACGTCTACGAGTCACCCCGCGACGGCTGCGAGCGGACCGACCAGTCGTACCCGCGGATCATCCACCGCGCCCTCGGCGCGCTCGTCGACCTGACCGACGTCAGCTGCGCCGCCGCCACCATCGAGAACGTCACCTCCAAGGCCCAGCAGCCGAACGGCCGTCACCTGCCGCCCTACTCCGAGGACCCGGACTACCCGTTCCCGCCCGTGCCCGCCCAGGCGGAGGCCGTGGGGCCGGGCACGGACGTGATCACCGTAGGTGTGGGCGGCAACAGCCTGGGGTTCGACATCGTCGGGCGGTGCCTGCTCCTGGGCGAGGGCAGCAAGGGCACCGGCACACCGTGCCGGGACGAACTCGCCGCCGGCGTCCCCGGCCGGCTGGCCGCGGTGGCCGACGAGTACGGCCGGATGCTCGGCGCGCTCCGCGCCAGGGCCCCGCACGCGAGGATCCTGGCCGTCGGCTATCCCACCGTCGTCCCCGAGGACACCTCCCGCTGCCGCTACGGCGACCTGCGCCAGTTCGGCTCGGTCACCCCGGGCGACCTGGACTGGCTGCGCCGGGACGTCCTCGGCCCCCTCGACACCGCGATCGAGAAGTCCGCCGACGGTCACGGGGCGTCCTTCGTGGACCTGTCCGCCTCCTCCCGCAGGCACAGCGTCTGCGACACCGACCAGTGGGTCGAGGGCATCCTCGACCACGACGGGCGGCCGGCCCTGGTCCACCCCAACGCCGAGGGCCAGCGCAACGCCGCCGCCCATGTCGCCTCCGCACTCCTGAACGCCGTCGGCCACGGCTGACCCGGTGCCGAACCGGGGCGGCAGGCGAACGTAATTTCTCCCGCGGCCCGGGTGGCGGGAACCGCCGTCGGCGGTAAGGGTGGGCGGCGGGGAAATTTTCGCGCGCAGGGAGAGTCCGACATGCCCGAGATCACCACTCCGTACGCGACCGGCACCCCGTGCTGGGTCGACCTGATGGCGCAGGACCAGCAGGCCGCGCTGGACTTCTACCGCGACCTGTTCGGCTGGCAGGGCGAGATCGGCCCGGGCGAGTTCGGCGGGTACGCGGTCTGCACGCTGCACGGCAAGCCGGTGGCCGGCATCGGCCCGGCCATGGCGCCCGAGGGCCAGCCCGAACCGCCGACCGTCTGGACCACCTACCTGGCCAGCACCGACGCGCCGGCCACCCAGGACGCGATCGTCTCGGCCGGCGGCACCCTGCTGGCCCCCGTGATGGAGGTCGGCGACCTCGGCCGGATGCTGATCGCCGCCGACCCGCAGGGCGCGGTGTTCGGGGTGTGGCAGCCGGGCACCTTCCACGGCGCCGGGCTGGTCAACGAGCCGGGCGCGCTGATCTGGAACGAGCTGAACACCAGCGACGTCCCCGCCGCCACGGGCTTCTACGGCGAGTCCTTCGGCATCGAGATCCAGCCGATGGAGGGCGCCGACGGCGACTACTGGGCGCTGAACATCGGCGGCAAGGGCGTCGGCGGCGCCGCCCGGCTGGGCGAGGACCGGCCCGGCGTCCCGCCGCACTGGCTGACGTACTTCGCGGTGGACGACGTCGACTCCACCGTGGACGCGCTGGTCAAGCGGAACGGCTCGGTGCTGGCACCGCCGTTCGAGATGATGGCCGGCCGGATGTCGGTGGTCGCCGACCCGCAGGGCGCGACCTTCGCGGTCTTCAAGCCGAAGCCCATGTGACCCACCGCCGGCAGGCCAACGGACCGCCGGGCTCGCGGCGTTCGGCGGTCCCTCGGCCGCGTGCCCGGTACGGCCCCGGGGCGACCGGCGCGCGGTGGCGGGGGCGGCCGCCGGTCTCCCCCGCCGGAATAGCCCCGCCGCCGCGCCGCGTTGCGCGGTCATGACGACCAACGCGCCGCACCCCGAGGTCCTGCGATACACCGCCTTCTCCGGACGGCCCGAGGGCGGGAATCCCGCCGGCGTGGTGCTGGACGCCCGTGGTCTGGACGACGGTGCCATGCTGGCCATCGCCGCCGGCCTCGGATACTCGGAGTCCGCGTTCCTCACCCCGTCCGCGACCGAACGGGCCTACACCGTCCGGTACTTCAGCCCCAAGGCCGAGGTTCCGTTCTGCGGGCACGCCACCATCGCGACCGCGATCGCGATCGCCGAACGGACCGGCCCCGGCGAGCTGGTGTTCGCCACGCGCGCCGGCACGGTGCCGGTGACGGTGACCGAGCGGGACGGGACGGTGACCGCCACTCTCACCAGCGTCGAGCCGCACGTCGAGGAGATCGCCGACGCCGACCTCGCGGAGGCGCTGGCCGCGCTCGACTGGCCGGCCGCCGACCTCGACCCGGCGTTCCCGCCCCGGATCGGGTTCGCCGGCGCCCGCCACCTCGTGCTCGCGGCGGCGACCCGGGCGCGCCTCGCGGATCTCGCGTACGACTTCGCACGCCTGGAGGCCCTGATGCACCGCCTGGACCTGACCACGGTGCAGCTGGTGTGGCGGGAGTCGGCCACCGTCTTCCACGTCCGCGACCCGTTCCCCGTCGGGGGTGTCGTCGAGGACCCGGCGACCGGGGCCGCGGCCGCCGCGTTCGGGGCGTACGCCCGTGAGCTGGGCCTGGTCCCGGAGGAGGCCGTCCTCACCCTGCACCAGGGCGAGGACCTGGGCCGCCCCGGCGAACTCACGGTGACCCTGCGGGCGGGCGACCCCCGGGTCCGGGTCAGCGGCACGGGAACCCGCATCGGCTGACGGGCACCACCGGGCCGCGCCGCCGCGGTCGGCCGCGGGTCGGTGGGGGCTGGTCGCACCCGCGGTCGACGACGAGCCACGGTCACGATTCGGTTTCGGCCACTCCAGACCTCTTGCAGAGCCCTCGTGTAATCGTTTCCAATCCTCTCTACGCAGTGCGTGTAATCGATTCCACGAGTTCCACGAGGAGGTGGAGCGGCGATGGCGAGTATCAAGGACGTGGCCGCCGCGGCGGGCGTTTCCGTCGCCACGGTGTCCCGTGTCCTGAACGACCACCCGTCGGTCAGCGCCGACGCCCGTACCCGCGTGCTGGCCGCCGTCGAGACGCTGGGCTACCGCCCGAACGCCGTCGCCCGCTCCCTGCGCACCGACCAGACCCGCACCCTCGGCCTGGTCATCAGCGACGTGCTCAACCCGTACTTCACGGAGCTGGCCCGCTCGGTCGAGGAAGAGGCCCGCGCGGTCGGCTACAGCGTGATCATCGGCAACGCCGACGAACGCCCCGAGCTGCAGGACCACCACGTCCGGACGCTGCTCGACCGCCGTATCGACGGGCTGCTCGTCTCCCCCACCGACGGCGGCTCCCCGCTGATGCTGGAGGCGGCGCGCGGCGGGACGCCCATGGTCTTCGTCGACCGCTGGATCCCCGGCGTCGACGTGCCCGTGGTGCGGGCGGACGGACAGGCCGCCGTACGGGACCTCGTCGCCCATCTGCACGGGCTGGGGCACCGGCGGCTCGCGATCATCTCCGGCCCCGCCGCCACCACCACCGGCAGTGAGCGGGTGCGGGCCTTCCGGGACGCGCTCGCCGAGTACGGCGTCCCCCTCCCGGACGCGTACATCGGCCAGGGCGACTTCCAGGCCGAGAGCGGCAGGCGGGTCACCGAGGGCTTCCTCGACCTGCCCGAGCCGCCCGAGGTGGTCTTCGCCGCCGACAACCTGATGGCACTCGGCGCGCTCGACGCCGTACGCGCCCGCGGTCTGCGGGTGCCGGACGACATCGCGCTCGCCGCGTTCGACGACATCCGGTGGTTCGTGCACACCGACCCGCCGGTCACGGCGATAGCCCAGCCGACCGGCGAACTGGGACGCGCCGCCGTACGCGCGCTCATCGACCGTATCGAGGGGCGGCCTCCGCAGTCCGTGACCCTCCCCGCCCGGCTCGTCGTGCGCCGCTCCTGCGGCGCGCGCCCCGGGATGAACCAGACCCCTGTGCAAAGGAGCACGTCGTGAGCAACCCGGACGAGTTGCTGCGTATCGAGGGCATACGGAAATCCTTCCCCGGCGTGATCGCGCTCGACGGTGTCGACTTCGATCTGCGCCGCGGCGAGGTGCACGTACTCCTCGGTGAGAACGGAGCGGGCAAGAGCACCCTCATCAAGATGCTCTCCGGTGCCTACACCCCCGACGAGGGGCGGATCCTGGCCGCCGGCGAGGAGGTGCGCATCCACGGTGCGCAGGACTCCGAGCGCCTCGGGATCGCCACCATCTACCAGGAGTTCAACCTCGTACCCGATCTCACGGTCGCCGAGAACATCTTCCTGGGCCGGCAGCCGCGCCGCCTCGGGATGATCGACCGCAAGCGGATGGAGGCGGACGCCGAGGCCCTGCTCAAGCGGGTCGGTGTGCACGTCTCGCCGCGGGCTCGGGTGCGTGAGCTCGGTATCGCCCGTCTCCAGATGGTCGAGATCGCCAAGGCGCTCAGCCTGGACGCGCGCGTGCTCATCATGGACGAGCCGACCGCCGTGCTCACCTCCGAGGAGGTGGACAAGCTCTTCACCATCGTGCGGCAGCTGCGCGCGGACGGGGTGGGGATCGTCTTCATCACCCACCACCTGGAGGAGATCGCCGCGATCGGCGACCGGGTCACCGTCATCCGGGACGGCAAGAGCGTGGGCCAGGTGCCCGCCACCACCCCGGAGGACGAACTGGTCCGGCTCATGGTCGGACGCTCCATCGAGCAGCAGTACCCGCGCGAGCGGGCCGAGACCGGCGCCGTGCTGCTGTCCGTGGACGGACTGACCCGCGACGGCGTCTTCCACGACGTGAGCTTCCAGGTGCACGCCGGTGAGGTCGTCGGCATCGCGGGTCTCGTCGGGGCCGGCCGCACCGAGGTGGTGCGGGCGGTGTTCGGAGCCGACCCGTACGACAAGGGGGCCGTGCAGGTCTCCGGGACGGCGCTGAAGCGGCACGACGTGAACGCGGCAATGGCCGCCGGGATCGGGCTCGTCCCCGAGGACCGCAAGGGCCAGGGGCTGGTGCTGGACGCCTCCGTCGAGGAGAACCTCGGCCTGGTGACCCTGCGCCGGGCGACCCGGGCCGGGATCGTCGACCTCCGGGGGCAGCATGTCGCCGCCGAGCGGATCGCCGGGCAGCTGGGTGTGCGGATGGCCGGTCTCGGCCAGCACGTGCGCACCCTCTCCGGCGGCAACCAGCAGAAGGTCGTCATCGGCAAGTGGCTGCTGGCCGACACCAAGGTGCTGATCCTCGACGAGCCGACGCGCGGTATCGACGTCGGCGCCAAGGTCGAGATCTACCAGCTGATCAACGAGCTGACCGCCGCCGGGGCCGCGGTCCTGATGATCTCCAGCGATCTGCCCGAGGTGCTCGGGATGAGCGACCGGGTGCTGGTGATGGCCCAGGGCCGGATCGCGGGCGAACTCTCCGCCGACCAGGCCACCCAGGACTCCGTGATGGCCCTCGCCGTCTCCACCCCCACCACCACAACCGACAAGGAGGCCGGACGTGGCCACTGACACCCTCAAGAGCAAGAACGCGGGCGCCGGTGGCGTCTCCGGCGTGCGCCGGCTGCTCCTCGACAACGGCGCGCTCACCGCGCTGATCGTCCTCGTCATCGCCATGTCGGCGCTGTCGGGCGACTTCCTCACCACCGACAACCTGCTGAACGTCGGTGTCCAGGCGGCCGTGACCGCGATCCTCGCCTTCGGCGTGACCTTCGTGATCGTCGCGGCGGGCATCGACCTGTCGGTCGGATCGGTCGCCGCCCTGTCGGCCACCGTGCTGGCGTGGAGCGCCACCTCGCACGGGGTGCCGGTGTTCCTGGCCGTGGTGCTGGCCGTCGCCACCGGCATAGTGGCCGGTCTGGTCAACGGCTTCCTGATCGCGTACGGCAAGCTGCCGCCGTTCATCGCCACCCTGGCCATGCTGTCGGTGGCCCGCGGTCTCTCGCTGGTGATCTCCGGGGGCTCCCCGATCGCCTTCCCCGACTCGGTCTCGCACCTCGGTGACACGCTCGGCGGCTGGCTGCCGGTGCCGGTCCTCGTGATGATCGTCATGGGTCTGATCGCCGCCTTCGTGCTCGGCCGTACGTACATCGGACGCTCGATGTACGCGATCGGCGGCAACGAGGAGGCCGCCCGGCTGTCCGGGCTGCGGGTGTCGAAGCAGAAGCTGGCCATCTACGCGCTGTCCGGGCTGTTCGCGGCCGTGGCGGGCATCGTGCTGGCCTCCCGGCTGTCCTCGGCGCAGCCGCAGGCCGCCAACGGCTACGAGCTGGACGCCATCGCCGCGGTGGTGATCGGCGGCGCGTCGCTGGCCGGCGGTACCGGCAAGGCCTCCGGCACGCTGATCGGCGCGCTGATCCTCGCGGTGCTGCGCAACGGCCTCAACCTGCTGAACGTCTCCGCGTTCTGGCAGCAGGTCGTCATCGGTGTCGTCATCGCGCTGGCCGTGCTGCTGGACACCGTCCGCCGCAAGGCCGGGGCCACCCCGGTGGCCGCCGGAACCGGCGGGAACAAGGGCAAGCAGGCCGGTACCTACGCGCTCGCGGCGGTCGTCACCGTGGGCCTGGTGGCCGCGACCTCGCTCCTGCACACGGGCTCCGGCGGGAGCAACCCGAAGGTCGGGCTGTCCCTGTCCACCCTGAACAACCCGTTCTTCGTGCAGATCCGTTCCGGCGCGCAGGCCGAGGCGAAGAAGCTGGGTGTGGACCTGACCGTCACGGACGCCCAGAACGACGCCTCGCAGCAGGCCAACCAGCTCCAGAACTTCACCAGTTCGGGACTGGGCGCGGTCATCGTGAACCCGGTCGACTCGGACGCGGCGAGCAACTCCGTGAAGGCCGCCAACAAGGCGGACATCCCGGTCATCGCCGTCGACCGCGGCGTCAACAACGCCAAGACCGACGCGCTGGTCGCCTCCGACAACGTGGCCGGCGGTGAGCTGGCCGCCAAGACGATCGGCGACAAGCTCGGCGGCCACGGCAAGATCGTGATCCTGCAGGGCCAGGCCGGCACCTCGGCCGCCCGCGAGCGCGCGCAGGGCTTCGCCGCCGGCCTGAAGGCCTTCCCGGGCATCCAGGTGGTGGCCCAGCAGCCGGCCGACTTCGACCGCACCAAGGGTCTCGACGTGATGTCGAACCTGCTGCAGGCCCACCCGGACGTCCAGGGCGTCATCGCCGCCAACGACGAGATGGCGCTCGGCGCGATCAAGGCGCTCGGTTCCAAGGCCGGCAAGTCGGTCTCGGTGGTCGGCTTCGACGGCACCCCGGACGGTCTGGCCGCGGTCAAGAACGGCACGCTGTACGCCTCGGTCGCCCAGCAGCCCTCGCAGCTCGGCAAGATCGCCGTGGACAACGCCCTGAAGGCGATCCAGGACAAGAAGGTCGAGTCGACGATCAAGGTTCCGGTGAAGGTGGTCACGAAGGAGAACGTGGCCGGGTTCACGGGCTGAGGTACCAAGGAGGCGGCCGGGCCCGACCTGCCGGGCCCGGCCGCCTCAACTCGTTCTCTTAGGGAGTCACTTCATGTACGACTACGACCTCCTGGTCGTGGGATCGGCCAACGCCGACCTGGTGATCGGGGTCGACCGGCGGCCGGCCGCCGGTGAGACCGTGCTCGGCGGGGACCTCGCCACGCACCCCGGCGGCAAGGGCGCCAACCAGGCGGTCGCGGCCGCCCGGCTCGGTGCCCGCACCGCCCTGCTGGCCCGGGTCGGCGACGACGCGCACGGCGGGCTGCTGCTCGACTCGCAGCGGGCCGCCGGGGTGGACACGGCGGGCGTGCTGGTGGGCGGGGCCCCGACGGGCGTCGCGCTGATCACCGTCGACCCCTCCGGGGACAACAGCATCGTGGTCTCCCCCGGCGCCAACGGCCGGCTCACCCCGGCGGACGTACGGGCCGCCGCGGGCCTGATCGGGGCTTCCCGAGTGGTCTCCGCGCAGCTGGAGATCCCGCTGGAGACGGTCGTCGAGGTGGTGCGGAACCTGGCTCCCGGCAGCCTGTTCGTGCTCAACCCGTCCCCGCCGCTGCCCCTTCCGGACGAGGTACTCGCGGCCTGCGACCCGCTGATCGTGAACGAGCACGAGGCGAAGGTGCTCCTCGGCGAGGCGGGCGCGGGCGAGGACCCGGCCGACTGGGCGCGGCTCCTGCTCGCCAGGGGCCCGAGGTCGGTGGTGGTGACGCTGGGCGCGGCGGGCGCGCTGGTCGCCGACGCACACGGGACCGAGGCGGTCCCCTCCGTGAAGGTCGACGCGGTGGACACCACCGGGGCCGGGGACGCCTTCACCGCGGCCCTCGCGGTACGGCTCGGGGCGGGCGCGTCGCTCACGGAGGCGGCAACCTACGCGGCCCGGGTCGGGGCGGCGGCGGTCACGAGGCGGGGCGCGCAGGACTCGTACCCGACGGCGGCGGAGGTCGAGGCGCTGTGAAGAGGACGGGAATCCTGAACCGGCATCTCTCGGGTGCGCTGGCGGAGCTGGGGCACGGGCACGGGGTGCTGGTCTGCGACGCCGGGATGCCGATCCCGCGGGGGCCGCGGGTGGTGGACCTGGCCTTCCGGGCCGGGGTGCCGTCCTTCGCGGAGGTGCTGGAGGGGCTGTTGTCCGAGCTGGTCGTGGAGGGTGCCACCGCGGCGACCGAGATACGCGGGGCCAATCCGGCGGCCGCCGGACTGCTGGACGGGTACTTCCCCGACCTGGCCCTGGTCCCGCACGAGCGGCTGAAGGAGCTGTCGGGCGGCGCCCACCTGGTGGTGCGCACCGGCGAGGCCCGGCCGTACGCGAACGTGCTGCTGCGGTGCGGGGTGTTCTTCTAGGTACCGGCCGGGGCCGCGGGCCCCGGTGTCACGGCTGGGGGAACACCAGCGGCACGCCGTAGCGGCGCTGGGCCGCGCGCAGGGCCGGGACGAGGGTGGTGCGCACCGCGCGGACCGCGTCCGCGTGTCCGGGTGCGGCCAGGAACCGGGTGCGCAGCCCGGCGCGGGCGGGCTCCCGTACCGCCTCCACCGGGCGCATGCAGGTGGCGTACGCCCGCCCCAGCGCGTTGTCCCCCGGGGCGGGTCCGTCGGGGCCCGCGGTCTGCATCCTGGCGTCGGCGAGGGCGAAGAAGGCGTTCTCGTCGCGGGCCCGGACGCCGTACCGGGCCAGGCAGTCCGGCAGCGTGCCGAGGGCGTCGAGGGTGGCCGGATCGCGGCGCAGCGTGGTGAGCGTGCCGAACCACTGGCCCTGGACGCCGGCATAGCGCTCGCGCAGGGCCTGGGCGGCGGCCGTGCCCTCGGCGAGACAGTCGCGCACGTCGGCGGCGGATCCGGTGCGGGCCGGGGCCGAACTCGCCGGCGGGGCGGGCACGGCGGCGCTCTCGCTGGTGCCGTGCCGGGCGATGAAGTCCAGGTCGGGGAGTTCGTAGTAGCGGATGAAGGCGAGCGGGACCTGTTCGGGCAGGGTGAAGCCGCGGTCACGGGCGCAGGAGGCCGCGGCGACACGCTGCACCTGGCGTACGAACACGTCCAGCCCCTGGGTCCAGCGGGACTCGGCGCCGGTCGCGGGCAGCACCATCCGCACCGGGTCGGCCGGCAGGGTGTCGCTGAGCCGGGCCGGGGTCACGGTGGCCGCGCGGGGACCGGAGACGGGCTGCTGAGCCGGGCCGGCCGTGCAGCCGGCGGCGGTGACGGCGGCGAGCAGGGCGAGAGCGGCGGCGGGACGGGCCGCGCGGAGCATCCGGGTCATGGGGTCCTGCCTGCGGGGGTGGGAGCGGGTGCCGCGGGCCGCTCGGGCCCGCGGCACCTCTGGAGTGGCGGCACCGGGTCAGTGCGTGATGTGGACGGTGTCGCCGCCGTCGTAGTAGCTCGCCACGGTGAACTTGGTGCCGCCGGACACGTCGGTGCACAGCCAGTACGTGGAGTCGTTGACGCTGTGGCTGCCGTCGGAGGCCCAGACGTAACCCTTGTTGCAGGTCACCCAGGAGCTGCTGGAGGTGTGGTAGAGACGCCCGGCGTATTCGTCGCCGTACGTGGTGGTGGAGTCGTCCGAGTAGGTCAGGTTGAGGTCGCCGCAGCTGCTGGACGACGACTTGGTCGCGGTGCCGCCGACGCCCTGGTAGGCCCCCGTCTTCAGCGTCACGGTCACACAGGCGGCCGGGGCGGCGGACGCGGCGGGCGCGAGCACCAGACAGCCTGCGGCGGAGACGAGCGCGAGCGCGCCCGCGGCGATGGCCTTCCTCATGGTTCCCCCTTGCGGTGATCGGTTGTGGCCGGATCGAGCAACCGAAACGCTCGCAGAGCACCCGCCCCGTGGACCACGCCCTTCGACGGGGCTCTAAAGTCCCGCGCCAGGCTGCGGAGCACGCTGCTCCGGCGATGCCTCTGTGGCTCCTGTGATCTGTGGGCTTCCGGAGAGCCGTGGCTCCTGACGTGACGTCACTCTGAGCATGGCGGCGCCGAGCGGGGTGAGGGTGTGCAGCACCGTGTTGTGGTGTCGGTGGCTGAAGACCAGGCCGGCGTCGCGCAGCACGGTGGTGTGGTGGGAGGCCGTGGGCACCGACACGCCCAGCTGACGGGCCAGTTCGGAGGTGGTCGCGCCGAGCGCGAGACTGCGCAGCGCCGCCGCGCGGGTCCGGCCGAGCAGCGCGGCGAGCGTGGCGTCCGCCGGGACGTCGGGGGCGGTCGCGCGGACTCCGTGCACGGGATAGACGAGGACCGGCTTAAGGGTGTCGTCCGCCATCGAGATCGGTGACTGCCAGCAGAAGTACGAGGGGACCAGGTGCAGTCCGCGGCCGGCCAGGTGAAGGTCCCGGTCCTCGACGTAGTCGACGTGCAGGACCGGTGGCCGCCAGCGGACGGCCGGTGACAGCCCGCGGAGCAGTCCGTCGAGGCCGGTGTCGAGGGTGTGGCGCGCGAGCAGGGCGCGCTCGCCGGCGAGGGCGGCGCCGACGCGGCTCTCGTGGGGGGCGATCACCGCTTCGTGGTAGGTGCGCAGGAGCTTGGCGAGTTCCTCCCGGGTCTCGCGTTCCCGCAGCCGGTGCGCCCAGTCCGGGGCGCCGGTGATCCGGTCCAGCGTCCGTATCTCGAGGTCGACCCGCTCGGGCGGGGTGTCGACGATCGCGGCGAGCCCGTGGTCCAGGCCGTCGGCGGACACGTGCGGGGTGAGGAAGTCGGGCAGGTAGCGGGCCCGGGGCAGCACCGGGACCAGCAGCCGCCGGACGGCCGCGCCGAGCTGGGTGCCGGCGAGGGCGGCCCGGGTCTCCCGGTACCAGTCGGCGTAGGCCCAGCGGCCCCGCGAGGTCTGTAATCGGTGCAGGCTGCAGGTGATCTCCCAGAGCGGGTCGGGAGCGGTCGCCACCCGGACGCGGGCCAGATCCTGAGGCGTGAAGTGGATACGCAGCACGAGAGCCGCCCCCCGAGTCGACAAGTCGTCCCGTTCAGGCAGCAGCCTGGGGCACGCGGCCCCCACGAACAACGCGGGAACCGGCCGGACACCCCGAGAACGCCGGGACATGCTTCGAGGGGGCCCGATCCGTCGATCGAACCCCCTCGGTCTTCCCCCTCCGGCCGGAACCCCCGTGATCCCCCCAGACCCCCTCCGAAGTCCCGGCGCCCAATACGACCGGCTGGGCGGGGGGATGGTTGTGCGGGGGACGGGAGGTTTTTCCGGGTACCGGCGGCCGGGCGGGACGAACGTGCCGTCAGTCGTCCAGCCTGACCGGCATCAGGAGCGAGAAGGCGCCCTCGTCGTCGGGGCGGCGGATCGTGATCGGCGCCGTGGGCGCACCGAACTCCAGAACCAGCCGGTCGCGGGCGCCGGCGGCCAGCGCGGCCAGCAGGAACCCACGGTTGACGGCGACGCGGTTCGGGTCCTCGTCGGCACCGGTTCCCTCGCCGTCGGCGTGGAGGGTCACCGCGCCGCCGTCCTCCACCCGGAGCACGCTGAGCTCGTGCCCCCCGGCCTCTTCGAAGCGGACCGGACCCGTCTCCAGAGCCTGCCGGAAGGCCGCCACCTCGACGACGGTGCTGCGCCCGCCGGGCCGGGGCAGCAGACGGCGGTAGTCGGGGAACTCGTGGTCGAGGCACTGTCCGGCCACCTGTCCGTTCCCCGCCTCCAGTGACACGCGGTCACCGTCGAGGGTCAGACGCACGGGCCCCTCGCCGTCCGCCAGCGCACGCATCGCGTCGACGAGCGGCGTGGGCACGATGACCTGCACCCGGCTTCCGTCGTGCCCGGCCACGCCGGCCCGCGCGACCGCCATCCGGTACCGGTCGGTGGCCACCGTGTGCAGGTTCTCGCCCTCGACGTCGAACAGCACCCCGCCGAGCATCGGCAGCTCGGGGTCGGTGCCGGCCGCGAAGCGAACCGCGTCCAGCGCGGCCGCCAGCTCCGGCGCGGCGACGGACAGACGGACGGTGGCACTGCGGAGCGAGGTCATGGGGTTCTCCCGGAGATCGAGTCGGTCACGGAGCGTGGCGAACTCACCGCGGGCGTCGGACAGCCCCTTCTCGAGGCGGCGCAGGTGCTCCCCGAGCAGTTTCCGGACCAGATCGGAGTCCGCTCCGGACCAGCTGGCCAGCACCAGCCGGATGTCGGCCAGCGGCATGCCGGCCCGGCGCAGGCAGGCCAGCAGACGGGCCTCCTCCAGCTGGCCGGGCTCGTACCAGCGGTACCCGCTCACCGGGTCCACCCAGGCCGGAACCAGCACACCGGCACGGTCGTAGAACCGCAGGGCGCTCACGCCCAGGCCGCTGTCGCGGGCCAGCTCCCCGATGCTGCGCATGTCGTTCTCCACATCCGACACTGTGGGCCCTGCACAAGGTCGAGGGTCAACCCGACCGAGCACCCCCGCTCTCGGCGGCACACTCGGCTGTTGGGGCGGGCCGGCGTGAGACCGACTTCGCGGGACCTGGAAGGACTCGAGGTCCTTCACGATGATCCGGCCGACGTGTCCGGGCGTCGACGTCCGTCCGGGTTTCGCCCCGGCACCAGGGGCGTGGCCTGCCCGTCATCACCGGACGCGGGCAGGCCACCGGCCCGTCAGCCCACCACGTGCTCCGTGAACCGGTTCACGGTCTCGGCCAGCACCTCGCGCCCGTCCCGCGCCCACAACCCCTCGTTGAACAGCTCGACCTCGATGGCGCCGGTGTAACCGGCCGCCTCCACGTACCCCCTCCACTCCCGCATGTCGATCGCGCCGTCGCCGATCTGGCCGCGGCCGTTGAGGACGCCCGCGGGCAACGGCGTGGTCCAGTCGGCCAGTTGGAAGGTGTGGATACGGCCGTCCGCGCCCGCCCGGGCGATCTGCGCGGGCGCCCGGTCGTCCCACCACAGGTGGTACGTGTCCACGGCGACGCCGACCTGGTGGGCGGGGAAGCGTTCCGCGAGGTCCAGGGCCTGGGCGAGGGTGGAGACCACGCAGCGGTCGGCGGCGTACATCGGGTGGAGGGGTTCGACGGCCAGGCGGACCCCGTGCCGCTCCGCGTACGGCCCCAGCTCCCCGAGCGCGTCCGCGATCCGCTCCCGCGCCCCGCGCAGGTCGCGGGAGCCCGCCGGCAGGCCGCCGGAGACCAGCACGAGGGTGTCGGTGCCGAGGGCCGCCGCCTCCTCGACCGCCCTCCGGTTGTCGGCGAGGGCCGCCGCCCGCGCCCCGGGGTCGGTCGCGGTGAGGAAGCCGCCCCGGCACAGGGTGGTGACGGTCAGGCCCGCGTCGCGGACCAGCTTGGCGGCCGCCGCCACGCCGTAGGCCCGCACCGGCTCCCGCCACAGGCCGACACCGGGCACGCCCAGTTCCCGGCAGGCGTCGGCCAGTTCGGGCAGCGACAGCTGCTTCACCGTCATCTGGTTGATGGAGAAACGGGACAGGTCGCCGGTCACCGGGTCACCCCGTACAGGGCGAGGAGGGTCCGCATCCGGTCCTCGGCCAGCTTCGGGTCGGGGAACAGCCCCAGGCCGTCGGCGAGTTCGTAGGCGCGGGCGAGGTGCGGCAGGGAACGGGCCGACTGGAGGCCGCCGACCATGGCGAAGTGATCCTGGTGGCCGGCGAGCCAGGCCAGGAACACCACGCCCGTCTTGTAGAAGCGGGTGGGCGCCTGGAACAGGTGGCGGGAGAGTTCCACGGTCGGGTCGAGCAGCGCGCGGAAACCCGCCGTGTCGCCCGTGTCCAGGGTCCTTACCGCCCGCGCGGCCAGCGGTCCCAGCGGGTCGAAGACGCCGAGCAGGGCGTGGCTGAAACCCTGCTCGTCACCGGCGATCAGCTCGGGATAGTTGAAGTCGTCGCCGGTGTAGCAGCGGACGCCCCGCGGCAGCCGCCGGCGCAGGTCGATCTCCCGCCGCGCGTCCAGCAGGGAGACCTTGACGCCGTCGACCTTGTCGGGGTGGGCGGCGATGATCTCCACGAACACCTCCGTCGCCGCGTCCAGGTCGGCCGAACCCCAGTAGCCCGTCAGCGCCGGGTCGAACATCGGGCCGAGCCAGTGCAGGACCACGGGTTCGGCGGCCTGGCGCAGCAGGTGGCCGTAGACCTCCTGGTAGTCCTCGGGTCCGGCGGCGGTGGCGGCGAGCGCCCGGGAGGCCATCAGGACGGCCCGGGCGCCGGACTCCTCGACGAGCGCGAGCTGCTCCTCGTACGCGGCCCGGATCGCGGCGAGCGTGCCGCCGCTGATCTGGTCGGTGCCGACGCCGCAGACGATCCGGCCGCCGGCCGCCTTCGCCTCGGCGGCGCTGCGGCGGATCAGCTCGGCCGCGCCCGCCCAGTCCAGGCCCATGCCGCGCTGGGCGGTGTCCATCGCCTCGGCGACGCCCAGGCCGTGCGCCCACAGGTGGCGGCGGAAGGCGAGGGTGGCGTCCCAGTCGACGGCGGCGGGCGAGTCGGGGGAGACGTCGGCGAACGGGTCGGCGACCACGTGGGCCGCCGAGAAGACCGTACGGGAGGTGAAGGGGGCGCCGGGGGTGGCGGCGAGCGGCTCGGTGCGCGGCTCGTAGGTCCGCAGCGCCCCGTCGGCGCCCGGAAGCCGGATGGTCACAGGGAGATCTCCGGTACGTCGATGCGGCGGCCCTGCGCCGAGGACTTCAGGCCCAGCTCGGCGAGCTGGACGCCACGGGCGCCGGCCAGCAGGTCCCAGTGGTAGGGGGCGTCGGCGTAGACGTGCTTGAGGAAGAGCTCCCACTGCGCCTTGAAGCCGTTGTCGAAGTCGGTGTTGTCGGGGATCTCCTGCCACTGCTCGCGGAAGGCGTAGGTGGCGGGGATGTCCGGGTTCCAGACCGGCTTGGGGGTCGCGCTGCGGTGCTGGGCACGGCAGTTGCGCAGGCCGGCGACCGCTGAGCCTTCGGTGCCGTCCACCTGGAACTCGACCAGTTCGTCACGGTTGACGCGGACCGCCCAGGAGGAGTTGATCTGGGCGACGGCGCCGCCGTCGAGCTCGAAGATGCCGTAGGCGGCGTCGTCGGCGGTGGCGTCGTAGGGTTTGCCGTTCTCGTCCCAGCGCTGCGGGACGTGGGTGGCGGTGAGGGCCTGGACGGACGTCACCCGCCCGAACAACTCGTGCAGCACGTACTCCCAGTGCGGGAACATGTCGACGACGATGCCGCCGCCGTCCTGGGCGCGGTAGTTCCAGGACGGGCGCTGCCCGGGCTGCCAGTCGCCCTCGAAGACCCAGTAGCCGAACTCGCCGCGGACCGACAGGATCCGGCCGAAGAAGCCGCCGTCGACGAGCCGCTTCAGCTTCAGCAGGCCGGGCAGGAAGATCTTGTCCTGGACGACACCGGACCGGACGCCCCGCGCGTGTGCCAGCCGGGCCAGTTCCAGCGCGCCCGCCAGGCCGGTGGCCGTCGGCTTCTCGGTGTAGACGTGCTTCCCGGCGGCGACGGCCAGCCTGATGGCCCCCTCGCGGGCGGAGGTGACCTGCGCGTCGAAGTAGATGTCGATGGTGGGGTCGGCGAGCACGGCCGCCAGGTCGGTGGAGACGTGCCCGGCGGGCAGCCCGTGGCGGTCGGCGATCTCGCGGAGCGCCGGCTCGCGGCGGCCGACGAGGACCGGTTCCGGCCACAGCACCGTGCCGTCGCCGAGGTCGAGGCCGCCCTGCTCGCGGATCGCGAGGATCGAGCGGACGAGATGCTGGCGGTAGCCCATGCGTCCGGTCACGCCGTTCATGGCGATACGCACCGTCTTGCGTGTCACGTGATTCCTTTCGTCCGTGTGCGCCGCACTGATGCCGTCCGTGTGCGCCGCGCCGTTGCAGCAAGCGCTTTCTACATGGTCTGAAGCTAGCCTTTCACCACTGGTCCGTACAAGACCGTGATGGGGTCGAGTTGTTCGAGGGGGCGAACAACTCGAGTGAATGGCCTTATGGTCTGCACGGCAAGGGGGCTTCCTTTGATCAGGCTGTGTACGACGGCGTACCGAGAGACGCGCGACCGGAGGACGACGAGATGACGGTGACCCTGGCGGACGTGGCGGCCCGCGCCCAGGTCTCGCCCGCGACGGTGTCGCGCGTACTGAACGGCAACTACCCGGTGGCGGCCTCCACGCGGGAGCGGGTGCTGCGGGCGGTGGACGAGCTGGACTACGTCCTCAACGGCCCGGCGAGCGCGCTCGCGGCGGCCACCTCCGACCTGGTCGGCATCCTCGTCAACGACATCGCCGACCCGTTCTTCGGGATCATGGCGAGCGCGATCCAGGCGGAGATCGGCGGCCCGGGCGGGCGCGCCGGCGGGGAACGGCTCGCGGTCGTGTGCAACACCGGCGGGGCACCCGAGCGGGAACTGACCTACCTGACCCTGCTGCAGCGGCAGCGGGCGGCGGCGGTGATCCTGACCGGCGGGGCCGTGGAGGACGCGCCGCACGCGGCGGCGGTGGCGGCGAAGCTGCGCAGGCTGGCGGAAGCGGGCACCCGGGTGGTGCTGTGCGGGCGGCCGCCGGCACCGGAGACCGACGCGGTCGCCCTGACCTTCGACAACCGCGGCGGCGGACGGCAGCTCACCGAGCACCTCATCGGGCTGGGCCACCGGCGCCTCGGCTACATCGCGGGCCCCGAGGAGCGGACGACCACCCGGCACCGCCTGGAGGGCCACCGGGAGGCGCTGGCCGCGGCCGGCGTCGAGGAGGACCCGCGCTGGACCGTGCACGGGCGCTACGACCGGCGGGCGGGGTACGAGGCGACACTCGAACTGCTGCGCCGCGACCCGTCGCTGACGGCGGTGGTGGCGGCGAACGACTCGGTGGCGCTGGGCGCGTGCGCGGCACTGCGGGAGTCGGGACTGCGGATCCCGGCGGACGTGTCGGTGGCCGGCTTCGACGACCTGCCGTTCAGCATCGACGCGGTGCCCTCGCTGACGACGGTACGGCTGCCGCTGGCGGAGGCGGGTGCCCGGGCGGGCCGCATCGCCATGGGCCGCGAGGAGCCGCCGCCGGGCGGCATCGCGACGGTCCGGGGGGAGCTGATGGTCCGCGGCTCCTCGGGCGTGCCGCGCGGCTGAGCGCGGGTGGCCGGACGGCGGAAGCGGTACGCGGCCGGCCGGGTAGGCGCGGGTACGGGGACGCGCGGGGCGTGAGCCCGGAGGGTTCGCGACACCGGGACGGAAGGCGGGAGCACCGGCGGGCGGACGAACCACGCGGCACCGAGCCAGCAGGAACGATTCCTCAGACGCCGCCCGGCCGGTTCCCCGGGCAACCGACGGATAGGCGACCCGGCCACCACCGGGTCGGATCCCCAGGTCCCCACCAGACCAGCCCTGGGCAGCTGCCGCACCCGCCCCGTTCCCGCCGGGCGGATGGCGTCCCAGCCGCCACCGGGTCGGATCCCGTACCCCCACCAGACCGGCCCCCGGGCCGCTGCCGCACCCGCCCCGTGCCCGCGGGGCCGATGGCGTCCCAGCCGCCACGGGGTCGGATCCCAGGCCCCCACCAGACCGGCCCCCGGTCCGGCCGCCGCCGCGCCGGCCCCCGCGCCCGCCGGGCCGATGGCGTCTGGCCCCAGGGAAGCGCCGCACCCCGGGGAAGTCCCGCACCCCGGGGAAGTCCCGCGCCCCGTTGTGAGCGTGGTGGCAGACGCATGGGTCCGGGTGCCCGAACGCGGGCACCCGGACCCATTCCTTTGCTGTCAGGGTTGTGTCAGTCAGTCACCGACCGCCACCGCCACCGCCGTGGCCACCGCCACCGCCGCCGCCGTGACCGCCGCCGCCACCGTGACCGCCGCCACCGTAGCCGCCGCCGCCATGGCCGCCGTAGCCGCCGCCACCCCAGCCGCCGTAGCCGTTGTCGCCCCAGCCGCCGTAGCCACCACGGCCGTAGCCGTTGTCGCCCCAGCCGCCGTAGCCGCCGCCACCGCGACCGCCATAACCGCCGCCGCCGTGACCGCCGTAGCCGCCGCCACCGTGACCGCCGCCACCGCCGTGGCCACCGCCGCCGCCGCCGTGGCCTCCGCCACCGCCGCCGTGGCCTCCGCCGCCGCCTCCGTTGTTCTGGAAGGAAACAACGTGGTCAGGCGCCGACGAGTGGGTGGCCGCGCTGGCGATTCCGGCACCCGCGCCGAGCGCGAGAATCGGTGCCGAGATCGCAGCGATGGCGACCCTCTTCATACGTGTGGTGTGCGCGCGCATGATCGCCCCTCTCCGAGGGTGTGGTTGTGTTACGACGGCCACTTGGGGGCCGCCTTGCGTGCACTCCAGAGCCTGCGCGCAGCTCTGAGCGCGTCCGCCGCCCGAGACCGGTTTCTCCGCACCGGCACGGGCCCTTCGGCGGACCACGTCATATCCGAGGTTGAAACGGACATTAGTGACGTTCGTGTATAAACCTACGGCGCGGGCGCGACGAAGTCAAAAGCAGGAACGAAACCAGGCAAGGATGGACAAGTAAAGCCAGCCGGGCCGTCGTTCGCGCCGACGCCTTCCGGCCGTCCGAAGCGACGGGCTAGCCTCGGACCACGGTTTCTCTGACTCAGTCAATCATCGGGGTCCAGCCATGACCGTCCAGGACGTCCGCGCCTTCAACCGCTTCTACACCAACGTCATCGGCGCCCTCGACCACGGCCGCCACCTCTACGCCCCGTACACCCTCACCGAGGCCCGGGTGCTGTACGAGCTCGCGCACTCCGCCGACACCGACGCGGCCGACCTGCGGGCCGATCTCGCGCTGGACGCCGGGTACTTGAGCCGGATACTCAACAAGTTCGAGGAGGCCGGCCTGATCGGGCGCGCGCCCTCCGGGAAGGACCCGAGGCGGCGGCGGGTGTCGCTCACCGCGGCCGGCCTCTCCGCCGCCGAACTGCTCGACGGGCGAGCCCGGGACTCGGTCGGCTCACTGCTGGACACCGTCGACCCGAGCGCGCGGCCACGGCTCACCGAGGCCATGCGCACCATCCGGACGATCCTCGGCGACGCGCACGCCCCCGACGGCGGCGACGAGGTGGTGCTGCGCGAGCCGCACCCCGGCGACCTGGGCTGGATCGTGCAGCGCAACGCCGCGCTGTACGCGGCCGAGTACGGCTGGAACACCGACTACGAGGGCCTGGTGGCCCGGATCGTCGCCGACTACGCCGAGGACCACGACCCGCACCTGGAACGGGTCTGGATCGCCGAGCGGGCGGGGCGGCCCATGGGGTGCGTGATGTGCGTGCGGGACGAGGCCCCCGGCACCGCCAGGCTGCGACTGCTGCTCGTCGAACCGGAGGCGCGGGGGCTGGGCATCGGGGACCGGCTGGTCACCGCCGTGACCGACTTCGCGCGCGGAGTCGGCTACCGCGACCTGGTGCTGTGGACCAACGACGTCCTCTCCGCCGCCCGCCGCCTGTACCGGCGGCACGGTTTCGTCCTCAGCGCCGAGACCCCGCACCGCTCCTTCGGAAAGGACCTGGTCGGGCAGGACTGGCGCCTGGACCTGCACGGAACCGGCGGGTGAGACGTAGGTTGGTGGGCATGAGGTTCGCCTTCTCCACCCTCGGGGTTCCCGGTCTGCCGATCCCGGACGTGCTGGCACTCGCCACCGCGCACGGCTACCAGGGCGTCGAACTGCGCGCCCACCCCGAGGAGCCGGTGCATCCCGGCCTCGGTCCGGCGGCACGCGCCGAGGTGGCGGCGGAGTTCGCGGCGGCCGGCGTGGAGGTCATGGGCGTCGCCGGGTACGCGCGGGCGGCGGCTCCCGGCGAGGACGCCCCGGTCCTCGACGAGATGCGCCGACTCCTCCAGCTGGCCCACGACTTGGGCGCCTCCTTCGTGCGCGTCTTCCCCGGCGCCGACCCGGAACTGCCCGCGGCCGAGTCCGACGCCATCGCCGCCCGGCGCCTCGGCACGGTCGCCGAGGACGCCGCCGCGCTCGGCGTCCGGGTCCTGCTGGAGACGCACGACTCGCACCGCACCGGAGCCGCCGCGATCCGCGTCCTCGGCCCGGTCGGCCACCGCATGGCCGGGGCGCTCTGGGACGTGATGCACACCTGGCTGGGCGGCGAGCAGCCCGCCGAGACCTTCGCGGCCCTCGCCCCGCACCTCGGATACGTCCAGGTCAAGGACATCGCCTCCGCCGAGGACACCGCCCCGCTGCCGCTCGGCGCCGGGACGCTGCCGCTCTCCGACTGCGTGGAGGTGCTCTCCCGGCACGGCTGGGACGGCTGGCTGTGCTGGGAGTACGAGAAGCGCTGGTACGAGGACGCGGCCCCGCTGCCCGGCCTGCTGACGGCGGGGCGGGACCACCTGACCCGCCTGCTCACCGAATCGGCCTGACCGGCACGGGCCGGCGAGCGGGGGCGGCGCACCAGCGGCCGCACCGGTCCCCCCTCTCCCGACTTCCGGTGATTCCCGGCCGCCCGGGAACCCCGTCCCGTCCCCGTCCGTCCAACGCGCGGGCCGTCGGAAGAGCCTCCGTGGTGCGGTCTCGGCACTCGCCGCTGATCCGCGGTCGCCGACCCGCCCCTTCGCCGCACCACGGCCGCCGGCCCGCCGCCGTCGGCGCGCCCCCTCCCTTGCGCCGACGGCGGCCCCCGGGGGTCCGCGTGTTCCCTTGACGGAAAGAAACTTCCCGAATATTGGTGTGGCTACGGAAGTTTCCTTCACCCGGTTTCCCCACCGGAAGGAGCGCACGTGCCCTCCAGACGCACCGTTCTCGCCGCGACCGCGGGCGTCACCGCGGGACTGACCGTCGGCACCGGCGCGCCCGCCTTCGGCGTCGGCCGCGGCGCCGGCCACCACCACGCCGACGACCGCGGTCTGCGTTCCCTCATCTCCCGCATGACCCTGGAGGAGAAGGTCGGCCAGCTGTTCGTGGCGCGGGTCTACGGCCACTCCGCCACCGACCCCGACCAGGCGGACATCGACGCCAATCTCAAGGAGATCGGCGTCCGCACGGCCGCCGAGCTGATCGCCCGGTACCGCGTCGGCGGCATCATCTACTTCACCTGGACGCACAACACCCGCGATCCGCGGCAGGTCGCCGGCCTGTCGAACGGGATCCAGCGGGCCGCCCTGGAACAGCCGCGCGGGCTGCCCGTGCTCATCGCCACGGACCAGGAGCACGGTGCCGTCTGCCGGATCGGCGAACCCGCCACGCTCTTCCCGGGCGCGATGGCGATGGGGGCGGGCGGCTCCCGCGCCGACGCCCGTACCCTCGGCCGGATCTCCGGCGCGGAGCTGCGGGCGATGGGCGTCCGGCAGGACTACTCCCCCGACGCCGACGTCAACGTGAACCCGGCCAACCCGGTCATCGGCGTCCGGTCCTTCGGAGCCGACCCGGACGCGGTGGGCGACCTGGTCGCGGCCGCGGCAGGCGGGTACCAGGACGCCGGGGTCGCGGCCACCGCCAAGCACTTCCCCGGCCACGGGGACACCGCCGTCGACAGCCACACCGGCTTCCCCGTGATCACGCACAGCCGTGACCTGTGGGAGAGGCTGGACGCGGTCCCCTTCCGGGCGGCGGTGCGGGCGGGCATCGACTCGATCATGACCGCCCACATCCAGTTCCCGGCGCTGGACGACTCCGGCGACCCGGCGACCCTCTCCCACCCGATCCTCACCGGCATCCTGCGCGGCGAGCTCGGCTACGACGGGGTCGTGGTGACCGACTCGCTGGGCATGCAGGGGGTGCGCACCAAGTACGGCGACGACCGGGTGCCCGTACTGGCCCTCAGGGCCGGGGTCGACCAGCTCCTGGACCCGCCCTCCCTGGACGTGGCCTGGAACGCGGTCCTGACGG
Source organism: Streptomyces sp. NPDC001068 (assembly GCF_042897315.1). Classification (NCBI taxonomy): domain Bacteria; kingdom Bacillati; phylum Actinomycetota; class Actinomycetes; order Kitasatosporales; family Streptomycetaceae; genus Streptomyces; species Streptomyces sp. NPDC001068. Next base: position 343,059 of record NZ_JBIAYD010000006.1, on the reverse strand, counting down.
CCGTACGGGGCGGAGAGCTGACCGAGGCGCGGCTCGACGAGTCGATCCTGCGGATCCTGCGCCTGAAGTCCCGGCTGGGTCTGCTCGCCCGGCCGTACGTCGACACCGAGGACGTCGACCGGGTGGTGGGCACGGCCCCGCACCTCGCCACCGCCGACCGGATCGCCGAGCGCACCACCACCCTGCTGGTCAACGAGGCGGAGCTGCTCCCGCTGTCCCGCCGTACGCACCGCCGGGTGCTGGTGGTGGGCGCGGACCCGGCCTCCCCGTCCGGCACCACCGGCCCGCCGACGGGGGTGCTCGCCGCCGCCCTCACCGAACTGGGCTTCGCCGCCACCGCGTTGTCCACGGGCACGGCCCCTTCGGGGGCGACGGCCGAACAGGCGGTCGCGGCGGCCCGGGACGTGGACGCGGTCGTCGTCGCGACCTACAACGTGACGGCGGACAGCGCACAGCGGCCTCTGGTGGAGCAACTGGTCGCGACCGGGCGGCCGGTGGTGGCGGTGGCCGTGCGCAACCCGTACGACATCGCCCAACTTCCCTTCGTACCGGCCTTCCTGGCGGCCTACTCGTGGACCGACGTCGAACTGCGTGCCGCGGCCCGGGTGATCGCCGGGCGGGTCGCGCCGCGGGGCAGACTGCCGGTACCGGTGCAGCGGGCGGACGATCCGGCGCGGGTGCTGTACCCGATCGGTCACGGGCTGACGTACCAGACGTACGCAGCGGATCGGGCGTAACGCCCCCAACGGGTGGAAAGCATCCCACACGGCCGGCGCGGGCCGTGCGCGCGGGCCACGCCGGCAGGGGGGGGCGACATGGGGCGCGGACGTTTCACCGGAACGCTGGTGACGGCAGCCGTCGCCCTGCTGCTGGCCGGGTGCTCGCCGTCCTCGTCCGGGGCGCCGGCGGGCGGCGCGCGGCCGACCGGTGGCGGGACGCCGTCCGGGTACGGCGCGCGGTTCCTCGCGGCCGGCGAGTGCAGCTCGTTCGGGACCGCGGGCTTCACCGAGGTGCCCTGCACCGGTGAACGGGCGGCGGCCCGGGTGGTCGCCCGCCACGACGGCACGATCGCCGCCGGCCCGCCGTGCCCGGCGACCACCGACTTCGTGCTGCACATCGGCGCCCAGCGCACCGGCGGCGGCCCGGGCGGGGGCGGACGGGTCCCGCGGGGGTACGCCTGCATGCGCAGCCTGGAGCCGCCGCACCCCGGTGACCCCGGCGGGGGCGGCGGACCGCGCACGATCGTCGGCGACTGCCTCTACGGCTCGGGCCGCGGCCGGGTCCGGGAGACCGCCTGCGACGGCTCGGGGCGGCGCGAGCCGCGGTACCGGGTGGTCCGGGCGGTGACCGCGCGGGACCGGTGTCCGGCGTCGACGGCCCTGTACGTCCGGCTCGGCGGCGACCGGCCGGTGGGCTGCGCCCGCCGGGTGCGGACGGCCGGTCAGGGCCTCAGCACAGGATCCAGCCCGAACTCCCCGACGAGCGGCCCACCGCGCCCCTGACCCAGACGCACCGGTGCCCGGCGTGCACGGTCACCGGCCCGGCGTGGAACTGGTACCTGCCCTTGTCGACGACCGGCCGGTTGCCGCGGGCCTGGACGCTGACGGACATCACGCGCCTGCCGCCGGACGCCCTGGGCAGCGTGATCGCGCAGACGTAGCCGCCCTGACGGTAGACGTGCACGACACCGGTGCGGAAGGGCAGCGTCCGCACCTGGCGCCCGGCGCAGCCGTCCGCCGTCGCGGCCTGCGCCTGGGCCGGTGCCACGAGGGCGAGCGCCCCGGAGGCGGCCAGCACGGCCGCACCGAGCGCCAACCGCCGCCGTATCGCACCACTGTTCACAGTCGTCCCCTCCCGTACCGCGACCGCACACCTCGTCCGTACTGATGTACGGACGCACGACATATGTCGGATGGTTGCACGGCCGTCGGGCCCCCGGTGCCCCGCCCCGGATCACCTCAGGTCAGGGCGCCGGCGGCTCAGCGGGCGGCGGCGACGGGTTCCCCCGGCTCCTCGGACCGGCCGATGAAGGTGCGCCACAGTTCGGCGTAACGGCCGCCGCGGGCGAGGAGTTCGCGGTGGGTGCCGTCCTCTGCGACCCGGCCGTGGTCCATGACCACCACCCGGTCGGCGCGGGCGGCCGTGGTCAGCCGGTGCGCCACCACGAGGGTCGTACGACGGCCGGCCAGCCGGTCCGTCGCCAGGTTGACCTGGGCCTCCGTCGCCAGGTCCAGGGCGGCGGTGGCCTCGTCGAGGAGCAGCACGTCGGGGTCGACGAGTTCCGCGCGGGCCAGCGCGATCAGCTGGCGCTGCCCGGCAGAGAGGTTGCGGCCGCGCTCGGCCACCTCGTGGAGGTAGCCGCCCTCGAGGGTGGCGATCATCTCGTGGGCGCCGACCGCGCGGGCCGCCGCCTCCACCTCGGCGTCGGAGGCGTCGGGGCGGCCGTAGGCGATGGCGTCCCGGACGGTTCCCTGGAAGAGGTACGCCTCCTGCGGAACGACCCCGAGGCGGTGACGGTAGGAGGTGAGGTCCAGGGTGCGCAGGTCCGTGCCGTCCACGGTCACCCGGCCGCCCGTCGGGTCGTAGAACCGCGCGACCAGCTTGACGAGGGTGGACTTGCCGGCCCCGGTCTCGCCGACGAAGGCGACCGTCTGCCCGGCGGGGATGACCAGGTCGATGCCGTCGAGCGCCGCGTCGCCGTCGTCGGCGGCGCCGTACGCGAAGCGCACGTCCTCGAAGGCGATCTCGCCCCGGAGGCCGGGCACCTCCCGCGGCCGGTCGGCGGCCCGGGTCGAGGTCTGCTCGCGGAGCAGTTCCTGGATGCGGCCCAGCGAGACGGTGGCCTGCTGGTACCCGTCGAAGACCTGGGAGAGCTGCTGGACGGGCGCGAAGAACAGGTCGATGTAGAGCAGGTAGGCGACCAGGGCACCGGTGGTGAGCGTGGCCGCCTCCACCCGGTGGGCGCCCGCCATCAGCACGCTCGCCGCGGCCACCGACGACAGCAGCTGCACGAACGGGAAGTAGACCGATATCAGCCACTGGCCCCGGATACGGGCCTTGCGGTAGCTCTCGCTGCGCTCGGTGAAACGGCGGCCGCTGTCCCCCTCGCGCCCGAAGGCCTGCACGATCCTGAGACCCGACACCGACTCCTGGAGATCGGCGTTGACCACCGACACCCGCTCACGGGCGAGTTCGTACGCCTTCACGCTGGCCCGGCGGAAGAAGAAGGTCGCGACGATCAGCGGCGGCAGGGTGAGGAAGACGACCAGCGCGAGCTGAACGTCGATCACCAGCAGGACGACCATGATGCCGAAGAAGGTGACGACCGAGACGAAGGCGGTGACCAGGCCGGTCTGGAGGAACGTGGAGAGGGCGTCGACGTCCGTCGTCATCCTCGTCATGATCCGCCCGGTCAGCTCCCGCTCGTAGTAGTCGAGCCCGAGCCGCTGCAGCTGGGCGAAGATCTTCAGCCGGAGCGAGTACAGGACGCGTTCGCCGGTCCGGCCGGTCATCCGGGTCTCGCCGATCTGCGCGGCCCACTGGGCCAGTACCGCGAGCAGCCCGAGCAGCGAGGCCGCCCAGACCGCGCCGAGCGCCATCTTGGTGACGCCCTGGTCGATGCCGTGCCGGATCAGCACCGGCAGCAGCAGGCCCATGCCGGCGTCCACGGCGACCAGGGCGAGGCTGACCAGCAGCGGGCGGCCGAAGCCGCGCAGCAGCCGGCGCAGACCGTAGGAGTCCTCGGGTCGCACCGCCCGGGCCTCGTCGATGTCGGGGACGTCGGTGGCCGGGGGCAGCGCGTCGACCTCGGCGAGGAGCTCGGGGGTGGCCGGGGTGCCGGCGAGGGCGAGGTCCCTGGGGGTGCGGTCACCGGTCCACAGGCGCGGGGTCACGCCCCGCTCGGCGTCGAACTCCGCGTCGAGTTCGTCCCGCACGGAGGTGTCCTCGTGCGGGACCTCGGGGAGGGCGTGGCCCGGGGAGACCCCGCCCAGCTCGTCGGGGTCGGTGAGCAGCCTGCGGTAGAGCGCGGACCGCTCCTGGAGCTCCTCGTGGGTGCCGATGCCGGCGAGCCGGCCGCCGTCGAGGACGGCTATGCGGTCGGCGAGGTTGAGGGTGGAGCGGCGGTGCGCGATGAGCAGGGTGGTCCGGTCGCGCATCACGTGCTTGAGCGCCTCGTGGATCTCGTGCTCCACGCGGGCGTCGACGGCCGAGGTGGCGTCGTCCAGGACGAGCAGCCGGGGGTCGGTGAGCAGGGCGCGGGCCAGCGCCACGCGCTGGCGCTGGCCGCCGGAGAGGGTCAGGCCCTGCTCGCCGACGGTGGTGTCGTAGCCCTCGGGCAGCTCGGCGATGAAACGGTCCGCCTGGGCGGCGCGGGCCGCCTCCAGGATCTCCTCGTCACTCGCGTCGGGGCGGCCGTAGGCGATGTTGGCGCGGACGGTGTCGGAGAAGAGGAAGGAGTCCTCCGGGACCAGGCCGATGGCGGACCGCAGCGAGTCGAAGGTCAGCTCGCGGACGTCGTGGCCGCCGACCAGGACGGCGCCGTGGGTGACGTCGTAGAAGCGCGGCAGGAGCAGGGAGACCGTGGACTTGCCGGAGCCGGAGGAGCCGACGACCGCGAGGGTCTCGCCCGGCCGGATCTCGAAGCTCAGGCCCTTCAGGACGGGCCGGTCGCCGTCGTACCCGAAGGACACGTCGTCGAACTCGACGGTCGCGGGCGCGTCGGCCGGCAGGGTCTTCGCGCCCTCCTTCATCGTCGGCTCGGTGTCGATCAGCTCCAGGACGCGTTCGGTGCCGGCGCGGGCCTGCTGGCCGACGGTGAGGACCACGGCGAGCATCCGGACCGGGCCGACCAGCTGGGCGAGGTACGTGGAGAAGGCGACGAAGGTGCCGAGGGTGATGTGACCGCGGACCGCAAGCCAGCCGCCGAGCGCCAGCATGGCGACCTGGCCGAGCGCCGGGACGGACTGCAGGGCCGGGGTGAACCTGCTGTTCAGGCGGATCGTGCGCAGGCGTCCCGCGAACAGCTTGCGCCCGACCTCGCGGAGCTTGCCGGTCTCCTGGTCCTCCTGCCCGAAGCCCTTGACCACCCGGACGCCGCTCACGGCACCGTCGACCACGCCGGCGACGGCGGCGGCCTGGGCCTGGGCGTACCAGGTGGCGGGGTGGAGCTTGCTGCGGCTGCGCTTGGCGATCCAGTACAGGGCCGGGGCGACGGCGAGCGCGACCAGGGTCAGCGGCGGCGACAGCCAGGCCATGATCCCGAGGGAGATCAGGAAGAGGAGGACGTTGCCGATGGTCATCGGCAGCATGAAGAGCAGGCCCTGGATCAGCTGGAGGTCGCTGGTGGCCCGCCCGACCACCTGCCCGGTGGACAGCTCGTCCTGCCGCCGTCCGTCGAGCCGGGTGATCGTGGCGTACATCTCCGTCCGCAGGTCGTGCTGGACGTCCAGGGCGAGCCGGCCGCCGTAGTAGCGGCGCACGTAGGTGGCCAGGTAGACGAGGACCGCCGCGCCGATCAGGGCGCCGGCCCAGGGGCCCATGGTCCGGCTGTGGTCGCCGATCACGTCGTCGATGATCACCTTGGTGACGAGCGGTACGACGGCCAGGACGGCCATGCCCGCCAGCGAGGACCCCAGCGCGAGCACGACGTCCTTGGGGTGCCGCCAGGCATACCCCGCCAGCCTGCGTGCCCAGCCCGGCCGATCCCCCTGTTGCGCTGCCACGCGGTGCCTCCCGTTCGCCCTTTTCTTCCGCAGGGCCACAACGCGGACGGAACCGGATTTCATCCCTCCGCAACAAATCCCGGGCGGGGCCGCGGGGCGCTTCGTCCTCGACGCGGGCGAGGGGGACGCGGGGCGCCTCGTCCTCGACGCGGGCGGCAGTGCCCGGCACCACCGGGCGCTTCGCGGTGAGCGTCGTGCGGTGCCGCCGTCGTTCCGGCCACGGCACCGCCGTGGCGCACCGTGGCCGCCCCGCCCGGCCCGGCTGCGGATTCCCCCGATCGCGGAATGCCGGTGCGGGCGGCAGGATGTCGCCATGGGGACGCTGCTGTCCGTCAACGTGGGACTGCCGAAGGACGTGCCCTGGCAGGGGCGGACCGTCCGGACCGGGGCCTGGAAGGCGCCCGTGTCCGGGCGCCGTATGGTGCGCCGGCTGAACGTCGAGGGAGACGGCCAGGGCGACCTGGCCGGGCACGGCGGCGAGATCCGGGCCGTCCTCGTCTACCAGATGGAGTCCTACCGGTACTGGCGGCGGGAGCTCGGGCGCGACGACCTGGCCTTCGGGGCCTTCGGCGAGAACTTCACCGTCGACGGCCTGCCCGACGACGAGGTGTGCATCGGCGACCGGTACCGGATCGGCGAGGCGGAGTTCGAGGTCACCCAGCCGCGCGTCACCTGCTACCGCGTGGGCCTGCGCCTGGGCGAGCCCACCATGGCCGCCCTCCTGGTCGCCCACCACCGGCCGGGCTTCTACCTGCGGGTCCTCACCGAGGGACACGTCGGGGCCGGCGACGAGATCAGCCTCGTCAGCAGGGGGCCGGGAGCGCTCAGCGTCGCCGACACCGACGCGCTGCTCTACCTCCCCGGCCGCGACCCCGCGAAGCTGCGCACCGCGCTGGACATCCCCGCCCTGAGCCCCGGCTGGCAGCGGTCCTTCCGGGAACTGGCCGGTGCCGGGGAGCCGGCGGACCGGCCGGGGTGGCCGGGCTTCCGGCCCCTCAGGGTCCTCGGGATCGTCCCCGAGAGCGCCGACGTCTCCTCCGTCTCCTTCGGGACCACCGACGGCACGCCGCTCCCCGCGGCCCGCCCGGGTCAGTACCTCTCCGTCCGCCTCACCACCGGCGAGGCCGGCGGAGAGGTGCGCAGCTACTCCCTCTCGTCGGCGTACTCGGCACCCTCGGCGTCCGCGGCACCCTCGGCCGGCGGCTACCGGATCAGCGTCAAGCACGAGCCCCACGGACGGGTCAGCGGCTACATCCACAGCGGGCTCCGCGTCGGCGACCTCGTGGACGTCGCCGCCCCGCGCGGCACGTTCGTCCTCCAGGACGGCACCGGCCCGGTCGTCCTCGCCTCCGCGGGCATCGGTGTGACCCCCGTGCTCGCCATGCTCCACCGGCTCGCCGCGACCCGGGACCCCCGACCCCTGTGGTGGCTGCACACCGCCCGCGACCGTGCCCACCACTCCTTCGCGGCCGAGGCCCGGGACCTGCTCGCGCGGCTCCCCGACGCCCACCAGCACGTCTACTACACCGCCGAGAGCCCCCGCCCCGGCGAGGACCACGTCAGCCGGGGCCGCCCCACCGCCGCCTCGCTCGCCGCCCTGGGCATCCCGGCCGACGCCGACGCCTACCTCTGCGGACCCACCGCCTTCATGGACGACCTCGGTGCCCTGCTGACCGGGAACGGCCTGCGCCCCGAGCGGATCCACACCGAACGGTTCAGCGCGCTCGCCGCCCTCAACCCCGGCGTCACCGCCACCGCCGCGGTCCGGCCGCACCAGCCCGCCGGTCCCCCGGGCACCGGTCCGCTCGTCACCTTCGCCCGCAGCGGCATCACCACCCGGTGGTCCGACGGCCGCGGTTCGCTCCTCGACCTCGCCGAGGCCTGCGACGTCCCCACCCGCTGGTCGTGCCGCACCGGCGTCTGCCACACCTGCGTCACCCCGCTGGTGACCGGTGACGTCGTCTACACCACCCCGCCGCTCGAACCGCCCGAGCCCGGCACCGTCCTCGTCTGCTGCAGCGCACCGGCGGCCGAGGTCGTCCTCGACCTCTGACCCCGGGCCGCGCCCCGCCCCGCAACGCGCCGGTAACGACTAGTCAAACCCTTCGACGCCCGTACAACCATTCGGGCGAACCCGCGAGTCAATCCGGTTATGACTCACCGGATATCGAGACGCGTCAGGGTGCTGGCGGCGATCGCAGGCGGGGCCGCGTTCACCGCGGGGGTGGCCGCACCCGCCTCGGCAGCCGCTCCCACCGTCAGCTGCACGTCCGCCAAGGCGGGCCTGGCCGCGAAGCTCAAGACGGACATCACGGCGGCGATGGCGAACCGCAAGGGGACCATCGCCGTCGGCCTCTACGACCGGTCCACCAAGACCACGTGCACCCTCCGTTCCACCACGCACTACGACTCGGCGAGCACCGTCAAGGTGACCGTGCTGGCCACGCTGCTGTGGGACGCCAAGAAGCACAACCGCTATCTGACGGCCACCGAGCAGAAGCTCGCCACGGCGATGATCACCAAGTCGGACAACGACGCGACCACCAAACTGTGGAAGCAGCTCGGCCTGACGAAGATCAAGGGGTTCCTGACGGCCGCGGGGATGACCCAGACCACCCCGGGAGCCAACGGGTACTGGGGACTCACCCAGATCGACGTCCACGACGAGCAGCGGCTGCTCGCCATGATCACCGCCACGAACACGGTCCTGAGCGACAACTCGCGGGCGTACATCCAGAAGCTGATGGGACAGGTCGTCTCCTCCCAGCGCTGGGGCACCCCCTACGGCGTCCCGTCCGGGGTCTCCGTGCACGTCAAGAACGGCTGGCTGTCGCGCTCCACGCACGGCTGGCGGGTACACAGCCTCGGCACCTTCAAGGGCCACGGCCACGACTACATGATCACCGTGCTGTCCCACGACAACAGCACCATGAACTACGGGATCAGCACGATCCAGGGCATCGCGAAGGTCATCCACAAGGATCTGGCGGCGAGTTGAGCCCGGCGGGGGCGTGGCCGGGGCGCGCTCCGGCCACGCCCCCGCCCTTCACGGGCGGGTCTCCCGCCCGTCACCGGCCCGCCCTACGGTGACGGGCATGCGCCTGCGAACCGTACTCGCCACCGTCACCGCCGGCCTGGCGGTGACCACCTGTCTGTCCGCCGCCGGCCCCGCCGCCGCCACGGCCAAGTCCGCTCCGGTCAAGTCCGCCCGGGCCAACCCCTGTTCACCGACGGTCTCCATCGACGGCTTCTCCGACGCCCTCGACAAGACGACGTTCGACGGCACCTTCGTCGGCAACTTCTCGGCCCTCGCCCTGGACCGGCACGGCTCCCTGGCCGCCCTCTCCGACCGGTCCTCGCTCTTCGACCTGGACGCGAGGACGCTCGCACCGAGGAGGGCCGTCCCGCTCGCCGACGAGAACGGCGCCCCGCTCGACTCCGAGGGCCTGGTCGTGGACCACGACGGCACCCGGCTGATCTCCTCCGAGACCGAGCCGTCGATCCGCCGCTACTCGCCGGACGGCCGGATCCTGGACCGCCTCCCCGTGCCGTCCTCGCTGCTGGTCTCCCCCGCCGGCCGGGCCACCGCCAACCAGACCTTCGAGGGCCTGACCCTGCTGGACGGCGGCCGTACCCTGCTGGCCTCCATGGAGTACGCCATCTCCGGCGACACGGCCGGCACCGTCCGCTTCCAGACCTGGCGGCGGACCAGGGGGGACCACTTCCGGCTCTCGGCCCAGTACGCCTACCGCACCGACGACCCGATCCTCGGCGTCCCCGAGGTCCAGGCGCTGCCCGACGGCCGACTGCTGGTCCTGGAGCGCGGCTTCACCGCCGGAGTCGGCAACACCGTCCGCCTCTTCCTGGCCGACCCCCGCCACGCGACCGACACCAGCGGCATCACGAACCTCACCGGGCAGCCGGGCGTGCGGCTGATCGGGAAGACCCTGCTCACGGACATCGCGACCTGCCCGACCCTGGGCGCCACGGCGAAGCAGCCGCAGCCCAACCCGCTCCTCGACAACATCGAGGGCATGGTGGTCACGGGCCGCTCCAGGGGCGCGTACCGGGTCCTCCTGGTCAGCGACGACAACCAGAACGCGGCCCAGACGACGCGGTTCTACCGCCTGTCGGTCCGCGCCCACTGAGACGGGGCCCCTCCCCGTGGAGCCCGGTACGCGCGCCCACGAGGGCGGGCCGGTAGGGGGCAGGCGGCCGGCACAGGGGCCTGGAGGGCGGGCCGGTAGGGGCAGGCGGGCGGCAGGGGCCTGGAGGGCGGCCGGTGCGGGCGCCCTCTCACCCGCATCTCACCCACGCACAGGCTGCGCCCAGGACCGCCACAGCCCGCACCCATCGCCCGCCCGCAGGGTGGAGTGGTGACATCTGCCACCGATCCCATTCCCCCCACGACCGTGTCCCCCGACTGGGCACCGCCCGCGGCGGCCTCCGCGGCTCCCCCGCCGGACAAGGCACCGCGCTGGTCGCTTCCCGCGCTCATCGCGATCCTGGTCCTGGCCGCGGTGTTCTACTCCTGGAACCTCTCCGGTTCCGACATGAACACCTTCTACAGCGGCGCCGTCTGGTCCGGCACCCAGAGCTGGAAGGCCTGGTTCTTCGGTTCGCTGGACCCGGGCAGCTTCCTGACCGTCGACAAACCGCCGTTCGCCACCATGGTCATGAGCCTCTCGTGCCGGATCCTCGGCTTCGGCACCTGGCAGATGATGGTGCCGCAGGTCGCGGCCGGTCTCGGCACGATCTGGATCCTGCACGCGCATCTGAAGCGGGTCTGGGGCCACGGCGCGGCTGCCGTCGGCGCGCTGGTGCTCGCGCTGACCCCGATCACCGTGGCGATCAACCGGGACAACAACCCCGACACGATCCTGGTCCTGCTGATGGTGGCGGGCGCGGCCCTCGCGTTCCGCGCCACCCGTGACGAGCGGCTGCTCCCGCTGCTCGGCTCGGCGGCCTGCTTCGGTCTCGCCTTCGACACCAAGCTGCTGGCGGGCTGGATCGCGCTCCCGGCCGTCTTCGCGCTCTACCTCTACGCATCGAAGGCCCCCTGGGTGAAGCGGATCGTCAACCTCGCGCTCGCCGCGGCCGTACTGGCCGTCGCCAGCTTCTGGTGGGCGGTCGCCGTATCCCTGGTCCCGGCCTCCGACCGCCCCTACATCGGCGGCTCCACGGACGGCTCGGCCTGGGACCTGATCACGGGGTACGACGGTCTCGGCCGCGTATTCGGCGGCGAGGGCAACGGCGGCGGAGGCGGGGGCGGCGGCTTCTCCGGTTCCGCCGGTCTCGGCCGGATGTTCAACGACGTCCTCGGCGGCCAGATCTCCTGGCTGCTGCCCTTCTCCGCGATCGCCCTGATCGGCGGCCTGGTCCTGTGCGGCCGCGCCGCGCGCACCGATCTCCGGCGCATGGCCCTGGTCCTGTGGGGCGGCTGGACCCTCCTGCACTACGTGATCTTCGCGACCGCGCAGGGCACCATGCACCCGTACTACACGACCGCGCTGGCCCCGGGCATCGCGGCGCTGTGCGGCGGCGGTGGCGTGATGCTGCTGCACGCGTTCCGCACCGACAGGCGGTGGATCTGGGTCCTCCCGGCCGCCTTCGGCGTCACCGGCCTGTGGTCGGTCGCCCTGCTGCGCCGGGCCTCCGGCTGGAACACCTGGCTGTGGCCGTTGATCGGTGTGCTGACGGTGGCCGGCATCGCGGGGATGCTCCTGCTGCGGTCCGGTGACCGGGCCCGCCTGCGCACCGCCTCGGTGGCGGTCGCGGTGATCGCGGCGCTGGCCGGGCCGACGGCGTACGCGGTGGCGGAACCGTTCGGGGGCTCCGGCGGCGGTGGCATGGGCGGTACGAACCCGACGGCCGGTCCCTCGACCGGCAGCGGCTTCGGCGGCGGGCCGGGTGGCGGCCGGGGCGGTACCCGCGGCGGGCGGGACACCGAGGCGGGGGGCGGCGGCTTCCCGGGCAGCGTGAACGGCGAGGCCCCGGGCGGCACTCCGGGCGACGGCCTCCCCGGCGGCGGCACCGGCGAACTGCCGGGCGGCGGCACCGGCACCGGCACCGGCGAACTGCCCGGCGGCCCGGGCGAGATGCCGGGCGCGGGCAGCGGCACCGGCACGGGCACCGGCACCGCGCGCGGCGGCTTCCCGGGCGGCGGCACGGGCGGTGGCGGTGGCGTGAGCAGCGACCTGATCGCCTACCTGAAGAAGCACAGGGACGGCGCCGCCTGGCTGCTCGCGGTCTCCAACTCCCAGTCTGCGGCCCAGATCGAGCTGAGCGCGAAGGAGCCGGTGATCTCCATGTGGGGCTTCACCGGATCCGACAAGGCCATGACGGTCGCCAAGCTCGGGGAACTGGTGAAGGCGGGCAGGCTGCACTACATCCAGGTCGGCGGCGGCGGTATGGGCATGGGCGGCACCAACACGCTCAGCTCCGAGGTGACCAGTTGGGTGCGGAAGCACGGGACGGCGGTGAAGGAGAGCGCGTACAGCGGGAGCACGAACGGGAGTTCGGCCTCGACGCTCTACCGGCTGGACCCGTCCGACGTCGGCTGAGACCGCACCGGTGACAAGTCCTACTACTTCGCTCACACAGGTGAAGTCGATCTTGGGCTCGGGCGTGTCCCGGTGACCGCCCAGCAGCATGGGGACGCCCCGCGCTTCCGCCGGGGCGTCCCAACTCCCTTTTACGGAGAGTCCCGTGAAGCTTCGCAGCTGGTCCGTCGCCGCCGCCCTCGTGCTGACCGCCCTCGTCGTGCCGGCACAGAGCGCCTCCGCGCAGGCGGTCGCCGCGCCCTCCTGTCCCGACGGCTCGGTGTGCTTCTGGAGCGGCGAGGGCTTCGGCGGCTCCTACTGGGAGTGGACGGCCCGCAGCGGCTACCGCGACATGCCGCCGGGCCTGCACGACCACGTGGGTTCCTTCGTCGCCTCCACCCGCGCCTGCCTGGTCAACTGGTCCCCGACCGAGAAGCGGGACGTCTTCAACGGCGACTGGCGCTCCCAGTACCTCGGCGACTTCGGCGGCCGCATCGACGGGGTGGGCGCGGGGGGCTGCTGAGCCCGGCGCGTTCAGCCCAGGTGGGTGGGGGCGAACATGCGCAGCAGGGCCGGGAGTACGACCACCGAGGGGCCCGGGGCGGCCAGCGCCTTCGCCAGGTCCGTCTCCAGGGTCTCGGGCGTGGTGCGGACGCCGGGGACGCCGAAGGACTCGGCCAGGGCCACGTAGTCGGGGCGGGACAGTTCCGTGGCCGTGGGCTCGCCGAAGGCGTCGGTCATGTACTCGCGCAGGATGCCGTAGCCGCCGTCGTCGACGATGAGCCAGGTGACCGGGAGGTCGTGCTGGCGTGCCGTCGCGAGTTCCGCGATGGAGTAGAGGGCTCCGCCGTCGCCGGAGACGGCGAGGACCGGGCGGGTGGGGTCGGCGGCGGCCGCGCCGAGTGCCGCGGGGAAGCCGTAGCCGAGACCGCCCGCGCCCTGGGCCGAGTGCATGAGGTTGGTGCCCCGCGGGTCGAACGCCGACCAGGCCCAGTAGGCCAGGATCGTCATGTCCCAGAAGGACGGGGAGGTGGCCGGCAGGGCCCGGCGGACCGCCGCCAGCACGTCCTGCTCCAGGGTGAGTTCCTGGGCGGCGATGCGCTCCGCGACCCGGGCCAGCAGCTCCCGTACCCGGTCGGCGGCCGTGTCGTCGGCGCGCGGGGTCACCGTCTCCAGCAGGGCCTGGAGGGCGAGCCGGGCGTCCGCGTGGATGCCGAGCGCCGGATGGTTGGACTCCAGCTTGCCGGGGTCCGCCTCGATCTGGACGACCCGGCCCCGGGGCTTGAACGTGTGGTAGTTGGAGGAGAGTTCGCCGAGCCCCGAGCCGACGACCAGGAGAACGTCCGCGTCCTCCAGGAAGTCGGTGGTGTGGCGGTCCTCCAGCCAGGACTGGAGGGAGAGCGGGTGGTTCCAGGGGAAGGCGCCCTTGCCGCCGAAGGTGGTGACCACCGGCGTGTTCAGCGCCTCGGCGAGCTGCCGCAGCTTGCCCGAGGCGTCCGCCCGTACCACTCCCCCGCCGGCGATGATCGCCGGGCGGGCCGCACGGGACAGCAGGTCGGCGGCGACGGCGGTCAGTTCGGGGCGCGGCGGCAGTTCGTCGGGGCCGGCGTCCATCGCGGTCACCACGGGGATCGGTGTCGGCGCCAGCAGGACGTCCTGCGGGATCTCCACCCACACCGGGCCGTGCGGCGCCGTCAGGGCCGACTTCCAGGCCGCCGCGAGCGCCGAGGGGATCTGGGACTGGGTGCGGACGGTGTGGACGGACTTCACCACGCCCCGGAAGGAGGCCGCCTGGTCCGGGAGTTCGTGCAGGTAGCCGTGGCGGCCGCCGCCGAGGCCGGCCGTCGGGATCTGGCTGCTGATCGCCAGCACCGGCGCGGAGGCCGAGGCCGCCTCCTGGAGCGCGGCCAGCGAGGTCAGCGCGCCGGGGCCGGTGGACAGCAGGAGCGGGGCCGCCTCACCGGTGACCCTGCCGTAGGCGTCCGCCGCGAAGCCCGCGTTGTTCTCCACCCGCAGGCCGACGTAGCGCAGCGAGGAGCGGCGCAGGGCGTCGAACATGCCGAGGGCGTGCTGGCCGGGCAGGCCGAAGACCGTGGTCGCGCCGAGCCCGGCGAGCGTCTCCACGACCAGGTCCCCGCCGTTGCGGCCGGCCGGCGGGTTCAGTGCGGCTGCGGTCTGCGCCTGGGTGGGGCGGAGTACCAGGTCGTGGTCGTGGGTCACTTCGAACGAGCCTCGGCAATCTGGCGGGTCATGATCGTGGTCAGTTCGTAGGCGGTGTGCGAGGCCGCCACCGACGTGATCTCCGCGTGGTCGTACGCGGGGGCCACCTCGACGACGTCCGCCGACACCAGGTTGCAGGAGGAGAGTCCGCGCAGGATCTCCAGCAGCTCCCTGGACGTCATACCACCGGCCTCGGGCGTGCCGGTGCCCGGGGCGTGAGCGGGGTCCAGACAGTCGATGTCGATCGAGATGTAGAGGGGGCGGTCGCCGATGCGCTGACGCAGCTGGTCGGCGACCTCGTCGGCGCCCCGGCGGTAGATGTCCGCCGAGGTGACGATGCCGAAGCCCATCTTCTCGTCGTCGGTGAGGTCCTGCTTGCCGTACAGCGGGCCGCGGGTGCCGACGTGCGAGAGGGCGGAGGTGTCGAGGATGCCTTCCTCAACGGCCCGGCGGAACGGGGTGCCGTGGGTGTACTCGGCGCCGAAGTAGGTGTCCCAGGTGTCCAGATGGGCGTCGAAGTGGAGCAGGGCGACCGGGCCGTGCTTCTTCGCCACCGAGCGCAGCAGCGGCAGGGCGATGGTGTGGTCGCCGCCGAGCGTCATCAGCCGGGCACCGGTGCCGAGGAGCTGGTCCGCCGCCGCCTCGATCGTCTCGACCGCCTCGTTGATGTTGAACGGGTTGACCGCTATGTCGCCGCCGTCGGCGACCTGCGCCAGGGCGAACGGGGACGCGTCCTGCGCGGGGTTGTAGGGGCGCAGCAGCCGGGACGCCTCGCGGATGGCGTTGCCGCCGAAGCGGGCGCCCGGCCGGTACGAGACACCGGAGTCGAACGGCACGCCGACCACCGCGACGTCGGCGGTGCCGACCTCGTCGAGCCGGGGCAGCCGGGCGAAGGTCGCGGGACCGGCGTACCGCGGGATCCGGGACGAGTCGACGGGCCCGCGGGGCGTCTCGTTGCTGCTCATGAGGTCATGCCTTCTTTCCTACGCTTCTTCGCGTATGTACTGCTTCCGCCTACGACCTTACTGGGCGGCCGGGACCGGTTCGGACACGAGTTCGGGGGCGCCGCGGCCCGCGAGCCGTTCCCGCCAGTTGGCCAGCACGGTCGCGTCGGTCGGCCTGGTCGCCAGGGAGACGGCGACGTACGCGGCCAGGGAGGCGAGCAGTCCGTAGTAGACCGGCTTGTTGGCCAGGATGCCGTAGCCCGCCATCAGGCCGATCACCGCGAGTCCGCCGACGGTCACGGCGGCGAGGGCGCCCTGGACCGTGCCGCGCTTCCACAGCAGCCCGCCGAGGATCGGCACCAGGAGGCCGCCGACCAGCAGGTTGTAGGCCACGGTCAGCGCCTCGACGACGTTGTTCAGCGCGATCGCCGTGCCGATCACCGCGACGCCCATGATCAGGATGAAGACCCGGTTGCCCCGCACCTCGTCGTGGTCACCGGACCCGGCCCGGCCCCGGATCCGGGACCAGATGTCGTTGTTGGCGACGGTCGCGCAGGCGATCAGCGCGCCCGAGGAGGTCGACATCACGGCGGCGAGCGCGGCGGCCAGCACCAGTCCCCGCACTCCGACCGGGAGTTCGTCCTTGACGATGGTCGCGAACGCGTCGTCCGGGCTGCCCAGCTTCGGGTACATCACCTTGGCGGCCGTACCGATCACGGCGCCGGCCAGCGCGTACACCAGGCAGTAGGTGCCCGCGACGGTGCCGCCCCACTTCGCCGTCCGGTCGCCGCGGGCGGTGAACACGCGCTGCCAGATGTCCTGGCCGATGAGCATCCCGAACGTGTAGATCAGCACATAGGTGAAGATCGTCGACCCGCCGATGCCCAGCGGGTCGAAGTAGGACGTGGGCAGCTTCGCCTTCATCTCGGAGAAGCCGCCCGCCTTCACCACCGCGATGGGCAGCAGCAGGAGCAGGACGCCGATGGTCTTCACCACGAACTGGACCATGTCCGTCAGCGTGATGGACCACATGCCGCCGAGCGTCGAGTAGGCGACGACGATCGAGCCGCCGATGACGATCGCGAGGGTCCGGTTCATGTCGAAGAGGACGTCGAAGATGGTGGCGTAGGCGATGGTCGAGGTGACGGCCAGCATCAGGGTGTACGCCCACATCACGACGCCCGAGATGACGCCGGCCCGGCCGCCGTAGCGCAGGTCCAGCATCTCGGAGACCGTGTACACCTTCAGGCGCGCGATCCGGGCCGAGAAGAAGACCGACAGGGCCAGCAGTCCGAGGCCGATGGTGAAGACCATCCAGGCGCCGGAGAGGCCGTACCGGTAGCCGAGGCCCACGCCGCCGATGGTGGACGCGCCGCCGAGGACGATCGCGGCCATGGTGCCGGAGTACATGGCGGGCCCCAGGCGGCGGCCCGCCACGAGGAAGTCGCTCTTGGACCTGGCGCGGCGCATGCCCCACCAGCCCATGGCCAGCATGCCGGCCAGATAGAGCACGATCACTGTGTAGTCGACGGCCATGGGGACCTCCCTCGGTCGCGTACGCGCGGTCGGACGACGTGCATCGACACTAGGTGGCCGGAAAGCGACTGCGAAGTGTACGTTTCATCCATTCGAGCCCGGCCGGATGGAGGGAACGCACACCATGCCGGATCCCGCCGTCCCGCCCACGCCCGCCGTGCCGCTCGCCGCGCTGCTGGCCCGCGAGGACCTCGCCCTGCGCCGGGTCGCCGGCCCGTCCGACCCCGCCCTGGTGATCCACGCGGCCCACACCTCGGAGATGTCCGACCCCTACCCGTACCTGCTGGGCGGCGAGCTGCTGCTGACGGCCGGGGTGCACATCCCGGACGCGGCGGACCGCGGGACGTACTTCGACGACTACGTGTCCAGGATCGTGGCGGCGGGCGGTGCCGCCCTCGGCTTCGGCCTCGCTCCCGTCCACGACACGGTCCCGCCCGCCCTGGTCGCCGCCTGCGACCGCCACGGCCTCCCGCTGCTGGAGGTGCCGCCGCGGACCCCGTTCACCGCCGTCGCGCGCGCCGTCTGGCAGCTGATGGCCCGGGCCCGCCATTCCGAACTGCGCCGGGTCACCGAGGCCCAGCAGAGCCTGGCGGCCGCGGCCGCCCGTCCCGACCCGGTGCCGTCGGTGCTCCGGCAGCTGGCCCAGCGGCTCGGCGGCCGGGCCGCGCTGTACGGGCCGGAGGGAGCCGAGATCGCGTCGGCGGGCCCGGACCTCGAGGACCGGGTGCGCGGGTCCCTGGCCGAGCTCTGCGCGGTCGTCCGTCCGTCCGGCCCCGGCACCCCCGCCTCGGCGACCCACGCCACGGCGGGCACCCACCTGGCGGCCTACGCCCTCGGCACCGGCTTCGTCCTCGGGGTGGCCACCCCGGCCCGCGAACCGGGCGACCACACCATCGCCTCGGTGGCCACGGTCCTCCTCACCCTCCTCGTCGGCGAACAGCACAGCGGCTCCGGCGCGGCCCGCACCGCGGCCCTGGTACGGCTCCTGCTGGGCGGCACGGCGGAGGAGGCCGCCCCGCTGCTGGGGGAAGGCGACAGCTGGTCCGTGGTGCACGCCCGCAGGAACGACCCACGGGACCGCACCGACCGCCCGGGGGCGCGGGACCCTGCCGACATGCGGCTCCGCCGCGGGGCGCGACAAGCCCCCACCCACCCGCACCCGCCGGACCTCCTCGCCGCCACCGCACTGGGCGCCGCACTAGGCTCGCCGCTCATCGACCCCGTGGGGGAAGTCGTCCGCATCGTTGCTCCCGGAGACCGCGCACCCGCACCGCACCCCGGCTGGACCCTGGGCGTCAGCGCCCCCGTACCCGCACAGCAACTCCCGAGCGCCGACGCCCAGGCGGCCCGCGCCCTGGCCCGGGCCCGGGCGACCCGCACCCCCCTGGTCCGCCACGGCACCCGCCCCGGCCTCGACGACCTCGTCCCCCGCGAGGACGCCCGGGCCCACGCCCGCGACCTCCTCGGCCCCCTCGCGGAGCACCCCGCCCTCACCGAGACCCTGCGCGCCTGGCTCTCGCTGCACGGCAGCTGGGACCGTACGGCGGTGGCCCTGGCCGTCCACCGTAACACCGTGCGCCAGCGCATCGCCCGTTGCGCGGTCCTCCTCGGCACCGAACTCGACGACCCCGACGTACGGATGGAGCTGTGGTTCGCGCTGCGGCAGGAATGAGTGACGCGCGTCCCAGCGGGCGATACGCGGGCGAACCGCGCAGTGGCCTGCCCCACAATGGGTCCATGCCGATACCCGGGACACCCAGCCGCGCCGAGCTCGTCGAGCACCTCGTGAAGACCCGCATAGCGGGAGATGTCGCCACGCCCCGCGAGAACAACCTGCTCCACTACCGCAAGCTGGCCAACGGCGAGCGCAACTGGTGGCTCGGACTGGAACTCGGCGACCGCTGGACCGACGAGCAGGACGTGCTGGCCGTGATGGCCGAGCGGGTCGGGGTGAACGACGACCCCGAGTACCGGTACGGCCAGGACACCATCGACCCGGAGCTGACCGTGGACGGCCTGGACCGGCTGGCCGCGCGGCTGCGCAAGGCGGCCGAGGGGCGGCAGCGGGTGCTGTTCGCGACCGGGCACCCGGGCGGCCTGCTCGACGTGCACCGGGCGACGGCGGCCGCGCTGCGCGCCGCAGGCTGCGAGATCGTGGTCATCCCGGACGGGCTGCAGACGGACGAGGGCTACGTCATGCAGTTCGCCGACGTGGCGGTCCTGGAGCACGGGGCGACGCTGTGGCACACCCACTCCGGCGAGCCGATGAAGGCGATCCTGGGGGGCCTGGAGCGCGAGGGGCGCCCGCGCCCCGACCTGGTCGTCGCCGACCACGGCTGGGCGGGGTACGCGGCGCAGGCGGGCCTGGACTCCGTCGGGTACGCCGACTGCAACGACCCGGCGCTGTTCCTCGCCGAGGCGGAGGGCACCCTCCAGGTGGCCGTACCGCTCGACGACCACGTGCTCAGCCCGCGGTACTACGACCCGATGACCGCCTACCTGCTGTCGGAGGCGGGGCTGGCGTAGGCGGCGGGAAACGGGCGAGGTGCGGCCCCCGGAGCCGGGAACCGCACCTCGTGGCCTGGCCTAGACCCTGAGTTCAGTGGAGTGTTCGCGTTCGGTCGGCTCAGAACCCGAAGCCGCCGTAGCCGAAGCCGCCGTAGCCGAGTCCGCCGAAGCCGTACCCGACGGTGGGGACGACCACGACCGGGACGACCGGGACGACGCCGACCCCGCCGTAGCCGAAGCCGCCGTAGCCGCCGTAGCCACGGCAGTTGTTGAACCCGCCGAAGCGGGAGTTGCAGCCGTAGCCGCCGGTGACCACGTTCTGGTGGGAGGAGGCGGGGGCCGCCGAAGCGGTACCCGCGGCGCCGATCGCGGCCCCGCCGGCCAGCAGCAGGCCGGCGGCGGACATCGCCGCGATGCGCCTCGCGCGCTGTACTCGCATGGGAAATACCTTTCTGCCGGACATACGTCCGCTACGCGGCACGTCCGCTATGCGGCACATGCACTGTGCGGCATTTCACTCATAGAGCTTAATCCGGGACAAGTCACCCGTCACTTCGGACCCTCACTGCTCGTGATCGTCCGAGGTCACGGGCCCCGGAGTGGGATCCAGGTAGACCCGGCCGATCATCGGGACCGCGGCCCGCAGCCGCTGTTCGGCCTGTTCGCAGGCCCGCTCGACCTCGGCGGCCGTCGACACGTCCCGGAAGTCCACCTTCGCCGCGACCAGCGCCTCCTCCGGCCCCTGCACCAGGGTGGTCAGCTCCAGCACCGCCACGATGTGCTCGGACTTCAGCAGCTCCGCGCGGATCCGCTCGCGCACCGGCCTCGGCAGCGGCCGCCCGATCAGGAACTCGGCGTTCGAGCGGCCCAGCACCCAGGCGACGTACAGCAGGAGCACGCCGATCAGGAGGGAGGCGAGGCCGTCCCAGACGCCGGAGCCGGTGAGCTGCCCGCCGAGCAGGCCGCCGGCCGCGAGCACCAGCCCGACGAGGGCCGCCGAGTCCTCCATCACCACGGCCTTCACGGCGGTGTCGGGGGTGCGCCGCAGGTACAGCCGGAACGACATCCGGAACCGGGCCGCCTGCCCGTACGCCTGTCTGAGCCCGGTCCGCAGGGAGAACCCCTCGAGGACGAAGGCGACCGCGAGGACGACGTACGACACCAGGGGCCTGCCCGGCTGCTCGCCCTCGGCCAGGGTGTGGACGCCGTCGTAGAGGGAGAAGACCGCGCCGCCGACGAACGTGGCGACGGCGGCCAGCATGGCCCAGATGTACCGCTCGGGGCCGTAGCCGAACGGGTGTTCCTCGTCGGCGGGTTTCCCGCTGCGTCTGAGGGCGGTGAGGAGCAGCAGCTCGGTGACCGTGTCGGCGACCGAGTGCGCCGCCTCGGAGAGCATCGCGCTGGACCCGCTGATCACCCCGGCGACCGCCTTGGCGAGGGCGATCCCGAGGTTGGCGACGGCGGCGACGATCACGGTGACGGTGCTCTCGTCGCCGCCCCCGCCCTGGACGGCCGCGCCGCCCTGTTCGGCTTCGGACATGCCCCCAGTTCTACCGGGGGACGCGGACGACACCCTCCTGGATCACGGAAATCGCCAGTGATCCGTCCTGGGTGTAGATCCGGGCCTGGCCGAGCCCGCGGCCGCCGTGGGCGGACGGGGACTCCTGGTCGTACAGCAGCCACTCGTCGGCGCGGAAAGGCCGGTGGAACCACATGGCGTGGTCCAGCGAGGCCCCCACGACGTCCCCCACGGCCCAGCCGCCGCGGCCGTGCGCGAGCAGTACGGAGTCCAGCAGGGTCATGTCGGAGACGTACGTGGCGAGCACGACGTGCAGCAGGGGGTCGTCGTCGAGCTTGCCGTTGGTCCGGAACCAGACCTGGCTGTGCGGGTCGCGCGGCTCGCCGAACCTGCCGAACGGCGGATCCTCGACGTACCGCAGGTCGATCGCCTCGCGGGCCTCCAGGAACTTCTCCACCATGGTGGCCGGCAGGTGGCCGTAGCCGCTCATCCGCTGCACCGAGGTGGGCAGGGTCTCCGGGTCCGGCGCGGGCGGCATCGGGATCTGGTGGTCGAGGCCGTCCTCGTACACCTGGAAGGACGCCGAGAGGGTGAAGATCGGCCTGCCGTGCTGGACGGCGACCGCGCGCCGGGTGGTGAAGGAGCGGCCGTCGCGGATCCGCTCGACGGTGTAGACGATGGGCGCGCCCGGGTCACCGGGGCGCAGGAAGTACGCGTGCAGCGAGTGGGCGTGCCGGTCCGCCGGGACCGTACGCCCGGCCGCGACCAGCGCCTGGGCGGCGACCTGCCCGCCGAACACGCGCGGGACCACCGCGGACCGGGACTGGCCCCGGAAGATGTTCTCCTCGATCTGCTCCAGGTCGAGCAGATCGAGGAGATCGTTCAGTGCCTCGTTCATGGCACCTTTTCTACTGGCTGGTAATTACGTGGACCTTACAGACCCATGTTCTTCGCGATGATCGACTTCATGATCTCGCTGGTGCCACCGTAGATCCGGTTGACCCGGTTGTCCGCGTACAGGCGGGCGATCGGGTACTCGTTCATGAAGCCGTAGCCGCCGTGCAGCTGGAGGCAGCGGTCGATCACCCGGTGGGCGACCTCGGTGGTGAACAGCTTGGCGCTGGCGGCCTCGGCCGGGGTCAGCTCACCGGCGTCGAGGGCCTCCGTGGCGCGGTCGACGACGGCCTCGGCCGCGTCCACCTCGGCCTGGCAGGCGGCCAGCTCGAACTTGGTGTTCTGGAAGGCGGCGACGGGCTGGCCGAAGACCACCCGCTCCTGCACGTACTGCTTGGCGAACCGGACGGCGGCCTTGGCCTGCGCGTAGGCGCCGAAGGCGATGCCCCAGCGCTCGGAGGCGAGGTTGTGGCCGAGGTAGTAGAAGCCCTTGTTCTCCTCGCCGAGGAGGTCCTCGACCGGGACCTTGACGTCGACGAACGCCAGCTCGGCGGTGTCGGAGGTCTTCAGGCCGAGCTTGTCCAGCTTGCGGCCGACCGAGTAGCCCTCGGCCTTGGTGTCCACCACGAACAGGGAGATGCCGTGGCGGCGGTCCTCCTTGGTGGGCGCGGAGGTACGGGCGCAGACGATCATGCGGTCGGCGTGCACGCCGCCGGTGATGAAGGTCTTGGCGCCGTTGAGGACGTAGTGGGTGCCGTCCTCGGAGAGCTTGGCGGTGGTCTTCATGCCGGCGAGGTCGGAGCCGGTGCCCGGCTCGGTCATCGCGATGGCCCACATCTCCTCGCCGGAGACGAACTTCGGCAGGTACCGCTTCTTCTGCTCGTCGGTGGCGAGCAGCTTTATGTACGGCAGGCCGAGCAGGACGTGCACGCCGGAACCGCCGAAGGAGACGCCGGCACGGGCGGTCTCCTCGTACAGGACGGCCTCGAACTTGTAGGAGTCGATGCCGGCGCCGCCGTACTCCTCGTCGACGCGGATGCCGAAGACGCCCAGCTCGGCGAGCTTGTAGTAGAAGTCGCGGGGCGCCTGACCGGCCTTGAACCAGTCGTCGTACACGGGTACGACCTCGGCCTCGATGAAGGCGCGGAGGGTCTCCCGGAACGCCTCGTGATCCTCGTTGAACAACGTACGGCGCACGGCCGACACCTCCTGGCACGATTTCATGTCTAAGCGCTTGCTCAGACTTCACCGTACCGGTGGGTAGGCAGGCGGGTCCAGGGCGGGAGCCGCGAGGAGGGGGTAACGCTCATCACGCCGGACCCGGCGGGCGGAACGTGTCAGTCACCGGCCTTGCCGTAGCGGCGGAAGGCGGAGGTCTCCACCACCCAGGGACCGAACGGCACCGAGTCCCCGTAGATGTACGGGTCCTTGCGGGTGTAGCGGCCCTTGCACGGCTCGGAGTGCACCTCGATCGTGCCGGTGCGCGGGTCGACGATCATGTAATAGCCGATGCCCATGGCCGGATAGTCGTCGAGCTTCTCGTCGTATTCGGCGTAGCCGCTGTTCGGATTGGACGGCGAGACGATCTCGACGGCAGCGAGCACCTGGGTCGCGTCGACGGCCATGCCCTCCTCGTCGAGGGCCTCCTCGGGGATGACGACCGCGTCGGGGAGACGCATACGACCGAGGGCGGGGTGTTCGATCTCGGGACCGGTGGCACGGATGTAACCCGGATTAGTGATCGGGACCTGCTTGTTCAGCTGCTCGCGGATGCGGTGGGCCGTTCCCTCGTGCCGCTTCGACGGGCACATCATGGCCAGTATCGGGCCGGACGGGCCGATCTCGACGCGCCAAGCCCCTTCGAGCCGCTCGGCGTAGGCGCCGAGCGCCTCGGCGATCGCGCGCATCTTCGCGTAGTCCATGCCCATGGATTCAGCGTAGCGAGACGGTACGGCACCGGCCCGCGCCTCGGCTCAGTCGGCGTCCGCCGCCGCCTCGAACGCGCCCCGCGCCATCCGGTGCAGCAGGACCGCCGTCACCCCGCGGCCCGGCAGGGAACCGGGCCGGCCGAGGTGCGGGGTGGAGTTGAGGAGGCCGAAGACCGAGTGGACCGCGGAACGGGCCGCGGGTTCCGGGAGGGCGGGGTAGACCTCGCGGAGCACCTCCACCCACAGTTCGACGTACTGGCGCTGGAGCTGGCGCACCAGCTTGCGGTCGCTGTCACGCAGCCGGTCCAGCTCCCGGTCGTGCAGGGTGATCAGCGGGCGGTCGTCCAGGGCGAAGTCGATGTGCCCCTCGATGAGGGAGTCCAGGACCGCCGAGGGGGCACCCTCCCCGTCGGCCTCCGCCAGCCGCCGCTTCGCGCCCGTCAGCAGCTGGCCGCTGATCCCCACCAGCAGCTCCGCGAGCATCGCGTCCTTGCCCGCGAAGTGCCGGTACAGACCGGGCCCGCTGATGCCGACCGCGGCGCCTATCTCGTCCACCCCGACACCGTGGAAGCCGCGCTCGGCGAAGAGCCGGGCGGCCTCCTTGAGGATCTGCTCACGCCGGGTCGGGGCATCGGTTCTCGTGACCATGAGGCAATTCTAGACAGGGAGGTTAGCGGTCGTTAACCTGAGGACGAATGCGTTAACGCTCATTAACAAAGTGAGGGGATCGCGGGCATGGACCAGGCACCGGAGCTGACGAGCGCGGCCGACCCCGCCTCGGAGGCCTGGCGGGCCAACGAGGACGCGCACCGCGTCCTCGTCGAGGAGCTGCGCGGCAAGCTCGCCGCGGCCGCGCTGGGCGGCGGCGAGAAGGCGCGGGCCCGGCACACCGCGCGCGGCAAGCTGCTGCCCAGGGACCGGGTGGACACCCTGCTGGACCCCGGCTCGCCGTTCCTGGAGCTGGCCCCGCTGGCCGCCGACGGGATGTACGAGGGCGCGGCCCCGGCGGCCGGCGTGATCGCCGGGATCGGGCGGGTCAGCGGGCGCGAGTGCGTGATCGTCGCCAACGACGCCACGGTCAAGGGCGGCACGTACTACCCGATGACGGTGAAGAAGCACCTGCGGGCGCAGGAGGTGGCCCTCGACAACCGGCTGCCCTGCCTCTACCTGGTCGACTCCGGCGGCGCCTTCCTGCCGATGCAGGACGAGGTCTTCCCGGACCGCGACCACTTCGGGCGGATCTTCTACAACCAGGCGCGGCTGTCCGGTGCCGGGATCCCGCAGATCGCGGCCGTCCTCGGCTCCTGCACCGCCGGCGGCGCCTACGTCCCGGCGATGAGCGACGAGGCCGTCATCGTCCGCAACCAGGGCACGATCTTCCTGGGCGGCCCGCCGCTGGTGAAGGCCGCCACGGGCGAGGTCGTGACCGCCGAGGAGCTGGGCGGCGGCGAGGTGCACTCCCGGGTCTCCGGCGTCACCGACCACCTCGCCGAGGACGACGCGCACGCGCTGCGGATCGTCCGGAACATCGTCGCCACCCTCCCGGCCCGCCGCGAACTGCCCTGGACCCTCGCCCCGGCCGTCGAGCCGAAGGTCGACCCCTACGGCCTCTACGGCGCGGTCCCGGTCGACTCCCGCACCCCCTACGACGTGCGCGAGATCATCTCCCGGATCGTCGACGGCTCCCGGTTCGCCGAGTTCAAGAGCGAGTTCGGGCAGACCCTGGTCACCGGCTTCGCCCGGATCCACGGCCACCCGGTCGGGATCGTCGGCAACAACGGCATCCTGTTCTCCGAGTCCGCCCAGAAGGGCGCCCACTTCATCGAGCTGTGCGACCAGCGCGGCATCCCGCTCGTGTTCCTGCAGAACATCTCCGGCTTCATGGTGGGCCGCGACTACGAGGCGGGCGGCATCGCCAAGCACGGCGCCAAGATGGTCACGGCGGTGGCCTGCACACGCGTGCCGAAGCTGACCGTGGTGGTCGGCGGCTCGTACGGCGCGGGGAACTACTCCATGTGCGGCCGGGCGTACTCCCCCCGCTTCCTGTGGATGTGGCCCAACGCCAAGATCTCCGTGATGGGCGGCGAGCAGGCCGCGTCGGTACTGGCGACCGTCAAGCGCGACCAGCTGGAGGCGCGCGGCGAGGAGTGGCCGGCCGAGGACGAGGAGGCCTTCAAGGCCCCCGTCCGCGCGCAGTACGAGCGCCAGGGCAACGCCTACTACGCGACCGCCCGGCTCTGGGACGACGGGGTCATCGACCCCCTCGAAACCCGCCAGGTGCTGGGCCTCGCCCTGACGGCCTGTGGCAACGCGCCGCTGGGTGACCCCCAGTTCGGCGTCTTCCGGATGTGAGGAGGGGACTCGTGTTCGACACCGTACTCGTGGCCAACCGGGGCGAGATCGCCGTCCGGGTCATCCGCACACTGCGCTCGCTGGGCGTGCGCTCGGTGGCGGTGTACTCCGACGCCGACGCGGACGCGCGGCACGTCCGGGAGGCCGACACGGCGGTACGGCTCGGTCCGGCACCGGCCGGCGAGAGCTATCTGTCCGTGGAGCGGCTGCTGGCGGCCGCCGCCGTCAGCGGTGCCCAGGCGGTCCACCCCGGCTACGGCTTCCTCGCCGAGAACGCGGCCTTCGCCCGCGCCTGCGAGGAGGCCGGGCTGGTGTTCATCGGCCCGCCGGCCGACGCGATCGCGCTGATGGGCGACAAGATCCGCGCGAAGGAGACGGTGAGCGCGGCCGGGGTGCCGGTGGTGCCCGGCGGCCGTGATCCCGAACTCGCCGAGGCCGCACGCGCGCTGGGTGCCCCCGTGCTGCTCAAGCCGTCCGCCGGCGGCGGCGGCAAGGGCATGCGGCTGGTGCGGGACCTGGCTCTGCTGGACGAGGAGATCGCCGCCGCCCGCCGCGAGGCCCGCGCCTCCTTCGGCGACGACACCCTCCTCGTCGAGCGGTGGGTCGACCGCCCCCGGCACATCGAGATCCAGGTGCTGGCCGACGGCCACGGGAACGTGGTCCACCTCGGCGAGCGCGAGTGCTCGCTCCAGCGCCGGCACCAGAAGGTGATCGAGGAGGCGCCGTCGGTCCTGCTGGACGAGGCGACCCGGGCCGCGATGGGCGAGGCCGCGGTGCAGGCGGCGCGCTCCTGCGGGTACCGGGGCGCGGGGACGGTGGAGTTCATCGTGCCCGGCGGCGACCCCTCGTCGTACTACTTCATGGAGATGAACACCCGTCTCCAGGTGGAGCACCCGGTGACCGAACTCGTCACCGGAATCGACCTGGTGGAGTGGCAGCTGCGGGTGGCGGCCGGCGAGCGGCTCGGGTTCGCGCAGGAGGACGTCCGGCTGACCGGGCACGCGGTGGAGGCCCGGATCTGCGCCGAGGACCCGGCGCGCGGCTTCCTGCCCACCGGCGGCACGGTGCTGATGCTGCGCGAGCCCTCGGGGGACGGTGTCCGCACCGACTCCGGGCTCAGCGAGGGCACCGAGGTCGGCAGCCTCTACGACCCGATGCTGTCCAAGGTGATCGCGTACGGCCCGGACCGGGAGACCGCGCTCCGCAAACTGCGCGCGGCCCTCGCGGAGACGGTCACGCTGGGCGTGCAGACCAACGCCGGGTTCCTGCGCCGGCTGCTCGGCCATCCGGCCGTGGTGGCGGGCGAGTTGGACACCGGTCTGGTCGAGCGGGTGGTGGACGAGCTGGTCCGCACCGACGTACCGGACGAGGTGTACGAGGCGGCCGCGGCCGTACGGCTGGACGCGCTGCGGCCCGCCGCCGGTGCGGGCTGGACGGACCCCTTCTCGGTGCCGAGCGGCTGGCGGCTGGGCGGCACCCCCAGGCCGGTCGGTTTCCACCTGCGGGTGCAGGACCCGGTGGAGTACGTCCCGCGGGGCGCGCACTCCGTCACCGACGACCGGGTGGCGGTCACCCTGGACGGCGTCCGCCACACCTTCCTGCACACCGCCGACTGGATCGGGCGGGACGGCGACGCCTGGCAGGTCCGCGACCACGACCCGGTCGCCGCGTCCCTGAACCGGGCCGCGCACGCCGGCGCCGACTCCCTCACCGCGCCCATGCCGGGCACGGTCACGGTCGTGAAGGTGTCGGTCGGGGACGAGGTCACGGCGGGCCAGAGTCTGCTGGTGGTGGAGGCGATGAAGATGGAGCACGTCATCTCCGCCCCGCACGCCGGCACGGTCGCCGAACTCGACGTGAAGCCGGGCGCCACGGTCGCCATGGACCAGGTGCTGGCCGTCGTCAACCCGGTGGAGGAGGAGAAATGACACTGCCGCTTCCCATGGTCGTACCGGCGACCGACCTGCCCGCCCGGATCCGGATCCACGAGGTCGGCGCCCGCGACGGCCTGCAGAACGAGAAGACGGCCGTCCCGACGGCGGTGAAGGCCGAGTTCATCCACCGGCTCGCCGACGCCGGCCTGACGACGATCGAGGCGACCAGCTTCGTCCACCCGAAATGGGTGCCCCAACTGGCCGACGCGGAGGACCTGTTCCCGCTCGTCACGGACGTCGGGGCCGAACTCCCCGTCCTGGTGCCCAACCAGCGCGGCCTGGACCGCGCGCTGGCCCTCGGCGCCCGCCGGGTCGCCGTCTTCGCCAGTGCCACCGAGTCCTTCGCCAAGGCGAATCTCAACCGCACGGTGGACGAGTCGCTGGCCGTCTTCGACCCGGTCGTCCGGCAGGCGAAGGACGCCGGCGCCCACGTCCGCGGCTACGTCTCGATGTGCTTCGGCGACCCCTGGGAGGGCGCGGTACCGCTCCACCAGGTGGTCCGGGTCTGCCGGGCACTGCACGACATGGGCTGCGACGAGCTGAGCCTCGGCGACACCATCGGCGTGGCCACCCCCGGCCACGTCCTGGAACTGCTCTCCCTGCTCAACGAGGAGGGCGTGCCGACGAACGTGATCGGCGTGCACTTCCACGACACCTACGGCCAGGCGCTCGCGAACACCTACGCGGCCCTGGAACACGGCGTGACGACGGTCGACGCGTCCGCCGGCGGGCTCGGCGGCTGCCCGTACGCCAAGTCCGCCACCGGCAACCTCGCCACCGAGGACCTGGTCTGGATGCTCCAGGGCCTCGGCATCGAGACCGGAGTCGACCTCGGCAGACTCACCGCCACCAGCGTGTGGATGGCCGAACGACTGGGCCGACCCAGCCCGTCCCGCACCGTCCGCGCCCTCTCCCACCAGGAGTGACGACCATGGACCACCGCCTCTCCCCCGAACTGGACGAACTCCGCCGCACGGTGGAGGAGTTCGCCCACGACGTCGTGGCGCCGAAGATCGGCGACTTCTACGAGCGGCACGAGTTCCCCTACGAGATCGTCCGCGAGATGGGCCGCATGGGCCTGTTCGGACTGCCGTTCCCCGAGGAGTACGGCGGCATGGGCGGCGACTACCTGGCCCTCGGCATCGCCCTGGAGGAACTGGCCCGCGTCGACTCGTCGGTGGCGATCACCCTCGAGGCCGGGGTCTCGCTCGGCGCCATGCCCGTCCACCTCTTCGGCACGGACGAGCAGAAGCGGGAGTGGCTGCCCCGCCTGTGCGCCGGCGAGATCCTGGGCGCCTTCGGCCTCACCGAACCCGACGGCGGCAGCGACGCGGGCGCGACCCGTACGACGGCCCGGCTGGACGAGGAGACCGGCGAGTGGGTGATCAACGGCACCAAGTGCTTCATCACCAACTCCGGTACGGACATCACGGGCCTGGTCACCGTCACCGCGGTCACCGGCCGCAAGTCCGACGGCAAGCCGCGGATCTCGTCCATCATCGTCCCGTCGGGCACCCCCGGCTTCACGGTCGCCGCCCCCTACTCCAAGGTCGGCTGGAACGCCTCCGACACCCGCGAGCTGTCCTTCGCCGACGTCCGGGTCCCCGCCGCCAACCTGCTGGGCCAGGAGGGCCGCGGCTACGCCCAGTTCCTGCGCATTCTGGACGAGGGCCGGATCGCCATCGCGGCCCTCGCCACCGGCCTCGCGCAGGGCTGCGTGGACGAGTCGGTGAAGTACGCGAAGGAGCGCCACGCCTTCGGCAGGCCCATCGGCGCCAACCAGGCCATCCAGTTCAAGATCGCCGACATGGAGATGAAGGCCCACACGGCCCGCCTGGCCTGGCGCGACGCGGCCTCCCGGCTGGTCGCCGGTGAGCCCTTCAAGAAGGAGGCGGCCCTGGCCAAGCTGTACTCCTCCACGGTCGCCGTGGACAACGCGCGTGACGCCACCCAGGTCCACGGCGGCTACGGCTTCATGAACGAGTACCCGGTGGCCCGCATGTGGCGCGACTCCAAGATCCTGGAGATCGGCGAGGGCACGAGCGAGGTGCAGCGGATGCTGATCGCGAGGGAACTGGGCCTGGTGGGCTGATCCCACCGGTCTCCATCCCGAACGACCGAACGACCCGACGCGCCCGCCCGTGCACCGGGCGGGCGCGTCTCCGCTCTAGAGATCGGGGCGCTTGCGGGGTGCGGGACCGATGGCCAGAAGCGGCCGGTAGTGGCCCTGCGGATGGGGCTCGCCGATAAGTTGGCCTTCGGCTTCCACCCAGGCGTGGGCGGCGAAAGGCTGCGTGCGCACCCCGGTGCACCACGTCGGCCACACGCCCCGGAACCGGCACAGCAGGGCAACGGCGATGGAGCGCTGCAGGCAGTGCTGCCCGGCACAGCGCAGGCTGACCGATACCACCGCCTGGCGTGCGGCAAGTGCCTGGTCGGCGGTGGCGGGCTTGGCACCACGGCGGGTGAGTTCCAGGATCCGGCGCAACCGTGCTGGTCGGATGGTGCCCAAGGGGCGGGCGAGAGCGACGGCCAGGAGCGGTAGTGCTCGTCTGTGTGCGGGGAGCCGCTGCCGTTCCGCCAGCGCGACAGGCACGCTCACGAGGTCACCACCAGGCCCGCCGCACTCAACTGGTCGAGAATGGCACGAACGTCGTTTTCGGCGCGCTCGGACGGGATCTTGTGACGATCGGCGAGTGCGGTCGCGATGTCGTCGGGCGCGCAGCCGTCGAGCAGTTGCCGCAGCACGCCCGAGCCGGTGGCGTTGAGCTGGAAGTAGCGTCCGGTCTTCAGGTTCAACAGGACAGCGCCGTCGTCTGTCTCGGTGGTGACCACGTCAGGGTGCAGGTGCAGGTGCATCGTGTTCCCTAGGCTGTGGGGCGGGGGCAGGTGATGGTACGCAGCCAGAGTTCGCAGCCGATCAGAGCTTCCAATGCGAAGACCACGGTGAGGTCGCGCTGGGGCGCCAAGAGGCGGTTACGGAGCGTGTCGACATGGATGAGTCCACGCTCGGCCAGCGCGGAGTCGGCGAAGAGTTCCAGGATCGCGGGAAGGTTGTCGGCGAGTCCGCTGCGCAGGTCCTGACCGAACTCGCCCTTGGTGGCCCGGCCCAGGATCCTCGACGGGACTATGCCGTTCATCGCCGCGGCCAACAGCGGCTTGTAGCGCCGTGGATCGGCCTGTTCATGGATCCGAACCCGTAGGACGGCGTCGATCACCCGCTGGTCGTAGTAGGGCAGGTCCAGGTGCACGCCGGCGTCGGCGTAGATCCGCGATATCAACCGGTAGTGGGCCGCGGTGGTACGCACCGCTAGCAGAGTCTGATGCTGACCGAGGTCATCGCTCAGCGGCTGGGCCTGCCGCGCGGTGTGCCTCAGCGCCTGGCGGATCAGGTCGCGACCCGCCGGGGTGATCCATTCCGGAACCTGTACGGCGTGCAGACCCCAGCCCATCGCCGGTGCCCGTTGTGTGCGGGGGACGCCGAGGTTGTTCGCCTGGGCGTGCCACCAGTCAGCCACGGTTCCCGGCCGCAGCATGCCCGCGAGCGCCGGGCGCAGTGGCCAGCGTCTGAGTGCCCGGTGCTCGCGCAGTCGTCGGAGCGCAAGCAGGGGGCGGTGCCGCAGCAGCGGGGCCAGGTAGCCCGGAGAGGGCACGAACAATTCGTCCGCGCCATGACCCGCCAGATGCCGACGAGATCCGCGGTGAGCCAGCAGCTTTGCGTTGTGGCGCAATCGAGCAACCGCACGGGTGGTGACCAAGGGCTGTTCGGTCTCGACCGGTACGCCGTCCATGTCGAAGATCGAGGGAAGCTCGCGCTGCGTGACCACC
The DNA here is from genome assembly GCF_042897315.1 of Streptomyces sp. NPDC001068. NCBI lineage: Bacteria > Bacillati > Actinomycetota > Actinomycetes > Kitasatosporales > Streptomycetaceae > Streptomyces > Streptomyces sp. NPDC001068. Next base: position 311,131 of record NZ_JBIAYD010000006.1, on the reverse strand, counting down.
AGATGCTCGGCGCGGTCCAGTGCCCTGATGGCCTGGCGCGCGAAATCGGCGTCGTCGTTGGCCGCATCGGCCTCGGCCCAGCGCAGTGTCAGCAACGTCGGTGCCCGGCGGGCCGCCAGAAAACACAGCGACGTCGAATCCATTCCGCCGGACAGATCAGCACTCGTACGCCCGCGGACCGGCGGACGATCCCCCACCGCCGCGGTGAGTGCCTCTCGCACGCCGGCTGCGCCGTCCCGCAGTGACAGGTGCGGCGCGGGAGGGTTCCACCACACTTTCTCGCCGACCCGGTCCCCGGTCCACATGAGAGACCGCTCCGGAGGCAGCGACGAGACTCCTGCCCACATGCTTCGCTCGTTCAGGGGAGGTGCCAGGGCAATACCGCCGACCATCCGCACAGCCAAGGACTGCTCGTCGACAGCTGCGTCGATCATCTCCGCGAGTACATCGGCCCGGTCGGACGCCACGTCGACGCCGTCGAGGCGTGCGTAGAAAATCCTGCTGAGCCCGCTGATGCTGCCCTGCGCGCGCACCTGGCCGTCCATCGACGCCATCAGGTGAGCGAAGCCCGGCATCAGTGAAGCCAGTCCGTCCACGTCGGCGATGGTCGTGACCGCCGCAGCCAACTCCGAGAGCCGCTCCTCACCGATGGGGCACTCACCGATCACCGCTACGCGCAACGGGCCCGCCGTGGCCACCGTGATCCGGTCGTCCGCCCAGGAACCCACCAACCAGGGCCGACCTGATGCGTGCGAAACCACCCGCGGTGACGCGAGCGCCGTACGCGCTCGCATCACCGCGGCAGCAGCCGTGTCCGGCAAGACCACGAACGTCGACATCATCAATCAGGTGTAGAGCCCGAAGATCGAGTCGAGATGGAAGCCGCCGAAGCCCAGCGTGTCTTCGCTGAACTCGCCGACCTCGACCAGCATCGGAGGAACGTACGGCTCGCTTGTCTGCTCTTCCACAGCGCCTCCCTGAGTGCATCAACTGACATGTGAATCATAGGAGTTGACCGCGTAGCGATCAACAGTTCCCGTCGATCACGCGATTGCACCCGGTCCGCATCCGACAGCCGCCCGGCACCGCGGCCAACGGGGCGATTCCTACTCGCCGTGTGCTCGCCCCGGCGCACCCGTCGGGTATCCGGCCTCCGCCGCGCGCCGGAACCAGTCCGCGGACTCGGCCTCCTCGCCTCGGCGCGCCAGCACGTGCGCCAGGTTCACCATGGCCGGCGGGTAGCCGTGGGCCGCCGCGCGCCGGTAGACGGCCTCGGCGCCGTCCTGGTCACCTTCCCGGTCGAGGGCGAGACCCAGGTTGAACAGCTGGAGACCGGCCCTGTGAGGGGAGAGCCAGGAAAGGTAGTCCCGTTCGGCGGCCTCCAGTCCCTCACCTCGGTAGGCCTTGAGCAGGAGGTTCGTCGCACCCCTGGTACCGACGGGGGTGGCGGCCCAGGCGAACGGCAGACCGACGACGAGCGCCAGCGCCGCGACCGTCCACGACACCCATACCGGGGTGCCGATCGCCGCACGGCTCCACCCCGTGGCGGCGTCGAGGACCAGCACCGCCGGAACCCCCGCGGAGACCACGAAGAGGGACGCCATCGCACGTCTGCTCCAGCCGTAAGCCACCCCACAAGGTGAGCACGCCGGCGGTCCGGCAGCAAGGTCCGTGCGCGACACGCGCCACCGACGCCCGGCCCCAACCCTGCACGACAAAGGGGATGTTGGGATGGGAGGGGTCGGCCCCGGGCGCGAGACCGCAAGGCCCACCTGGACAAGATCTGAGGTTAGGCTAACCTAAGCATCAACTTGTCCGGCGGTGTTTCCGCACGTCCGAAAGCAGCCACACCTATGTCCAACGTCAGAGCAGCCCACCTCACTCGCCGCGGCATCCTCGCCGCCGGTGGCGCCCTCGGCCTCGGTGCCGCGCTCGCCGCCTGCGGGGACGACGACGGGAAAAGCGGTGGTTCCTCCGACAAGGCGACGACGGGCGCCAAGTCCGGTCCCTGGTCCTTCAAGGACGACCGCGGGACCACCGTGAAGCTGGACAAGGCCCCCACGGACATCGTCGCCTTCGTCGGCGTCGCCGCCGCGCTGTACGACTACGGCGTCGAGGTCAAGGGCGTGTTCGGCCCGACGACGACCAAGGACGGCAAGGCCGACGTCCAGGCCGGCGACATGGACGTCAGCAAGCTGACCGTCCTCGGCAACACCTGGGGCCAGTTCAACGTCGAGAAGTACGCCGCCCTAGCCCCCCAGGTCCTCATCACCACGATGTTCGACGGCGCCGGCACCCTCTGGTACGTCCCGGACGAGTCCAAGGACAAGATCGCCAAGCTCGCCCCGAGCGTCGGCATCTCGGCCTACGACCGCCAGTTGACCGTTCCGCTCCAGCGCGTCTGGGCACTCGCCGAGTCGCTCGGCGCCGACATGACGGCGAGCAGGGTCACGGACGCCAAGAAGCGCTTCGAGACGGCCTCCGCCCGGCTGCGCGCCGCCGCCAAGGCGCACCCCGACATCAAGGTGCTGGCCGGTTCGGCGGCCCAGGACCTGTTCTACGTCTCCGGCACCAACCTCTCGGTGGACCTGGAGTACTTCAAGGCCCTCGGCGTGAACTTCGTCGAACCCTCGGCGTCCGTCCTGAAGAAGAGCGGCGGCTGGTACGAGGACCTGAGCTGGGAGAACGTCGACAAGTACCAGGCCGACATCATCATGATGGACGACCGTACGGCGACCATCCAGCCGGCCGACATCACCCAGGCCACCTGGAAGAAGCTCCCCGCGGTCAAGGCCGGGCAGGTCATCGCCCGCTCCCCCGAGCCGATCTTCTCCTACGACAAGTGCGTCGCGATGGTCGAGAACCTCGCCAAGGCGCTGGAGACGGCGAAGAAGGTCAGCTGACCTCGCCCGGGCAGTGTCCCGCACAACTTCCTGACTCCCAGGAGCTCATATGACGACGGCCGTAGCCGCCCCGTTCCGTTTCTTCTCCCTCCGGGTCGCGCGGACGAGGCGGCTCGGTCCGTCTCTGGTCCGGGTCACCTTCACCGGCGCGGACCTCGCGCACTTCCACTCCGAGGGACGCGACCAGTCCCTCTCGCTGTTCATCCCGGCCGAGGGGCGCACCGAGCCCGCGGTCCCCTTCGAACTGGGCGAGGGATGGTTCCAGGCCTGGCGCGAACTCCCGGACGACGTCCGGGCCGTGATGCGCTCGTACACGCTCCGGGAGCTGCGCCGCGACCCGGACGAGATCGACGTCGACTTCGTGCTGCACGGGATCGAGCCGGCGGCGGCCACCCCTGCCGGGCCCGCCTCCCGGTGGGCCTCGCGGGCCGCCGCCGGCGACCGGGTGGTGCTGATCGGCCCCGCGGTCGCCGACAACCGGGCCATCCGCTTCCGGCCGCCCGCCGACACCGACCTGGTGCTGATCTGGGGCGACGACACCGCCGTCCCCGCGGCGACCGCCGTCCTCGAGTCCCTGCCCGCCGGCACCCGGGTGCGCGCCTGGCTGGAGGTACCTGACGCCGGGGACGTCCAGGACGTGGTGACGGCGGCCGACGCGGAGATCGAGTGGATGGTGGGCGGCGGCGCCGAGGCGGCGATCCGGGGCGCCCGGCTGCCCGCCGCGGAACGTCCGTACGTCTGGATCGCCGGCGAGTCCGGGCGGGTCAAGAAACTGCGCCGGCACTTCGTCGGGGAGCGCGGGGTGGACCGGCGCCGGGTCACCTTCGTCGGCTACTGGCGGCAGGGCCTGACGGAGGAACAACTCCGGGAGGCCGGCGAGTAGTCGGAGGCCCGCGCGCCCTCCTTGGCCGGAGTGACGGCTGTCACGGGAGGGGCAGTGTTTCCTTCGCATTACTTAGGTTAGGCTAACCTAAATGGAGCGGATCGCTCCCCTCCCCCGCCCGGATCGTCCCCGGAGGACCCCCACATGCGCTCGCACCTGCTCAATGACCTGACCGCGGAGCACTACCGCCACTCCGTGACCGAAGGGGTGGAGCGGGTGGCGGCCAAACTCGCCACCACCGAGAGGCCGTTCACGGGCATCACCGCCGACGCCCTCGCCCCTCTCATCGACGGCATCGACCTCGACCGGCCGCTGCACGACACCACCGCGGTCCTGGACGAGCTGGAGGACGTCTACCTCCGGGACGCCGTCTACTTCCACCACCCGCGCTACCTCGCCCACCTCAACTGCCCCGTGGTCATCCCGGCGGTGCTCGGCGAGGCGGTGCTCTCCGCCGTCAACTCCTCCCTGGACACCTGGGACCAGTCGGCCGGCGGCACCCTCATCGAGCGGAAACTGATCGACTGGACGACCGCCCGCATCGGCCTCGGCGAGGCCGCCGACGGCGTGTTCACCTCCGGCGGCACCCAGTCCAACCTCCAGGCGCTGCTGCTGGCCCGCGAGGAGAGCAAGACCGACTCCCCCGCGAAACTGCGGATCTTCGCCTCCGAGGCCAGTCACTTCAGCGTGCAGAAGTCGGCGAAACTGCTCGGCCTCGGCCAGGACGCGGTGGTGTCCGTCCCCGTCGGCCAGGACCGGCGGATGCAGACCGTCGCCCTCGCCCGCGAACTGGGACGCTGCGTGAGCGACGGCCTGGTGCCCATGGCGGTCGTCGCCACCGCCGGCACCACCGACTTCGGCTCCATCGACCCGCTGCACGGGATCGCCGAACTGTGCGAGCGGTACGGCACCTGGATGCACGTCGACGCGGCCTACGGCTGCGGCCTGCTCGCCTCCCTGAAGCACCGGGACCGGATCGCCGGCATCGAACGCGCCGACTCGGTCACCGTCGACTACCACAAGTCCTTCTTCCAGCCGGTGAGTTCGTCAGCCCTGCTGGTCCGGGACACCGCGGCCCTGCGCCATGCCACCTACCACGCGGAGTACCTCAACCCGCGCCGGACCATCGCGGAGCGCATCCCCAACCAGGTCGACAAGTCCCTGCAGACCACCCGCCGCTTCGACGCCCTCAAGCTGTGGATGACGCTGCGCACCATGGGCGCCGACGGCATCGGGCAGCTCTTCGACGAGGTCTGCGACCTGGCCGCGGAGGGCTGGCGGCTGCTCGCCGCCGACCCGCGCTTCGACGTCGTCGTCGAACCGTCCCTGTCGACCCTCGTCTTCCGGTACATCCCGCCGGCCGTCACCGACCCGGCCGAGATCGACCGCGCCAACCTGTACGCCCGCAAGGCCCTGTTCGCCTCCGGCGACGCGGTGGTCGCGGGCACCAAGGTCGGCGCCCGCCACTACCTCAAGTTCACCCTGCTCAACCCCGAGACCACGACGGCCGACATCGCCGCCGTCCTCGCTCTGATCGCCGGCCACGCCGAGCAGTACCTGGGAGAGTCCCTTGACCGCGCGTCCTGACAACCCGTCCGCCGTGCACGACTTCGTGGGCATCGGGCTCGGGCCCTTCAACCTCGGCCTCGCCTGCCTGACCGAGCCGATCGCCGGACTGGACGGCGTCTTCCTGGAATCGAAGCCCGACTTCGAGTGGCACGCCGGCATGTTCCTGGACGGCGCCCACCTCCAGACCCCGTTCATGTCGGACCTGGTCACCCTGGCCGACCCCACCTCGCCGTACTCCTTCCTCAACTACCTGAAGGAGAAGGGCCGACTGTACTCGTTCTACATCCGCGAGAACTTCTATCCGCTGCGCGTGGAGTACGACGACTACTGCCGCTGGGCCGCGAACAGACTGACCAACGTCCGCTTCGGCACCACGGTGACCGAGGTCCGGTACGAGGACGAGCTGTACGTCGTCGGCACCGCCGCCGGTGACACCTACCGGGCCCGCCGCCTGGTCCTGGGCACCGGCACCCCGCCGTACCTCCCTGAGGCCTGCCGGGGCCTCGGCGGGGACTTCATCCACAACTCGCGCTACCTGCGGCACAAGCAGGAACTCCAGTCCAAGGAGTCGATCACGCTGGTCGGCAGCGGCCAGTCCGCAGCCGAGATCTACCTCGACCTGCTCAGCGAGATCGACGTCCACGGCTACCGCCTGAACTGGGTGACCCGCTCGCCGCGCTTCTTCCCGCTCGAATACACCAAGCTCACGCTGGAGATGACCAGCCCCGAATACGTCGACTACTTCCACGCCCTGCCCGAGGAGACCCGCTACCGGCTCACCGCCGAGCAGAAGGGCCTGTTCAAGGGGATCGACGGCGACCTGATCAACGAGATCTTCGACCTGCTGTACCGGAAGAACCTCGGCGGCCCGGTCCCCACCCGCCTGCTCACCAACTCCAGCCTGAACGCGGCCTCCTACGACAACGGCACGTACGCCCTCGGCCTCCGCCAGGAGGAGCAGGGCAAGGACTACGAGCTGGAGACGCAGGGCCTGGTCCTGGCCACCGGCTACCGGTACGCCGAGCCCGAGTTCCTCGGGCCGGTCCGCGACCGGCTGCGCTACGACGCGCACGGCAACTTCGACGTGGCCCGCAACTACGCGATCGACGTCACCGGCCGGGGCGTGTTCCTGCAGAACGCCGGTGTCCACACCCACAGCATCACCAGCCCCGACCTGGGCATGGGCCCCTACCGGAACGCGTACATCATCCGCGAGCTGCTCGACTCGGAGTACTACCCGGTGGAGAAGACGATCGCCTTCCAGGAGTTCGCCGTATGAGCACGATGACGATGCCGTTCGCCTTCCGGCCGCTGGACCCCCTGGAGGACGGTGAACTGCTGCACCGCTGGGTCACGCACCCCAAGGCCGCCTACTGGATGATGCAGGACGCCCGGCTGGAGGACGTCGAGCGCGCCTACATGGAGATCGCCGCCGACGAGCACCACCACGCGCTGCTCGGGCTGGGCGAGGACGGCCGGCCCGCCTTCCTCATGGAGTACTACGACCCCGCCCACCGCGAGCTGGTCGGGCTGTACGAGCCCGAACCGGGTGACGTCGGGATGCACTTCCTGACCCCCGCCACCGGCACGCCGGTGCACGGCTTCACCAGGGCCGTCATCACGGCCGTGGTGGCGCGGCTCTTCGAGGACCCGGCGACCCGCCGGATCGTCGTCGAGCCGGACGTGCACAACACGGCCGTGCACGCGCTGAACGAGGCCGTCGGGTTCGTGCCCGTACGCGAGATCGAGAAGCCGGAGAAAAGGGCGTTGCTGAGCTTCTGCACCCGGGAGCGGTTCGAGCGGGCGGTGGCCGCCGAATGACCCTCGCCGACGCGGTCGCCCACCTCTCCCCCGAACGCTGGGAGAAGGCCAACCGGCTCCTGATACGCAAGGCGCTCGCCGAGTTCGCCCACGAGCGCCTCATCACCCCGGAGCGGGACGGGGAGTCGTACGTCGTGCGCAGCGACGACGGGCTCACCCGCTACCGCTTCACCGCCGTCCGCCGGGCCCTGGACCACTGGCAGGTGGACGCCGACTCCGTCAGCCGGGTCCGCGACGGCGCCGAACTGCCGCTCGCCGCGCTCGACTTCTTCATCGAGCTGAAGGACTCGCTGGGCCTGAGCGACGAGATCCTGCCGGTCTACCTGGAGGAGATCTCCTCGACGCTCTCCGGTACCTGCTACAAGCTGGCCAAGCCGCAGGTCCCGGTCGCCGAGCTCGTCCGCGGCGGTTTCCAGGCGATCGAGACCGGGATGACCGAGGGCCACCCGTGCTTCGTCGCCAACAACGGCCGGCTCGGCTTCGGGGTCCACGAGTACCTGTCGTACGCCCCCGAGACCGCGAGCCCGGTCCGGCTGGTCTGGCTCGCGGCCCACACCTCGCGGGCCGCGTTCACCGCGGGCGTGGGCATCGAGTACGAGTCCTTCGTGCGCGCGGAGCTGGGCGAGAGGACCGTCGAGCGCTTCCACGGGGTGCTGCGCGACCGGGGCCTGGACCCGGCCGACTACCTCTTCATCCCGGTCCACCCCTGGCAGTGGTGGAACAAGCTGGCGGTCACCTTCGCGGCCGAGGTGGCGCGCGAGTACCTGGTGTGCCTGGGCGAGGGCGACGACGAGTACCTGGCCCAGCAGTCCATCCGCACCTTCTTCAACACCAGCCATCCGGAGAGGCACTACGTCAAGACCGCCCTGTCGGTCCTCAACATGGGCTTCATGCGCGGTCTTTCGGCCGCCTACATGGAGGCCACCCCGGCGATCAACGACTGGCTGGCGCAGCTCATCGACAGCGATCCGGTGCTCAAGTCCACCGGCCTGTCGATCATCCGGGAGCGGGCGGCGGTGGGCTACCGGCACCTGGAGTACGAGCGGGCCACCGACCGCTACTCGCCGTACCGGAAGATGCTGGCCGCGCTCTGGCGGGAGAGCCCGGTGGCGTCCCTCCGGGAGGGCGAGACGCTCGCGACGATGGCTTCCCTGGTCCACGTGGACCACGAGGGCGCCTCCTTCGCCACCGCGCTGATCGAGCGGAGCGGGCTGGCGCCGAAGGACTGGCTGCGGGCGTACCTGAAGGCCTACTTCACCCCGCTCCTGCACAGCTTCTACGCCTACGACCTGGTGTTCATGCCGCACGGCGAGAACGTCGTCCTGGTGCTGAAGGACGGTGTGGTGCAGCGGGCGGTCTACAAGGACATCGCCGAGGAGATCGCGGTCATGGACCCGCACGCGGTGCTGCCACCGGCGGTGGAGCGGGTGCGGGTCGAGGTCCCCGAGGACAAGAAGCTGCTGTCGATCTTCACGGACGTCTTCGACTGCTTCTTCCGCTTCCTCGCCTCGAACCTCGCGTCCGAGGGGGTCCTGACGGAGGACGACTTCTGGCGGACGGTCGCCGAGGTCACCCGCGAGTACCAGGAGTCGGCTCCCGGACTCGCCGACAGGTTCGCCCAGTACGACATGTTCGCGCCCGAGTTCGCGCTGTCCTGCCTCAACCGGCTCCAGCTGCGGAACAACAGGCAGATGGTGGACCTGGCGGACCCGTCGGGCGCCCTCCAGCTGGTCGGAACCCTGGAGAATCCCGTCGCGGGGTTCTGATCCGGGCCGGCGGGCTCCCCGGGTACGGTCCCCGGGGGAGCCCGCCGGTCTTCCGCGATCCGGCTACTTCGCGGGCCAGGGGACCTGCGGGGAGCGGTAGTAGCCGATGCCGAGGGCGTCCCAGCGGGGCGCCTGCGCGGCGAGCCGCACCTTGTAGGCGTCCCAGTCGTGCGTGGCCGCCGGCGACCAGCCCAGCTCCGCCACCCCGGGCAGCCGCGGGAAGGCCATCACGTCGATGTCGGCACCGGTCACGAGGGTCTCGGACCACAGCGGCGCCTCGACCCCCCGGACCGCCGAACCCGGCGCGCCGGGCAGGTAGTCGCCCGGATCCCAGTCGTAGGAGCGCTTCACCTCCACCAGGCCGGCCCAGTCCTGGCCGAGCGGGGTGTCCTCGGTGTACTTCATGTCGAGGTAGACCCGGTCGGCGGGCGAGAGGATCAGCCCGGTGCCGTGCCGGGCGGCCTCGGCCACCTGGGCCTTCTCGTCGGCGCCGGTGTCGTCCAGCCCCCAGTACTGGGCGATCGCCCCCGGCACCGGGTGCGCGCCGGTCAGCTGGTGCCAGCCGATCACCTTCTTGCCGTACTTCGCGACGAGCGGCTGCACCCGGTCCATGAACGCCACGTAGTCCGCGTGGCTGGTGGAGTGCGCCTCGTCGCCGCCGATGTGCAGGTAGCGGCCCGGGGTGAGGGCGGCCAGTTCGCGGATGACGTCGTCCACGAAGTCGTACGTCACCTGCTTGGAGACGCACAGCGAGCTGAAGCCGACGTCCGTGCCGGTGTACAGCGGCGGTGCCACGCCGTCGCAGTTGAGGCCGGCGTAGGAGGCGAGGGCCGCGTTGGTGTGGCCGGGCATGTCGATCTCGGGGACGACTTCGAGGTAGCGGGAGGCGGCGTACCGGACGATCTCCCGGTACTGGGCCTTGGTGTAGTGGCCGCCCTGGCCGCCGCCGACCTCGGTGGAGCCGCCGTAGGTGGCCAGGCGGGGCCAGGAGTCGACTGCGATGCGCCAGCCCTGGTCGTCGCTGAGGTGCAGATGCAGTTCGTTTATCTTGTAGAGGGCCAGCTCGTCGATGTACCGCTCGACCTGGGCCACGGTGAAGAAGTGCCGGGAGACGTCGAGCATCGCGCCCCGGTAGGCGTAGCGGGGGCGGTCGGTGACGGTGCCGCCCGCGACCAGCCAGGGTCCGGGCTGCACGGTGTCCTTCTCGGCGGCGGCCGGGAGCAGTTGGCGCAGGGTCTGGACGCCGTGGAAGAGGCCGGCGGGTTCGGCGGCGGTGAGGGTGACGCCGTGCGGGCCGCTGTCGAGCCGGTAGCCCTCCGCCCCGAAGGGCCCCTTGGCCAGCCGGAGCCTGATGCCCGAGGTGCCGTGCGTGGTCAGGGGAAGCCGGTAGCCGGTCGCGGGGCGCAGCAGGTCCGCGAGGTACTCGCCGACCCGGCGGGCCTCGCGCGAGCCGTCGACGCGGATGACGGTGTCGCGGGTGATGCGGTACGGCGCTCCGCCGGCCCTCACCGACGCGGGCGCCGGGACGACCTGGCCGAGCGGCGAGGGGACGGGTTTCGGCGTGGCCGGGGTGGCGCCGACCGTGAAGGCGCCGGCCGCCGCGACCAGCAGCAGGGACCCGAGGAGGCGGGCCATACGGGGACTTCGGGGGGTACGGGGAGTCGTTCTGTGGTGCGGTCGCACATGCGCTCCCTTCGGCAGAACTCTGTGCAGGGGACTCGGCTGAGGATGCACCACCGGCCGGGATTGGTCGAGACCACCCGGCGCCACTTCCGGTGGAACAATCCCCCCATGGCGGAAATCATCCAGAGGGACGCCACCTGGGTCTTCGGCACGGACGCCCTGCGACTGACCCCCGGACGGGACAGGAACGTCAGTGTGCTGCGCCGTGCGCTGGGTGAACTCGCCGTGCCGTTGCTCGCGTTGGCGGGTGTCTCGTTCGAGCGGGGCCGCCGCTCGGGGCGGCTGCGGCTGCGGCTGCGGGACGGGGCGGATCCGCTGCCGCACGCCACCGGCGGCCGCCTCGCCGAAGCCCACGACCCCTTCCTGCTGACCGTGGAGCCGGACCGGTTCGGTGTCGCCGAGTACTTCACGGACGAGGTGCGCGACGCCCTGCTGCTGGCGCGGGTGCCGGGCACCGCGGTGACCGGGTACCTGCTGCCGGGGCCGTCGCTGCCGTTGTCGGTGTCCGCCGGGGACGGCACGGCCTCGTTCGACGGGGAGCGGGTGCGCCTGGAGTGGAACTGGAAGACGGAGGACGTGAAGGCCGCCGCCGGTCCCCGCACCCTGGCCCTGGCGGACATCCTGGGGGTGGAGTGGCAGCCCTCCGCCGGGCTGGAGAACGGCCATCTGCGGTTCCGGGTGCGTGGCGCCGCGACCGGGATGCGGGCCAAGTACGACCCGAACGCGGTGGAGCTGTGGGGGTTCGGACGGGATCCGCTGATGGCGCTGGTCGCCACGGCGGTGCAGGCGCGGCTGCCGCATCCGTCGACGGCCCTGCCCGGGCCGGCCCGGACGGACGGGGAGGCCGGGGCCGATCACGACGCGTTGCTGCGCCGGCTCCGGGAACTGGGTGAGCTGCGCCGCGAGGGGGTGCTCACGGAGGAGGAGTTCGCGAGCGCCAAACAGGCGGTGCTGAAGCGGATGTGAGAAGCGGAGAGCGGGTGGTCCCCCTACGGCCCGGGGACCACCCGCTCACCTTCCGACGGGTGTCACTTGGCCTTGCGCGCCACCGTGAAGTGGTCGATGCGGTCGCCGGTCTCGGCGATGCCCGACACCTTCAGCCTGGCGTACTGGCCGCGCGGCGCCGGCTCGACGTCCACGCGCAGGAACGAGTAGTTGAGGTAGCGGACCCGGGACCAGGTGACGGTCTCGTTGACCTTGCCGTCCTTGGTGTTGATGAAGGAGGCGACGGAGTCGACCTCGTTCAGGTGGCCCTCGTAGGAGTCCGGCGCGGTGAACGCGTACAGGCTGCGGCCCGCGGCGCCCGCCGTGACGTAGACGACGCCCTCGGTCTCGGAGTAGGCCGTCTCGCCGATCGGGAGCTTCTTGACGACCTTGTCGCCCTTGATGACGTCGGTGCGCTCGTACTGGTGGTTGTGGCCGTTGATGACCAGGTCCACCGTGTACTTCTCGAACAGCGGCACCCACTCCTGTCGCACGCCCCCCTCCGAGGCGTGCGCCGTGGAGGTGCAGTAGGCGCAGTGGTGGAAGAAGACGACGATGAAGTCGATGTCCTTCGAGGCGCGGAACTTCTTGAGCTGCCCCTCGAACCACTTGGTCTGGGTTCCGCCGGAGATGCCCAGGTTCGCCGGGATCTCGAAGGAGACGTCGTTCGGGTCCAGCGAGATGATCGCCGTGTTGCCGTGGACGAAGGAGTAGACGCCCGGCAGGTTCTTCTTGTCCGGCCCGTTGTCGGGCAGGGTGAAGCGGGCCTCCTCGCCGCCGTAGCCGTTCGGCGAGTACCAGGCCTCCATGTCGTGGTTGCCGAAGGAGACCATCCACGGCACCGACTTGGCGACCGACTCGGTCTGGGCCAGGAACTGGTCCCAGGTACGCGAGTCGAAGACCGTGTCCGAGGTCTTGCCCTGGCCGGCCGGGTCGCCGTAGGCGATGTCGCCGGCGTGCAGGTGGAAGCTGGGGTTCTGGCCGAGGATCAGGGCGTCGTTGGCCAGGGCGTGGTAGCTGACGCCCTGGTCGCCGAAGGCCGTGAACGTGAACGGCTCCTTGTTGCGGGGGGCGGTGGTGAAGGTGCCGATGGTGCTGGCGTACTGCGGGGCGGCCGGGTCGAAGCCCTCGTGGCCGACGCCGTAGAAGTACTGCCGGCCCGGCTTGAGGTTGGCCAGCTTGGCGTGCACGTAGTACTGGGTGTGGTCGCCGCTGGCGCCGACACCGGCCGGGGTGTAGAGGGCGCGGATCTCGGCCGGGATCTTCACCGAGAGGTGCGAGGCGTGGGTGCCGATCCGGACGAAGGGCTTCTTGACCGCGACCGGGACCTGCCAGGAGATCGTCATCTCCGTGCTGGCGTCGTTGCCGAAGGCCAGGTGGCGGCCGAACGGCGCCACGTAGGCGCCGTCGACGTACTGGGTGGCGGGGGCGGAGGACTGGGTGGGGACGGCAGCCTGGGCGGTGCCGCCCAGGACGAACGAGCCGCCCGTGACGGCGCCGACGGTCACGGCCCCGCCTCTGATCATGGAGCGCCGGGAGAACCTGGCGCGGAGGTACTCGTGCTGCTCGGCCATGCTCATGCGGTCGGCGAGCTCATCGGGTACGCCCATACGAGGAATGTCCATGGCGTCTGAAACTCGTCTCCACAAGCGACGTGGCGCAAGACACAGGATGGCCAGGCTGCGAACAGAGCCCCATAAGAGATTCAACAGGCCGCTGCCCGGAATCGGGCAGGATTCTTGCTAAACCGTCGCCTCGTACTCCAGGATCTACGGGTGCACGACGAACTGGTGGATCATCTGACGCGCTCCACGCCCCTGAGCCGGGGCGAGGCGCTGCGGGTGATACAGGACGTGCTCGCCTACTTCGACGAGACGGCCGGGGACTACGTCCGGCGCCGCCACCGCGAACTGCAGGCCGACGGCCTGGTGAACGCGGAGATCTTCGATCGGATCGAGGCGGATCTGAAGTACAGGGCGGTCGCCCCGCCGGAGCTCACCCTCCGGCAGCTGCGTCGCATGGTCTACGGCTGAGGGATACGGAACACCCATACATGTGCGGAATTGTCGGATACATCGGTAAGCGTGACGTGGCCCCCCTGCTCCTGGAGGGCCTGCAGCGGCTGGAATACCGCGGCTACGACTCGGCCGGCATCGTCGTCTCCTCGCCGAAGACGGCAGGCCTGAAGATGGTCAAGGCCAAGGGCCGGGTCCGGGACCTGGAGGCCAAGGTCCCGGCGCGCTTCAAGGGCACCACCGGCATCGCCCACACCCGCTGGGCCACCCATGGCGCCCCCTCCGACGTGAACGCCCACCCGCACATGTCGGGTGACCAGAAGGTCGCCGTCGTCCACAACGGCATCATCGACAACGCCGCCGACCTGCGCCGCAAGCTGGAGGCGGACGGCGTCGAGTTCCTCTCCGAGACCGACACCGAGGTCCTCGTCCACCTGATCGCCCGTTCCCAGGCGGAGACCCTTGAGGAGCGGGTCCGCCAGGCGCTGCGCCTGATCGAGGGCACCTACGGCATCGCCGTGATGCACGCCGACTTCCCCGAGCGCATCGTGGTGGCCCGCAACGGCTCCCCGGTCGTCCTCGGCATCGGCGACAAGGAGATGTTCGTCGCCTCCGACATCGCGGCCCTGGTCACCCACACCCGCCAGATAGTGACGCTGGACGACGGCGAGATGGCCACCCTCAAGGCCGACGACTTCCGCACGTACACCACCGAGGGCACCCGTACGACCGCCGAGCCGACCACCGTGGAGTGGGAGGCCGAGTCGTACGACATGGGCGGCCACGACACGTACATGCACAAGGAGATCTTCGAGCAGCCCGAGGCGGTCGACCGGGTGCTGCGCGGCCGCATCGACGACCGCTTCTCCACCGTGCACCTCGGCGGCCTCAACCTGGACGCCCGGGACGCGCGGGCCGTGCGCCGGGTGAAGATCCTCGGCTGCGGCACCTCGTACCACGCGGGCATGATCGGCGCCCAGATGATCGAGGAGCTGGCCCGGATCCCCGCGGACGCCGAGCCCGCCTCCGAGTTCCGCTACCGCAACCCGGTCGTCGACCCCGACACCCTCTACATCGCGGTCTCGCAGTCCGGTGAGACCTACGACGTCCTCGCCGCCGTCCAGGAGCTGAAGCGCAAGGGCGCGCGGGTGCTGGGCGTGGTGAACGTGGTCGGCTCGGCGATCGCCCGCGAGGCGGACGGCGGCATGTACGTGCACGCCGGGCCCGAGGTCTGCGTGGTCTCGACCAAGTGCTTCACGAACACGACGGTCGCCTTCGGCCTGCTCGCCCTGCACCTCGGCCGCATCCGGGACCTCTCGGTCCGCGACGGCAAGCGCATCATCGAGGGCCTGCGCAAGCTGCCGGCCCAGATCTCCGAGATCCTCGACCAGGAGGCGGAGATCGAGAAGCTGGCCCAGGAGTACGCCGACGCCCGCTCGATGCTCTTCATCGGCCGCGTCCGGGGCTACCCGGTGGCCCGCGAGGCCTCCCTGAAGCTCAAGGAGGTCTCCTACATCCACGCGGAGGCCTACCCGGCGTCCGAGCTCAAGCACGGCCCGCTGGCCCTGATCGAGCCGGCGCTCCCCACGGTGGCGATCGTCCCCGACGACGACCTGCTGGAGAAGAACCGCGCGGCCCTGGAGGAGATCAAGGCCCGCAGCGGCAAGATCCTGGCGGTGGCCCACCGCCACCAGGAGAAGGCGGACCGCACGGTCGTCGTCCCGAAGAACGAGGACGAACTCGACCCGATCCTGATGGGCATCCCCCTGCAACTCCTCGCCTACCACACGGCGAAGGCGCTCGGCCGCGACATCGACAAGCCGCGCAACCTCGCGAAGTCGGTGACGGTGGAGTAGGAGCGCGGGGAACGCAGGAACCGGGACTCCGCGTCGGGTCGCGTCCCCGGGTCAGAGGTCACCGGTGCCGTCGTACGGGTGCACGTCGTGATCCTGCTCGTCCGCCTCGTACCGGTCGGCGTCGTGCTGGTCGGCTTCGTACTGGTCGGCGTCGTACTGGTCGAGGGTGGGCCCGTGGGCTTCGTACTGGGTGTCGGGGTGCGCGAGCTGATCACTGATCAGATCCACCGCGACTTCGGCCAGTGACGCCGACTGGGCGATCCTCCGTGCGGCGGAGACGCGAGACCGCGCTTCGGTTCCGGCGGCCCTTGCGTCCCGCCAGGGAAAACCCGCGCTCGACAGCAGGATCACGAGGTACTCCACCGCGTTGCGCACCGCGTAGCGGCGCCACGCGTTCGGCTCGCGAACCGTGCCGTGGCCCCCGTCCCACTCCCGCTTGTGCTCGTCGGCGTGGTCCGAGATCCCCCGGATCACGAGGAGGTCCGCGGACTCGTTGCGGTAGGCCGCGAGCGCCGCTCCCCCGGCCTCCATGTCGAGTGCGACGAACTTGCGGTTCGCCTCGCGGATCCATCTCGCGAACGCACCGGCCGCCACCACCACATCGCCGGTGGCCACCGGTCCGACGTGCACCCGCGGCGGCACCGCCGCCGTGCCGCTGCCCGGCCGGCGGTCCACCGCGTTCTTCCGCCAGCGGTTGAGCGCGGCCTCGCCCGAGCTCAGCCAGCCGAAGTTGCGCACGTGGTCGATGAGCCGGGCGTTGGCGCGCCAGGACTCGGCGGCCCGCTCGAAGGTGACGCCCGACCCGCCGGCGGCCGGGACGACCTTCGCCTTGCGCAGGTGCTCCTGAATCTGGTCGGCCACCACCACGTCGCCCACACGGACATCACCGTCCAGGCCGGCGCCGGTCCCGATCACCACGAGCAGCGAGACCCCCAGCCGGTTGATCATCCGGTCCGCGGTCAGGGCGGCCTGGGCCTGGCCCATGTCCGACAACACACGGACGACCCCGGTGACGGAGCCCGCCGGCAGGTCGAAGCCGTGGTACTGGTCACCGTCCACGACCTCGGCCCGGGAAGGCCTCAGCGCTTCTCGAACGTACTCGAACTCCTCGCCGAGGGGCACGATCACCCCGACGCGACGCGCTTTCGCCATGGCACACTCCTGAAAGGGCCGTCAGAGGGTACGGACCGGCCGGCCCGCAGGCGAGCCCGGTCAGGTCAGGTCATCCGGCGCGGATCAGCCGAGTCGGCCGCGGAGGGTGGCCGCCGCCTGCATGACCTCCTCCGCGTCTCGCAGTCCCCGTTCCGCTTCGGCCAGTTGCTCGCGCCGTTCCTGCGGCGTCAGTCCTTCGGTCCGGAGCAGGTCCTCCTGGTCCTGTCGGATCTGCGCCGCCAGCTCGGTGAGCTCCCCGTCGATCAGCTTGACCAGGTTCGCCTTCGTCTCCCCGGCGCTCTTCAGCACGGCGGGGACCGCGGTGTTCCGGATCTCGTCGCAGACGATCCCGAGCGTGTCCAGCGCGCCCTGCAGGGTGCGCTTCATCTGCCGGGACTTCCGGTTGAACACGTGGAACACCCCGGCGCCGATGAGGAACGGCATCACGATGGGCGCGACCAGGGCAACGGCCGCCGCGTTCGCCAGCGCCGCGGCGCCGAGCGCGGTGACGCTGACCGCGACGACCCCGCCGGCCAGCACCCCGCGGAGGTCGTTGGGATCGGCCCGCCCGGCAAGGGCCTCGAAGTCGTCCGGCAGCCGGCTGAACACCGCCTGGGTCTCGGTCAGATGGCTCAGCGGGCCGTCCAGCTCGTCGTCGACGAACAACTGGCGTACACGAGCCACGCCGTTGGAGATCCGGTCCGTGGAAATGCGGTTCAGTTCGGCGAGCACGGAGTCGGGCAGCGTGAGCATTCCCTTGGTCTCCTCGACGATCTCCGCCGTCTTCATGTCCCGCAGACGGCGCCGGTAGTCGTCGCCGATCTCCTCGGCCCGCTTCCTCGCGTGACGCCTGACCTCCTCGGCGAGTTCCTTGTGGATGCCGTCCAGCACAGCCCGCCAGTGCGCTCCGTCGTTCGTCGTCCATTTCGCGACGCGTTCCGCCCGTTCCTCGATCAGCCGCTGCCCGGCGTCGCTCCCGGCGAGCATCTCGACCCGGTCGCGCAGGTGGTTGCGGGACTCCCGGGCCACGGACTCGACCAGACGCAGCAGGTTCCTTCGGTGCACGGTGTGGCCGCGCGCGACCACGTCGCCCAGAATCTCCAGCAGTTTCGGGACACCGGAGTTCTGGTGGAGCCGCGCGCTGACCGGGTCTGCGGGGTCGGCCGCGGCGCGCAGGGCGTTCAACGCGGAGACGGAGACGGCCTTCGTCCTGTTGAAGTAGGCAGCCAGTTCCCGGGCCTCGTCCGGATCCTGCAGCAGCTTCTCCCAGGCGTCCGCGGAGCGGAGACTTTTCATGTCGTCGGTCAGGTACTTGTCCGGGTCCGCCGCCAGGTCCCGTTGGCACTGCACGACGACGCACGTGTCGAGGTGGTGGACGGCCTCGGCGAGGAACGCCCGCTCCGTGGCGCTGATCGGCTCGCCCGGCTTGATCACGAATACCAGGGCATCGGCCTCGCCGAGCGCGGCCAGGGTCGCGTAGCGGTGTGCTGCCGACAGTCCGCCGACGCCGGGGGTGTCGATGAGTTCGAGGCCGCCGGCCAACGCCGGTGCGTCGATCCTGATCTCGACCGACGCGACCCGCGCCTGCGCACCGTGGCGACGGCGGACCAGGCGCTCCCCGACCACCGTCATGTAGGCGTCGATGTCCGGGCCTTCCAGCAGGATCTGTTCGAGCCCGGAGTCGGTGGCGACGTGCGCCCTGGCGATCAGTCTGCTGCCGTGGCCGAGCACGGTCCATGTCGCGGTCAGAGCGGCGGCCGCATCCGGCAGCAGACGGCGTCCGATCAGGGCGTTGATGAGGGTGGACTTTCCCCGGGACACCTCGCCGACCACCACGGTTCGGACCGTCGGTGTCTCCCGGCGGCGCACCAGCCGGTCGAGGACGTCCAGGGTGGGCCGCGCGGTGACGCCGTCGGCGAGCGAACGAACGCGCTCCACCAGATAGGTGATCTTCTCGTCGATCGGGTCGGGGCCGGTCGCGGTCGTGCTCATGACTCCTCCGGGGGTTCGAAGACGACGACGTATGCGGCCCGCAGCACCCGTCCCGACGCGGACGCGCCGGGCGAGCGGACCTCGGCCACGGTGTCCCAGCGGCTGCTGTCCTCCGTGCCCCGGCTTCCCACCCATTCGTGCTCGGGCGGCTCGAACGCTTCGCCGCGCAGGGGGCGTATCGCGGACACACCGGGGAGCAGCACGACGGCCTCGGCCAGTCGTCGGCTCAGCTCCTGGTTGGTGACGAGATCGGCCACGTCCAGGACTTCGGCGGCGGCGCGGAGGGCATCTCCGGAAGCCGGCCCGGCGGTCTGCCCGGCCGGCAGCTCGACGTCCTCGGGCGGGCCGGCGTCTTCCGGTCGGTCGATGCCCTCCGGCAGCTCGGTCTGCTCCGGCAGCTCGGTGTGCTCCGGCAGCTTCGCGCGCTGCGGCCGTCGCGGCTGCGGCGGCACCGCGCTTCCCGGAGGCGGCGACACCGCCGATCCGGGTGCCGCGTCCCGCTCCTGCGCAGGCGATTCACCGGCCGTCGGGGCGGGGCGGTCCCGAACCGGGGTTCGAGGTCCCCGGACCAGGTACCCGGCCAGGAAGCCCACGAGAGCACCGACGACGCACAACACGATGTCGACCATGGTGTCGTTCCTCATCATCCGGTCAGCTGCCGCACCGCGGCGGTGACGACTGTCCGGGCCACGTCGGCCGCCAGCACTCCCCGGGTTCCGGAATCGGTCCGGCGACGCCAGCGCTGAATCACGGCCGTCAGAGGCCCCGGGGGGTCATGGGGTTCACCGCGCAGCAGGGCGATCGCCCAGTCCCGGTCGGCGACCGGGATGTCGGCCAGCAGCGAGGTGCTGAGCATGAGTGCGGCCCGGCGCCATGGGAACGTCCTGAACTCCGCTCCGGTCCACAGCTTGTCGAGCCGCTCGTGCACCGTGGTCGCGCGCTCCGATCCACGCCGGTCCGCCCACCGCCGCAGCCGCTCGGTCGCGGCCGTCACGGTCAGCAGATCGGCGTCGTCGGCCAGTTCGGCGAGGACTCGCTCCAGACGCGACAGCCGGGAGACCCGTTCGCAGCAGGCCGACAGCGATGCCACGTCGAGCTCACCGCCGGCCGGAAGCTCCGACACCAGCCAGCCGAGACTCGGTATCAGGGCACGCAGGGGATCCAGGGCCCCGGCCGGCCGGCCGCGCGCACTCCACACCGGGCCCAGCTGAGCCCATCCGTTCTCCGCGAACCGACGCAGCTCGGGGTCACCGACGATTACGCGGACGAGGTCCACGTGCTCCTGCCGCACCCTCCCGCACCGGGCCACCATCGCGAGGTGCTGGCTCACCGCGACGCTGCGTACACACGCCTTGCGGATCAGCAACCGCCGCTCGGTCTTCGCGGCGGTTTCCTCGATGGTCGCCCGCCTCTCGACCGAGTCCTTGATCGCGGTCTCCGAGACCGTCTCCGCCTTGCCGCCGACGAGGACGACGTTGCCGAGATCGCCCGAGCCCAGGGCGATGAAGTCGGCGAGCCGTTCGACGTCCCCGGCGGCCGGCTCACCGACGACCAGGTAGACCAGCGCGGCAGCGGTGCCGCCCTCGTCGTGGCAGGCGGACAGCAGGTCGAGGGTGGAACGGTGTGCGCCGGAAGCCGTGTTGAGGCCGGGACTGTCGATCAGGACCAGCCGGTCGGCGAGCGGGAAGCCGGTCTCGACCGCTCGGTTCCCTCCCCCGAGCGGCGGCTGCCCCGCGAGATCCGGATGGCGGTACCAGGTCACCTCGGCCGTGGTCTCGCGGCGGTCCACGCCGGCCAACTCCCGCCCGAGCAGGGCGTTGACGAGTGTCGACTTGCCCGAGGAGACATAGCCCGCGACCATCACCCGCAACGGCTGCCGGCATTGTGCGGCGATGTCGGCCAGAAATCCCTCGCCTCGCAGTTCCTCCTGTTCCGCCAGACTCTCGGCCAGCGCGGCCAGCGACTCGGAGGCCGGGCCCGGTTGGGCGATCACCGCGGCGCACCGGCGAACGTCAGGACGGACACCTCGCCGCGCTCGTGCCGGGCGTAAGCCACCCCGGATCTTCCGTCGGCCAGCAACTCGACCGGGACGGAGGCGTGTTCGGCGTCCTTGAGGGCGTTCTGCACCCCGGTTCGCGCGTCCAGCGCCCGGTACAGCCTGACCTTCGAGTCGTACGTGACGAGCACAGGGAGGGATTCCACCCGGACCACGGCGAGGGCCGAGGCGACGAAGGCCTCGCGCTTCCAGACCGGGGTGAAGCGCTCGCTCGAGCAGTCGTAGCACTGTATGTCCCGGTCCGACGCCGTGAACACCAGCGACGCCTCCCCGGCGAGGGCGACAACGGGGAACGGGGCGGGCCCGGGAAGCTGGAGCACGTCCAGGATCTCGGCCGTTCCGGGATCGACGAGGGTGATCCGGTCGGCTCCCAGGGCCAGAAGGTACGGACGTGCCGTGAAGGCCAGCCGGTGCGCGGGGTGGCCGAGCCGCAGGTGTCTGCGGCGGGAGCCGACGAGCGACAGCACTCCGTCGGAGTCGGCCCATGCGACCAGGTCTCCGTGGGCGGCGGCTGCCACGACTTCGCCCGACAGCCCGGCGGAGCCGCTTTGCCAGTACGGTCGGCAGGACCGTAAGGGGCGGTCCTCGCCGAGGTACCAGACGCACGCGCTGCGGTCCCGCGCGACCGTGACCAGCCGGTCGCCGAACGGGTCGTAGCCCAGGGCTGCCACACCGTGCGGCCGGAGGAGCAGCCTGTCCTCGCGCGGGCGCCGGGTACTGCGGCGGACCAGTTCCGACGGGGCGTCGACAGACTGCTCACGCACACCGGGCATGGGTGTACCGACGACGAGTCCGCCCGGGATCGCGACCGCTCGCGACGCCCCGCCACCGGCCGTGAGCACGCCGTGTTCCAGGGTCACCGGCCGCCGGGCCTTGGCGTCGTTCCCTCCCCATGGCCGCGGCATGCCGGCCGCGCCGAGCGACACCGCCGCCGTGGCGGTGCCCGGCAGGTCCGACTCGTCCCAGGTGAGGTACTCGATGCCGGCCTCGTCGGCCAGCTCGGCAAGCGCGTCGTGGATGCTGGACAGCCGTGCCGCGCCGCCCGAGACGACCATCGTGCGCGGCCGTACGGTCCCGCCCTCGATCGCGCGCCGCACCCGGCCGGCGATCCGGTCGACCAGGTGTGCCGTGGCGTCGAAGAACTCGTCGCCGGCCACTTCGACCGCGATGTCTCCCCGCGCGAACACGGTCGCCCCGGTCTCGGCCGCCATCCGTTTCACCCGTTCCGCCTCGCGGGCGGCGAGATGCGGTAACTCGTCGCAGAACTCGGTGAACTCCGTCAGCAGCGCCGCGTCCCGCGGGTCGTCGGACAGCGTGGCCGCCACGAGTGCGAGGACCTCCCGGTCGAAGTCGTCCCCGCCCAGGTAGTTGTCGCCGTCGGCGTACCGGACGGTGATCCCTTCAGAGGGTTCGAGGTCGAGGACGGCGATGTCGAGTGTGGACGCCCCCACGTCCGCCACGAGCAAGGTACCCGTGGCGGGCCGGGCGGCCCGTATGTGCCAGCCGACGGCCTCCGCCTCGCTCACCAGTCCGGCGGGCCGCACCCCCGCCAGGGTCGCCGCTTCGAGGACGGCCGCGCGCTGGAACTCGCTCCAGCCCACCGGGTGGGTCAGCAGCAGCGGCACCTCCACACCGCCGGTCTCCTGGAGCACGGCCTGCCAGGCGTGGCCGATCACCGCCGCCGCGCATCGCACGAGCGGACGCAGGACCACCGTGTCGAACTCCACCTCCTGGTGGACGGGTTCGGTCTCATCGGGCCGGTTGATCCGTCTCTTCAACGCGGCCTGCATGCGGTGCGGGCGGCGTTGGGCGCTGGCGAGCGCACCGACGCCGGAGAGGAGTCGCCCGTTCCGGTGGAGGAACACCGCGCTGGAGGATTCCTGTGCTCCGTCGATGAGTACCGGCCTGGAGACGCCTCTCTCGAAGAGGGCGGCCTTCGTCGCCGAGGCTCCGAAATCGATGGCGGCGATCATTCAATACCCCCGGTCACGGACGGACTGAGCCGGACCGAGCCCCCCAGCCGCATTTTTCGTCAGGATGACGAAGACAGCAGATTTCAGGCTAGCCACGGGGGAAAGTTTCGGTCAATACGACTAAATGGGGATTACGTCCGCCCGCCTCATACTGCAGGGGACCGATCTCACCCCACAGCCGTGCGCCCACGCCGCACCGGGCCGGACAGCCGAACGGACCCCCGCGCGTGCCACCGAGCCACGCGGGGGTCCGTTCATTGGATCACCGGGGAAGCCCAACTCCCCGGCGTCGGCTGCCATATCAGCCGGCGGCCGTCACCCCCCGGCCGGCAGCCCGCCTCGGAAGTGCCGTCGGCCACTGCGCGAGCGCGGCCGTCGCGGCGTACCAGGCCACCGCACCCGCCGCCACGGCCACCCAGCCGCCCGCCTTGGCCAGCGAGGAGCTGTCGGCGAAGTTCGCGACGGCGAGGAGCAGCATGGACAGGAACAGCAGCGCGTGCATGCCCTGTCCGAGCGTGTCGCCGCCCGCCAGGGTCAACGACAGTGCCACCAGGGCGAAGAGGAGCAGGAAGAGCCCGGCCGCGTTGGCCGAGGCGTTGCCGCCGGACGAGACGGCCCAGGTGAACCAGAGGGCGCCGAGGGCGACGTAGCCCGTGCCGCTCGCGGCGTCACGGTCACGGAAGGCCAGCAGGCCGACGAGGAAGAGGGCGACTCCGCCCACGTAGTGGGCGACTGACACGGCGTCGGACGTGGTCACGTCGTCGATCACGCCGGTGGTTCCGAGGCCGAACGCCAACAGGGTTATCCCCAGGGCGAGTCGGCCGGCCACGGTAGTGGTTCCGCTTCCCGCAGAGACGTCGTTGTCCACGGCGGGCTCCCTTCATGCTCTGTGCAGTTGTACGCGGTGACCGGTATATGCCCTTCACAAGGACACAAACACCTCTACGCACGAGTAGCTTTGCGCACGGCACGAAGGGAGCCGGACCCTACCCACGGCGTATCTCACCTGGGAGAACCGGGAGTTACGGAATGACAACGACGGGCCGCTTGGCCCGCTTGGCGAGTCTGCCCGCGACGGAGCCGAAGATCCGCCCGACGATCCCGTGGGTCGACCCCACGACGATCGCGTCGGCCTCGTACTCGCGCCCCACCTCTTCGAGTTCGTGGCAGATGTCCCCGCCGCGCTCGACGAGGATCCAGGGCACCTCGGCCAGGTATTCGGCGCACGCGAGTTCGAGACCGAGCACCTCGGTGCGATGGTCCGGCACGTCGACGAAGACGGGTGGCTCGCAGCCGGCCCACACGGTGGTCGGCAGTCGGTTGGCGACGTGGACGATGATCAGCCCTGCACGGGATCGATGTGCCATCCCGATCGCGTAGGCGAGGGCTCGCTCACTGGAGGTGGAGCCGTCGAAGCCGACGACCACTCCGTGCTGGAAGGCGGGGTCGCAGGAAGGGCGTGCCTCTTGCGCCGCCAGCGCATCGGCCGCCGTGGGGTCGGCGACCGGCCGCTTGCGGTCCGCTGGATCGAAGAATTCGTGACCGGCCATGGCTGTCTCGGCGTTGTGATCCTTTGTGGGAGGGGAGGACAGTGTGCGGCGGAGCTGTGTCCGGGAATCAACTTCCCAACCCCATACCCCCAAGGGTACGGCGGCACGCCTCCTCCGCCCAGATCCCGCGCACTCTCCGTAGGGGGACTTCCCCGGAGTCGGTTGGGGGTTCCAGGGAGCATGCACGAGCCACGCCCGCGACGCAATGGTTGCTGCCCCGTACAGGCGGTTTGCGCGGGATTCGGTCAGGCGCGGGGCCCACGCACGGTGACCGACCGCTCGAACACGCGTTGAACCGGGCGGCAGCGCCGTCACGGGGGCCGGCGGGGGCACTCCGCCGGGGAGAGCAGGGAGACACACATGTCCGGACCGCACCCGGAACCCGACCCGCGACCGGCCCAGGACGCAGCGGGTGACGTCGTCCGCTGGGCCGTGTTCTCCTGCGCCCTCGTCCCCGCCGTACTCCTCTGGTACGGCACCTCGCCGGTCGGCGCGGTCGGCACCGCGCTCGGACTGGCCGCCGCCACCGCCGCGTGCCGGTACCTGCTGCGCCGCTCGGCGCACGGGACGGCGAGCCGGGGAAGGCCCCACGGGAAGCCGTACGGAAAGCAACGGGGATCCGCGCACCGGGCACCCCACCGGGCACCGCACCGGGCCCCCCGCGGACCCGTCCGGGGAGGCGGACGTCACACTAGGAGCGGTACACCGGTCGACTGACCGGTTTCCGTACCCCGGAACGCTTCTTTTCAGCCAACTTCCCGACCCTGTGCAAGAGGGGCCCCCACCACCCCCAAACCCCCGTTCCACCTGCACGGAAAGGGTCCGGGAGGCCCTCCGCACCCTATGCGGTTTGGCCACTGCCACGAGGCGCACTTCCCTGCACGGCCCGTGAGTGCAACGCTTCGTGATCGAATGCTTCACGCCAAGTTGTCATGTCGACAATCTGCGGCGTGTCGAACTGGTCAACGCGACACCGCGGGAACCAGTAGATTCGATCTTGACGTCTTACGGCGGGGGACTCGTGCAGGACCGAGGGGAAACGTGCAGGAGCGACACAACCGAGGAGCCGCGACCACCGAGGGGGGCTTAGCAGTATGAGCCACGACTCCACTGCCGCGCCGGAAGCCGCGGCCCGGAAACTCTCCGGGCGACGCCGCAAGGAGATCGTCGCGGTGCTGCTGTTCAGCGGCGGCCCCATCTTCGAGAGTTCCATACCGCTGTCGGTGTTCGGGATAGACCGCCAGGACGCCGGCGTACCGCGCTACCGACTGCTGGTGTGCGGAGGTGAGGAAGGCCCGCTGCGGACCACAGGGGGCCTCGAACTCACCGCGCCACACGGCCTGGAGGCGATCTCACGCGCCGGCACGGTCGTCGTGCCGGCCTGGCGGTCGATCACCGCGCCACCGCCCGAGGAAGCCCTGGACGCGCTGCGCCGCGCCCATGAGGAGGGGGCCCGCATCGTCGGGCTGTGCACCGGCGCGTTCGTGCTGGCCGCCGCCGGACTGCTGGACGGCCGCCCGGCCACCACCCACTGGATGTACGCGCCGACGCTGGCCAAGCGCTACCCGTCGGTGCACGTCGACCCACGCGAACTCTTCGTGGACGACGGCGACGTCCTGACGTCCGCCGGTACGGCGGCCGGAATCGACCTCTGCCTCCACATCGTGCGGACGGACCACGGCAACGAGGCGGCCGGCGCGCTCGCCCGCCGCCTGGTGGTCCCGCCGCGCCGCTCCGGCGGTCAGGAGCGCTACCTCGACCGTTCTTTACCAGAGGAGATCGGTGCCGACCCGCTCGCCGAGGTCGTCGCCTGGGCCCTGGAGCACCTCCACGAGCAGTTCGACGTGGAGACGCTGGCGGCACGCGCGTACATGAGCCGCCGGACCTTCGACCGCCGGTTCCGCTCACTGACGGGCAGCGCCCCGCTGCAGTGGCTGATCACGCAACGCGTCCTCCAGGCGCAACGCCTCCTGGAGACGTCCGACTACTCGGTGGACGAGGTGGCGGGCCGCTGCGGCTTCCGCTCCCCCGTCGCGCTGCGCGGGCACTTCCGCCGCCAGCTGGGGTCGTCCCCGGCCGCGTACCGGGCGGCGTACCGCGCACGGCGGCCGCAGGCCGAGCGTGCCGACACGCCGGAACCGGCACCGCTGCCGCCCACGGGCCCGCTCGCGGTCCCGTACCCCGAGGGCGTACTGCCGATGCAGACCCGCAGGACCGCGGCGGTGGGCCTGTCGGCCAGCCTCCCCGGCCCGCGCACCGGCAGCTGATCCGCGCCTCCGCCCACCCGGTACGACCGGGTGGGCGGTCGCCGTCGCCGGGGTGCCGCCCGCGGGCTCGCGCACAAGGTCACCGCACGGTCGGTTCAGCTCACGGCGGCGCGCCGTAAGGTTAGACACATGAACG
This sequence comes from Streptomyces sp. NPDC001068, assembly GCF_042897315.1. Lineage (NCBI taxonomy): Bacteria > Bacillati > Actinomycetota > Actinomycetes > Kitasatosporales > Streptomycetaceae > Streptomyces > Streptomyces sp. NPDC001068. The sequence continues at coordinate 284,525 of NZ_JBIAYD010000006.1, read as the reverse complement.
ATCGCATGGTGTGGATCGACTGCGAGATGACCGGCCTCTCGCTGTCCGACGACGCGCTCATCGAGGTGGCCGCACTGGTCACCGATTCCGAGCTGAACGTGCTCGGCGAGGGCGTGGACATCGTCATCCGTCCGCCGGCCAAGGCACTGGAGACGATGCCGGAGGTGGTGCGCCAGATGCACACCTCGTCCGGCCTGCTCGACGAGCTGGCGGGCGGCACGACCCTCGCCGAGGCCGAGGAGCGGGTACTGGCCTACATCCGGGAGCACGTGAAGGAGCCCGGCAAGGCCCCGCTGTGCGGCAACTCCGTCGGCACCGACCGCGGCTTCCTGTCCCGGGACATGCCGGACCTGGAGGGATACCTCCACTACCGGATCGTCGACGTGTCCAGCGTCAAGGAGCTGGCCCGGCGCTGGTACCCGCGGGCGTACTTCAACAGCCCGGAGAAGAACGGCAACCACCGCGCTCTGGCCGACATCCGCGAGTCCATCGCCGAACTGCGCTACTACCGCGAGGCCGTCTTCGTACCCCAGCCCGGCCCGGACTCGGACACCGCCAGGTCGATCGCGGCCAAGCACGTCCTGCCTGCGGAATAGGCGTTCGGGAGGGCCCGAAGGGCACGCCCGTAAAGCCGTGCGCGAGCACCCCTTCGGACCCTGTACACTTTTTCTCGGCCGGTCGGAGAAACCACAGAATCGCCTCCGGTCATGGTGGGTGTAGCTCAGCTGGTAGAGCACCTGGTTGTGGTCCAGGATGTCGCGGGTTCGAGTCCCGTCACTCACCCCAACAGGAAAGGCCCCGGCCCGCGGAGACGCGGACCGGGGCCTTTCGCCGTTAACTGCAAGTCTTCCGGCGGCAGTTCGGCGCGGGATGTCAGCAGGGGCTGCGCCAGCGGCCCAGGGCGAGCCCCTTGCGCATGGAGTCGAGGCCGAGCCGCTCCGCGATCGGGCAGAACGTGCTCTCGGGCACGTGGTACTCCACGTGGAAGACGGCCTTGTCCGCCTCGATGAAGGGGCGCAGCGACGGGCACTCGTGGTACTCCGCGCACTGCTCGTTGACCGCGAAGTCGTAGTCGCCGACCAGCTCGGGGATCTGCTCCAGGTCGTTCTTCAGGCCGACCGCCATGCCCCGTTCGTGGACGAGGTCCGCGATCATGCGGTTGTAGGCGAGCTGGTCGGCGGCGGTCAGCGGGAAGCCGGTGTCGTTGGTGTAGGCGTCCGCGAGGTCGGGCTCGACGGCGTCGAAGCCCTTGTCCCGGCACATGTCGAACCGTGCGGCCATGATGGGGCGGAGCAGCGAGCGGCGCCGGATGTCGAGCCAGCGCTCGCCCCGCCAGCCGTCGGAGCGGCCGAGGGCGGAGGCGGGGAAGGCGGCACGGTCGGGGCGGAAGGACTCCCACGCGCCGGCGTTGATGTAGCAGATGACCTTGCGGCCGCTCCTGTGCAGACGGCTCACGACCTCCGCGCCGTTCGTGAAACCGTCGATGTCGTAGACGGGGACGGCCACACCGGTGTCGACGCGGCCGCTGAGCTGCCACTGCCAGGCCGTGCCGGGGCGCGGCTGCCAGCGCGCGGCCGACGGGTGTCCGCCGTGGGCGCCGCGCACCCCGGCCCGGTCCGGGACCCGGTCCGGGACGGCGACGCACCCGGCGAGCAGCGCCGCGACCACCCCCGTGACCAGCAGGCACAGGGCTGACAGCGGAAACGGCGTACGGGTGGTGAACCTCATGCGGTTCCCCTCCTCACGGCGGGGGGCAGGGCGCCCCAGGGGTTCGCGCCCGCACCCGGTACCGCGCAGTGGACGCCGGCCCGCCGGTTCCGCGCGGTGCGGGCGGCGAGGTCGCACAGGCCGGCGGGGATGCCGTGGATCAGATGGCAGAAACGGTCCGGCGGGTGCGCCGCGGTCCAGGAGGGCGCGACGGAGGTGAGATAGGTCTGCCAGTCCCCTTCGAAGGTCACCAGCAGATCGGCGACGGAGGCGTAACCGGGATCGGGATGGACTCCCGGGTTGAGCGTGACGGTGGCGGCGCCCCGCTCGCGGGCCGCGGCGGCCAGCGAGCGGTAGTACGGCAGCAGGCCGGCGTCCGCGCCGGCCTGGTCGAGGAAGACGCCGTCGGTTCCGTACCAGCCGATGTGACGGCGCAGCTCGTGGAGGACCGTCCGGTGCGGGCGGGTGCCGTACGCGGTGTCGAGGTATGCGAGCACCCGTACGCCCGCCGCGCGCAGCGCCCCGGCGGCGGCGGCGAAGGCCGGGTCGCGGGTCGCGCCGGGGCCGTCGGCGACGTTGAGGACGACGCCGTACAGCCGCGACGGGACCCGCGCCAGGGCCTGCCACGCCGCCGGGTCCACCGCGGGGTGGACGTACAGCGGGACCAGCAGACGGCCGTGTGTCATGCCGGATCCGGGATCGCGGGAGTGCCGGTGCGCGAGGTCCACAGGTCGGCGAGCGAGGCGGCGAGGGGCCGCTCGGGGTGCCAGCCCAGAGCGGTGGCCGCGGCCGTGACGTCCGCCTGCTGCCAGGAGACGGCCGACGACCGCTGGGAACCGGCCCCGTTCTCGTCGATCCGGCCGCGGAACCCGCTGACCCGGGTCAGCCCTTCCGCGACCTTGCGGACCTGGGTGGCGCTGCCGCCGGCGATGTTGAGGATCCGCGGCAGCGGGCCGGGGGCGGTGGTGGCGAGGACGGCGGCGCGGGCCACGTCCCGTGCGTCGACGAAGTCGCGGTAGGCGGACAGGTCACCGACCCGCACCGTGCCGTCGGGACCGGCGCGCAGCAGTTCGTCGGCGAGCCGGCCGGGCAGGCTGGTGCCGGGCGAGCCCGGGCCGAGGGGGTTGAACACCCGCAGCACGACGGCGTCCAGCCCGGCCTCGGCGACGGTCAGCGAACCCGCCAGTTTGGTGGCCCCGTAGGCGCCCTGCGGACGGGTGGCGGCGTCCTCGCCGAGCGGCTGCCCGGAGTTGGTCCCGTACTCGCCGGCGGAGCCGAGATGGACCAGGCGGACCGGCAGGCCGGCCGCGGTCAGGGCCTCGCACAGGACGGCGGGGCCCCGGACGTTGGTCTCCGCCAGCAGCAGCGGGCCGCCTCCGACGGCGCCGGCGCAGTTGACGACGGCGTCCGGGGCCAGCGCGCGCAGGTCGGCGGTGAGCTCGGGGACGGTGGCGGTGGTCAGGTCGACCCGCAGGTCGCAGCCCGGGGAGCGGCCGGCCCGCAGCACCCGGACGCCGGACAGGGCGCGCAGGTGCTCCGTGATGTGCCGGCCCAGGAATCCGGTGGAGCCCAGGACGAGGACGCGCATCGGGTCACGCCCCCTTCAGCAGCAGGTCGCGGTAGGTGGTGAACTCGGCGTTGGCCCGGTCGTAGTCGTCGGGGCGGCCGATGTCCAGCCAGTAGCCGTCGAACTCGTGGGCGGCCGGCGGGGTGCCGTCGCGGAGCAGGTCGAGGACGAGTTCGTCGAAGCCGAGCGGCAGGCCGGGGGTGTAGTCGTCCAGGGTGGACCGGGAGAGCCCGTAGACGCCCATGGACACCCGGTAGTCCAGGGTCGGCTTCTCGGTGAAGGCGACGACCTGTTCGCTGTCGGTGGTGAGGACGCCGAAGTCGATCCTGACCTTGCGGCAGTAGGTGGCGATGGTGAGCGGCGCGCCGCCGGCCTGGTGACCGCGCAGGACCGCGCGGAAGTCCAGGTCGGTGAGGATGTCGCCGTTCATGACCAGGAAGTGCTCGGGCAGCCGGTCGAGCATGGTCAGCAGCGGGCCCATGGTGCCCAGCGGGCTGTCCTCGGTCGAGTAGTCGACGCGCATGCCCCACTGGGAGCCGTCGCCGACGTAGGCGCGGATGATGTGGCCGAGGTGGCCGATGGCGATGGTGCAGCTGGTGAATCCGGAGTTGGCGAGCTGCCGCATCACGATCTCCAGGATCGCGTGCTGGTCGCCGATGGGGACGAGCGGCTTGGGCAGGGCGGTGGTGTAGGGGCGCAGCCGGACACCCTTGCCTCCGGCCAGAATGACTGCGTGCATGGCGGACTCCGTGGTGGGTCGGTCGGTGGTCGACGGTGGTGGCCGGCGACCGGGACGAGTGGTCAGACGTTGTAGATGGCGGTCTTGTAGCGGGCCAGGTTCGCCGGGTCGGAGAAGAACCGGATGGTCTGCTCCAGCCCTTCCTGGAGGCTGTGGGCCGGTGCCCAGCCGGTCGCGGCGCGCAGCCGCGAGGCGTCGCAGACCAGCCGCATCACCTCGGACGCGGCGGGCCGGATGCGCTGCGCGTCCTCGCGGACGTCGAGGTCGGCCCCCATGAGCTTGCCGACCAGCGTCACCAGGTCGCCGACCGAGATCTCGCCGCCCGTACCGGCGTTGAACGTCCTGCCGACGACCGCCTCGGCGGGTGCGGTGCCCACGGCGAGGAACGCCTGGGCGGTGTCCTTGACGAACAGGAAGTCCCGGGTGGGCCGCAGGTCGCCCAGGGCGACGGTCCGTTCTCCGGCGGCCACCTGCCCGATGACCGTCGGGATCACCGCCCGCATGGACTGGCGCGGCCCGAAGGTGTTGAACGGCCGCAGGGTGACCACCGGGATGCCGAAGCTGGCGTAGTAGCCGTCGGCCAGCCGGTCGCCGCCCGCCTTCGAGGCGGAGTACGGGGACTGGGTGTTGATCGGGTGGTCCTCGGTGATGGGCACGGTCTGCGCGGTGCCGTACGTCTCGCTGGTGGAGGTGTGCACCATCCTGGGGATGCCGAGCCGGCGCACCGCCTCCAGCACGTTGAGCGTGCCGGTGACGTTGGTGGCCACGTAGCTGTGCGGTGCCTGGTAGGAGTACGGGATCGCGATCAGCGCGGCCAGGTGGTAGACGGCCTCGGTGCCGGTGAGCAGGTGCTGCACGGACCCGGCGTCGCGCACGTCGCCGAGGACGACCTCCACGCTGTCCATCACGTCCTGCGGCAGGGTCTCCAGCCAGCCGTACGACGAGAAGGAGTTGTACTGGGCCATGGCGCGCACCCGGTGGCCCGAGGCGACGAGCGCCTCCACCAGGTGGGAGCCGATGAATCCCTCGGCGCCGGTTACTGCGACGGTCGTGGGAGCGGACGAGGTCACGATCTGTCTCCTTTGTTCTCTGATGAAGCCGGGTCTGATGAAGCCGCGCCCGGTGAAGGTGGGGCTGGTGAAGGACGGTCTGGTGAAGCCGGGCCCGGTGACGGTGGGTCCGGTGAAGACGGCGCCGGGGTCGGTGGAGGCGGGGCCGGGGTGGTCCGACCGCCCGGTGTGCGCCGTGGTGCCGGGGTCCGCTCAGCGGTGGGCCGTGACCCGGCCCATCCGGGCGTAGGCGAAGGCCAGCAGCACCGCCGTAGCGCAGCCGCAGGACGCCAGCTCGGCGGTGGCCGGGCTGAGCGGGCCGGTTCCGTGGGTCCCGGCCGACAGGGAGGCCTCGGCCACGGCGGCGGCGAGGCACGCCGTGGCGGACGGCCAGGCGATCCCGGCCGCCTGGAGCAGCAGGGCGACCCAGAGGGCCGCGCCGAGGGCGAGCAGCGGCAGCGACGGCACCCCGGTGACCAGCGCGGGGGCGGCGAGCACCGCGAGGTACCCGGTGAGGCACAGGGCGAGCGCGCCCGCCGCCCGGAGCCGGAAGCCCCGGGGGGTCCGGCTGTGCCGCAGGGCGGTGAGGGTGAGGCTCCGGTAGCGGTAGAGCAGCCATTCGGCCACCCCCATGCTGAGCGTCAGCACCACCGCGGCCGGCCTGCCCGCCGCCGGGGCCATCAGCGTCAGCGCCCCGCCGGCGAGGCCGAACAGCCCGTACGGGACGGACGCGCCGAGCCGGGCCGCGCCCGGTACGGAGGAGCTCTCGGTGCGCAGCGACCGCACGGTCTCCCGTACCGCCGCCAGTACCGCCGCCACGACGGTGGCCAGCAGCAGCACGGCGGCCGGCAGCGGGCCGGGGCGCCACACCGGCAGGCAGGCCGCCCCGGCCGCCGTCGGCACGAGCGCGATCAGCAGCTGCTGTTCGCGTCCCAGCACGAGCAGCACCGTGGCCGCCGCCAGATAGAGCGACTCCCCCGCCGCGAAGGCCGGGACGGCACCCGGCCCCGAGACGGCCAGTGCGGTCGCCGCCGCCGCCGTCACCCCTGCCGGGGCCCCGAGCAGCAGGCACCGCGCGGCCGCCCGCCGGCCTCCGGCGGCGAGCCGTACGTAGGCGCGGTGGGCCAGTCCCTGGTTCCAGGCCCAGGCGACGAGCGCCGAGGCGGCGAGCCCGGTGACCCGGCCGGGCAGCAGTCCCGCGCCCAGCAGGTAGGCCAGTCCCGGCAGGCCGAACAGCGTTCCGCGCAGCAGGCACTGCCACGGGCTGGTCCGCCACGGGTCGGGAACCGGCGCGGGGTCCGGGAACCGGCGCGGCACCCGGGCGTACAGCTCCTCCGCCATGTCGAACAGGTCCCGTCGCGCGTAGCGGGTGGTGATCTGTTCGTGTGTCAGCCCGTCGGACTCCAGCACCGCGGCGATCTCGTCCGGGTGAACGGCGGCCCCGCACACGTCCGCGAGCCGTTCGGCGAGTTCGTCGAGCGGGTCGTCGGCCCAGGCCGGCCGCTGCGGCGGGCCCGGCAGGCGCAGTAACAGGGTCGGGTCGTCGGCCAGCCGGTTCACCACTCACCTCCGGCCCGTCGGGCGTGCGTCGCCGGGATCCCGGCCGGCTGGGCGCGGTCCTCGCCCGCCGCCAGCGCGCCGTAGATCTCCCGGAAGGAGTCGATGGTGTGCCGGAGGGTGAACTGGTCGATCACCCTCAGCCGGGCGGCCTCGCCCATGCGGGCCCGGCGGGCGGGCGCGCGCAGCAGTTCCAGCGCTGCCCGGGCCATCGCCTCCGGTTCCCGTGGCGGTACGACCAGACCCGCGTCGCCCACGGCCTCCCGGACCCCGCCGACGTCGGTGGACACGGTGGCCCGGCCGCACGACATGGCCTCGATGAGGGTGAAGGGAAAGCCCTCGCTGATGCTGGAGAGCATGACCACGGTGCCCGCCGCGTAGGCGTCGCGGATGTCCTCGACCCGGCCCTCGAAGGCCACCGCGTCGGCGGTGCCCAGCTCGCGGGCGAGAGCCTCGCAGCGGTCCCGGTAGGCCTGGCCGCCCTTGGGCGTGCCGCCGAACAGCCGCAGCCGCACCTCGGGCATCTCCTTGCGTACCAGGGCGAAGGCCCGGATCAGCGTTTCCAGGTCCTTGATGGGATCGACCCGCCCCGCCCAGGCGAGCGTGGGGGTCTCCGGCTCCGGCCCGGCGGGCGGGAAGGCCCCGGGGTCCACGCCGTTGTAGACGGTACGGATCTTCTCGGGCGGGGTGCCGCCGCGTTCCTCCCAGCGCCGGTTGTAGTGGCTGCCCGGTGTGACGAGCGTGGCGCGGGCGTAGGTCTCCTGTGCCAGCAGCCGGAAGAAGCCGAGGAGCAGCGCCTTGACCGGCCAGGGGTGGCCTCCGGAGCCGTACCCGAGGTAGCGCTCGCGCAGGTAGACGCCGTGTTCGGTGAGCAGCAGGGGGGTGCCGTGCAGGTGCCGGGCCAGCAGTCCGGGCAGGGCCGCCAGTCCGCCGCTGACGGCGTGGGTGATGCCGTGCCGGGGCGGTACGGCCGCGAGTGGGCGCAGCGCGTGTTCCAGCAAATCGGTGGCGGTGACCACGTCGTGCATGGTCGGCCGGGCGGCGTGGGTGGGCAGGTGTGGGCGGTTCCAGACGGCGGCCAGGGTGCGTATCGCCGCCTCGGTGCGCAGCGCCGCCGTCAGTTCCCCGTACCGTGCCCGGGCCGCGAGGCCGTACAGCCCCTCGGCGAAACGCTCGCGGGCGCTGGGGCCGGCGTGGGTGCCGGAAGCGGGGGCGGGGTCGAGGAGGGCCAGCAGGAACGTCTCGAAGGTGTCGAGGAAGCCTCGCAGCCGCCGGCCGCGCGGTGCGCGGCCGGCCGGCGTCGGACCCCAGGTGGGGATGGAGGTCACCTTGCTGACGTGCGCGGGTGTCTCCCAGGTGAGGGGCTCCCGTCCGTCACCGGTGACCGCGAGTATCTGGAAGTCCACGTCCGGGATGCCGTGGACGAGCTGGTCGCACCAGACACTCACGCCGCCGTGGCTGTGCGGGTAGGTGCCCTCGGTGAGCATGGTGACGCGGGTCGCCCCGGTGTCGACGGCCGCGAAGGCCCTGGCCGGGCCGGCCGGCGGGGTGTTCCCGCCGGCCGGCCCGGTGCGATCGGTCCCTGACAAGGTCGCCGCATCCTCGTTTTCCCGTGTCCCCTCGGGCCCGTGGGGACGTCTGCGCCCGTCGTGCAGGTCGTGCGCGTTGTTCACGGTCAGCGCTTGCGGCGGACGGTGTCGCCGGGACCTGCCGGGACGGGGGTGGTCACACCGCTGGGCACCCGCAGCGCGGGCGCCGGCGTGGCCGCCTTCGCAGGGGTGGTGGCAGTGGCGGCGGGAGCCGCGGGCGTGCCCTGCGCGGTCAGTTGCAGGGTGATCGAGCCCTGCAGCAGGCCGGGGGCGGTCCAGCCGGACAGCTGCCCGGCGTAGGCGGTGCCGAAGGCGGTGCTGCCGAGCAGCTGGCTCTGGGTGGTGCCGGCCGGCATGGTCGCGGTGGCCTGGGTGCCGCTCGGCGAGGTGATGGTCACCGTGTTGCCGATCCGGTAGGCGGTTACCTGGTTGTTCTTCACCGCGGCGGCCCAGGCGGCCCGGTTCTTCAGCTCGGTCCCGATGTCCTTCAGCCGCAGGTTGACCAGCGGCGTGTTCGCCGCGTAGAGGCTGCCGTAGTCACCCAGGATCTTGTTCAGCACCGGGTAGGCGATGCGGTCCTCGGCGAGGTTCGACTGGTGCATGTACACCGGCCGGGGGTCGTTGGAGAGGGCGTGCCCGAGGGCGATGCGGCTCTCCAGCGGGACGATGTACGAGGTGTAGCCGGTCTGCGGGTCCAGCGGGGCGCTCAGGCAGGTGGTGGTCGAGGAGCCCTCGCAGATGCCGCTGCCGCCGTTGGCCTTGCTGGTGTAGATGTAGTTGTACTCGTCCACTTCCTCGGCCGCGTGGCCCGCGTTGTAGTAGACGTTCATCGGGAAGCGCGGCACGGTCAGGGCGGAGCCGATCTGACGCTGCTGCGGGTCCCGGGAGTTGTCGCTGGCCAGCCACTTCACGCCGGTGGAGTTCAGGGACGGGGCCAGGTTGGGGTTGTCGTCGGGCTGCTGCGGGAGCACCTTCATCCCGGAGTGCTCACCGGTGACCAGTTCGGTGTTGTCGAGGGTGAGGCCCTTGCCGCTCGCCCAGGTGCGGTTCTGGGTGATCTGCGAGGTGATGTCGGACTGGCTGACCCACTTGGTCTTGCCGCTCGCGTCGGTGGCGCACTTCCACGGCACCACGCTGACGTCCTGGACGCAGCCGAGGAACGGGTGCTGGTAGGTGTGGTTGACCCAGCGGTAGGCGTTCTTGTCGGCGATGAGCTGGGCCGCCGTCGGGTCGGCGCCACCGTGCTCGGCCTTGTAGTCCTCGCTGCCGCCGCCGTTGAACACCATGTCCAGGGTGAGCCCGTGGGCGGCGGACCACTGCTTGGCGTACTGGGCGTCCGCCGGCGTCATCCGGATCGGGTCGGGGGTCGCGCCGCCGCCCGGGGTGCAGTCCACGTCTCCCGGCGTGCAGTTGAGCGTGGTGTTCCACCGGTCGTCGCCGAGGAAGACGTCGTCGACGTGGACCGCGAAGTAGTTGCGGTCGGCGCCCAGGTGGATGCCCTGGGTCAGCCACTCGACGATGCCCCGGGTGAGCAGCCGGTACTGCTCCTGGTACTGGTTGTAGACGAAGTTGACGACCAGTTCCCGGCGCCCGTCGTGGGCGTACTCGCCGACGAGCGAGCCGCGCGCGGAGCTGCCCGGGATCGGGGCGTCCACGTAGCTGGTGAACGTGGCGCCGGCCTGCTGCTGGGCGAGCGGCACGGCGAGGTAGCCGTAGCTCTCGGACACGTCGGGCGCGTTGTCCTCGAAAGGAACGTTCCCTCCCAGGTAGCCGAAGGGTCCGGTCTTGCCGGCGGACGTCACCTGGGCGGTCATGCCGTCGAGCGAGCCGATGTACCCGGGCGACTGCGCGTAGTTCAGGCCGACCTCTGGTCTGGCGTAGGTGTAGGCGTCGGCCTGCCGGATGCCGAAGGTCCGCTCGTAGGTCGCGAGGGCCGCCATCTCGGCGGAGCCCGCTCCGAACGGGTTGTCGTTCGGCAGCACGACGGCCTGGTACTTGGCCCTGGGGCGGCCGCTGACGGTGTCGCTGAGGAAGGCGGCGTTGATCTGCGGCCGCCCGCCGTCGGCCAGGTCGACCCTGGTGTACGGGGTGCCCGCCGAGTCGAGTTCGGCGGTGATGGCCCCGGTGGCCGGCCCTCCGTCGTCGACGACGAGCACCTTCAGGTCGATCCTCGCCTCCGGTGTGGCCGCCTTCGCCGCTATGGGCGACGTGATGAGCGCGAGCATGGCGGCGCTGCCGCACACACCGGCTTTCAACAGCACGGAACGCATGATGAACTCCCCCCAGCGCCGCGGGTCGTCGCGGCGCGGCATAACGGTGGATCAGATTCGGATCAGAAAGCGATAGGAGTCGCGCAGGCCTGTTTACGTGCGGACACGACCGTGTCGGCAGTGAATACAACCGCGCATACGTGAATCCCCCGATCCCCGCACCCCCATCGCCCAGAGGTATATCACCTACTGATCCGCGGCCGGGAATTCACGTCGGCCCCCTCAGGGGCGCGGATGACGGGGTCCGATGAAATCGCGCAGTGTGCGATTTACCGTCACCGAATGAATAAATGATCAGTAATACATGCAGCTCAGGGCGCATTCGCCAGGAAGCGGGTGCGCCGGTGAATGCGCCGGAGCCGCGCCCTGGATTTCGCTGAACGGCCGGAAATCGGATCACCCGATGGTGCGATTCCACCGAGACCGCCGTGCGGATAATCCCCGCATCCGCTAAACGACGACGCACCCCGGCTCCGGGCCGAAGGCGGCCGGCCGGAACGAGGGGCACGGGGACACGCCGCTGCCGGGGACACGCCGCTGCCGGGGACACGACGCGCCCCCGGCAGCTCCGGGACAGCCCCGGCGGTCCTGGTGACCCCGGCTAGGACGAGGCGCGGACCACCAGTTCGGTGGGGAGTACCGCGTGCCGGCGTTCGGGTCCGCGGGCGGCCGCCGGACGCCGGTCGGCGATCTCCGCCAGCAGCAGGTCGATCATGGCCCGGCCCATCTCCTCTATCGGCTGGCGGACGCTGGTGAGCGGCGGCTCCATGTGCCGGGCGATGGCCGAGTCGTCGTACCCGACCAGCGCCACGTCGTCGGGGATGCGGCGGCCCGCCTCGCGCAGCACCTGGCGGGCACCGGCCGCCATCACGTCCGAGCCGGCGAAGACCGCGTCCACGTCCGGATGCCGCTCCAGCAGCACGGACATCGCCCGGCGGCCGCCCTGCTCGGTGAAGTCACCCGGCTCGATGAGGAGTTCGTCCACCTTCGCGCCCGCGTCCCGCAGCGCGTCGCGGTAGCCGTCGACACGGCGCTGGGCACCGAAGACGTCCAGCCGGCCGGTGATGTGCGCGATCTTGCCGCGGCCCCGGGTCAGCAGGTGCTCCACCGCCGAACGGGCGCCGCCGTAGTTGTCGGAGTCGACCGAGGTCAGCGTCTCGTCCAGCGAGCGCGGACCGCTGATCACCGCCGGGATCTCCAACTGGGCCAGCAGGTCCGGCAGCGGGTCGTCGGCGTGCACCGAGACCAGCAGCACACCGTCCACGCGGTGGGCGGCCAGGTACTGGGCGAGCCGCTGCCGCTCCCGGTCGCTCCCCGCGAAGATCAGCAGCAACTGCATCTCGGTGTCGGCGAGTTCGGCACCGACCCCGCTGACCATGTCGGAGAAGTACGGCTCCGCGAAGAACCGGGTCTCCGGCTCGGGCACCACCAGGGCGATCGCGTCCGTGCGGTTGGCGGCCAGGGCGCGGGCGGCGGTGTTGGGCACGTAACCGAGTTCGAGCACGGCCGCCTCCACGGCCGCCCGGGTCGCGTCGCTGACCCGGGGCGATCCGTTGATCACCCGGGAGACCGTGCCACGGCCCACCCCGGCCCGGGCGGCGACCTCCTCCAGGGTCGGCCGCCGGGCACCCCGGCCCCGCTCACCCTTGACCGCCATAGTCGCCGCCTTCCGTTCGCAGCCTTCAGGCCAGGAATGTAACAGCCGTGATCCGGCCGTTCCCGGCCCCGTCGTCCCCCCTGTGGGCGTGCCGGGTCAGCCTTGCCCGTCCGCCGCCGGCAGCGCGTTCCGGCGGATCACGTCCGCGTACCAGTGTGCGCTGGCCTTGGGGATGCGGCGCTGGGTGGAGTAGTCCACGTAGACCGCTCCGAACCGCTTCGAGTAGCCGTAGGACCACTCGAAGTTGTCCAGCAGCGACCACAGGAAGTAGCCACGCACGTCGGCGCCGTCCGCGACGGCCCGCCGGACCGCGTCCAGGTGCGCGTGCACGTAGGCGATCCGCTGCGGGTCGTTGACCAGGCCCTCGGGGGAGACGTAGTCGTCGAAGGCCGCGCCGTTCTCGGTGACCATCAGCGGAAGCCCGGGGTGGGAGGCCGCCAGGCCGGTCAGCAGGGTGTGCAGTCCGCTCGCGTCGATGGCCCAGTTCATCGCGGTGAGCCGGTCGTTGGCCAGGTGGAAGGCGACGTCGCCGGCGCCCGTCCACGGCGAGTGGTCGCTCGCGCCGTGGCCGTCGTCGCGGGTGCTGGCGCCGTCCGCGGTCGCCGCGGAGACCACCGTCGGGGAGTAGTAGTTGACACCGAGCAGGTCGATGGGGCGGGAGATCTCCGCGAGGTCGCCGTCCTGCACCAGCTCCGACCAGTCGACGATGTGCGCGGTGTCGGCGAGCAGGTCCTCGGGGTAGGCGCCGTCCAGGACGGGCCCGGTGAAGATCCGGTTGCCGACCGCGTCGATACGGCGGGCGGCCTCGGCGTCGGCCGCGCTGTCGCCGAGCGGGCGCACCTGGTGCAGGTTGAGGGTGAGGGAGACCTGCGCGCTCGACGGCAGGTGCTCGCGCAGCGCCCCGACCGCCCGCCCGTGGGCCAGGTTCAGGTGGTGGGCGGCGCGCAGGGTGGCCGCCGGGTCGGTACGGCCGGGGGCGTGCACGCCGGAGCCGTAGCCGAGGAAGGCGCTGCACCAGGGCTCGTTGAGGGTGGTCCACATCCCGACCCGGTCCCCGAGGGCGCGGGCCATGATCTCGGCGTAGTCGGCGAAGCGGTGCGCGGTGTCCCGGTGCGGCCAGCCGCCCGCGTCCTCCAGCTCCTGGGGCAGGTCCCAGTGGTAGAGGGTGACGACGGGGGTGATGCCCGCCTCCAGGAGCCGGTCGGTGAGCCGCCGGTAGAAGTCGAGGCCGCGTTCCACGGCGGGGCCCCGGCCGGTGGGCTGCACCCGGGACCAGGAGACGGAGAACCGGTAGGCCTGGAGGCCCAGGTCCTTCATCAGCGCCACGTCGTCGCCGTACCGGTGGTAGTGGTCGGCGGCGATGTCACCGGTGTCGCCGTTGCGGACCTTCCCGGGGGTGTGGCTGAAGGTGTCCCAGATCGACGGGGTGCGGCCGTCCTCGGCCGCGGCGCCCTCCACCTGGTAGGCGGCGGTGGCGGCCCCCCAGACGAAGCCGGGCGGGAAGGAGGCGTCGGAGGCCGGCTGCGCGGTGGTCTCGGTTCGTACGGCGGTCATGGTGAGAACGCTCCCGAAGTGGCGTGGGGAAGGGGTGGGACGGGTGCTGCTGCGGGCGGGAACCGGCTGGGGCGCGCGGGGCGCCCGGCCGGGTACGGCCCGCCCGCGGGGCGGGCCGTACGGGACGGCGGACAGGCGGGAGGCCGGCGTCGGCGCCCGGGCCTTGACGGCTGGTCAGCCCTTCACGGCGCCCGCCATGATGCCGCCGACGATCTGCTTGCCGAAGATCACGAAGACCAGCAGCAGCGGCAGGGTGCTGATCAGCGCGCCGGCCATGACGATGGACTGGTCGGGGGTGTAGGAGGCGCTGAGCTGGCCGAGCGCCACCTGGAGCGTCGGGTTGTCCTGGTTCAGCGCGAGGAAGGGCCAGAAGAAGTCGTTCCACGCCTGCACGAAGGTCAGCATGCCGAGCACCATCATCGCGGGGCGGGCCGCGGGCAGGACCACGTTCCACACGATGCGGATGTTGGTCGCGCCGTCCACCTTGGCCGCCTCGATGAGCTCGTAGGGCAGCGCCTCCAGCAGGTACTGGCGCATGAAGAAGACACCGAAGGCGCCGACCAGCGTCGGGAAGATCACCGACTCCAGCTTTCCGCCCCAGCCGATGTCCGACATCATCATGAACAGCGGGACCACGCTGAGCTGCGGCGGGATCGTCAGGGTGGCGATGACCGCGGTCATCAGCGCGCCCCGGCCGCGGAACCGCATCTTGGCGAAGGCGTAGCCGGCCAGGGTGCAGAAGAACAGCGTCGCCGCGGTGATGCACCCCGACACGATGACGCTGTTGACGATCGCCTTGCCCAGGTGGGCCTGTTCCCAGGCCGTCTGGAGGTTGCTCCAGAGCCGGCCGCCCGGCAGCAGCGGGGGCGGGCTGTCGAGGACCCGCTGCTGGTCGTGCGAGGCGGCGACCAGGGTCCAGTACAGCGGGAAGACGGAACCCAGGCCGACGACGACCAGGGCGAGGTAGGTGAGCGGGCCGCCCTTGAGCTGCTGTCCGGCGCCGAGCTTGAGGCGGACGCGGCCGGTGGACGGGGACGCGGCCGGCGGTACCGGGCCGAGGTCCGGCGCGGTCTTGGTGGGGCTGGTCGTGGTCATCGAGGTCGCTCCCGTCAGGCCGCGCTCTTGCGCACGAACCGGCCGACGATCAGGTTGATCAGGGCGATGAGCAGCAGCAGGGCGAGCATGGCCCAGGCCACGGCGGCGGCCGGACCGAGGTGCCCGAGCTTCCAGCCGTAGTTGTAGAGGTAGATGCTGAGGGTCTCGTACTGGTGCTCGCTGCCGCCGGTGGAGCCGAGCGTGCCGCCTTGGAGCAGCAGCGGCTCACCGAACAGCTGCATGGAGCCGATCGTCGAGATCACGATGGTGAACAGGATCGTCGGCCGCAGCGAGGGGATGGTCACCTTGCGGAACTGCTGCCAGCGGGTGGCCCCGTCGATGGAGGCGGCCTCGTACAGATCAGTGGGCACGGCCTGCATGGCGGCCAGGTAGATCAGCGCGTTGTAGCCGGTCCAGCGCCAGATCACGATGACCGAGATGGCGATCTTCGAGGTCCATTCGCCGTTGCCCCAGTCGGTGTTGCCGATGCCGACGAAGTGCAGCACCCAGTTGAGGAGACCGCCGTCGGCGCGGAACACCAGCGCGAAGACCAGGGCCGCGGTCGCCACCGAGGTGGCGTACGGGGTGAGGACGATCGTCCGCCAGAACGTGCTGGCGCGCAGCTTGTAGTTGAGCAGGTGGGCGAGGCCGAGGGCCACCAGCAGCTGCGGGACGGTCGAGATGACGCCGATCAGGAAGGTGTTCGTGACCGCGGTCCAGAACTCCGAGTCCTGGAGGATCCTGGTGAAGTTGTCGAACCCGACCCACTCGGACTGGCTGAGGCTCGTCATCTCCACCCGGTGCAGGGCGATCCAGCCCGTGTAGAGCAGCGGGTAGAGCCCGAAGGCGCCGAAGACGAGGAAGAACGGGGCGATGTACGCGTACGGGGATGCCAGGTCGTCGAAGCGCCACAGCCGGCTGCGCCAGGTGCCGCGGCCGTCCGGCGCGGCACCGGTGCCGCCGGCGGACGGGGTGGGGGCACCCCGTGTGGGGGTTGTCGTGGCCACGGGGGAGTTCCTTCCTGGAATCACGGCCGGGGAGTGGGCTGCGGACGCCGGGGCGTCCCGTCGGGTCGAAGCCGGGCGGCCGTGCGGGGGGAGCCGCACGGCCGACGCGGCACAGCGCGGTGCGGGCGGCCGCAGGGGCCGCCCGCACCGCGGGCTGTCAGCCGATCACCTTGTCGATCTGGTCGGTCGCGGCCTTCCACGCGTCGGCGGGCTTGGTGCCCCGCTGTTCCATGTTGTTGATCTGCGTGGAGATGGTGTCCTTGATGGTGGCGTCCTTCGGGCCGAGCACCGCCTCGGGGATGGACTTGGCCTCGTCGGCGTAGATCTGGCCGATGGGCGCGTCGCTGAAGTACGGGAGCTTGGCGTTCTTCACGCTGTCCAGGTCGTAGGCGCCCTTGTTCGACGGGAAGACGCCGATCGCCTTGAACACCTCGGCCTGCTGCTCCGGCGCGGTCAGCCACTTGACGAGGTCGGCGGCCTCCTTGGCGTGCTTGCCGCTCTTGGGCACGGCCAGGAAGGAGCCGCCCCAGTTGGCCGCGGTCGAACCGGGCGCCTTGGCGATGTCCCACTTGCCCTTGAAGGAGTCACCGGAGTTGGTGGAGATCTGACCGGCCATCCAGGCGGGGCAGGCCACGGTGGCGACCGTGCCCTTGCGCAGCGCCGCGGTCCAGGCGTCGGTGAACTGGGGCAGGCCCTGGGTCAGCTTCTTGGACGCGGCCTCGGCGGCCAGGTTCCAGCCCTGCTGCACGGAGGGGCTGTCCTTGTAGATCGCCTTGCCGCTGGCGTCGTAGTACTGCTGCGCGGAGGAGCTGACCACCGCGTTGTACATGGCGCTGGCCGAGTCCATGAAGTAGGTACCCGACGGGGCCTTCTTCTTGAACTGCTCGCCGAGCTTGAGGTAGTCCTCCCAGCCGCCGGCGACGGCCTTGGCGACGGCCTCGCGGTCGGTGGGCAGACCCGCCTGCTTGAAGAGGTCCGTGCGGTAGCACAGGGACATCGGGCCGATGTCGGTGCCGGCGCCGATGACCGTGCCGTCCGCGGCGGTGGCCTGCTTCTCCTTCCAGGAGACCCAGTCGTTCACGTCGATGGTCTTGCTCAGGTCGGTGAACTTGGCGGCCTGGGTGTCCACGACCTCCTTGATGCGGCCCACCTCGATACCGGTGACGTCCGCCAGACCGCTGCCCGTGTTCAGCTGCTGGAGCAGCTTCGGGTAGTAGTCCTGCTCGTTGGCGGTCGTCTGCTCCTTCACCGTGATGTTCGGGTGCAGCTTGTGGTACTTGGCGAACAGGTCGGCTTCCTTGTAGCCGAACTGACCGAAGTCGGCGACGGTGAGAGTGATGTTCCCGTTGGAGTCCGAGGCGTCCGAGCCGCTGTCGTCGCTGCAACCGGTCAGCAGCAGGGCCGAGGCGGTCAGGACCGATGTGGTCAGGGCCGCCGCTCTGCGGCCGCTCCGGCCGGTACGGGTGATGCGCATTCCACTACTCCTTGTTCCAGTGGGGAACGGGATCTCAGGAATCAGACCGCCGGGGTCTCGACGGTCCGGACCTGCCCTCTTGGTGCGAGCAGCGGCCGGCCCACCGCACTCGGCGTGCGATGAAAAGGTGCTGGTCAACGGGGTGCGGTGACGACAGAGGGAAGGGCCATGAGGTGGTTCGGTCCACACGGGAGAAGTTCCCCCGTCTACCCGTGGGACCGCTCCCACGCGGCATGCCGGAAGACTGGTTCCTGCCGGGCCAGCTGTCAAGACTTGAAAACGGCGTTGTTGCGCAAGCGTGTTCAGCACGTCACGGGAACGTGTCGCGCCATGCGGGTTCACCTGGCGGACATCGGCCCGTCTCGCACCGGAATCATGCAGGTCACCGGGGCAGCAGTTCCCTGGCGCCCCAAGCGTCGCACGGTACGGGGGTGCGGCACGGGGGTTTTCCGGACTGAGAGGTTCCGGCCCAGGACCGCCCGCCGGAAGGTGAACGGTCCCTCGTTCCCGCCGGGCCACCGCGGCCGGGCCCGGCGGGGCGGTTCCGGCCACGCCGGGGAGGCGGCCCCGGGCGGGGCACATCTGAGGCGCGATCCGTCCCCGGCAGGCCCTTCTCCATGGGAGCGCTCCCATGCATAATGGGGCCCCACCGACCATGGGAGCGCTTCCATGCCCGCATCGCCGACCGGGAGTTTTCCGTCCGCCTTCCTCTGGGGCGCCGCGACCTCCGCGTACCAGATCGAGGGCGCGGTCCGGGAGGACGGCCGGACCCCTTCGATCTGGGACACCTTCAGCCACACCCCGGGCAGGACGGCCGGCGGCGACACCGGTGACATCGCGGTCGACCACTACCACCGCTACCGCGACGACGTGGCCCTGATGGCGGACCTCGGCCTGAACGCGTACCGGTTCTCGGTCTCCTGGTCACGGGTCCAGCCCACCGGCCGGGGCCCCGCGGTCCAGGTGGGGCTGGACTTCTACCGGCGCCTGGTCGACGAGCTGCTGGCGAAGGGCATCCAGCCCGCGCTCACGCTCTACCACTGGGACCTGCCGCAGGAACTGGAGGACGCGGGCGGCTGGCCGGAACGGGACACCGCGTACCGGTTCGCCGAGTACGCGCGGATCGTCGGCGAGGCCCTCGGCGACCGGGTCCAGCTCTGGACCACCCTCAACGAGCCCTGGTGCAGCGCCTTCCTCGGCTACGGCTCCGGCGTGCACGCCCCCGGCCGCACCGATCCGGCCGCCGCCCTGCGCGCCGCCCACCACCTCAACCTGGCGCACGGCCTGGGCACCTCGGCCCTGCGCTCGGTGCTGCCGGCCCGCGGCCGCGTCGCCGTCAGCCTCAACTCGTCGGTGGTACGGCCGCTGACGCAGAGCCCCGCGGACCTGGCCGCGGCCCGGACCATCGACGACCTGGCCAACGGCGTCTTCCACGGCCCGATCCTGCACGGCGCCTACCCGCGGACGCTGCTCGCGGCGACGGCCTCGGTGACGGACTGGTCGTACGTCCTGGACGGGGACCTGGCCGCCGTCCGGGAGCCGCTGGACGCCCTCGGCCTCAACTACTACACGCCGGCCCTGGTCTCCGCCGCGTCCGGCACGGCGGCCGGACCCCGGGCCGACGGGCACGGCGGCGGCGACCACTCGCCCTGGCCGGGCGCCGACGACGTGGCCTTCCACCAGACGCCGGGTGAGCGCACGGAGATGGGCTGGACGATCGACCCGACCGGCCTGTACGAGCTGATCATGCGGTATTCGGCCGAGGCGCCGGGGCTGCCGCTGTACGTCACGGAGAACGGCGCGGCCTACGACGACAAGCCCGACCCGGACGGCCGGGTGCACGACCCGGAACGGATCGCCTACCTGCACGGCCACCTCTCGGCGGTCCGCCGCGCGATCGACGACGGCGCCGCCGTGCGGGGCTACTACCTGTGGTCCCTGATGGACAACTTCGAGTGGGCGTACGGCTACGGCAAGCGCTTCGGAGCCGTGTACGTCGACTACGCGACCCTCGCCCGCACGCCGAAGTCGAGCGCGCACTGGTACGCGGAGGCGGCCCGGACGGGAACCCTGCCCCGGCCATCTGGTGCAGCGCCTCGTGCGGTGAACTGACCATGCCCGGAACCCGGCCGGACCGCGGCAGCCGTGCGGGCCGGAGGCTGTGGTTCGGTCCTGGGGGTGAACCCGCCTCCGGCCCGTGCCGGTGGTGCGGTGGGCCGGCGGTCAGCCGATCGCCGCGAACGCCTTGGCGAAGGCGTTCTGGGGCTGGGTGATCGAGCTGCACGTGGCGTCGGCGGTGGGCTTGGTGCCGCCCGCGCACTGCTTGTCGCGGGTGGCGGACCACATCGACAGACCGCCGAGGCCCTTGGACCTGGCGAAGTCCACGAGCTGGGTGGCGTCGTCCACCTTGAACACCTCGGTGGCGACGTCGTTGACACCGATCATCGGGGTGACCGCGACCGTCTTCCAGGCGGCCGCGTCGGAGAGTCCGAGAACACTCTTGACCTGGGCCTGGGTGGCGGTGGCCGCCTGGGTGGCGTACGTGCCCATGTCGCCGTTGTAGGCGGGGCCGTAGTCCATCGCCATGATGTTGACGGTGCCGATCCTCACGCCGTTGGCCTTGGCGTCGGCGAGCAGGTTCACGCCGTCCTGGGTGAGGCCCTCCGGCATGACCGGCAGGGTGAAGGAGACGTCCAGGTCCGGGTGGCTCGCCTGGAGCTTGGCGATGGCCTTCGCACGGTTGGTGTTCGCGGTGGTGTCGGGCAGCGCGCCGCCTTCCACGTCGAAGTCGACCTTGGTCAGCCTGAAGGCGTCCACGGCCTTGCCGTACGCGGCCGCCAGCGCGTCCGCCGACGAACAGGTGGTCGCCAGTTCGGAGCCGGAGGCGCCGCCGAAGGAGACCCGGACGTCACCGCCCTTGGCGCGCAGGGCGCCGATCTGGGCCGCCACGCCGTCGCTCGTCAGGTCCGTCACCCCGCCCCACTTGGGCGTGCAGCCTCCGCCGTCGGTGACGAAGGCGAGGTTGTAGTTCTTCACGCCGGTCGCGTCGACGGCCGCGAGGAGGTCGTACGCCGGGTAGAGGGAGGTGTCGACGTACGGGGCGAAACCGGCGGCGGCGGTGGTGCCCGTGCCGGTGGTCCGGGTGGGGGTCGGGGTCGGGGTGGGGGTCGCCGTCGCGGTGCGGGTGGGGGCCGGGGTGGCGGAGGCCGTGGCGGTGGGCTTGGGGGTCGGGGTCGGCGTGGCGGGCCGCGTCGGACGGCCGCTGGGCTCGGGGGTCGCCGTGCCGTCCGCGGAACAGCTCGCGTCGTCGATGCGGCAACCGGTCGGGTCGCCGGTGCCGTTGACCACGAAGCCGACGGTCACCGACTCGTCGGCGGCGAGGCCGTCCGTGTCCCACTTCGGCGGCTTGACGGTGACGTGCCGGCCGCTGACCGTGGACTCGGCGTTCCACAGCGAGCTGAGCTTCGCACCGGCCGGCAGGTCGAACTCCATGGTCCAGTCCTTCTCCGTGGCGCCGCTGTTGTTCGTCACGACGTACTGCGCGGTGTACCCGGTCGACCAGTCGCTGGTCCTGGTGTACGCGGCGCCGACCCCGGCCGCCTGCGCGATGCCGGTGAACAGGATCGCCCCGCCACCGACCACGGCCGCGGCGACCAGACCGCCTATCACCTTGTTCCTGCCACCGATGCTGCGCCGGTGCGTGCTCATGCGCGTGCCTGCCTTTGCCTGCCGAATGGGGGGTGCGGCAGCACGCTAGCGACCGGGATTCGGACAAACGGCCTGATAGGTAAGGCGGTTGGGGATCTTAGGGTGCGCTTAAGGAAGGGATCGGGACCGATTAAAGGTCGAGACCGTTTTCTCCGGTGGTTCGCCGCCGCCCCGCCTGCCGCCCTCCCCCGCCTGCCGGCGCGAACGGCGTCGGCGCATCGAGCCCCGATGCCCCTTGCGCACCGGCTTCCCGTCGTCCAGCTGGATCCAGATCCGCACCTCCGTCCCGCCGAGCACCGACGAGCCGATCCGCACGTCTCCGCCGGTCGACTCGGCGAGCCGGCGCACGATGTCCAGGCCGAGTCCGGTCGACCCGGCGGCTCCGGAACCTCGTCCGCGGGCCATCGCCGCCTCCGGGTCCCGGATGCCCTGCCCGGCGTCGGAGACCAGCACGATCACCGCGTCGTCCGCGTTGTGCACGTCGACCGCGAAGGCGGTGCCCTCGGCGGTGTGCCGGAACACGTTGCCGAGCAGCGCGTCGAGGGCGGCGGCCAGGTCGGCCCGGGCCACCGGTATGCGTACCGGACGGTCGGCACCGGCCACCCGCCACTTGCGTCCCTCGTCCTCCGCGAGCGCCGACCAGAACCCCATCCGCTCCCGCACCACCTCGGCCGCGTCGCACCCGGCGCCCGGCCCGGCCGCCGCCGTCTGCGGCTTGGCCTCGCGGGCGGTCCGGATGATGGTGTCGACCTCGCGCTCCAGCTGGGCGACCGCGGCCCGGGTCTGCTCGGCGGCCGGCCCGTCGCCGAGCGAGGCCGCGTTCAGCCGCAGCACGGTGAGCGGGGTCCGCAGCCGGTGCGAGAGATCGGCGGCCAGCTCCCGCTCGTTGGCGAGCAGTTGGACGACCTGGTCGGCCATCGAGTTGAACGCGGCCGCCGCCAGCCGCAGTTCGGTCGGCCCGTCCTCGGGCACCCGCGAGCCGAGCTTGCCCTCGCCCAGTTCGTGCGCGCCCTCGACCAGCCGCCGGGCGGGCCGCACCATCCGCACGCCCAGCCGGTCCGCGACCGCGACCGAGCCGACGACCAGCGCCAGGCCGACGGCGGCCAGCACCGCCCAGGCCGTGAAGACGCCGTGGGTCACCTCGGACTCGGGGACGTACACCTCGACGACCGCGATGGCGCCGGAGCCGAGCGCGACGGGCTGCAGCAGCGTCGAGCCGCCCGCCACCTCGGTCGTGGAGGCCCGGCCCAGTTTCCTCACGGTGGCTATGTCACGGCCGGCGGCGCGCTGCCGGCCGATGTCGACCGCGGTGCCGCCCCGGGGCGCCGGTATGTGCACGGCCATGCCCCGGTCGGCGCCGGCCGAGGCCACCACCCGCTCCAGCTTGTCCCGGTCGGTGGTGATGGACAGGGCGGGTGCGACGGCGGCCGCCTCCCGCTCCGCGTTGGAGAAGGCGCGGTCGCGTGCCATCTCCTTGACCACCAGGCCGAGCGGGACCGCGAAGGCGACCACGACCATCGCGGTGACCGCCAGACAGACCTTGACCAGTGCCCATCTCATCCGACCGGCCTCGCTTCCCCGCCCGGCGGCTCCAACTTCACGCCGACCCCCCGAAGTGTGTGCAGATAACGCGGCCGGGCAGCCGTCTCGCCCAACTTCCTTCGCAGCCACGACAGGTGCACGTCGATGGTCTGGTCGTCCCCGTAGGACTGCTGCCACACCTCCGCCAGCAGCTCCTTGCGCGGTACGACGACCCCGGGCCGCCCGGCCAGGAAGGCCAGCAGATCGAACTCGCGCCGGGTGAGATCCAGCCGTGCCCCGTCCAACTCGGCCTGCCGGCGCAGTGGATCGACGGTCAGACCGCCGACCCGCAGCACGCTGGAGGGCGCCGGCTCGCCCCCGCCGGACCGCGCCCTGCGCAGTACGGCGGACATCCGCGCCGACAGGTGCTCGACGGAGAACGGCTTGGTCAGGTAGTCGTCCGCACCGGCGTTGAGCAGCCGGACGAT
This sequence comes from Streptomyces sp. NPDC001068, assembly GCF_042897315.1. Taxonomy (NCBI): domain Bacteria; kingdom Bacillati; phylum Actinomycetota; class Actinomycetes; order Kitasatosporales; family Streptomycetaceae; genus Streptomyces; species Streptomyces sp. NPDC001068. The sequence goes on along the minus strand of NZ_JBIAYD010000006.1, from coordinate 261,543 downwards.
CTCCGCCTCGTCGTCCCGGGCGGTCGCGATGATCACCGGCACGTCGGTGATCCCGCGCAGCATCTTCAGCGCCTCCGAGCCGTCCAGGTCCGGCAGTCCGAGGTCCAGGACGACCACGTCGAAGCGGAAATGGGCGACCTCGCGCAGCGCCTCCAGGGCCGTACCGACGCTGCGCACGGTGTGCGAGGCGTCGGTGAGGTGCCGGATGAGCGCCGAGCGTACGAACTGGTCGTCCTCGACCACGAGCACACTTGCCATGCGCCGCACCGTACGCCATGCGGCACGCCCCGGCCGGGGCCTGTGGACAACTCGGGTCGGGTGCGCGGGGCGGTGCCGCTGAGGCAGTATGGGCCGCGATGCGCAGAGGACTCGTACACGTACTGGCCTGGCTGCTCGCCACGGGCGCGGCGGTCACGCTGTCGTGGTGGGGGGTCCACACGGTGATGGCGGGCACCGCCTACGATCCGCCGCGCGCTCTTCCGATCACGGCGGTGGACGACGCCCCGACGGCGCGGGGTTCCAAACCGCTCGCGCCGGCCACGTCCCGTCCGCCGGACCCCTCGCCCACCGTCCCGTCGCGTCCGTCGGCGACGGCCTCCGCATCGGCCCCGGCGCCCGCCCGCGCTCCGAGGTCCACCCCGGCCCCGTCCGCCCCGGCGGCGTCCGGTGCGGTCAAGGCCTACGACACCGACGGCGGCCGGGCCGTCTTCGACCTGGGCGACACCGGCGCGACCCTGGTCTCGGCGACACCGGGCACCGGCTGGTCGATGCAGGTGTGGAAGACGGAGACCTGGATCCGCATCGAGTTCAGCCGGAGCACGGACCGGGTCTCGGTGTTCTGCACCTGGCACGACGGTCCGCCGCAGGTACAGGTCGAGACGTACTGACGACCGCGGGAGCGTTCCCGCGGCCTCACCGGAAGACGGAGGGCGGCGGGGAGGGCGAGGCCACCGCCACGGCGTCGGTCACGGCGGCCGCGCCGCCGGTGAAGTCCCGCAGCGCCCGGCCGTGTTCGAGCCGTCCCGGGTGCGGGTCGGACGCGCAGCGCCGGGTCAGCTCGGCGACCGGCAGCGGGCTGTCGGCGGCCACCAGCACCGCGTTGCCGAAGCGTTTCCCCCGCCAGACCGCCGCGTCCGCCACCACCGCCACCTCGGCGAACCGCGCCCCGGCGGTGGCGATCTGCGCTCTCAGGTGCGCGAGGGGCGGACCGTCCGCGAGGTTCGCCGCGTACGTTCCCCCCGGCCGCAGCACGCCGCGCACCTCGTCGAGGAACTCCGTGGACGTCAGGTGCGCCGGGGTGCGTGCCCCGCTGAACACATCCGCTATGACCAGGTCCGCCCACCCACGCGGCACCTTGCCCAGCCCCTCCCGGGCGTCGACGGACCGCACCCGTATCCGCGCGTTCGGATCCAACGGCAGCTCCCGCCGCACCAGTTGGACGAGGGCCGCGTCCCGTTCGACGACCTGCTGCGTGGACCGGGGCCGGGTCGCCGCGGCGTACCGCGCCAGCGTGAACGCCCCGCCCCCCAGGTGCACCGCCTGCACGGGTCGGCCCGGCGGTGCGACCAGGTCGATCACATGGCCGAGGCGGCGCTGGTACTCGAACGAGAGGTAGGCCGGGTCGTCGAGATCGACGTGCGACTGGGGGGCGCCGTCGATGAGCAGGGTCCACGCGCGGCCGCGCTCGGGGTCGGGTATCAGCTGGGCGAGGCCGCCGTCGACCGTCTCGACGACCGCCTCGGCGGCGGCCGACCGGCGCCGTGCGTTCCTGGACTTGCCCATTGCGCCATTTTCGCAGGCCGTGGCCGTGCCGGGAATTCAGCAGCAGCCGTCAGCGGCCTCGATCAGCCGGGCCGCCTCCCCGAGCGCCCGGCGCAGCACAGCCGGGTCCGTCGCCAGGTCGGCCTCACCGGGCGGCAGCAGCCAGTCGGAGCCCTCCACGGGCGGGTCGGGGTTGAGCCGCAGCCCGCGCCCCTCGGTCCCGGTGCAGGTGCTTCCGGGAACGTCCCAGCAGGCCGCCGTACCGGCCGGCACCACGAAGCCGAGGGTGTCGCATCCGTCGTCGTGGAGCACCGGTCCCACCGCGTCCGCGGCTCCCCGGCGCAGGATGTCGACCGCCTCCAGGCCCTGCCGGGCCGGTACCGTCACGAGGTCGCACCCCGTGTCGTCCGCCACCGGATCCGGCGGCGGCGTACAAGGATCGTTGCTCTGGCTGGTCTCCATCCCGGCCTCCACCGCGCAGCCCCATTGCCGTCCGCGAGGTCCAACGCGCCACCGCGTCAACGGCTACGGCGGAAGTCAGCCGCAAAGGATGGCAGTTCATGGCAGATCGTGCATGAGATATCCGGTTTGTAGCCAAACCCAGCGTCACCGGTCCGACACAGCAGGTACGTTCTTGCCCGCCGGGATCAGGGGTCCACTCGGACAACTCAGTACGAGTCCGGCATGGTTCGACGGTTCGCACGAGAGGACCCGGCCATGGCGTCGTCCATCACGACCTCGTCGCAGCCCGATCGGCCGGTACGGCCGAACCACACCTTCCGGCAGTTACGCGGCCGGCACTCGCCGGCCGAGTTCGCCGGGCTGGTCCGGCGCGCCGCCCGCGAGATCGGCGAGCGGGTGAGCTGTGACGCGCGCTACATCGGCCGGGTCGAGGCGGGTGAGATCCGCTGCCCGAACTACGCGTACGAACGGGTGTTCCTGCACATGTTCCCCGGTCGCACGCTCGCCGACCTCGGCTTCGCGCCTCGCTCGGCCGTCCGGGGACGCGGCTCACGGCCGTCGGAGGACGGCCCGCTCGCCCTCGTCGTCGGTGAGACGCGCGAGCCGGTCGAGCCGTACGACCCGAAGGACAGGTTTCAACCGCAGGACACGCATCACCCGCAGGACACGTACGAGACGCACGACAACTACGAGGAGAGCGACGTGCTGCGTCGCCTATTCATGACCGGCGGAGGCGCCACGGTGGCCGCCGCCACGCTGGGCCCCCTGGGGTCCACCATCGACGCCGTGGCGGCGGACCGGCCGGTACACCGTGCCGGGTCCTCGCACGCGGCCGCCCTGGAAGAGGCCGTACGGCGGATCCGGCTGCTCGACGACCGGCACGGCGCGGACGGTCTGTACCGGCGTGCGGCGGCTCCGCTGCGCGCTGCGTACGCGCTGCTCGACGCCGGCGCGACCCGGCAGACGACCGCCGACCGCCTGCACTCGGGCGCCGGTGAACTGGCCATCTCGGTGGGCTGGCTGGCCCACGACTCCGGCCGCTTCGACGATGCCCGCTCGCACTACGCCGAGGCCCTCGCGACGGCCCGGATGACCGGGGACCCGGGGCTGGAGGCGCACGCCTTCTGCAACACGGCGTTCCTGGCCCGGGACGCGGGACGGCCGAGAGAGGCGGTGCGGGCGGCACAGGCCGCCCAACGGGTCGGCCGGCCGCTCGGCTCGGCCCGCCTGATGTCCCTGCTCGCGCTGCGGGAGGCGGGCGGCTGGGCCGGGCTCGCCGACCGCACCGGCTGCGAGCAGGCCCTGGTCCGGGCCCAGGCCCTCTTCGAGCGGGGCCACTCGGACGCCGACCCCGAGTGGATGAGCTTCTACGGAGAGGCCGAACTGGAGGGCCTGGAGGCGCAGTGCTGGTCCACGCTGGGCGACTGGCGGCGGGCCGCGCGCCATGCCCGCAGGGCCGCCGAACTGCAGGATCCGCACTTCACGAGGAACATCGCGCTGTACACGGCGGAACTCGCGGACGACCTCGCCCGCGGCGGGCGTCCGGACGAGGCGGCGCTGGCGGGCCTGCGGGTCCTGAAGCTGCTGGACCAGGTCCAGTCCTCGCGCATCCAGGGGATGCTGGCGGGGACGGCCCGGGTGCTGCTGCCGCACAGGCGGGCAAGCGGGGTCCAGGAGTTCCTGGACCGGCACGCGTCGACCCCGCGGGGCGTGTAGGGCCGACAGGCAGTCGCGCGGGTGCGGGGCCCGGGTGCGGGTGCGCCCTCGTGCGCGTGGGAGCCGATCGCGCGGCTCCTCCCCCCGCTCTCGGCCGGGACCCCCGGCGCCCCTGACGGGGCGCCGTCAGCCCGCCAGGTGTCCCAGGTCGTTCCAGCTCTCGATCGCCGGTTCACCGTAGGCCCACCCCAGCACCGACAGTGACGTCGGGTTCAGGCGGATCCGTGCCGCGAAGTCCAGCGGCAGGCCCAGCCACCGCGCCCCGATCGACCGCAGTACGTGCCCGTGGGCGAAGACCAGCACGTCCCGGTCGGCGGCGCGCGCCCAGGCCACCACCTCGTCCGCGCGCGCGGTGACCTCGGCCGTCGTCTCGCCCCCGGGAACACCGTCGCGCCAGATCAGCCAGCCCGGCCGGGCCGCCTGGATCTCCGCCGGAGTCAGCCCCTCGTACACGCCGTAGTCCCACTCCATGAGCGTGTCCCAGCGCTCCGCCCGGTCGCCGAACCCGGCGAGTTCGCACGTCTCACGCGCGCGTGCCAGCGGGCTGGTGCGCACCTCGGCGTCCGCGAGGCCGTCGTACGGCGGCCGGTGCAGGCGCTCACCGAGCAGTTTGGCCCCCCGCCGGCCCTCCTCCAGGAGCGGTACGTCGGTCCTGCCGGTGTGCTTGCCGGACAGCGACCACTCGGTCTGTCCGTGCCGGGCCAGCAGGATGCGCGGTGCCATGGAGGACGAACCCTTCGGGAGAAATTCACAAGCGGGACCCCTCCATCATCGCCCACCCGGGGAAGACGCCCGGAACGCGCCGGGATCGGGCAACCCGGCGGGCGGCCCCGGCGTCTTTGAGGGCTGAGCGCCCCGCATGGGCGGGAATGCGCGCAACGTAAAGTGTCACGGTCGGCCCGTCGGGTGCCGCGCGGACGAGGGACGAGAAGGGGGAGGCAGTCGGATGCCGCAGACCGAGAAACCGGGCACCGAGGTGACCGTGCCGACCCGACTGCGCTGGTGGACCGAGCTGCCGCTGATCCTGCTGGTGTACGCCTGCTACACGGCCGGCCGCCTGCTCGCACGGGGCGACACCTCGGCCGCCGTCGACCACGGCCTGGCCGTGCTGCGCATCGAGAAGACCCTGCGCCTCAACGCCGAGCACCCGCTGAACCGCCTGTTCACGCGCGAGGCCTGGCTCGGTGTTCCGGCCGACTTCTGGTACGCCTCACTGCACTACGTGGTCACCCCGCTGATCCTGGTCTTCCTGTTCCGCAGGCGCGCCGAAATCTACCGGCGGGCCCGCACCTGGCTGATGACGTCCACCTTCATAGGCCTGATCGGCTTCACGCTGCTGCCCACCTGCCCGCCCCGGCTGCTGGCGGCGAAGTACGGCTTCGTCGACACCATGGCGCAGTACAGCTCGTACGGCTGGTGGGGCGGTGACGCCAGCGCCCCGCGCGGACTCGGCGGCATGACCAACCAGTACGCGGCGATGCCGAGCCTGCACTGCGGCTGGGCGCTGTGGTGCGGGGTCATGCTCTGGCGGCACGGCGGCAACCGCCTGACCAAGGTGCTCGGCGTGGCCTATCCGCTGCTGACCGCACTCGTGGTCATGGGCACGGCCAACCACTACCTCCTGGACGCGGTCGCCGGTGTGTTCGTCATGGGCGTCGGCTACCTGCTCGAGCCGTACGTGACGCGGGCCGCGGGCGCCGTCCGGAGCCGGCTGGTCCGGGGCACCTCACTGGTCGCGGCCCGCTCGGGAGACACGGTTTCCCCGAATGTCAGTGGCGGATGCCAGACTTCGGCGGGTGAGCGAATTCCATCGCAGCGCGAGTCCCGGCTCGCCCCCGGAGCCGAACCGGACGCCTCCCCCACCGACGCCGGGGACGGCGCTCCGGCACCGGCTCGCTGAGCTGCGCGGCCCCGACGTCCCCGCGAAGGCCCTCGACGCGCGTGCCCTCGCGGCGCTCGCCGCGAACCCGGGGTGCAGGCGGCGGGCGATCCTGGACGGCGCCGGGGTGGACAAGACCGCGCTGGCGGGCGCCCTCGGCTCACCGTCCGCCTTCGGCCAGTCCCAGTTCGCGCTGACCCGGGGCAACGCCTTCGAGGCGAAGGTGAAGGCGGACGGCGGCGCGGAGTTGCTGCGGCTGGTGCGCAGGCATCTCGACCCGGGCGCCGAGCCCGCCGACGGCGCCACCGTGCCCGACCTGACCGCGATCGGCCCCGAGGGCCGTACGGCCCGCACGGCCCTGGCACTGCGCGAGGCCGCCACGGCGGGCGGCGCGGACGGCACGGGGCAGGGCGGCGCGGGCGGCTGGGTTCTCCTCGACCACCCGATGCTGGCCCTCCAGGTGGCCGGCTCACCGGCGTTCCTGGAGCCGGACGCGGTGGTCGTGCACCCCGACGGCAGCTGGACGGTCGTCGAGATCAAGTCCTTCCCCATGCTGGACGGTTCCGCGGACCCGGCGAAGGTCGGGGCGGCCGCCCGGCAGGCCGCGGTGTACGTACTGGCCCTGGAGGAGGTCGCGTCCCGGCTCGACCCCGCCCCACGGGTCCGCCACGACGTGCTGCTGGTCTGCCCCAAGGACTTCTCCAACCTGCCCACCGCGGCCGCCGTCGACGTCCGCAAGCAGCGCGCGGTCACCGCACGCCAGCTGACCCGGCTGACCCGCATCCAGGACATCGCCGACACCCTCCCGGAGGGCACCTGCTTCGCCCCCGGACTGCCCACCGAGCGGCTGGCGGCGGCCGTCGACGCGGTCCCGGCGACGTACGCGCCCGAGTGCCTGTCCGCCTGCGAACTGGCCTTCCACTGCCGGCAGCGCTCCCGCGCGGCCGACGAGGTCACCACCCTCGGCCGCGCGGTCCGCGCCGAACTGGGCGCACTGACCACCGTCGAGGACGTCCTGTCCGCGGCGCGCGGCGACAGCGGCGACCCGGACGACCCGGCGGTTGCCACCCTGCGCCGGGCGGCGGCCCTGCGTGCCGAGGCGCTCGCCGCCCAGGGGGTCATGTGTCCCTGATCACCACCCTCGCCCGTCTCGAGGCCGTGAGCACGGGCACCGCGCAGCCCGCCGCCACCGTCCGCCACCGGCACCTGTCCGCACACCCCCTCGTCCTCGTGCCGCTCACCACCTCGGGCGAGGCGGGCGCGCCCCTCGGCGCCCTGGTCGGCACCGACCGGGACGCCCCGCGGCTGCTGGTCGTACCCCAGCCGCGCGACCGCGACCTGCGGTTCGCGTTCCTCGCCGAGCTCGCCGACGTCGTCCTGCCCCACCTGGAGTCCTACGCCGACTCCGTCGAGGCCGCCGAGCGCACGGAGACCGATCCGGAGACCGGCAAGCGGGTCAAGGCCGAGGTGGAACTCTGCGCCGACGCACCCCAGTTGATCGTCCCGGGCCGCGCGGGCATCGAGTACGTACGGCTGCTGGGACGCTCGACGCGCTTCCGGCGCACGGCCGAGCAGGACCCGGAGACGCCCTACCCGGCCCCGCCCCGGGTGCCGCTGCTCGGCCGCTGGCTCACCCACTTCGGCGAGCGCGCCCGCGTCCCCGGCTCCTCCCTCCTCCTCGCCATGACCGACCTGCTCTCCCGGCACTGGGCGACCGGGCAGTCCGGCGTCGAGGACCAGCACCTGGGCGCGCTGCTCGCCTGGATCGCCCCGCCCGAGGGAAGTACCGGCGCCGCGGCCGCGCGGGTGGCCGAGCTCGCGCGGGACGGCGACGGGCAGTTGCTGTGCCCGCCGGCCGGCCCGGCCACCGACCCGGCGTTCGACAACAAGCTGCTGGCGCCGGCCTTCGAACGGTACGACCGCGCCCGCACCGCGCTGGCGGGGGCCGAGGACGGTCTCCAGGCCGACGACCGGCTGGCGATCCTCACCGCCGCCGAGCGGGAGATCCGCGACCTGGTCGCGAGCCGGACGCGGCCCACCTGGGACGCGGTCTGGCAGGGCCTGGACCTGCTGCGCGGGCTCCCGGAGGGCGCCCGGGCCGAGGAGCGGTGGACCCGGGACCGCTGGTCGTTCACCGGCCACCGGGACCGGGTGCTGGCCGGTGAGCCGCCGCAGCCGCGCCGCGACGACGCGGTCACCGCCGCCAACAAGCTGGCCACCCGTGAGCGCGAGCAGGCCCGCCTCGACGCCCAGGAGGCGCTGGACGACCCGCTGGTGATGGCGGGGCGACGGCTGACCGGGGAGGCGTTCGCGGGCGAGGTCCTCGATGTCGTCATGGCCCACAGCGAGGGCAAGCGGCCCAGCCCGCGCCCACTGGTGACCGTGCGCACGGAGGACCGGCCGCATCTCGGGGAGCGCGTGAAGGCCTACCGCTCGCTGGGCGGCAAACCGCAGTCCATGGAGTTCGTCGGGTACGAGACCGAGGGGGTCCTGGTGCTCCGGGTCCTGGACAGGATGGGCCGGGGCAAGGAGCCGGAGGCGGGGTCGGTCCCGGAGAAGGGCGACCGGCTCACCTGGACCCTGTTCGAACACGAGCAGCGCGGCGGGGCGAAGCTGCCCGACCCCGAGGCGACCCCGTGGACCCACGGCGGCCCGCCGGGCGAGGCCGCGGCGGAGACGGCCGACGCGGTGACCGAGGAGGACGTGCTGTGACCGCCGACACCGGCTTCGACCCGGGTGCGGCCGCCGGCCGCGCCACCGACGCGATCCTCCACGACACCCTGCACGGCAGCGACCGGGGCGTGGTGGTGGACTCCCCGCCGGGCGCGGGCAAGTCGACGCTGGTGGTCCGCGCCGCCCTGGAACTGGCCGCCGCGGGCCGCCCGCTGATGGTGGTCGCGCAGACCAACGCGCAGGTCGACGACCTGGTCCTGCGGCTCGCCGAGAAGGACCCGGAGCTGCCGGTCGGCCGGCTGCACAGCAGTGACGCGGATCCCTACGACAAGGCGCTGGACGGCCTGCCGAACGTCCGCAAGTCGGCGAAGGCGGCCGACCTGCGTGAGGCGCCGGTGGTGCTGTCCACGGCCGCGAAGTGGGCGCACGTCACGGTGGACGAGCCCTGGCGGCACGCGATCGTCGACGAGGCGTACCAGATGCGCTCGGATTCGCTGCTGGCCGTGGCCGGCCTGTTCGAACGGGCGCTGTTCGTGGGCGACCCGGGCCAGCTGGACCCGTTCGCGACGGTGGGCAGCGAGCAGTGGGCGGGCCTGTCGTACGACCCGTCGGCGTCGGCGGTCTCCACCCTCCTCGCCCACAACCCGGGCCTGCCCCAGCACCGGCTCCCGGTCTCCTGGCGGCTGCCCGCCTCCGCCGCCCCGCTGGTCTCCCGCGCGTTCTACCCGTACACCCCGTTCCGCAGCGGCACCGGCCACGGCGACCGGCGGCTGTCCTTCGCCGTCCGCTCCGACGGCTCCGGGCCCGACCGGGTGATCGACGAGGCGGCGGAGTCCGGCTGGGGCCTGCTGGAGCTGCCCGCCCGGCACACCCCGCGCACCGACCCGGAGGCGGTCCGCGCGGTGGCGACGGTGGTGCGAAGGCTCCTGGACCGGGGCGGAGCGGCCCTGTCCGAACGCTCGCCCGATCCGTCCCCCCTCACCGCCGACCGGATCGCCGTCGGCACCGCCCACCGGGACCAGGCGGCGGCGGTCCGCGCGGCCCTGGCGGAGCTGGGGGTGAGAGACGTCACCGTGGACACGGCGAACCGCCTCCAGGGCCGCGAGTACGACGTGACGGTCGTCCTGCACCCGCTCTCCGGCCGCCCCGACGCCACCGCCTTCCACCTGGAGACCGGCCGCCTGTGCGTGCTGACCTCCCGGCACCGTCAGGCCTGCGTCGTGGTCTGCCGCGCCGGCGTCCCCGACCTCCTGGACGACTACCCGTCGACGGAACCCGTCCAGCTCGGAACCCTGGTGAAGTTCCCGGACGGCTGGGAGGCGATGTTCACCACCTACCTCCACCTGCTGGAACACCGCGTGTCCTGGCGTCCCTGAGCTGCTGCAACGCACAGACGGTCGCTCCAGGGACGCCGTCACACCAGCTGTGAAAGCTCGTGCGCTCGGGTGCTGCCGAAGCTCGTGTGGGTGGGCAGGGGCCCACACGCCCTCGTCGAACCGAAAACGGGACGAGCCCCTCGGCAGATTTCCGGAGACAGGCGCGGAGACAACCGGGGTCAGGCGGATCGCCACACCCCGGGGCACGATGTCCGTGATCAACTGATCACAGGAGTGCCACCAGGATGCGCGGCCCTCCCGGCTCTCCCCAGATCGGTCACCGCGGCCGGCTCGCCGTGCAAGCTACGGAAAGCCGCGAGGACGGCCTGCTCGTACTCTTCGCCGTCGCCCGACACCCAGCTGCCTTGCCGAGCACCGCTCGTCCGGTCCTGCAGGTCCCTCGGCGTGACGAGACCGATGGACAGCCCGATCTTGGGACTGCCCACGAGGAAGATCCGGAAGCCGGCTCTGCGGAGGAACGGGCCGCGCTCGGTCCATTCGGCCATCTGCTCCCACTCCTCACGGTAGGTCCGGCCCGTGCTCGTCTCCTCCCAGCGGCCGGGGACGAAGGGTTCCTCCCCAAGCGTCGCCAGGTTGGTGGCATGACGTTCCAGCGTCGCGGTGAGCGCTGTGACGGCGACTGACGAGGAGGCCTGGGCAATGGCCTGGGAAAGGTTCTCCATCGCTGCTTCCAGCTCTTTGATCCGAGCCCTGTTGTCCTTGCCGGGGACGTACGAGTGCTCAGTGATGCACTGGTCTCCCGCCCTGGAGAGGAACGACTCCTCCACAGCCCGGTAGATCTCCTCCTGTGGCCACGACGTGGAGAATCGGCACGCTCGGCCGTTGGACCAGGAGGCACAGCGGAAGTACCGGTGCTTCTTGGCCCCACCGGTCCGCAGGGTCACCTGGGAACTGTTCTCGTACATCTTCATGCCGCACGGGCAGTACAGGACTCCCCTCGTCCGTCAGAATCGGATCGGCCCAACGGACGGGCGTCCCGTCCCTGAGGAGCGGCTCACCCCTGTGCATGGCCACGCCCTTGAGCGTGGGCTTCTTCAGCATCTTGCCGAGAGTGGACGTGCTCCACCTGGTCCCCTTGACGTGCGTCCTGACGCCCGCCCTCTCCTCCTGGGCGTTGCTGCTCCGCTGGTGGTCCCGCGAGGTCAGGACACCGCGCGGGCAGTCGCACCACGGCGTCTCCTTCTCCTGGTCGGCGCAGTCCTCGAGATGGCGCGGGCGAGCGTTCCACTCGGTGCAGAGCCGGCCCATGGACCATCCCTGCTCCGCGATACGTTCGTACGCTTCCCGGACGAGGGGGCCAGTCACCGGGTCGATCGCGAGCTTGAACCGCTGCTTGCCGTAGTGGTCCGTGCCGATCGGCCGATAGCCGAAGGGCCATGTACCGCCGCCCCACAGGTTCGCGTCCCGGTAATACTGCGTCTGGCTCCGACGCTTCTTCACAATGGCTTCGCGGTACTCCTGCGCCTGAGTTGCCTTGATGTACGCGATCATCCGGCCCGTGGGCGTGTGAATGTCCAGGCTCGGGTCATCGAGGCAGACAATCTCCTTGCCACCTTTGTGGCAGCGCTCGGCGAACCTGTCCCAGTGATGCTGATCTCTGGTGATCCGGTCCAGTGATGCGACCATGATCGTGTCCCACTCGTGCCAGAGCGGGTCTTTCATCCACCGGCCCAGCTTCGGTCGATCGTCCAGGTTGACGGCGCCGGAGACACAGATGTCCACGACGTCTCCGGCAATGGTGAACCGGGATGCGACGGTGGCCCGGTCCAACTCCTCACCTTGGCGCAGCAGGGCGGAACTGTCCTCGGTGTCACGACTGATACGCCGCACCTTGAGGACTCGCATACCGGGCAGGAGATGTGCGCCGAACACGGCCCTACCTTCCGTTACAGGCACTTCTTAATAAATCGGGTGATCTCAGCCTTTCAGGAGTGAGATACCAATCACGTGATTCCGGCCAATCTCACCGAGCAGCCCACCTCCCGGGGATCCCGTGCGCGGGGAGTCGGGCGGTGGCCTTGGGGTGGGGTTGCGTGGGCGCGAGAGAATGGACGGTGGCCGTCGAGCCGTAGGCACAGAACCGTACGAGGAGGACCAGACATGGCGGAGCCCACGCCGCGTCGGAACGAACCGCGGCTACGCCCCGCGCACCTGCTCTTCGAGCCGGTCGCAGCGGTCGCCGATCCGGAGCACTTCTTCGGACTGGAGTCGCTGGACGACCCCGGGGCGCTGCTGACCCGTGCGACCGAGCTGACCCAGGCGTTCCGGGTGGCGACCGACCGGGCGGTGGAGTTCCAGGCGATGGCCGCCGCCCAGCTCGCCGACCCGCGCCGCTTCGACCGCCTGACCCCGGCCGACATCGCCGCGCGGGCCGAGTGGACCGAGGACTACGCGAAGAAGATGGTGGAGTTCGGCCGTGACCTGCTGAAGGGCAGCGAGGACGCGGAGCCGGCGGAGCCCGTCTAGCGGTCCGGCGGGGCGGTGTCCGCCACGTCCGGCATATGCCAGGTGGTTGCCAGGCGGGCAAGATACCCGCTCGGCCGCACCCCGTCCCGGTTTTCCGCAACTCACCGCGAGCGCCGACGCACGCTCGGTATCAATCTCCCATGACCAGCGAACCGTACGAGACGTCCCCGCACGGCCCCGGCGACCGCACCGACGCCGTCGGGGTCACTTCCGACGGAGCCGCCTGGCTCGCCTCGGCAGGAACGTATCCGCGAAGCACGCTCGCCCTCTGGGAGGAGCGCCCGAAGGCCCCGGTCGTGCTGCCCTGCGGCGCCGTGTTCGACGTGGTGAACACCCCGGCGGTGTTCGGCCGCCGCATGCTGGACCGGCTGTGGGAGGAGGGGCCGGGCTCCGGGCCGGTCGCGGTGTTCCGGGGCCGGATGCTCCTGTTCGCGGCCCCCGGCACCGCCGCCCGGCTGCCGTCGCTGCTGGACTGGGAGGAGTGGGGCGGCCGGGGCCAGGCCGTACCGTCGCTGCTGTGCCACGGCACCGGCGACGCGGTGACCGTCCCGGCCCTGCGGGCCGACCCGTCCCCGGCCCCGGCCGGCACGCGCTGGCTGGTCGCCCCGGAGACCCGGCACCCGTGGCTGCCCGGGCCGGAGGTCCTGCTCTGGGCCGCGGTGCGGGCGGCCCGCTCGGCGGTGCGGATATCGATTTTTCCTCCCGCCGATCAGGATGCTAATGTCTACGACGTCAGCAGGCGCCGCTAGCTCAGTTGGTTAGAGCAGCTGACTCTTAATCAGCGGGTCCGGGGTTCGAGTCCCTGGCGGCGCACGCGAAGAAGGCGAGAGGCCAAGCTCCTGTGAGCTTGGCCTCTCGTGTTTCCCGGTGCCGGAACCCGTCGGCCCGGCCGCCGCCCTCGGGTCAGTCCAGCTCCCCCGGTGTGATCTTCACATTCCACGCGCCGGACGCCGTACGCCCCTCCACCTCGACCCGTACGCCGTCCCCCGGGACGGTGAAGCTCTCGCCGAGGGCGACCGGCGCGTCGGCCAGCGGCGGGTAGACGGAGTTCTCCCAGCAGGCCTCGGTGCGCGGATGCACGTCGATCACCTCGATCGGGCCACTGCCGGAGGCCGTCTCGTCGCGGACCCGGTAGACGAGGACGCCCTCCCGGCAGGCCGCGCTGTCGTTTCCGGACGTACCCCGCGCCTCGAAGGCCAGCACGGTGTCCGGCCCGGTGCGCACCACCGCCAGTTTGGTGCCGTCGCCGAGCCCGAACGCCGGCGCGCCCGCGGCGCCCCGTGCCGGTGCCCCCGGTCCGGCGGACAGCGGCTCCAGGGTCAGCCGGCTCGGGCCGGCCCCCTGCACGCAGACCACCTGGCGCGGATCCAGCCATCCGAGTTTCCACTTGTGCCAGGCGAAGAGGTCCGGGGACAGCCCGAACTGGCTGCCCATCAGGTCCCAGTCGCCGACGTAGGTGTCCCAGTCGCCCTTGCCGTCCACCGGCCGGTGGTAGAGGTCGGGGAGATCGAAGACGTGCCCGGTCTCATGGGCGAGAACCAGCCGGTCCGGCGGATGCCGCTCGAAGACGGTGACGACCCGGCGGACGTCCGTGCCGTCGACGTGCACCGGGACGTCCAGGTTGACGACCTTCGTGGCGTCGGAGTCCACGCCGGGCGCGTCCGGGTCGGCCACGAAGTACACGACGTCGTAGCGCGAGAAGTCGACCTCGGGGTCGGCCACCGCGAACGCGTCCCGCAGGTAGGCGGCCCGCAGCGCCAGGCTCCAGTCGCGCCTCATCCCGTAGGCGGCCGACGGCCGGGGCATCCGCAGCCAGTGCGTCAGCGGATGCGGCCGGATGGTGAACTTCCCGTAGGAGGCCTGCTCGAAGTAGCGGCTGGTGGCCGGGAAGTGATCGGCCGCCAGCTCCGCCGGGGTGGTGCGCGGGGGCGCGTCCGGGAAGGAGAGGAACACCATCACGGCCGAGAGCGGACGGGTGGGTCGGGTGTAGCCGGCGTTCCAGGTGTCGACGCCCTCGGAGTGGTGCGCGTCGGTGCGGTGCAGGGCGCAGGGGGCCGTGGAGAACGGCTCGGCGACCGACGGTCCGGTCAGGATGGTCGTTGCGACGAGCGCCGACATCGTGGTGAACACGGCGGCGGTGCTGCGCAGCAGGAGACGCGGCACGGAAGGACCTCCGGGGCGGTTCGCGGGACACCGCCACCCAGCCTGTGCGCATTTGTCATTTTATGACCTGTTTATCTGCACCAGAAGAGTGAGGGACCCGAACGGCCGACACCCCGAGAAACTCACGGAACGTCACAAGTGGCCAAACGACTCAAGAACCCGTCCAGGTGCGGGCAGAAACGATCTGTCAGAACCGGTGCTTCATCATGGACACTGGACAGTGGCTGGAAGGCCCTCGGGCCAGCCTCTATGATCGGCACACTTTCCTGCACGGACAGAGATCGAGTGCACTGCGGGAGCGAGCGGTGAGCGGAACGTCCGAAGGGCCGACGCCCGCGGCAGACCTCGACCGGTCCGCCGTCACAGAGAGTGACAACACCTGTCGGAAGTCGTACGACGAGACGACCGACCCGAAGACAGGCGAGACAACGGGGACGACACCGGCGACCGGGACTGCGCGGACGACGGGGACGGCGGTCGACACGCCGGATCCGGCGACGTACGAGCACGTCTTCACGGCCGCCGCCCTCCCCATGGCCGTCGTCGACCGCGCGGGCCTGGTCACCACCGCCAACGCGGCGTTCGGCACCCTGATCGGCGCCGACCCGGCCGGCCTGACCGGGCGGATCGCCGCGGACCTGGTGGACCTGGCCTCCGACGCCCGCACCTGGCACGCCTACCGCGAGGTGCTGCGCGGCCGGCAGGCCAAGCTGCGCTGCGCCCGGCGGATCAAGCACCCCGACGGGCACTCCCTCTGGGTCCAGGTCACCGTCTCCCCGCTGGCGAAGGACACCCCGGGCGTGCTGCTGTCGGTCTCCGACATCAGCGCCCGCCGCGAACTCCAGGCCCGGCTGCGGCACTTGCAGATGCACGACCCGGTGACACGGCTGCCCAACCGGACGTTGTTCTTCGAACGCCTCTCCGCCGCGCTGGAGGCGGAGTCCTACGAGCAGAGCGGTACCGGCCGCATCGGCCTGTGCTACCTGGACCTCGACGGCTTCAAGGCGGTCAACGACACCCTCGGCCACCGGGTGGGCGACCGGCTGCTGGCCGCCGTCGCCGAACGGCTGACCCGGATCGCCGACGACGCCGGCTTCGCGCGGGCCGGAGCGCCGCTGGTGGCCCGGCTCGGCGGCGACGAGTTCGCCCTGCTGGTCGAGGACTCGACGGGCACGGAACAGTTGGCCGATCTGGCCGAGTCGGCGCTGGCGGCTCTCCAGGCGCCGTTCGACCTGGCCGGCCAGCGGCTCTCGCTGTCGGCCTCGATCGGGGTGGTGGAGCGCCACGCGGCGGGTACGACGGCCACCGGCCTGATGCAGGCCGCCGACACGACCCTCTACTGGGCGAAGGCGGACGGCAAGTCCCGCTGGACCCTCTTCGACCCGGAGCGCAACGCCCACCTGGTCACCCGGCAGGCGCTCTCCTCGACCCTCCGCCCGGCCATCGAACGCGGCGAGTTCGTGCTGGAGTACCAGCCGCTGGTGGGCATGGGCGACGGCCGGCTGAGCGGGGTCGAGGCCCTGGTCCGGTGGAACCACCCGCAGTTCGGCACCCTGACGCCGAATCGGTTCATCGCACTGGCGGAGGAGGACGGCTCGATCGTCCCGCTCGGCCGCTGGGCCCTGACCACCGCCTGCCGCCAGGCGCGCCGGTGGCAGCTCGACCACCCCGGCGAGCCGCCGATCTTCGTGAGCGTGAACGTCGCCGTGCGCCAGGTCTGGGACTCCGACCTGGTCGCGGACGTGGCGGAGACCCTCGCCGAGACCGGTCTGGCACCGCATCTGCTCCAGCTGGAGCTGACGGAGTCGGCGGTGATGGGCTCGGCCGGCCGGCCGCTGCAGGCCCTCCAGGCCCTCAGCGACATGGGCGTCCGCATCGCCATCGACGACTTCGGCACCGGCTACTCCAACCTCGCCTACCTCAGCCGGCTCCCGGTGTCGGTCCTCAAACTGGACGGCTCCTTCGTCCGGGGCTTCCAGTACGACGACCCGGGCGACCGCCCGAACCCCGCCGACGAGGTCGTGGTGGAGGCCATGATCCAGCTGGCCCACCGGCTGGGCCTGACCGTCACCGCCGAATGCGTCGAGACCTCGGCGCAGGCCTCGCGGCTGCGGCACATCGGCTGCGACACCGGCCAGGGGTGGCTCTACTCCCGGCCGGTGGCACCGGACCGCATCTCCGAGCTGCTGGACACCCGGACCTACGCGGAGACCCCGGTCGGCAAGCCGTAGGCGTCGGCGATCAGTTCGTAGGAGCGCAGCCGCAGCTCACCGCGGTGGGCGTGGGTGGTGAGCATCAGCTCGTCGGCGCCGGTGCGCTTGTGGAGGTCGTCGAGACCCGCGCGCACCTCGTCGGCGGTGCCGTGCACGATGTTGGCGGTCCAGGACCGCACGAACTCCTCCTCCATCGGGGAGAACTCGTGGTTCTCTACCTCGTCCGGGTCCGGGAACAGGCCGGGCCGCCCGGTGCGCAGCCGCAGCATGTTCACCGCGCCGGCCCGCACCTGGCGCCGGGCCTCGCGCTCCTCGTCCACGGCGAGCGCGGAGACGCCGATGAGGGCGTAGGGCTCGTCGAGGACGGCGGACGGCCGGAAGGACTCGCGGTAGAGGTCCAGGGCCGGGATGGTGTTCTGCGCGGAGAAGTGGTGGGCGAAGGCGAACGGCAGCCCGAGCATGCCGGCGAGCCGGGCGCTGAAGCCGGAGGAGCCGAGCAGCCAGACGACCGGCCGGTGCGGTGACTGCACGCCGCCGGGGCTGGTGCTCTGCACGGGCCCGGGGATGGCGTGGATGCGTCCGTAGGGGTGCCCGTCGGGGAAGTCGTCGTCCAGGAACCGGGTGAGTTCGGCGAGCTGCTGCGGGAAGTCGTCGGCGCCCTCGTTGAGGGTCTGGGTGCGGCGCAGGGCGGCCGCGGTGGCCCCGTCCGTGCCCGGCGCCCGGCCGAGGCCCAGGTCGACCCGTCCCGGGGCCATCGCCTCCAGCGTGCCGAACTGCTCGGCGATGACGAGCGGGGCGTGGTTGGGCAGCATGACACCGCCCGAACCCAGCCGGATGCGCTCGGTGTGCGCGGCGAGGTGGGCGAGGATCACGGCGGGCGAGGAGGAGGCCACTCCCGGCATGGAGTGGTGCTCGGCGACCCAGTACCGGTGGAACCCGCGCGCCTCGGCGAGCCGTGCGAGGCGCACGCCGGTGCGCAGCGCGTCGGTGGCGGTACTGCCGGTGCCCACGGTCACCAGGTCCAGTACGGAGAGGGGGACGGGGGCGGTCCCGTGCGTGGTGCCCCGGATCTCGTCTGCCGACACGGTGAGAGCCTCCTGTTCACGACCATGAGCTGTACGGGGGCGGTAACAGGAGGAGGGCTCCGGTTATTCCCGCCGGCCCGGGCCCGGACGCGGAGCCCCGCCGGGACCAGGGGGCGGAGCCCCCTGGTCCGCGGTCCGTCAGGCCTGGACGATGGGCTGGCGGGTGAACAGGGTGCCCAGCGCCGGTTCGTTCACCCGGCGGTCGGCCAGCCGCAGACCCTCCCACACGGTCACCTGGTTCGCCGTGAGCACCGGCTTGGACAGCGCCTTCTCCAGCAGCGGCAGGTGGGCCGCCGTGTGCAGGGCGGTGTCCGGCAGGAGCACCGCCT
Source organism: Streptomyces sp. NPDC001068 (assembly GCF_042897315.1). Classification (NCBI taxonomy): domain Bacteria; kingdom Bacillati; phylum Actinomycetota; class Actinomycetes; order Kitasatosporales; family Streptomycetaceae; genus Streptomyces; species Streptomyces sp. NPDC001068. Next base: position 243,399 of record NZ_JBIAYD010000006.1, on the reverse strand, counting down.
CGGCGTCCCCCGCGTCCGCGGTCCGCGCCAGCGTGAGCACCTCCTCCTCCCCCCACGTCCCCACCTCCGCCGCCGTGACGATCCCCGACGAGCGGACCTCGGTGACCTCCAGTCCTCCGGCTCGCAGGAAGTCCGCGAAGAGCCGGGACACGTCGTCGGGGTAGGTGGCGCCGACCGCCACCCGCCGTACCCCGAGCTCCCGTGCCGCGTGCACGAACGCGAAGGACGTGGAGGAGGCAGGCAGCCCCGCCGCCCGGGCCAGGTCACGGATCTGCTGGTGGGCGCCCTCCCAGCCGTACACGAAGCTGCCGCTGGTGCACGCCCACACCACCGCGTCCGCGCCCGCGAGCCGGAGTTCGTCCACTCCGGCCGCGAGCCGGTGCGCCGATCCCATCTCCCGCAGCGCGTCCTCCCTGTGCGCGTCCTCGCCGATGTCGGTGTGGACGACGTCCAGGCGGATGTCGCTGCCGAGGAGCTGTTCGATGCGCGGGTAGTCGTCCTCCGCGGAGTGTCCCGGATAGAGGATTCCGAGCGCTGTCATGTCCACCCTTCCTGCTGTTCTTCCGGCAGTACGGGCCACTCCCGCGGCGCCGTTCCGTCCGGATGACGGACCAGCGTCTGATAGGGCCCAACGGCTCGGGTACCCAGCCTGCGCAGCGCCGCCCACATCGTGACCTGGTTGGCCGACAGGACGGGCAGGCGCAGCTCGGCCTCCAGCTGGGGGATGACGTCGTAGGTGGGCAGGTTGGTGCAGGAGATGAACAGGGCGTCGGCGGCTCCGGGCCGTACCGCCCGCCGGGCCATGGCGACCACGTCCCGGTACGGCACCTGCCAGATGTGCCGGGTCAGCCCCATGAACGCGACCCCGGCGACCTGGACGCCCGCCTCGGCCACGTACTCCTCCAGCACCCGCGTCACCGAGACGGTGTACGGGGTGACCAGCGCGAGCCGTCGTACGCCCAGCTCGGTCAGCGCGGCGAGCAGCGCGCCGGAGGTGGTGAGCGCGGGCACCGCGCCGGAGCGGCTCATCGCCTCGCACATCGCGCGCTCCCCGGCGATCCCGCCGACGAAGCTGCCGGAGGTGCAGGCGTAGGCGATCACCTCGGGGGCGACGGCCGTCAGCGCGCGCACCGCCTCGCCGAGCGTCTCGTGCTCGCTGACCAGCCGGGCCAGGTCGAGGCTGACCTCGACGGGCACGAACGGTGTCCGGGTCAGGTGCAGCGACACGTCGTCGGGGACCCAGCGCCACAGCTCGCGGTCCAGGGCGAAGTCGAACGGCGCCACGACTCCGACACCGCGCTGCGGACGGGGTCCGCCCAGAAAGGAGACGTCCATGGGAAGTCACCGGCCTCACTGGAAGTCGAGGGGCAACGGTCGATGGTCACGCCCGTGTTGACGAAGGTAGGTTCGGGTGCGAGCGTGGTCAATCCGCGCATCTCAGACGTTCCATCCGCCCATGTCAGACGCTGCCGGACGCCGGGAGACCGCCCCGAATGACGCCGCCCGTGCCCACCTTGCTGGTCCTCGACGCCGATCCGCCGCCGCGGCTCGGCCGCCTCACCGGCCGTGCCCGGATCGTGCACACGGACGCGGCGGGCCTGGCGGCCCGGCTGCCCTCGGCCGACGCCCTCCTCGTCTGGGACTTCACCTCGCACGCCGTCCGCGAGGCCTGGCCGGGACCGGGGCCGCGACCCCGGTGGGTGCACACCGCCAGCGCGGGCGTCGACCATCTGATGTGCCCCGAACTGGCCGCGTCCGACACGGTCGTGACCAACGCGCGCGGGATCTTCGACCGGCCCATCGCGGAGTACGTGGCCGCGCTGGTGCTGGCGATCGCCAAGGACCTGCCGGGGTCCCTCGGCCTCCAGCGCGAGCGGATCTGGCGGCACCGCGAGGCGCGCCGGGTCGCCGGCACCCGGGCGTGCGTGGTGGGCTCCGGCCCGATCGGCCGGGCCGTCGTCCGCACCCTCAAGGCGCTGGACATCACGACCGCGCTGGTCGGCCGCGTCCCGCGCACCGGCATCCACGGCCCCGACGACCTGGACCGGCTGATGTCCCGCGCGGACTGGGTGATCGCCGCCGCACCGCTGACCGAGCAGACCTTCCGCATGTTCGACGCGCACCGCTTCGGCGTGATGCAGCCCTCGGCCTCCTTCATCAACGTCGGCCGCGGCCAACTGGTCGACGAGGACGCGCTGGTGACGGCGCTGACCCGGCGCTGGATCGCCGCCGCGGCCCTGGACGTGTTCAACGCCGAGCCGCTGCCCGCCGACAGCCCGCTGTGGGAGGCGCCCGGCCTCATCGTCTCGCCGCACATGAGCGGGGACACCGTCGGCTGGCGGGACGAACTGGGCGTTCAGTTCCTGGAGTTGTACGAGCGGTGGGCGGCGGGCAGGTCTCTGGTGAACGTGGTCGACAAGAAGCGCGGTTACGTGCCCGGTCACTGACCTCTCGAGAGGGTGCCCCTCATGCAGCTCACCGATCTCACCGCCCGGCAGCTCCTCGACGGTTACCGCTCGGGCGGGTTCAGCCCGGTGGACGCCACCCGGGCGGTCCTGGAACGGGCGGCCCGGATCCAGCCGGAGGTCAACGCCTTCGTCCGCCTCACCGAGGAGGACGCCCTGGCACAGGCGGCCCAGTCGGCGCAGCGGTGGCGGCGGGGCGAGCCCAGGGGCCTGCTCGACGGGGTCCCGGTGACGGTCAAGGACATCCTGCTGCTGCGCGGCCATCCGACCCTGCGCGGCTCCAGGACCGTTTCGGCGGACGGGAGTCGGGACGAGGACGCGCCGTCGGTCGCCCGGCTGCGGGAACACGGCGCCGTGTTCGTCGGCAAGACCACCACCCCCGAGTTCGGCTGGAAGGGTGTGACCGACTCCCCGCTCTCCGGCATCACCCGCAACCCGTACGACACCTCGCGCACCGCCGGCGGATCCAGCGGCGGCAGCGCGGCGGCCGTCGCCCTGGGCGCCGGGCCGCTGTCGCTCGGCACGGACGGCGGCGGCAGCGTACGCATCCCGGCGGCCTTCTGCGGGATCTTCGGCCTGAAACCGACGTACGGCCGCGTCCCGCTGTATCCGGCGAGCGCCTTCGGCACGCTGTCGCACGTGGGCCCGATGACCCGGGACGCGGCCGACGCGGCCCTGCTGCTGGACGTGATCGGCATACCGGACGCCCGGGACTGGTCGGCGTCCGCCCCCGCGCCGGGTTCCTTCTCGGCGGGCCTCGGCGGCGGGGTGCGGGGCCTGCGGGTGGCGTTCTCGCCGACGCTCGGCGGTCAGGTGGCGGTGCGCCCCGCGGTCGCGGCGGCGGTACGGCGGGCGGTGGCGGAGCTGGCCGGACTGGGCGCGTTCGTCGAGGAGACCGACCCCGACTTCAGCGACCCGGTGGACGCCTTCCACGCCCTGTGGTTCGCGGGCGCGGCCCGGGTGACCCAGCGGCTGTCGCCCGCGCAGCGGGAGCTGCTCGACCCCGGGCTGCGGGAGATCAGCGCCCAGGGGGCCCGGCTGAGCGCTCTGGAGTACCTGGCGGCGGTGGACGTCCGGATGGACCTGGGCCGCCGGATGGGCCTGTTCCACGAGCGGTACGACCTGCTGGTGACGCCGACCCTGCCGGTCACGGCGTTCGAGGCGGGGGCGGAGGTGCCGCCGAGGTCCGGCTCGCGCCGCTGGACGGGGTGGACGCCGTTCACGTACCCCTTCAACCTGACCCAGCAGCCGGCCGCGACCGTACCGGTGGGGGTGGACGGTGACGGGCTGCCGGTGGGCCTGCAGCTGGTGGCCGCCCGGCACCGGGACGACCTGGTGCTGCGGGCGGCCCACGCGCTGTACGAGGCGGGTGTGGCGCCGGTGCCGCGGGACCACGCCGTCGCGGTCTGACGCGGCGCGCGGTCAGGCCCGGCGGAAGGCCAGGGTCTCCCCCGCCGCCCCCGTGCGCCACAGGTCGTTGCAGGCCTCGGCGAGTTCCGGCAGGCCTGCGACGACCTCGCCCCAGACGATCCCCGGCACCCAGCCCACGTCGCCGTTGAGCAGCAGGTTGTTGCGTTCGTAGAAGAGGGCCAGGTCGACGACCGTGGTACCGGGGCGCACCTCACGGTCGTAGCCGTAGGCCTTCGTGCCCAACTCGGCGCCGGTGAAGGAGAAGTAGCAGAGGTCGCCGGGGACGGGGGTGACGGTCGGGTTCTCCAGGGGCGGCTCGGCCGCGGCGAATGGCGGGAAAAGGGCGTAGATCTCGTTGCGGGCGTACTTCGCGTGGTAGACGTCGCCGGCGAGCGGCAGGGCGTCCCAGACGGCGGCACAGGTCACCGGGGCGCGGTCGTCCAGCAGCCGGGCGGTGGCTCTGACCTCGCGTTCGACCAGCGAGACTTCGATGAATCGATCGGCCATGCGATCCATGATGCATAACCCGACTGGCCTCGGGTAGCCGCGCCGCCATGGCTCCACCACTTGGGAACGATACGGACACATCTGGGAATGAATTCAGACAAACAAGGCGGGCGGTGCTCGCGGGTGCCGCCGCCCTCGGCGCACTCGCCCTCGCCGGCTGCACCCGCGTGGCCACCGCGGCCGGCACCGACGGCGGTGACCTGCTGCAACGACTGCGCGCCGAGGGTGTCGTACGGCTCGGGATAGCCGGCGAGATCCCGTTCGGCTACATCGACAGGAACGGCCATCTCACCGGTGAGGCACCGGAGCTGGCGAAGGCGGTCTTCAAGCGGCTCGGGGTCGACGAGGTGCAGCCGGTGCCGACCGAGTTCGGATCGCTGATACCCGGGCTGAACTCGCAGCAGTTCGACGTCGTGGCCGCCGGGATGTACGTCAATCCCGAGCGCTGCCAGCAGGTGATCTTCGCCGACCCCGACTACCAGATGCTCGACTCGTTCGTCGTCCGCAAGGGCAACCCCAAGGGTCTGCACGACTACAAGGACGTCGTCGCCAAGAAGGCGAAGTTCGCGACCGGGACCGGGTACGCGGAGATCCAGTACGCGGTCGAGGCCGGGTACAAGGAGAGCGACATCCTGATCGTCCCGGACCAGGTCGCCGGGATGAACGCCGTGGAGGCCGGGCGGGTGGACGTCTTCGCCGGGACCGCGGTCACCGTCCGCGAGGTGGTCAAGAAGTCCGCCAGGACCGAGGCGACCGAGGCCTTCGCGCCGCTGGTCGGCGGCAAACCGCACGTGGACGGCGGCGCCTTCGCGTTCCGGTCGGCCGAGACGAGGCTGCGGGACGCCTTCAACGTGGAGCTGCACAAGCTCAAGAAGAGCGGCGAACTCCTGCGGATCCTGCGGCCGTTCGGCTTCACCCAGGCCGAGATGACCCACCTGACGGCGAAAGGGCTGTGCGGGGAAGGGAAGAGCGGATGACCTCGGGACTGTGGGACCTCGTGCTCAAGGGGGCCTGGACGACCGTCCAGCTCCTCGTGCTGAGCGGGCTGCTGATGACGGCCGTGGCGTTCGTGGTGGGTGTGGCCCGGACCAGCCGGTTCTGGATCGTCCGGTTCCTCGCCGGCTTCTACACCGAGGTGTTCCGCGGCACCTCGGCACTGGTGATGATCTTCTGGGTGTTCTTCGTGCTGCCGGTCGCCTTCGGCTGGCAGCTGGTGCCGCTGTGGGCGGGCACCCTCGCCCTCGGTCTGACCTACGGCGCGTACGGCTCGGAGATCGTGCGCGGCGCGCTGAACGCGGTCGACCCGGCGCAGCAGGAGGGCGGGATCGCGCTCAGCTTCACGCCCTGGCAGCGGCTGCGGCTGATCCTGCTGCCGCAGGCGGTGCCGGAGATGATCCCCTCCTTCTGCAACCTGCTGGTCGAACTGCTCAAGGGCACCGCGCTGGTGTCCATCACCGGCATGGGCGACCTCGCGTTCAGCGGCAACCTGGTGCGCCTGGCCCTGCAGGAGAGCGCGCACATCTACACCTACCTGCTGTTGATCTACTTCGTGATCGCCTTCGCCATCACCCGGCTGATGCGCGGACTGGAGAAGCGGCTGAAGGCCGGGATCGGCAAGGACCCGGGCAGTGAACACGGCGCACGCGAGGCGAAGCGCGCGCAGACGACCGGGGTCGGTGGTGTGGCGTGAAGTGGGACTGGAGTGCCGTCAGCGAGTTCATGCCGCACTTCTGGGACGGCCTGCTGGTCACCCTGGAGGCGCTGTTCCTCGGCTCGCTGATCTCGTTCTCGCTGGGGCTGGTGTGGACGCTGCTGATGCGCACGCCGACGAGGTGGGTGCGCTGGCCGGTGGGCGTGGTGACCGAGTTCGTCCGCAACACCCCGCTGCTGGTGCAGCTGTTCTTCCTGTTCTACGTGCTGCCCGAGTGGGGGCTGACGTTCTCGGCGCTGACCACCGGCGTCCTCGCGATCGGCCTGCACTACTCGACGTACACCATGCAGGTCTACCGGGCCGGCATCGAGGCCGTGCCCGTCGGCCAGTGGGAGGCGGCGACGGCGCTGAACCTGCCGGCCCGCCGGACCTGGACGGTGGTGATCCTGCCGCAGGCGCTGCGCCGGGTGGTGCCGCCGCTCGGCAACTACGTGATCTCGATGCTCAAGGACACGCCGATCCTGATGTCGATCACCGTCCTGGAGATGCTCGGGCAGGCGCGGCTCTTCTCCCAGCAGCACTTCCAGTTCACCGAGCCGGTGACGGTGATCGGCGTCGCCTTCATCGTCATCTCCTACCTCGCCTCCCTTCTTCTGCGCACCCTGGAGCGTCGCCTTGTCCGTTGAGACCAGCAAGCAGCCGAACACCTCCGACACGGCGTCCACCGAGCTGATCCGCATCGAGGGGGTCACCAAGCGGTTCGGGGACAACACCATCCTGGACGGCCTGGACCTCGGCGTGCAGGCGGGCCGGCACGTCACCCTGATCGGGCCCTCCGGCTCCGGCAAGACCACGATCCTCAGACTGCTGATGACCCTGACCAAGCCGGACTCGGGCACCATCACCGTCGACGGTCAGCGGCTCTTCCCCGCGTCGGAGAAGGAGCTGCGGGAGGTCCGCAAGCAGATCGGGATGGTCTTCCAGCAGTTCAACCTGTTCCCGAACATGAGCGTGCTGCGCAACCTCACGGAAGCCCCGGTGACCGTGCTCGGCCTGTCGAAGGACGAGGCGGAGGAGCGCGCCCGGGAGCTGCTCGACCTGGTGGGCCTCGCCGACAAGGCCGACGAGCGGCCGACCCGGCTCTCCGGCGGCCAGCAGCAGCGGGTGGCGATCGCCCGGGCCCTGGCCATGCGGCCGAAGGTGCTGCTCCTGGACGAGGTGACCTCGGCGCTCGACCCGGAGCTGGTCGCGGGCGTCCTCGACCTGCTCAGGGACATCGCCCGCACCACCGACATCACCATGCTCTGCGTGACCCACGAGATGAACTTCGCCCGGGACATCTCCGACCAGGTCCTGATGTTCGACGCGGGCCGGATCATCGAGGCGGGCCCGCCGGAGCGGATCTTCAGCGAGCCCGAGCAGGAGCGGACCCGGGAGTTCCTCAGCGCGGTGCTGTGAGCGTCCCACCACGAACCGACCCAAAAGATTCGTGGCGCGGCTCCGTGATTACAGGAGGTGAACGCTCGATCACCCGAGGTCGGGCGGTCAGCTCATTCCGCTGGCATATGCCACAAGGTCGTCGCCGCAGCTCGGAGGGCCGAAATCTCGCCAACACCCCCTCCGCTTCGGGCCGTCGGCCGTTATCGTGGAGAGGATCCGCCGGCCGGATCACGGCCCAAGCAGTGCTGCCGCAACAGCATCGCCGAGCGAGCGCAGGGGGACTCACCGTGGCGCTGAAGCACGAGCCGACCGCCCCGTACCACTCCGCGCAGGACGCGCTGCGCGTCCTGGAGACGGTGGCGGGGCACGCCGACGGCGCCACCGACACCGAGCTGGCCCGCGCGACGGGCCTGGACCCCGACCGGCTGACCGGGCTGCTGCGCATGCTGCGCCGTGAGGGCTACGTCGAGCAGGTCGCCGACGGCGTCCACGTCACCGGTGAGACCCTGCGCCGGCTCGGTTCCGCGCACGACCGGGAGCACGCCCTCGGCGAGCGGCTCCAGCTGACCCTGGACCGGCTGCGCGACTCGGTCGGCGCGGCGGTCTACCTCAGCCGGTACGTCGACGGCGAGGTGCGGATCGGTCCGTACGCGGCGGGCCCCGGCGCCCCCGCGGTCAACGAGTGGGTGGACTTCCGCTCCTCCGCGCACGCCACCGCGATCGGCAAGAGCCTGCTCACCCAGCTCGACCACGACGGCCGCCGCGACCATCTCTCCCGGCACAAGATGGCCCGCCTCACCTCGCGCACCATCACCAGCGACAAGCTGCTGCTCTCCCGGCTGGCGGCGCAGCCGCCGACCGTGCCGGTCCTGGACCTCCAGGAGTACGCGATCGGCACGGTGTGCGCGGCGGTGCCGATCACGGCCGGCTCGGCGGTGGGCTGCCTGGCGCTGTCGCTGCCGGTCGAGCACGCGCACCGGCTCCGGCAGGCCGCCGAGACCCTGAACCGCGGCGCCGCCCCGGTGCTGCTCTCCCTCGCCATCTGAGCCGGCCGCGGCTGGTCGGAAGCACCCCCGCGGACCAGGTACTATTTTCTTCGTCGCCGACCGCGAGACGCAGATCGAACGGTTCGGCGGGAGTCACGCGCCGCTAGCTCAGTTGGTTAGAGCAGCTGACTCTTAATCAGCGGGTCCGGGGTTCGAGTCCCTGGCGGCGCACGATGACGAGGGCGAGCCTCGTCCGCGGAGAACGCGGACCCGGCTCGCCCTCTCTGTCATTGCGCGGCTGGGCCGCGCGCGGTGGGGGCTCCGCCACCCGCACCCCCCTCCGAAGGCCCCCTCGGCGAGACGAGAGGCCCTTCGGCGTCCTCGGCCGACAGTCTGCGGTAGACCTGCTCGCCCGGCGGCCGCCACCACACGGGGTCCGCGCAGCGCACCCCTTCGCGCCGCAGCGCGGCCCGCTGGATCTTGTTCGTCGCGGTCACCGGCATCCGCTCCACCACCCGCACGAACCGGGGCGCCATCTTGGTCCCCAGGTCGGGCTGGGCCAGCAGGAACTCGGCGAAGTCCAGCGGCTCGAACCGCCCGGCGACGGTCGCCATCACCTGGTCCCCGGTCACCGGGTCCGGCACCCCGTACACGGCGACGGCGTCGGCGCCCCCGTACCGCGCCAGGATGTTCTCGATCACCGCGGCGGCCAGGTTCTCCCCGTCGACCCGGATCCGGTCGTCGGTGCGCCCCGCGAAGTACAGGTAGCCGTCGTCGTCCCGGTAGAACAGGTCCCCGGTCCAGTACCAGCCTCCCCGCCGCCGCTCGGCCTCCGCCTCGGGGTTGCGCCAGTACCCCTCGAAGGGGTTGGGCGCGCGGTTCACCAGCTCGCCTATCGCCTGCTCCCCGTTGAGCAGCCGCCCTCCGGCGTCGAAGGCGGCGGCCGGACACTCCCGGCCCGTCCCCTGGTCGAGGACGACGAGACCGGGTGCCGCCCGTCCCACCGCGCCCGCCGGTGTCCCCGGCGACCACTGGACCGCCGCGCCGCCCTCCGAGGACCCGTACCCCTCGACCAGCCGCACTCCGAACCGCTCCTCGAAGGCGGCCGCGTCCACCGCCCCGGCCTCCGTGCCGAAGCCGAGCCGCAGCGGGTTGTCCCGGTCGTCGGCGCGCGGCTCGGTGGCGAGGACGTACTGCACCGCGCGGCCGACGTAGGTGAAGTACGTCGCCCGGTAGCGCCGCACGTCGGCCAGGAAGCCCGACGCGGAGAACCGCCGCCGCAGCGCGACCCCGGCCCCCGCGGTCAGCGCCGGCGCCCAGTCGGCGATCACGGCGTTGCCGTGGAACATCGGCATGCAGATGTAGTGCACGTCCTCGGGACCGACCCCGAACTGCGCGGCGAGCGACTTCCCGGCGGCGGTGAGCCTGCCCTGGGAGCAGAGGGCGGCCTTGGGGGCGCCGGTGGAACCGGAGGTGAAGTAGAGCAGGATCCGGTCGCCGGGGGCGGCCCGCGAGGCGTCCGGGAAGGCGCCTAGGTAGGGCGCCAGCAGCGTGCCGTACGCCGGGTCGTCGGTGACGAGCAGCCGTACCCCGGGCAGGTCGAGCCCGGCCAGGAGCGGCAGCCGGGCCCGCTCGGTGACCAGGACCGGGCACTCGGTGTGCCGGATGTCCCGCGCCAGCTCCGGCCCGCGCCGGGTCGGGTTGATCCCGGCCACGGCCGCCCCGGCGAGCGCGGCGGCCCCCAGCCAGAGCGGGAACTCCGGTGTGTTGTCGAGCAGTACGCCCACGTGGGGCACGGCGCCGGCCGGCAGCAGGTCCCGCAGCAGGGCGGCGCGGGCGGCGGCTCCCCCGGCGACCTCGTGGTGCGTCAGCACCTGCTCCTCGAACCAGAGCCCGGGCCGGTGATCACCCCAGCGGGCGGCCACGGCCTCGGCGATCGTGCGCCCCTCGAAGGCCATGAGGCGGGAGCATAGCTGACGGAGCGTCAGATCAACACTCCGTGAACGGACCCGGCTCCACGGGCTGACCCGACACGCACGGCGGCGTGTCGTCCGTCCCCGTCCCCATCTGCGAGAAGCCCCAGGACACCCCGATCATGAAGGCCACCGCGAACCCGATGAACACCGTGAGGAACACCACCGAGCACCCGGTCCCCACGGCCAGCCTCCCCCGCGCGGGCGGCTGGGCCGTGGCCCTCTCGGGGACCTCCGGCAGGTAGTACACCGTCACGAAGTCGCCCTCGACGACGGTCCGCAGTCCGCCGCCCGTCTCGTCGATGCGGACCACCCGCCCCTCGGTCGTGGTGAACTCGAGCACGTGGTGCCGGGTGGTGGTCACGGCGGTCTCCCCGCCGCCGCTGGTCGTCGCGTAGATCCGCAGACAGCGCGCCTCGGCCGTACGGCCGTACCGCCACGTCCGGCTGATCTGCCGCGACCGCTTCAGGGTCCTGACCAACCCGAGGACCCCGAGAACGACGAAGAGGCCGGGAATGATGTAGAAGAACGCTTGCAGCAGGCCCATGGCTGTCCCCCCGGTTCCGAACACCGGTCCGACCGACCGGCGTGGCGGGAACGTACCCCCGTGACCTGCTGCAGGGCCTCAAGCGAAGCTCAGATCAGCCGGATGTTACCCAGCCGTCGAACGAAGCCGGTCAGAACGTGACGTCGGAGCAGGCGTAGAACGCGTTGCCCGTGTCGGCGATCGTCCAGACCGCCAGGATCACGTGGTGACCGCTCAGCCCCGACGGCAGCGTGCCGCTGTGGCTGAGGGTGGCCGGCGGGCGCTGGCCGTTGTAGGGGACGGTGAGGAACGGGGTGGTGTTGAGGTCGGAGCGGGCGAGGGCGTGGTTCTGGTTCCAGCCCGTCTTGGTGACGTAGTACTTGAAGTCGGTCGTGGCGTGCATCGCGGTGAACTGCCAGCGGAAGGTGTACGACTGCCCGCCCGTCACCTTCGTCGTCGGCCAGGCCCCGCCCGCCGGGGTCTTGGGCGAGCTGAGCTGGGCGAACCTGCTCAGCCCGCCGTTGCAGAGCTGACCGTCGGCGGGCCCGGAGGCCGGGAAGCCCTTCGGGCCCTCGACGCTCTGCGGCTCCCACTGGATGTCGCCGCAGTTGGCCACGGTGCCGTTGGCGCAGAGCTTCTGCCTGCTGATGGGCAGGTCGGTGTAGCCGTGCCCGCTGGCACCGCCGGTGGAGAGCGCGAAGGCTCCGGCGGTCGCCACACCGAGCACGACGGCCGAGATCTTGGTCCGTTTACGCATGCTGCCGCTCCTGGAGAACGTGGGGGAGGTTCTGTGAGCCGTGCAGGTCTAGACCAAGTCCCAGATTATTGCCATCAGTTGACCGTGTCCATATCAACGACATATCCCTGCCGGTCAGTGTGCGGAGTCGGAACGTCCCGAGCAGAAGGCCACCGTCAGGTCCCGCACCAGCACCTTGCGTTCGTAGTCGTCGAGTTCGACCAGACCGCGCATGGTCAGCCGGGTCACCGTGTCCTCGACGGAGTCCACCACCGAGGCGAGCATCCCGGCCCGCTGCTGGGCGTCGAGCGCGGCGATCCGGCGCCGGTGCATGGCCGCGGCGACCTCAGGGGCGTACTCCACCCGTACCGGCTGCACGGAGAACACCTCCAGGCCGATCCCGCCCGCGTCCCGCGCCACCAGCCGGGTCAGCGCGTCCCCGGCCATCTCCACCGAGCCCCGGGTGCGGCCCGGCACCTCCACCGGCACCCGGGCCAGCGCCGCCTCCACGCACTCCCGCAGGTAGGTCTCGTGGTCGTCGAGACCGAGCACCGCCCGCGCGGTGTCCCGCACCCGCCACACCACCAGGACGACGACCCGCAGCGCGACCCCGCTGCCGTCCGCAGCCGGCATCTCCTCGCTGCGCCAGTGCCGCAGCCGGACGTCCACGCGGCGGCGCAGCAGCAGCGGATTGACCCAGAGCAGGCCGGTGCGCCGGACCGTCCCCCGGTAGCGGCCGAACAGGCCGAGCACCCAGGCCCGTCCGGTCGCCCCGCGGGCCAGCCCGGCGAAGCCGAAGAGACCGAGCGCGCCGGTGCCGGCGTACGCCGCCCACTGCGCCGGTCCGAGTCCCGCGCCCGCGTAGGCCGGAAGGCGCAGCGCGTGCGCCGCGAGCGGGGGCAGCACACCGGCCCACCAGGAGGTGGCGAGCCCTCCGGCGGTCCCGGCCAGCCCGGCCGCCACCCCGGCCGCGCCGGGCAGCACCCGGGCGGGGCGCTCCACCAGTTCGGGGTCGACGGCGGCGACCGGCCGCGGCTTGGCCGGGGTCGGCCGGCGCAGCCGGGGCTGTTCGCCGGTGCCCTGCCGGCGGCCGACCACGGCGGGCCGCAGCGGGACCGACACCGGGTCGGGGTCGTCGCGGAACAGCAGATGGACGGGGATCTCGGTGGTGGCCTCGTTCTGGATCAGCCGGGGGACGGGCCTGGACGGCGGTGGACCGCCGTCCAGGGGGTCGTCCGATTCAGGGGTGTGTGCGGTCGTCGTGCTCATGCCTGCCTCCAGCCTCCGCGCCAGATGCGTCACGTGATCGTCGGGTCGTTACAGGAACAGGCGGCGCCAGGTCTCCGGTCCCGGGTAGCCGTCGGCCGCGCCTCCGCGCCAGCCCTGGGTGCGCTGGAACGCCTCGACGGCCCTGCGGTCGGCCTCGCCCCACTCGGGTCCCGGGCCGTCGGCGTAGAAACGGCCGAAGCCCTTCTCGACCAGCCGCCTGCCGAGCCGGGTGACGTGGTCGTTGGCGGCACCGGGGCGGAAGTAGTTCTTGCCGGGGTAGCCCGGGACCCCGTGCGAGGCGGGGGCGGGCGTGGCCGTGGTGGCGGGTTTGATGTTCTTGCCCTTGCCGGTGGCGAGGAGTTCCCAGGTGCGCGGTCCCGGCAGGCCGTCGGCGGCGGCGCCGGTCCACCCCTGGGCGAGCTGGAAGGCACGGGTGGCCCGCTGGTCGGCGGCACCCCAGACGGGTCCCGGGCCCTTGGCGTAGTGGGCGCCGGCCCCGCGGGTGACGAGCAGCCGGCCGAGCAGGGTGACGTACTTGTTGTCGGCGCCGGGCCCGAAGTAGGCCGCGCCGGGGTACGCCACCGCCGTCTTCCCGGCCTCCGCTCCGGCCGTGCCCGGGTCCGCGATCAGACCCTTGTAGCGGTAGGGGACGTACTTGGCGGAGTTGCTCCAGTAGGCGTAGGGCGTGGACTGCTTGCGGGCGTGCGGGGGCGTCTGCTCGTAGGCCGTGTAGTAGGTGTGCGTGTAGTCCGTCCAGCCGCCGAAGATCACCACGTGGGAGCCCTTCTCGGGGTTGTCCGGGTTGTGGAAGAGCAGCATGTCGCCGGGCTGCAGCTCGTCCTTGGTGATCTTCGTGCCGAACTGGTCGAGGCTGCCCGTCCACTCGTTCCCGGTCAGCTTCCAGGCCATCGAGACGTACCCGGAGCAGTCCTGCCGGTATCCGTCCGTCCAGTAGAGGGACATGCTGTACGGCACCTGGGCGGTGATCCAGAGCTTGGCCCGGTTGATGATCTCCGTGCGGGTGATGGGGGGCGTGGTGACGGGGCCCTTGGCGGGCTTGCCGCCATGGCCGTGCAGGGGGGCCTTGGTGCCCTGCGGGGTCTCGGGCTCCGGGTCCGCGGGGGCGGCGGACCGGTGCGGGGCGGGCGGGGCGCTGTGGGCGGCGGCCGTCGGGGCGCTCGCGGCGAGGGCGGCGGACGCGGCGGCGGCCACGACCAGGACACCCCGGGCGGCCGGGTGCCCGCCGAAGCGTCCGGGCAGCGGGTAGGGGCCCACCCGCCGCCAGTGGACGCAGCCGGGGCATTCGCAGTCGTTCGCGGGGTCGAATTCCTCGAATACCGGGGCCGTCATGCGATTCCCCTCACACTTCGGGTGGATATGTACGAGACTGTGCACATTAACCACTTTCCCAACTGTCGTCCCGGTGCGCATGCTGACGGTCCGAATGATGTACAGCGGAGGGCGGACGGACGTCCCCCCGGTGGCCGCCGGTCGGGAGCACCCTCTCCGGTCGGGTAGAGTTCTCGCTGTCAGCAGGCGCCGCTAGCTCAGTTGGTTAGAGCAGCTGACTCTTAATCAGCGGGTCCGGGGTTCGAGTCCCTGGCGGCGCACAGACACGGAAGGCCCTCCGCGAAAGCGGGGGGCCTTTTTCGCGTGCACCCACCGACCACACGGGCACCTCGACACCAAGTGCACCGATATGTCAACGACCGACACGATTGATCCGCGCTATTACCACAGGTTCCACAATGAACACCTGTGACCGGTAAACAGCGCGTTTCGCTCTTGCGATCATGCTCGGCGGCGTAGAACCCTGGATGTCCAAAGTGCTGACGATTCAAGGCACTTGGGGGGTAGGTAGCCGGTCGCCGGATCTGCGGGGTTGAGGGGCCCCGGCCAAGGATCGGTGCCGAGGGGGGCACCGGGCGACCGGACGGTCACGGTCCGTGTCCTCGTCCGTGGAACGGCCGTGCCCCGCCAACGACACGCCCGGCCTGATCGAGGGGGATCCGCCCGGGCTGTGCAACCGACAGACACGCGCCGATCCGCGCGTGTGGGGGGAATGACTCATGACGTCGACGCCGACGGGCGCCCGCCAGGAGCAGGAACACGATCCGTCACACCCATCCGATCCGTCACGGACCACACGGCTCCGCGTACCCGCGCAGCGGGGCGCCGCCGCCCCGCACCCCATCAGGAGGACACTGCCGAGATACGACTACGAGCACTACAGCAGGCTCGCGGGCCCCCTCACCCAGCCCGACCCCGGCACGCCGTACACCGTGCGGTACCGCTCACTGCTGTCCCAGGAGCCGCACCGCCTGCGCGCCGCCCTGATGCTGGGCGCGGCCCCGCTGCTCTCGCTGGTGCTGCTGGCCTGGCTGCTGCAGCCCGGGCACTGGACCCACCGCGACCACCCGGCCCACGACTTCCTGCCGGCCCTCGACGTCGTGATGCTGGTCTCGATCGGCCTGATCGAGTTCTTCCGCTGCCTGAACGTGCTGTCCAACGCGCACGCCACCCTGGTGGCCCGCGACCCGGTCCCGGTGGTCCCGGAGACCGGCACCCGGGTCGCGTTCATCACCACGTTCGTACCCGGCAAGGAACCGCTGGACATGGTCACCCGGACCCTGGAGGCGGCGGTGCGGCTGCGCCACCGGGGGCTGCTGCACATCTGGCTGCTCGACGAGGGCGACGACCCGGAGGTGCGGCGGGTCTGCGCGCGCCTGGGCGTGCGCCACTTCACCCGCAAGGGCGTCGAGAAGTGGAACCTGCCCAAGGGCCCGCACCGCGCGAGGACCAAGCACGGCAACTACAACGCGTGGCTGGAGGCGCACGGCGACGACTACGACTTCTTCGCCTCCGTCGACACCGACCACGTCCCGCTGCCCAACTACCTGGAGCGGATGCTGGGCTACTTCCGCGACCCGGACATCGGCTTCGTCATCGGCCCGCAGGTGTACGGCAACTACGACACGTTCGTCACCAAGGCCGCCGAGTCCCAGCAGTTCCTCTTCCACGCCCTGATCCAGCGCGCCGGCAACCGCTACGGCGCGCCGATGTTCGTCGGCACCTCCAACGCCGTACGGATCAGGGCGCTCCGGCAGATCGGCGGCCTGTACGACTCGATCACCGAGGACATGGCCACCGGCTTCGAGATGCACCGCGCCAGGAACCCGGTGACGGGCCGGAAGTGGCGCTCGGTGTACACCCCGGACGTACTCGCGGTCGGTGAGGGCCCGAGCGCCTGGACCGACTTCTTCACCCAGCAGCTGCGCTGGTCCCGGGGCACCTACGAGACGATCCTCAAGCAGTACGGGAAGGGCCTGTTCACGCTGTCCCCGGGCAAGCTCCTCAACTACACGATGATGATCATCTTCTATCCGATGTCCGCCCTGAACTGGATCCTCGCGGCCCTGAGCTGCGCGCTGTTCCTGGGCCTGGGCGCCTCGGGCGTGAACATCGACCCCACCGTGTGGCTGATGCTCTACGGCAACGCCTCCGCGCTCCAGATCGGCCTGTACGTCTGGAACCGGCGGCACAACGTCTCCCCGCACGAACCCGAGGGCTCCGGCGGGGTGGCCGGCATGGTGATGTCGGCGCTGTCCGCGCCGGTCTACGCCCGCTCGCTGCTGGACACCGTGCTGCGCCGCAGGAGCAGGTTCGTGGTCACGCCCAAGGGCGAGTCGGCCAGCCCCGACACGCTGTTCGGCACCTTCCGGATCCACTGGTTCTTCATCCTGGTGTTCGGCGGCTCGCTCGCCGCCGGCTTCGCGGGCGGCCACTCGCATCCGGCGATGATCACCTGGGCGACCCTGGCGCTGCTCATCACGGCGACCCCGATCCTCGCCTGGCGGTACTCGCTGCGCGGCGAGGGCCGGACGCCCGCGGGCACCGGCGGGAAACCGGAGGACACCGTGCGGATCGCGCTCGGCGGACCGGAAGGACACGCGCGATGACCGACAGCGCCGGCGGCCGCCGGGCACGTCGTCTCGCGATCGGTACGGCGGTGATGCTCGTCCTGGCCGGGACGAACGGGCCGTGGCTGTACCGCTTCGGGACCGAGCGATACCACGAGTACAAGATCAACAGACCGGGGTACAAGGCCGTCAACGGGCACTGGGACGTCGTCGAGTTCCCGAAGGAGTACCGCCAGGACACCATCCACGCGGTGCTCCTGCACACCGGGAAGGTGCTGCTGGTCGCGGGCTCGGGCAACAACCAGGACAACTTCGACGCCAAGCGGTTCGACAGCCGGATCTGGGACCCGGTCAAGGGCACCGTCAAGAAGGTGCCCACCCCGGCGGACCTGTTCTGCACCGGGCACACCCAGCTCGCCGACGGCGACATCCTGATCGCCGGCGGCACCAAGCGGTACGAAAGACTCAAGGGCGACGTCAAGAAGGCCGGCGGCGTCATGATCCTCTACAACGAGAACCCCGACAAACCGATGACCCTGCCCGAGGGCACCCGGTTCACCGGCAAGGGGAACGGCAAGGTGTTCCTCTCCGACGACTCGGTACTGATCCCGCGCGCGACGAAGGTCTTCGACCGGAAGACCGGCAGGTTCCTGCGGAACAACCCCGGTTACGCGCGGGTCGTCGTCGAGGCTCCGAAGGAGGGCACCCGCTACGAGACCGGCACCCAGGACGGCTACCGCATCGGGGGGCTGACCGGCGCCGACGCACGCAACACCTACGGCATCGCCAACAAACTCGGCATGGACAAGCGGGACTTCGAAGGCATCAGGGACGCCTACGAGTTCGATCCGGTCGCCGAGCGGTACATCAAGGTCGACCCGATGAACGAGGCCCGCTGGTATCCGACGCTCACCACGCTGTCGGACGGCAGGGTTCTCGGCGTCTCCGGCCTCGACGACATCGGGCAGTTGGTACCGGGCCGGAACGAGGTCTTCGACCCGGCGACGAAGACCTGGACGTACACCCGGCACAAGCGCCAGTTCCCGACCTACCCCGCGCTGTTCCTGCTGCAGAACGGCAAGCTCTTCTACTCGGGCTCCAACGCCGGGTACGGACCGGACGACGTCGGGCGCGACCCCGGGATCTGGGACGTGGCGACCAACCGGTTCACCAGGCTCGCCGGGCTCCGCGACCCGGACCGGATGGAGACGTCCGGGACCGTGCTGCTGCCGCCCGCCCAGGACGAGAGGTTCCTGGTCGTCGGCGGCGGCGGGGTCGGCGAGTCCAGGCTGTCCACGAACCGGACGCGGCTGATCGACCTGAAGGCCGCCGAGCCAAGGTTCGTGGACGGGCCGAGGCTCGCGAAGGGCACGCGGTACCCGCAGATCTCGGTGCTGCCGGACGACTCCGTGCTGGTGTCGGGCGGCTCCGAGGACTACCGGGGGCGCGGCGACTCCGACATCCACCAGGCGCGGATCTACGACCCCGCCTCGAACTCCTTCCGGCGGGTCGCCGATCCGCTGGTCGGACGGGACTACCACGCCGGGTCGATCCTGCTGCCCGACGGGCGGGTCATGTTCTTCGGGTCCAACCCGCTGTTCGCGGACAAGGCCGACAGCAGACCGGGCGTCTTCGAGCAGCGGATCGAGATCTACACCCCGCCGTACCTGTACCGGGACTCCCGGCCGTCGCTGAGCGACGGGCCGCGGACCATCGCCCGGGGCGGGACGGGCACGTTCACCGCGCGCCGCGCGTCGGCCGTCAGGAAGGTACGCCTGGTCCGGCCGAGCGCGACGACCCATGTGACGGACGTCGACCAGCGCTCCGTCGCGCTGGACTTCACGACGTCCGGGGACCGGATCACGGTGACGGTACCGGAGAACCGGAACCTGGTGCCCTCCGGGTGGTACATGGTGTTCGCGGTCGACGGCCGGGGGACGCCGAGCACGGCGCGGTGGGTGAAGGTGCCGTAGCTTTTCCGGCGTGGCTTTCCCGCCGTGGCATTTCCGCCGTGGCATTTCCGTCGTGGCGCTCCCGCAGGCCGTTCTTTGGCTGCGGGAGCGCCGTGGCTTGTCGCGCAGTTCCCCGCGCCCCTAGGGGGTGGAGCCCTGGGCCAGTTTCAAGGCATAGGCCGGCCACCAAGTTCCGGCCTGGGGGCCGCCCTTGCAGGTGCCGTCGGACTCTCCGGGGCGCTTGACCCACAGGTAGGCGTCGGCCAGGGGGTCCGCCGTCCTCTCGGTCGGGGCCTCCCCCAGTGCCCGGCCCGGCGGGTTGCACCAGCGTTCCGCCGGATTCCCGCCCGTGTAGGGGCCGTTGCCGTTCCTGCTGGTGTCGATGACGAAGTGCTTGCCGCCCACCTTCGCCGAGAGCCGCCTGCCGTAGGCGAGGGAGTCCCGGGTCGAGTAGAAGTTGGAGACGTTGACCGCGAAGCCGTCGGCCTCGGCGACGCCCGCCCGTCGCAGGGACCGGTAGATCTCGTCGGGGTGGCCCCATCCGGCGTTGCCGGCGTCCAGGTAGACCTTCGTGTTCCTCAGGGCCTTGAGCCTGGTGATCGCGTCGCGCAGCAGGTCGTAGCGCTCCTCGGCGAACCGTGCCCGGGTGCAGCCGTCGACGAGGTGCAGGACGGCGTCGGGTTCGAGGACGACGATCGCGGGGCGGTCCCCGATGCCCCGGGCGACCCCGTCGGTCCACGCCCGGTACGCGTCGCCGTCCGCCGCGCCGCCCTGGCTGTACTGGCCGCAGTCGCGGTGCGGGATGTTGTAGAGGACCAGCAGGGCCGTACGGCCGGACCGCCGGGCCGCCTCGGTGAATCCGCGTGCCTCCTGCTCGGGGTTCTCCGGTCCGATCCACTCGCCGGTCGGCTGCCGCGCGATCCTGCGGATCCGTTCCGCGTCGGCGTCCTTGCCGGCCTTGGCGTAGGCCTTCACCTGACGGGCCGCGTTGGAGTCCGGGTTGACCCAGAACGGGTCCGCCTCCCCGCCCCGCTGGGTGATCGCCACGCCCGGATCCGCGGTGTCCGGCCGGTCGTCGCCCCCTGCGCCCGAGGAGCAGCCGGCGAGCAGCAGCGCCGCTCCCAGTGCCCACGTCCAGGCAGGCGGCCGGGCCCCCCTGCTGTCGTACATCCAATTCCCCCCTGGGTGCACTTGACCAGGCCCCAATCGTGACATACCCGCTGTACTCGTCACGAGATCACCCGGTCTTGTCGACCGGCTGTTACAGGCCGGGTTGACGGCGGGCGGCGGACCGGGTAATCGCGGAACCAGGCCCGGATGCCGGTCCGTCCCCCTCTGGAGTCGCCTGCGGGCGGGCCCGGCCCCCGTCGTGCCTTTCGGCCTCCCGCGCCCGCGCCCGGGTCACTCCCGCGACCCGGGCGCGCGCGGTCGAGGACCGGCCCGGCCGGCGGTCTCAGGGGAGCGGACCGTCGACCGGGCCAGGTGTGTCCGCCCCGGGGTTCCTCCGCCCTCTAGACGGAGGTCCCGGTCAGATAGGCGGAGACGACCACGTTCCCCGTGTAGCTGTGGCTGGTCCGGTCGAAGGTGCCGCCGCAGGTGATCAGCCGGAGTTCGGCGCGGCCCGACTCGCGTGCTCCGTAGGCCTGTTGTGCGTCGAAGTGGTCGCGGGGCAGGACCCGTACGTCGTCGACGGTGAACCGGGCGACCGTACCGTCGGCGCGGACCACGCGGATCGTCTCGCCGGGGCGCAGGGCGCTGATCTTGTAGAAGACCGCGGGCCGGGTCTCGGTGTCGACGTGCCCGACCAGTATGGCGGTGCCGGCGGCGCCGGGTACGGTCCCGGAGCCGTACCAGCCGACCACGCCGGGCTGGTCGAAGGGCGGGGGGTCTATGCCGCCCTTGCCGTCGAGGCCGCGGGCGACCACGGGGGCCTGCACGCCCAGGTCCGGGATGTCGATGCGCTCGGGCATGGATGAGCCCAAAGGCTTCGCCGCCGGGGGCAGTTCGCCGCCCATGGGGCGGCCGACCGCGGCCACGTCGCCCGTGGTGGGGCCGGACATGCCGTCGGGCACCTCGGTCACCCCGCGGCCCCACAGCCAGAGCCCGAGCAGCAGGATCGCCCAGGCCACGCCGGTCAGCAGCCTGCCGGTACCGGCGGATCGTTCGGTGTCGTCGTCGGACATGGTCGTGCTGTCTCCTCAGCGTGAGCCCTGGCTCCGTCGCGCGCCCAGCAGCCCGACGGCGGCCGCCGCGAACGCGGCGAGAACGAGACCGGTGACCGCCTGCGCGGTGTCGGGACCGGTCGAGCGGGGCTCGACCGAGGCGAACGGGGCGGTGCCGCCGCCGCCCGCGTGCACGGGCGCGACCGGTGTGGCGGGCAGCCCGCCGGAGCCGTCCGGCTGGCCGGCCTGCGACTGCGCGAGGGCCGGCTGCCCCACGACCGTGACGGTGCCGGGGACGACGGCGCCGCCACAGGTCACCCGCACGTCGTAGGTGCCGGCGCCGACGGTGGAGCGGACCTGGCTCTCTCCTGTCAGGGCGCCGCCGTCACCGCTGAGGCGGGCGTCCGAGACGAAGGCCGTCGAGGAGGCGGCGCCGGTCGTGCCCGGGCAGCCGCTCACCCGCAGCGCCACCACCGAGCCCGAGGCCGGGGCGGCCGGGGTCACGGTGACCTGCCCGCCGTCCGCCGCGTGGGCGGCCGCCGGGTTCAGGCCGGCCGCGCAGGCCAGGATTCCGGTACAGAGAGTGAGGCGAATTGAGCCCATCGTGAACCTCCAGATATCTGGAGGCTCCCCCGCACCCGGCGCCCCCGCATCCTCGGGGGGCGCCTTGTTGCTCCGTACGGGTGAGATACCCGTGAGGTGAGGTTTGGTGCCCGGGGGGTCAGATCCGGTCGACGAGGTCCGCGATCGAGTCCACGACCTCGGAGGGGCGGAACGGGTAGCGGTCGACGTCGTCGGGCTGGGTGACACCGGACAGCACCAGGAAGGTGCGCATCCCGGCCTCCAGGCCCGCGAGGACGTCGGTGTCCATCCGGTCGCCGATCATCGCGGAGTTCTCCGAGTGGGCGCCGATCGCGTTGAGCCCGGCCCGCATCATCAGCGGGTTGGGCTTGCCGACGAAGTACGGCTCCTTGCCGGTGGCCGCGGTGATCAGCGCGGCCACCGAGCCGGTGGCGGGCAGGTCGCCCTCGGCGGACGGGCCGACGTTGTCGGGGTTGGTGGCGATGAACCGGGCTCCGTCGTTGATCAGCCGCACCGCCTTGGTGAGCGCCTCGAAGGAGTAGGTGCGGGTCTCGCCGAGGATCACGAAGTCGGGTTCGTGGTCGGTGAGGATGTAGCCGATGTCGTGCAGGGCGGTGGTCAGGCCGGCCTCGCCGATGACGTAGGCGCTGCCGCCGGGCCGCTGGTCGTCCAGGAACTGGGCGGTGGCCAGGGCGGAGGTCCAGATGTTGTCCACCGGCACGTCCAGGCCCATCCGGCGCAGCCGCGCGTGCAGGTCGCGGGCGGTGTAGATGGAGTTGTTGGTGAGGACCAGGAAGGGCTTCTCGGAGTCCCGCAGCTTCTTCAGGAAGGCGTCCGCTCCGGGGATCGGGACGCCCTCGTGGATGAGGACGCCGTCCATGTCGGTGAGCCATGACTCGATGGGCTTGCGGTCTGCCATGTGGTGCGTCTCCTGGCGGGCGGACGGCGTATCTGCCGTCGTGCGGTCATGCGTGAACCGGGGGCGTCGGAACCACGGCGTACCGACGCCCCCAGCCTAGTCAGGACTGCGTGAGCCGGACCCCGTCGACGACCCAGTACCAGTTGTTGCCGCCGGTGTAGCGGAACCGGACCCTGGCCGTGGTGGCTCCGGCGGGGACCTGGAGGGTGACGGTCTCGGTGCGGGAGGGCACGTCGGCGGTGTAGGTGCGCACGGAGACGGGGGCGGCGCCGTCGTAGGAGACGAGGACCTCGCCCTTCTGCGGGGACTCCTGCCGGTAGAAGGTGGTGTAGGTGAGGGTGGCGGTGCGCCCGCCGGTGACCGGGTAGGCCGGGCTGACCAGGGTGGAGTCGAAGGTGCCGGTGAGGCTCTTGTCGTTCCACTCGTCGCCGTCGGCGACGGCGAACACGTTCCGGGCGCGGACGTTGCACTCGCGGTTCTGGTCGCGCTGGGCCTGGGTCCAGAACTCGTCGGTGGTGAAGGACCAGCCGCGCCACTCGGTGACCCCGCCGGTGCCCATCGCGGAGTTGTCGACGGACCAGCCGGCGGGCGGGGTGTGGGTGAAGCCGAGGACCGAGGCGGCGATGCCGGTCTCGTCGACGCGGGACTGCAACTGGCCGCGCAGGCCGTCGAAGGCGTCCGGGGCGGGCTGCTGGACCGGGCGTCCGTCCAGGCCCCAGGCCGGGTCGATCGCGACGCCGAGGTGGGCGAGGGCGGAGACGGCGACGTCCGGCATCTTGACGTCGTACCGGACGGAACCGGCGGCGAGTGCCGAGCCGGTGGCGATCATGAAGGTCTGGCGTTCCTGGAGGGTGGAGCCGCCGTGGCCGCCGGGGTCGGTGTGCCCGTGGTCGGCGGTGACCATCACCAGCCAGTCCTCGCTCGCGTAGGTCGCGCGGGCCCTGAGCGCGGCCACCATCTGGCCCACCTGGGCGTCGACGCCGTGGATCGCGTCCAGGTACTGCTGGGAGGCGGCGCCGTAGCTGTGCCCGGCGTGGTCGACGTTGTCGAGCTGGACGAAGACGGCGTCCGGGTCGCCGTCCTTGAGCACGGCGACGGCGCGCGCGGCGGTCCCGGTGTCGTACTCCGCGCTCGGCGTGGAGACCCGGGTGTCGACCTTCGCCGAGAACACGGTGTCCGTGATCGGCGCCCAGGAGGAGACCGCGTACGTCGACAGGGCGGGCTTCGCGGTCTCGATCCGGGTCAGGAAGTCCGGGTACTGGGCGAACCTGTTGCCGCCGAGGCTGTTGTCCTTGACGTTGTGCTTGTCGGGCCAGACGCCGGTGATGATCGTGGACCAGCCGGGGCCGGACAGGGTCGGGGCGAGCGGGTTCGCGTAGATGCTGCTGGGCGCGGTGACACCGGCCGCCATCAGGGCGTCGAGGTTCGGGGCGTCGGCGTCCTTGATCCGGGTGAGCAGGCAGCCGTCGAGGCCGACGACCAGCACCTTGGGGGTGCGGGCGGCGGCCCGGGCGACGGCGGCGAGCGGGCCGGCGGTGGCGGCGACCGCGGCGGCGGAGACGAGGAAGGTGCGGCGGGACACGCGGTACGACACGGGGACCTCCGTGGAGAGCAGGGGCTCGGGCGGGTGCGGGCATGGCAACGCCCCCGGTGGTTCCAGGGGCGTTGCGGTCGTGCGCGGTGTTCCGGGGGCTCAGCTGCCGGTGGCGGACTTCCAGGCGTCGACGTAGGAGGTGAGGTTCTTGTCGATGTCGTTCCAGTCCGGCGAGAAGACCTCGACGCCGTCCATCAGCTTGGTCAGCGCGATGGCGTTGGCGTCGACGGCCTTGACGTCGGTGCGGGCGCTGAAGCCGCCGCCGACGGAGCTGACCTCCTGCTGCTGCTTCTGCGCGAGCATGAAGTCGAGGAGCTTCTTGCCGTTCTCGGTGTGCGGGGCGCCGCTGAGCAGCCCGGCCGCGTAGGGCAGCGCGAAGGTGGTGGGCTTGCCGCCCTGGGCGGCCGGGAACCAGATGCCGAGGTTCGGCATGGTCTTGGACTGGGCGTAGTTCATCTGCACGTCGCCGTTGGCGACCAGCAGTTCGCCCTTGTCGACCTTGGGGGCGAGCTTGCCGGTGGAGGCGGACGGGCCGACGTTGTTGGCCTGGAGCTTCTTCAGGTAGTCCAGCGCCTGCTGCTGCCCGCCGAAGTCGTGCATCGCCTTGATCAGGACGGCGGTTCCGTCGCCGGCGACACCGGGTGTGGAGTACTGGAGCTTGTTCTTGTACGAGCCGTCGAGGAGCTGCTCCCAGGTCGTCGGGGCCTGCTTCAGCTCCTTCTTGTCGTAGACGAAGCCGAAGTAGTTGTTGACGACGGAGGTCCAGGTGCCGTCGGCGGCCTTGTCGCCGCCGCTGACCAGCTCCGAGCCCTTCGGCGCGTACTTCTGCAGCAGGCCCTTGCCGTCGGCCTGCTGGACGAAGGGCGGGAGGGTGACCAGGACGTCCGCCTGCGTGTTGCTCTTCTCCCGCAGGGCGCGCTGCACGACCTCGCCGGAGCCGCCCTCGACGTACTTGACCTTGATGCCGGTCTGCTTCTGGAAGTCGGCGAAGACCTTGTCGTACCAGCCGTCGTTGTTCTCGCCCTTGAGGCCGTCCGCGCTGTAGACGGTGACGACCTTCTCGTCGGCGGCGGCCGAGGAGCCACCGCAGGCGGAGAGCAGCGGGGTGGCGAGGAGACAGACGACTACGGCGATCTTGAGCGTGTTTCTGGGCATGGCGAGGCCAACTCCTTGCATCGGTGAGGGCTTTGGATCAGCGATCGGTGATCAGCGGTAGGAAGCTCGGTTGCGGACGCGGGAGACGGCGAACAGGGCGATCAGCGTCGCCGCCATGAGGACCACCGCGATCGCGGAGCCGGCGAACAGGGCGCCGCGGTCGGTGGCCGAGTAGATCAGGACCGGAAGCGGGGTCCAGTCGGGCGGATAGAGCATCATCGTGGCGCTCAGCTCGCCCATGGAGAGGGCGAAGCAGAGGCCGGCCGCGGCGGTCAGGGAGGGCAGCAGGAGCGGCAGCCGGACCCGCCAGAGCACATGGGCGGGCCGGGCGCCGAGGGAGGCGGCGGCCTGTTCGTACGCCGGGTCGAGGCGGGTGGCGGCGGCCGACACCGACTGGTAGGCGAAGGCGGTCACCAGCACGGTGTGGGCGATGATCACGATCCACCGGGTGCCGTTGAGCAGCATCGGCGGCTGGGAGAAGGCCACCAGGAGCGACAGCCCGACCACCACCGACGGCACCGCGACGGGCAGCACGAACAGGGCGTCGACCAGGGCCTTGCGGCGGCGGCCGAGGGCATGGGCGGCGAGTGCGGCCCAGGTCCCGGCGGCCAGCGCGAGCAGGCTCGCGGTGACGGCGGTGACGAGGCTGGTGGTGAGCGCCTGCAGGGCGTCGCCGCGGGTGGCGGAACGGAAGTTGCCGACGGTCATGCCCGACGGCAGGGCGCCGGACCAGTGGGTGGCGAAGGAGGCGCCGAGGACGACGAGGAGCGGGAGGGCGAAGAGCGGCAGGAAGAGGACGAGGAACACCGCCCACACCACCCACCTGGCCCCACGGCTATGCACCAGCACGACGGCTCACCACCCGGTAGAGGCCGTAGAGGCCCACGGAGATCAGGATGTTGACGACGGCGACGACGCAGGCGCCCGGGTAGTCGGACTCCAGGATCGCCTTGCTGTAGACGAGCATCGGCAGGGTGGTGACCCCCTTGGCGCCGGTGAAGAGCACGATTCCGAACTCGTTCAGGCACAGCACCAGCACCAGGCTTCCGCCGGCCGCGAGCGCGGGCAGCGCCTCGGGGAGGATCACCCGCCGCACGATCCGGGGGGCCCGCGCCCCCAGGCTGGACGCCGCCTCCAGCTGCGCGGTGTCGAGCTGCGAGAACGCGGCGAGCAGCGGCCGCATGACGAACGGCGTGAAGTAGGTGACCTCGGCCAGCAGCACGCCCCAGGGGGTGGTCAGGAACTGGAACGACCCGACGATCCCGGTCGTGCCGTAGATGAAGAGCAGGGCGAGGGTGATGAGGAAGGAGGGGAAGGAGAGGTAGACGTCGACGAAGCGGGCGACGGCGTTCGCGCCGGGGAACGGGACGAAGGCGATGACCAGCGCGAGCACGAAGCCGAGGACCATGCATCCGGCGGTGGAGGAGACGGCGATCCACACGGTCGTCCACAGCGCGTCGCGGAACGACTCGGAGGCGAAGACGTCGGCGTAGGGCTGCAAGGAGGCGCCGCCCGTGTCCGGCGTCAGGGACTGCCGGACGACGAGGGCGAGCGGGTAGAGGAAGAAGAGGGCCAGCAGGGCGACGGGCGGCAGGACCAGCGCGCCCCGAAAGGGACGCGGGGCTGTACTGGATCTGCGGCTGCCGCCGCGTGGGCGCGAAGGGCCCCCACGCACCCGCGCCCGGGAGACGACCTCAGTCACGGCCGACCCCCGCGGGCAGCAGCACCGCATCCTCCGGCGCGAAATGCAGGCTCACGGCGTCCCCGAACCCGGGCGGATCCCTCAACTCGCGCAGATCGGCCATCACCTCGTGCCCGTCCACGTCGACGTAGAGCCGATGCGTGGCCCCCCGCCACTGGATCTCCCGGACGACACCGGTGAGCTGGTTGGGTCCCTCGCCCAGCCCGACCAGATGCGGCCGCACGCACAGGGTGGCCCTGGCCCCGGCGACGGCGCCCTGCGTGGCCACCTTCACCGCGGCCCCCGCGAAGTCGACGCCGCCGGCCGCGACGGTCACCGGCAGCAGGTTCGCCCCGCCGACGAAGGACGCGGTGAACTCGTCGGCGGGCGCCCGGTAGAGCTCCGTGGGTGTCCCGCAGGCCCGCAGGCGGGCCTTGTCCATCACGGCGATCCGGTCCGCCAGCGTCAGCGCCTCGACCTGGTCGTGGGTGATGTACAGGATCGACACGTCGGGCAACTCGCGGTGCAGTCGCGCCAGTTCGGCGAGCATCCCGGAGCGCAGCTGCGCGTCGAGCGCGGACAGCGGCTCGTCGAGGAGCAGCACCCCGGGCCGGATGGCCAGCGCCCGGGCGATGGCGACCCGCTGCTGCTGGCCGCCGGACAGCTCCCGCGGATAGCGGCGCGCGTACGCCGCCATCCCGGTCATCTCCAGCGCCTCGGCGACCCGTTCACGGGTCTCGCCCTTGGGCGTCCTGCGGGCCTTGAGCCCGAAGGCCACGTTGTCGGCGACCCGCATGTGCGGGAACAGCGCGTACTGCTGGACGACCATCCCGATCCCGCGCCGGTACGGCGGCAGGTCGGTGACGTCGCGGTCGCCGAGGAACACCCGCCCGGAGACGGGCCGTACGAACCCGGCGACCGCCCGCAGCGCGGTGGTCTTGCCGGAGCCCGACGGCCCGAGCAGGGCCATCACCTCGCCGGGTCCGACGGTGAGGTCGAGCGCGTCGAGAACCACGTTCCCGTCGTAGGCGACGCTCACCGAGTCGAAGCGGATCCCGCTGGTCATCCGAGGACTCCCGGCAGGTCCGCGACCGACTCCAGCACATGGGTCGCCCCGGCCGCCCGCAGCGCCGACGCGTCGTGCGCGCCGGTCAGCACCCCGGCGACCAGGCCGGCGCCGGCGCGGACGCCGGTGAGCATGTCGTACGAGGTGTCGCCGACGACGGCGACCTGGCGGACGTCGTCGGCGGCGGCCGTGCGCAGCAGCGCGGTGAGGACCATGTCCGGGTACGGCCGCCCGCGGCCCCCGGCGTCGGCGGGGCACAGGGTGAGCGGCACCAGGTCCTGCCAGCCGAGGGCGGCGAGGATCGCGTCCTGGGTGGCGCGGGCGAATCCGGTGGTGAGGACGACGGTACGGCCGTCCGCCCGCAGCTTCTCGACGGTCTCGCGGGCGCCGGGCAGAGCGCGCACCAGGCCGCCGTCGACGAGTTCGGCGTAGGCCGCCTCGAAGGCCCGGTTGGCCTCCTGCGCCCTGGCCTCCTCCCCGAACAGGTGCCGGAAGACGGAGATCTTGGACTCGCCCATGGTGGCGCGGACGTAGTCGATCATCTGGTCGGGGTCGGCGCCCAGGTGGCGGGCGGCCGCCGTGAACGCCTGCTCGACCAGACCGCCGTCCGCGACGGTCGTCCCGGCCATGTCGAGCACGACGAGTCGGATGTCTTCGGTCTGCTGTGCCATGTCGGTCATCTCTCTCACCAGCCCAGTTCGTTCGCGGTTGTCTCGGCTATCGCGGGCGAGCAGGTCATGCCGCGCCCGCCGGGCCCGGTGACCAGCCACACCCCGTCGGCCAGCTCCTGCCGGTGCACGACCCGGGTGGTGTCGGTGCACTGCGCGTACACCCCGGCCCAGCGGCGGCGCACGCGCGGCAGCGGCCGGCCGAGGAGGGACTCGACGACGGCGGCGAGGTGCTCGTAGGGCTCCTCGACGGTGTCGAAGGCGAAGGGGTGCTCGTACTCGTGGGTGTCGCCGATGGTCAGGCCGCCGTCGGCGCGCTGCACCATCAGCAGCTGCATGCGGTGTTCGGCCGCGGTCTCCGGCTGCGGCTGCCCGGCGTTGAGCTCGTCCAGCGCCGGGGAGGCGTACGCCGGGTAGTAGCGGAAACTGTCGGCGTCGGCGACCGAGGTTGGGAGGGGCTCGCCGAGCGGGTCGGTCTGCATCATCTGCAGCCGGACCCGGCGCACCGGCAGCCCGGGCCCGGCCAGTTCGCGGACCAGGCCGCCCAGCCAGGCGCCGGTGCACAGGAGGACGGCGTCGGCGTGGTGGACGTCGCCGTGGTCGTCGCGGACCGTCCCCGGGCCCGTCACCTCGCGGACCTCGCGGCCCGGCAGGAACGTGTAGTTCGGGGACTTCAGCAGCTCGGCCCGGAGGGCGAGCTGGGCGGTGCGGGGCTCGACGGCCGCGTCCCGCTCGCAGTAGAGGGCGGCGTCGAAGTCCCCGCGCAGGGCGGGGTTCAGGACGCGGGCCTCGGCGGCCGTGAGCAGCTTGTGGCCGCGGGCGGCCGCGTCCGCGCGGGCCACGGCGGCCTCGGCGACGGCGAGTTCGCGGGCGCCGCGCACCGGGGTCAGCGACCCGTTGGCGCGGAAGCCCAGCGCGGGCACCCGGTCGCCGATCTCCTCCCACAGCTCGCGGGCCCGCAGGGCGGTGTCGAGTTCCTCACCGCCCGCGCGCCCGCTCACCCAGATCTGCCCGAAGTTGCGCAGCGAGGCGCCGCGGGCCTCGGCCTCGCGCTCGATCTGCACGACCTCGTGGCCGCGTTCCACTGCTTGCCAGGCGTGCATGGTGCCCACCACGCCTGCTCCGACGACTGTCACTCTCACGACCGCAACGCTCCTCGCGACGGGGGAACCGGAATGGACCGGCTGACAACGAGAGCGTGAACTGGTCGTCACGTTTGGGCTAGACCCGTTATCTCTTCGTGATACTCGGAGTTCATTGGTAACGTTCCAAATCGGTACTTTTCAGCCGCGCAGGTGGGCCGTGAAGGAGAACCGGTCCCCCCGGTACAGCGACCGCACCCGCTCCAGCGGCCGCCCTCCGGTGTCCCGCGACACCCGGTGGATCAGCAGCATCGGCAGCGCCGGCGGGGTGCCGATGAGCAGGGCCTCGCGCGGGGTGGCCAGCACGGTCTCGATGCGCTCGTCGGCGTCCCCGAAAGCGATGCCCTGCCCGTGCAGGTAGGCGTAGAAGGAGGAGTCGGGCTCGAAGTCGGCGTCGAGGTTCGGCACCCGGGACACGGCGACGTAGGTGCTCTCCAGGCCGACCCGCTCGTCGTCGGCGAGCAGCACGCGCTCCAGGTGCCAGACGGGCTCGCCGCGCTCCAGACCGGTCTCGGCGGCGAGGGCGGCCGGGCAGGGGAAGCGGTCGAGGGTGACCAGGCCACGGCCGGGGGTGCGCCCCTGGCGCCGAACGCCCTCGGTGTAGCTGGCGAGGGAGAGCGGCTGCTCCAGCTTGGGCCCGGCGACGACCGTGCCGCGCCCCTGCCGGCGCAGCTTGCCCTCCAGCACCAGTTCGCGCAGCGCCTGCCGTACGGTCTCGCGGGCGACGCCGTACTCCTCCGACAGATCGCGCTCGGTGGGGATGACGTTGCCCTCCCCGAGATCACCGACCAGACGGTCGATCTGCGCCTTCACCGCGTAGTACTTCGGGATGCGGCCGTGCTCCGGGATGCCGGAGCGGACGGGGGCGCCGGGGGCCTGGTCGTTCGGGTAGTCCACGGAGGGATGTTCGCAGACCGCGCCCGCCTGCGCGGATACGGGGCGTCGGCCGGGGCCCGCCGGACGTCCGCGCCGCGGCTCACCGCCGTCTGCGGGCCAGCACGAACACGGCGCTCCCCACGGCGATCAGGGCGACGCCGGCCGTGAGCAGGCCGTGGACCGTACCGAAGCCGGTGCCGGCCAGTTCACGGGCGCGCTCGGCGGCCTCCGCGGCCTCCGCGGCCTCGGCGGCCTCGGTGGCGGAGGGCGAAGCGCCGTTCGGGGAGGCGTCCGGGGTCCCGGGGGTCGCCGCCGGGCCGGTCCCCGAACCGTCACCGCGGCCGCTCTCCCGGCTGCTCCCGGCGGAGGAGGCCGGGGCGGTCTGCGGGACGTCGGTCCGCGGGGCGGGCTCCGCGCCGATGGAGGGCACGGCGGGGGCGAGACTCGCGGGCGGCGGCTCGCCGCCGATGCCGAAGCGGTAGTCGTTCGACTCCCCCACCCAGTCCCCGTCCGACCCCCGCCGCTGCACGACGGCCGCGTTCACCGTGACCGCGTTCGCCACGGCGTCGGAGGCGACGGCGAGTCTGACCTTCACCGAGACGGTCGCCCCGGGTGCCACGGTGAACCCCGGGAAGTCGTTCCCGTCGAACACACCGACCAGTTCGGACTCGTCGGTCTCCTTCAGGGCCACCGGACGGGTGTTGCGCGGGCCGTCGTAGAACTCGAGCTCGGCCTGGGACGGCTTGAGGGCCCGTTTGTCGTCGACGAGGACGACGACCGGGTGGACGTCGGTGCAGGTGAGGCCGGTGGTGTTGGTGAGGTCCAGGTACCAGGTGCCGTAACCGCCGCCGGCCTCGTAGGTCGAGGGGCCGTCGTGGATGCGGGTGGCCAGGGGGAAGCCCTGCTCGTCGGCGCCCGCGCAGGAGGTGCCGGCGGGCGCGGTGGTCTCCGACGGCACGGGTGCGGCGGTCGCCGACGACGAAGGCGCGGCCGTCGCCGGCGGCACGAGGGCGAGAACGGCGGCTGCGGCCAGGCAGGGGGACAGTGACGTGCTCAGTCGCATGATCATGTGATCATGCCGGGCCCCGGCCGGACCGCACCGGTGCCACTCCGCGAGCACACACCGACACCGCCCGATCGGCCCCCTCCGCACCGCCCGGCGGGGCCCCGGCCCACGCCGGAGCCCCGCGCCAACCGCCACCGCCCGCAGCCAACCGCCCCCGCACGGCACGGGCGGCCGCCGCCAACCAGCCACCGCCCGCGCACACGGGCGCCGCCGCCCGCCACCCTCCGTCCCCGCGCGGCACGGGCGCCGCCGCCCGCCACCCTCCGTCCCCGCACGGCACCGGCGGCCGCAGCCCGGCGTCAGCGGTCCGCGCGGTCGAACGGCGGGGTCAGCCGGCCGCGCGGCCGAACGGTGGCGTCAGGCGTCCGGACGGCGGGACAGCCGCGTCACCCGTCCGCGCGGCCGAACAATGGGGCGAGCAGGAGTTGGGCCGCGCCCTCGGCGACCCGCCGGTCGCTGCCGGGGGCCAGCCGGACGGGGACGGTGGTGCCGAGGCCGCCCTCCCGGCGGGCGCGGGCGTCGACGACCGCCGCGACCCCGCGGACGAAGGTCTCCGGGGCGGCCGCGATCGTCCGGCCGCCGAGCAGCACGAGGTCGATGTCGAGCAGGGCGGCCAGGTTGGCGGCCCCCGTGCCCAGCACCCGGGCCGCTTCCTCCGGGTCGTCGCCGACCACCGCCGCCAGGCACAGCGCCTCGATGCAGCCCCGGTTGCCGCAGTGGCACGGGGGCCCGTCCAGCTGGACGACCTGGTGTCCGAACTCCCCCGCCCCGGTCCGCGCCCCCCGGTGCACGCTGTCGCCGATCACCAGTCCGGCGCCCAGGCCCGTGCCGAGATGCAGGTAGGCGAAGGAGCCGCCCTCGCCGCCGACGGCGAGCCCGAGGGCGGCCGCGTTGCTGTCCTTGTCGACGACGACCGGCAGACCGAGCCGCCCGGCGAGCTCGTCCCGCAGCGGGAATCCGTCCCACTCGGGGAACCCGGTGACCCGGTGCAGCACCCCGTGGGTGTGGTCGAGCGGCCCGGGAGCCGCGACCCCGACCCCGAGGACCTCGTCGGGCACCTCCTCGCGCAACTCGCCGACCAGCTCCGCGGCGGCGCCCAGCACGGCCGCCGCGCCCGCGCCGAGGTCCAGTTCCCCCTGCCGTTCGCCGACGACCGTGCCGTCGAGGTCGACCAGCACCGCCCGCAGCTCGTCCCGGTCAAGTTGCAGCCCGATCGCGTGCCCGGCCTCCGGCACCAGCCGCAGCACGGTGGCCGGCTTGCCTCCCGTGGACGCGCGCCGCCCGGCCTCCGCGGCGAGGCCCTCCTCGCGGAGCCGGGCGGTGATCTTGCTGACCGCCTGCGGGGTGAGCCCGGTGCGCCCGGCCAGTTCGAGCCGGCTGATGCCGTCCTCCCCCGCCGTGCGCAGCAGGTCCAGCACCAGTGCGGTGTTGTGACTGCGCACGGCGAGCAGATTCGCGCCGGCCGCGCCCGGGCGTCCGCTCCTCGTCGTCCTGTTCACGCCACTCATTCTCCCTGCCGCTTGCACTTTGGCAACAGCGTTGCCAAAGTGGGAGCCATGACAGCTGCCTCTCCCCTCCGCGTCGGCCTCATCGGCTACGGCCTCGCCGGATCCGTCTTCCACGCCCCCCTGATCGCCGCCACCGAGGGCCTCGCCCTGGACACGCTGGTCACCTCGAACCCCGAGCGGCAGGCACAGGCGAAGGCCGAGTTCCCCGAGGTCCGCACCGTCGCCGCCCCTGACGAGCTGTTCGCGCGGGCCGGCGATCTCGATCTGGTCGTCATCGCCTCCCCGAACAGGACGCACGTCCCGCTGGCGACGACCGCGCTGGAGGCGGGGCTGCCGGTGGTGGTCGACAAGCCGGTCGCCGGCACCGCGGCCGAGGCCCGCGAGCTGGCCGCCCTGGCCGAGGCCCGCGGTCTGCTGCTCTCGGTCTTCCAGAACCGCCGCTGGGACAACGACTTCCTGACCCTGCGCAAGCTCCTGACGGACGGCGAACTCGGCGACCCCTGGCGCTTCGAGTCCCGCTTC
Organism: Streptomyces sp. NPDC001068; assembly: GCF_042897315.1. NCBI lineage: Bacteria > Bacillati > Actinomycetota > Actinomycetes > Kitasatosporales > Streptomycetaceae > Streptomyces > Streptomyces sp. NPDC001068. The sequence goes on along the minus strand of NZ_JBIAYD010000006.1, from coordinate 209,623 downwards.
GAGCGCTGGCGGCCGCAGCCCAAGGGCGGCTGGCGCGAGTCCGGCGACCCGGCAGAGATCGGAGGTCTCCTCTACGACCTGGGCAGCCACGTCGTCGACCAGGCCCTGGTCCTCTTCGGCCCCGCCACCGAGGTGTACGCCGAGTCGGTGATCCGCCGCGCCGGCGCCGAGACCGACGACGACACCTTCATCGCCGTCACGCACGCGAACGGCGTCCGCTCCCACCTCTACGCCTCGGCGACGGCGGCCCAGCTCGGCCCGCGCTTCCGGGTGCTGGGTTCGAAGGCCGGCTACGTGAAGTACGGCCTGGACCCGCAGGAGGCGGCGCTGCGCGAGGGCGAGCGCCCGGGCCCCGGCTGGGGCGCCGAACCCGAGTCCCTGTACGGCACGATCGGCGCCGGGGAGTCCCCGGTGACCGGTGGCGGACGCGCCGTCGCGACCCTGCCCGGCGACTACCCCGCGTACTACGCGGCCGTCGCCGCGGCACTGCGGGGCGAGGGCCCCAATCCGGTGACCGCCCTGGAGGCGGCCGCCGCCCTGGACGTACTGGAAGCAGCCCGCCGCTCGGCGCGAGGCAAGGTGACGGTGACCCTCTGATGCACCACCCGCAGATCACCCCCAGGTCCACTCCGGAACTCACCCCGTCGGTGGAGGAGCTGGAGAAGCAGGAACGTCGGCTGGTCTTCCGGCAGTTCACGTACGACGACGCGTGGGCGCTCGGTTCCCTGCTGGTGGAGACGGCACGGGAGCGCCAGGCTCCGGTGGCCATCGACATCCACCGCGGCGGCCAGCAGCTCTTCCACGCTGCCCTGCCCGGCTCCACCCCCGACAACGACGCCTGGATCGCCCGCAAGCGCCGGGTGGTGGAACGCTACGGCTCCGCGTCCTACCTGGTGGGGGCCCGCTTCCGGGCCAAGGGCACGACGTTCGAGGAGTCCTCCCGCCTGGACCCCGACACCTACGCCGCGCACGGCGGATCCTTCCCGATCACCGTGGAGAACGTCGGCGTGATCGGTTCCGTGACGGTCTCCGGCCTGCCCCAGCTCCAGGACCACCGCATGGTGGTGGAGGCCCTGGAGCGTTTCCTGGACCTGTGACGCCGGCCAGGGACAGCGCCCCGTAAGGGGCGCGGGGAACTGCGCGGGCGAGCACGGACCACCCGCACCCGCCCGCGCAGAGCAACCCCTCTGCCCCTCAGGCGTCTTTGAGCTCCTGCCGCTGCCGACCGAGCCCCGTGACCTCCAGCTCCACCACGTCCCCGCCCCGCAGGAACGGCTTCGGCTCGGGCGCTCCCTGCGCGACCCCCGCCGGAGTCCCGGTGTTGATGACGTCCCCGGGGCGGAGCACCATGAACTGGCTCACGTAGCGCACGACCTCGGCGACCGGGAAGATCTGCTCCGCGGTCCTCCCGTCCTGCTTCAGCTCGCCGTTGACCCAGAGCCGCAGGGACAGGTCCTGCGGGTCCCCGACCTCGTCCGCCGTGACCAGCCACGGCCCGAGCGGGTTGAACGTCTCGCAGTTCTTCCCCTTGTCCCAGGTACCGCCCCGCTCGATCTGGAACTCCCGCTCCGACACGTCGTGCGCGACGGCGTACCCGGCGACGTACGCCAGCGGGTCCTCGTCGTCCGTGAGGTACCGGGCCGTGCGCCCGATGACCACGGCGAGTTCGACCTCCCAGTCGGTCTTGACCGACCCGCGGGGGATCAGCACGGTGTCGTCCGGCCCGACGACCGTGTCCGGGGCCTTGAAGAAGACGACCGGCTCGGCCGGGGGTTCGGCCCCGGTCTCGCGGGCGTGGTCGTGGTAGTTGAGCCCGATGCACACGATCTTGCCGATGCGTCCGAGCGGGGGGCCGATCCGCAGCCCTTCCGCGTCGAGCGCGGGCAGTTCGCCGGACCCGGCCGCGGCCCGGATCCGTCCGAGGGCGGCCTCGTCGGCGAGCAGGGCTCCGTCGATGTCGTCGACGATTCCCGACAGGTCCCGCAGGACGCCCTCGGCGTCGAGCAGAGCGGGCCGCTCCGCTCCCGCCGTACCGACTCGCAGCAGCTTCATGGTCGTCACCATCTCCCTTGACAGCAGTCGCCCGGCCGATGGGTGCAGCCATCGGAGGACTGGTCGATCCTCCAAGATCCGGATGCAGCGGGCAATACCTTGTTCACGTACTGGACCGTAAACAGTGGGGGTCTCATCGGTACAGCACCGCCCGCTCCACCGCGCTCCAGGTCGTACTGGTCACCACGTAGAGCGCGGCGGCCAGCGGCACCACGGCCACGGTGACCAGCGTGAAGTAGGAGAGGTAGGGCGTGACCCTGGTGACCGCGCCCAGACCCGGCAACTGCTCGCCTGCGCCGCCCCCGGCCGTCGCTCCCGCTCCCGTTCCCGTTCCCGCCTCCGCGGCGGCCCTCCTGGTGCGCAGGAAGGTGACGGTGGCGACGGCGGCGACCAGGACGAACAGGACGAGGTAGACCGGGCCGGCGCTCCCGAACCCGTCGCCGAGGGCCTCGACGCCGCGCCCGCCGAGCGGTGCGCCGAGCAGCGAGTGGCCGAGCAGGGCGTTGTCGTGGCCGCCGATCGTGGAGTTGGAGAAGAGGTGGTACAGCAGGAAGAACGCGGGCAGTTGCAGCAGCCCGGGCAGGCAGCCGGAGAGCGGGGAGACCTTCTCCTCCGCGTGCAGTTCCAGTACGGCCTTCTGCAGCGCCTCCTGGTTCCCGCCGTGCTTCTTCCGCAACTCCGCGATTCTCGGCTGGAGCGCGGCCCGGGCCCGCTGGCCACGGGCGGCGGCACGGGACAGGGGGTGCACGAGCAGTCGTACCAGCGCGGTGAACAGGACGATCGCGGCCGCGGCGGCGGAGGCGTGGAAGAACGGCCGCAGCAGGTCGGCGAGTTGCTCGACCAGGGAAGCGAAAACGGACATGGGTGAGCCCTCCGGGGGTCTCGTCGTGCCGTGGTTGAGGAGGCGGAACGGCATGACGACGCGCGCGAGCCCACCCCGACGGGTCCGACGGGTCCGTCGGATGCCGGTGCCGGTGCCGGTTTCGGGTGTGGTGGTCTACGCGGCGGTCGCCGGGAGGGCGTGCCCGGGGGCTCGCGGGCGGCTGCGGCCCTTCGCGTCGGGGTCCCGCTGCGGCAGGAAGGCCGTGCGCCGGGCCCGGTCGCGTATCGCCGTGCGGATCCGGGTGGGGGGCACGGCGGGCGCGGAACGCGCGGCGCGGAAGGCGGCGACCGCGAGGGCCGAGCCGACGGCGGCGGTCGCGGCGAGGGCGACGGTGGTGAAGAGGCTGCCGGAGTCGATCAGCAGCAGGCCGAACAGGACGAGCAGCAGGAGGGCGACGGGCCGGGGCGACAGCACCCAGCGGTCGTGCGCGCGCATTCCCGCTCCCCCCTGTCGGCTACCGCCGGTCGCACATGATCAGTTCATACGTTATCGGTTTCCAGCGGCTCCAGGAGCCGCTTGGGCTTCAGGAGCGCCCGGCTGACCGGGTCCGCCGGGTCCGGGTCGAGTCCCGGGCCCGGTGTGACGACAACGTCCGAGACGGGTACGACAGTTCCGCACGCGGGACATTCGCCGTAGGAACCGAGTTCGGTGCCGCACGCCACGTGCCGGAAGTAGCGCAGCCGCCGGTCCATGCGGTGGTCGCGCCCCCAGACGGCGAGGGCGCGCAGCACCGGCCACAGCTCGGTGCCGCGCCGCGTGAGGACGTACTCGTCGCGGGGCGGCGACTCCTGGTAGCGGCACTTCTCCAGGATCCCCTGCTCGGTGAGCGCCTTCAGGCGGGCCGACAGGACCGCGCGGGGGATGCCGAGGTGCACGAGGAAGTCGTTGTAGCGCCGCACGCCGTAGAGGGCGTCGCGGATGACGAGCAGCGTCCAGCGCTCGCCGACGACCTCAAGCGCGGCGGCGATCGAGCACTCCTGCGTCGCGTAGTCCTTGCCCAGTGCCATGGAGACCACCTTAGCCAGCCCGTCCGAAGTAGGTTCAATGAACGAACCTACGGTGCTACGGTACTCCCATGGCTGAGTTCAATGAACGAACCCTCACTGAGGCCGAAGCGCCGGGCCCCCCGCACGAGCCCGCGGCGCCACGCCCCGAGGCGACGCCCCGCGCCCGCGCCACCCTGGCCCTGACCAGCGCCGCCACCGCCGTGAGCCTGATGACGTACACCGCCCCGGTGGTCACCCTCCGGGACACCGCGGCCGACCTGCACACCCCGCTCTCCGCCCAGGCCTGGCTGATCAACGGCACCCCGCTCGGCCTGGCCGCCCTCCTCCTGGTGGCCGGCAGCCTGGCCGACGACTTCGGCCGCCGCCGGATCTTCCTGCTCGGCACGCTGACGCTCGGCGTCACCACCGCCCTCGGCGCGCTGACCGACTCCACCTGGCTGTTCACGCTGGCCCGGACAGCCCAGGGCGCGGCCAGCGCGGCCATCCTCGCGAGCAGCCTCGGCCTGCTGGTGCACGCCTTCCCGAGCCCCCGCGGGCGACTGCACGCCACGGGCGTGTGGGGCGCCTTCGTCAGCGGCGGTATCGCGGCGGGCCCGCTCCTTGCGGCTGCACTGCCCGACTGGCGGGTGGCCTACGCCGTCCTCGCCGCGGCGACGCTGGTGGTGGCGGCCCTGTCACCGCGGGCGCTCACCGAGTCCCGATCCCCGCGCGGCGGCCGTCCCGACCTGCTGGGCGCCCTCACCTTCGGCCTGGCGCTGGTCTCCCTGGTGGCCGCGCTCACCCTGGGCCGGGACGGCTGGCTGCGGCCCGAGGTCGGCCTGCTGTTCCTGGCCGCGGTGGTCCTCCTGGCCGTCTTCGTCCTGGTGGAGCGCAGGACCCCGACCCCCATGATCGACCTGAGCCTGCTGCGCCGCCCGAGCTTCCTGGCCTCCTCCGCCGGCGGCCTGTTCACCGGCTTCGCGGTGATCGGCCTCTTCAGCTTCCTGCCGGTCCTCTTCCAGCAGGTGCTCGGCCTGACCCCGCTGGACACCGCGTGGCTGTTCCTGCTCTGGTCGGGCCTGTCCTTCGTGGTCGCGCTCCAGGCCAAGCGGCTGGCGGGCCGCGTCCCGCCCCGCCGGCAACTGGCGGTCGGCTTCACCCTCCACGCGATCGGCGTCCTGACCATGCTCGGCGCCATCGGCTCGGGCAACTGGCAGCGCCTGCTGCCGGGCCTGATCCTGGGCGGCATCGGCAGCGGCCTGCTCAACGCCGCCCTGCCCCTGCTCTCGGTCGAATCGGTCCCGGCCGCCCGCGCCGCCATGGGCTCCGGCGCCCAGCAGACCTTCCGCTACATCGGCTCCTGCGCGGGCGTCGCCCTGACCATCGCCATCGTCACCTCGTCGACCACCGGCCCGGGCCACGGCGCGAACATCGCGCTGGCGGTGTCGGCGGGGCTGGCGCTGCTGGCGGCGGGGGTGGTGCTGGGGCTGCGGGAACGGAGCTGACCGGTCCCGCCGACGCGCCTCATTGAAGACTGACGCGGTGTTCGTGTGCGGGGTCCGCCGAACAGACGAAGACGAGGAGCGGGCCGCCCCTGCCGACCACCACCCGCGTGGGAGTCCTCGCGGCGGCCCCATCGCCACCGGTCGAGGCGACCTCCTCGACCGGCCTCCAGCTGCCACGCACCCCTTCCCACTCCGCCGAGCCGATGGCGAGAAGCAGTTCCATGGGGCGGCCGCAGGAACAGACCTGCTCCTGGGGGCCCGTCACGCCCCAGCGCGCGAACCCGCCCACCTTCCAGCCGGGAGCCACCGCGAAGTCGGCGTCGTAGGACAAGGCGTCGTCCACGTCGTCGCCGTTCTCCTCCGCCTCCTCCCACAGCGCCTCCTCCCACTCCTCGATGCGCCGCCGCAGGTCCTCCGGCAGCAGCTCGGCCCATTGGTGCTCCGTGACCTGCTCCGGGTCGAGCACACAGGGTCCGGGCACGTATCCCTCGTCGCCCACCACCGTCGGCCGCGGCGGATCGGGGAACGGCACGCATGCGGCGGCGGTGCGCCAGCGCAGGTGAACACCGGGGCTCGCCTGCTCTCCGTGGGCGTCGAACGGACACCACAGGACCTGAAGCAGGTCGCACCCGTCGGGGACCACGAGCCCGGGAACGTCCCGGGCGAACAGCTGGGCGACGGGCAGGAGGGGGACCGGTTCCTCACCCGTCTCGCCGGTCCGTCGGCCCCGGTCACGGCGGTGCGGCTCCCGGCAGACCGGCCACGCCTCACCGGCCGGCCACAGAAGGGGACCGCCGACGGAACTCCGGTCGGGCCCGGGAGTACCGGGACGGGGATGCAGCCGTGTAGCGGTCTTCCGGTGACGGGCCAGTTCGGGAAACTCGGCCTCGATGTCCAGGGGGCGGGGAGGAGTAAACACCTCACACACCCGGCACGTGTGCCGCGGTCAGGCGTCCGTCATGCAGGTACTCGATCAGGAATCCCTCATCCACCACGAACAGCCATACATCGTCGCTCGTGTAGAGGATTTCTTCCGCATTTCTGGCCGCACACCCAACCGGCATCGCCACGGCGGGCACTCTGACATTTCCCCAGAAAACGACGGCCAGACCGTCGGCGGGCACCAGGGAAAGCCAACCGCTTATCAACTGTGCGGCTTCCGGCTCACCGGAGGTGAAAACCTGTTCGGAAAAAGCGGAGTGATCCCAGTCGATGCCGGTCCATTCGGAGTGCGGAAACCGGTTCAGGCTCACCGCCTCGAATTTCTCGTTCTCCGCCGCGTCAAGGATCATCAACTGGCTGCGCTCATCCGGTTCCAGAACCCCTATGAGGTCATCCAGGCGGCCCCTGGCGCTCCCATACGCCTTGGACGTGACCACTAGGTGTTTCCCTTCAGAATGCGCAGCATGTCGGCCTCACTCCCGTTCCAGCGGACCGCGTACCGCTGCCCGCCTCTCCCCACGGCCACATTGATGTGCGGCCCCTTCACCGGATCGTAGTCTATTCTGAACTGCTTCCATTCGCCGTTCACGCGGGTTTCGAAACCGACGACACGCCCGAAGGCAGCCGACTTCCCCATTCGCCCCTCGTAGGGCTCTCGGGTATGCGGATCGATGTCACCGAGAATTTCCAGCGCCTTGTTTCTGGCCTGCTCATAGGAATCAAAAGGAACTTTCCCCTGAGGGTCCTTGCCCACCGTGATCTCGGGGATCCGTTTCGCCGCATCGTACTCCGGGGCAAGGCCCAGCGGGTCGACCCAGATATGAGGGTTGCCGACATAGCTGACCGGATTGAGCGCCGGCTCAAGTCCGAGCGGGTCAACGCTGAGGTACCGGGCGGTCTCGGGATCGTAGTGCCTGAAGTAGTTGTAGTGCAGCCCGGTCTCTGGGTCGTAGTACTGGCCCGGAAACCGCAGGGGCGTGTAGGCGGTGCTGTCCGAGGCCCAGGCCGTGGCGCCCCACAGCGTGCTCCGTGTCCGCCAGGCGATTTCCCCCCGCTCGTCGACGAGTTCACTTGGCGTACCGACGAGGTCGGTGACGACGGAGAAGAACCGCGAGTCGATCTCGGCCTGTGGCGCGTCGGACGAAAAGATGCGCTCGGTCTGGGTTATCGGCTGCAGGCCTTGGTGGTCCCAGGTGAGCGTGACGGCGTTGGGAAGGTTCGACGCCGTGCTGGTCTGTTCGCACAGCGTCGTGCCGTCCCAGGTGAAGTCGACGCGTTCGACGACCGTTTCACCGTCGTCGGCCAGTCGTAGTTTCGCCGTGCGACGGCCCAGCGGGTCGTAGGTGTAGCGCCACCGCGTACCGTCCGGGGTGACCACCGAGGTCAGACGGTCCTCCGGGTCCCACTCGTAACGCCAGGTGTCCGGCTTGCGGGAGAGACGGGGTATCTGCCGTAGTACGACGCGGCCGAGGGCATCGTGTTCGTAGCGGACGTTCCCCGCGCGTGCGATGCGGGTACCCACGTACTCACGCCGACCGGTCGCCTCGCCTCCGGGGTGGGTCGCGGGCCAGGATGCCGAAACCTGATTGCCCGCCGTGTCGTAGGCGTACGTCTCCGTCCAGTTGGCCGCGCGGACCGCGGTGACCCGCCCCGCCGTTTCGAGGTCGAAGCGACGCGGACCGGCGAGCAGGTCGTCGACGGCGGCCAGAGCACCGTCGGCCCGGTAGGTGTAGGTCCGTCGCTGGGTGAAGCGACCGTTCCCGGCGGTCACCGACTGGTCTGTCAGGCGTCCCGAGGAGTCGTAGGCCCGGGACAGTGAGACCGATTCGCCTGCCTGGCAGACGATTTCACGGCCTGCCAGGTCGTAGCCGAAGTCCAGGATCCTGCCGGACGTCAGGAGCCGGGTGCGGTTGCCGGCCGAGTCGTACGTCCAGGTGCTCCGGGCGCCCCCGGGCGTGGTGCGGTCGAGGCGACGGCCTCGCTCGTCGTAGGTGTAAGCCACCGTTCGGCCGTTGACGGTCTCCGAGCGCACCCGCCCCGAGTCGTCCCGGTCCAGGGAAAGCGTCGTGTCCGGGTCTGCGGCTCCGAGGAGTCGGCCCGTCGGGTCGTAGGCATAGGTCGTGATCCGCCCCTCGACGTCCTTGCGGGTCACCTTGCCCAGCGGGTCACGCTCAAGTCGGATCGTGTGGCCCAGAGCATCGGTGCGGCCTCTCAGACGGCCGCCCCGGTCGTGGTCATAATTCAGCGTACGGCCGTCGAAGTCGGTCTCGTGCTCCAGGTTGCCGGCCGCGTCGTAGTGATACGTCCAGGTCAGATTGTGCGGGTTGGTGACCTTCACCAATCGCAGCTCGGTGTCGTGGGTGAATTCGTGACGGACACCGTCCGGCCCGGTCCGCGCGGCCAGCAGGTCGAAGTACGTGTACTCGAAGTACGACACGGCACCCAGGGCATCGGCGTGCTGTGTGCAGTTGCCCTCACCGTCATAGGTCCACGATTCGATGGCCCCGTCAGGCGTGACACGGCGTGCTGGTCTTCCCTCCACCGTCCACTCCAGCCTCGTCACATGTCCTGTCGGATCGACGAAGGCGACGGGCTGCCCCAGCGCGTTCCGTTCGTAGTGGACCGTCGCCCCGAGCGGGTCCGTGATGCGCTCGGGAAGCCCGGCGGCGTTGCAGTGCACCTTCGTGGTGTGACCGAGTGCGTCCACGAACGCGGTGACATGACCCAGCGCGTTGTATCTGGCACTGGTCACAGCTCCCGACGGATCACAGACCCGGATCAGGTTGCCGTGTCCGTCGTATTCCCTGCGCCACTCCGTCCCGTCCGTCTCGACGACCGACGTCGGCAGTCCGATCTCGTTGTACCCGGCTCGGGTGGCCCGGCCGTCCGGGCGTACGACCGCCGCCACCCGGCCCTGCTCGTCGTAGCCATAGCGTGTGACGTTGCCGAGGGGATCAGTGACCGTGACGAGCCGCGAACGCTCGTCCCAGGTCTGTGCCGTGACATTGCCCAGCGGATCCGTCTCGCGCACCAGCCGCAGAGACTCGTTGTGTTCGTACGTGCGCCTGTGACCGAGGGAGTCGGTCACAGCGGTGGTCCTCGTGACATCGTCGTAGGTCAGGACGGAGGCCAGGGCATCGCCCGCTCCGCCCGTGGCGATCACGCGCCCCTGACCGTCGTACTCGTACCAGTAGGTGTTGGCGTTGCGGTCGGTCCAGGAGGTGATGCGGCCCTCGGCGTCGTAGGTGTACCGCATCGGCAGCCCCGAGGAGTTGGTCTCCTCGACGAGGTGGCCCCGATCGTCGTAGCCGAAGGCGACAAGAGCGGTGCCCGGTCGATCCGGGTGAGCGGGGTCGAGCAGACGCAGTCCGGTGATGCGCGAGCGGGCCGGGTCGTGGTCGAGGGCTATGCGGTAGCCGCCGGAGTGAACGACCGCGGCCGGCACGTCGCCCTGGGAATAGGAGACGGTGACGCGGTTGCCGTTGCGGTCCTGGATGTACTGGAGGGGCAGGTCGACCGCCGTGTCCCCGGCTGCGGCCACAGGTGAGTGGAAGACGCGGGCCAGGCCGCTGTCCGGGTCGCTGACGCGGACGGCACCGTCGGTCTCCTCGTCCCAGGACAGGGTCAGCCGGGAGCCGGGGGTGTCCGGGAGGACCGGTTCGCCGCTCTCCGGATCGGGCGGCGGGAAACACAGACGGGTGCCGTCCGCCGCCGCGAACACGAACCCCTCCGCGTCCGCCTGCACCCGCTCGTCGAGGGTGGAGGTCCAGGACGGTCCGAACCAGCCGCCCCACCGATAGGACGAGACATGAGTGCGTTCCAGAACCAGGGGCAGCACACCGGGGAGCTGCACGTCGACGAGCGGAAGCACCATGTCACCGGTGGCCACGTCGATCGGGTCCCGCACGAACGTCTTGACCATGTTGCGGATCGAGGCGGGCAGCCTGTCGAACCCCGGGTTCAGCTTCAACCGCTCGAAAGCGGCGCAGTCCAGCCCCATAGACTTGCTGAGCCTGGCCAGCGCAGCCGGTCCCAGCGCCTTCAGCCCCTTCCCCAGCGCCTTCCCCAGCACCCCGAACCCGACGCCCATCGCCGCGCCCTCGGCAAGGATGCCGGCCAGTTTCTCCGGGTCCTTGAACGCACCCGGATCCTCCAGCAGGGTGCTGAACGCGGTGAACGTGACGCCTTCCTTGGCCATCTTGGCCACCGCCGCGACCCCGCGGATCTCCTTCAGCGCCTTCAGCGCCCGCTCCACGCCCCGGATGACCTCCATGATCCCGCGCACGGCGGTGCCGAGGGCGGTGCCCTCCTCCTCGATCCGCCCTACCAGCGCCACCACCTTCAGCGCCCGCTCGCCGGCCATCAGGGTGGCGGCCACGTCCGAGGCACCCGCGGTCAGCACCGACAGCGCCAGACCCGCGATCTCGAACTCGACGATCTCCGCGAGCATCACGCCGATCTCGGACAGCAACTCGTGTGCCTTGTCGGCGAAGTCGTCCAGCGCCTTGGCGCCCTCGCGCAGCGCGTGCGCCATCTCCGTGGCCTGCTTGCGGGCCGCCTTGGAGCGCTTGCCGAACTCCTTGGCGGTCTTGCCCTCCCACTCCACGCCCCGCAGCGACCGCTCAGCCGCGGTCGCCTCGTCGTCCAGCCCCGTGGCCAGACTCCGCCACTTCTTCGCGATCTCCCGGACCCCGTCCGGGTCCACCGCCGGATCCGAGATACCCAGGAACTCGAGGCCGCTGGCGACCGAGTCGCCGAACATGTGGTTGAACTTGCTGACGTAGTGCAGGGGGTTGAGGTCGACCACGCCCGCCTCAGCCCTTCTCACCCTGGGCAGCGGCCGCGATCAGCACGTCCAGCAGGTCGAAGGCGTCGGACACCTCACCGATCAGCTTCGCCTCCGCGTCCCACTCCTCGCCCAGCTGCCTGGTGAGCTTGGCCAGAGTGGTCATGCCCTGCTCTATCTCGCCCTTCGCCCCGAGCAGCGACCCCAACGCCCCGAGCGCGCCCAGGTCATGGATCTGCGCCTCGAACTGCTGCAACGGCTTCGCCGCGTGCTGCCCCACGCCCCGCAGCCCCGAGGCCGCCTTGTGCATGGACGCGGCTTCCTTCTTCAGGTCCGACATGCCGCCCACCCCCGTACTTCGCTCTGTGCACATGCCAAGCCAAGACACTATGGAGAGCGGTTATGCGGAAGGTATGGCCGGGGCCAAGGGACGGCAAAGTCCGCGGACCCGCTACCTTCGCGGCCGCACCGACACCAACGTCCCCCACACCGCCATCCGGTACCGCGAGGTGAACTCGGGCGTGCACGTGGTGAGAGTGATGTAGTACCCCGGCTCCTCGTAGCCGTACGACGCCTTCACGACCGACCGCGGTACGGCCTTGATGACCCCCGAGTCCCGCGCCGAGGTCTGCGGCAGGATCTGGTCCACCGAGTAGGTGTAGGTGGCCGCCTTCGTCTCGACCCCGACCGTGTCCCCGCGCCGCAGGCGTGGCAGGTACCGGAACGGCTCACCGTGCGTGTTCCGGTGCCCGGCGAGCGCGAAGTTCCCCTCCTGACCCGGTTGTTGGGTTCCGGGATAGTGGCCGACGTACCCGTGGTTGAGCACGTTCGGCTTGCTGACGCCCTCCGCGACCGGGACGCGGAGGCCGAGCCGGGGGATGACGAGGATCGCGTACGCCTGGGAGGCGACGACCCGGGTGGTGTACGACGTCTGCCGCCGACCGGAGCCGGAGCCCTCGGCGGACGGCGAGGACCCGGCCGCCGCCCCGCCACCCGAAGCTCCCGAGGCCCCCTGACCCGCAGAACCCCCCGAACCCCCGGAGTCGCCCCACTCCCGCTCCAGCGCCTCCACCTTCCGTTCGGCCCCCTGCCTCGCCTCCCGGTTGGTCCACCACAGCTGATGCACGACGAGCAGCATGAGCACCACGCCCACCGTGACGAGGAGTTCGCCCCCGCTCCACAGCACCCGCCGTCGCCGAGCCCGCCACCGCCGGTCCACGTGCCCCACGACCCGCCGCACCGCACACCTCCCGCCGCACCGGTTGGGCCCGCACGATAGATCGACCGCGCCCAAGTCGCCAGAGGCGTGAGCCCCCGGCCACAGCACCTCCCCACCTCCCCTTTCTCCATGGGTTTTAGAAAGCACCGCCACAACCCTCGACAACCTCACACGCCACACCCGATGCTTCCTGTTGGCATGCGAGGGGGACGAGTCAACCCCTTTACGGGGAAAGGCATTTGACCCGCACGGAGAGGTCGAGAGACAGCCATGATCCGACGCAGAACACTCCTGGCCGCGGCGGGCGGCGGTCTGCTGGGCAGCGCCCTGGCCACCGGCACGGCCCGCGCCGACGCCACCATCGCCGTCAGCCCGTCCACCTCGTACGGCACCTGGGAGGGCTGGGGCACCTCCCTGGCCTGGTGGGCGAACGTCTTCGGCGCCCGCGACGACTTCGCCGACATCTTCTTCACCACCAGGTCGACGACGTACGACAACACCTCGCTCCCCGGCCTCGGCCTGAACATCGCCCGATACAACCTGGGCGCGTGCAGCTGGAACAGCGTGAACGGCGAGTCGATGGTCGCCTCCGCGAACATCCCCGCGTTCAAGCAGATCGAGGGCTACTGGCAGGACTGGAACAACGAGGACCCCGCCTCCGCGGCCTGGGACTGGACCGCGGACGCGACGCAGCGGGCGATGCTCGTCAAGGCCGTCGACCGGGGAGCGACGGCCGAGCTGTTCGCCAACTCCCCCATGTGGTGGATGTGCCTGAACCACAACCCGTCCGGCGCCGCCGGCGGTGGCAACAACCTCCAGTCCTGGAACTACCGCCAGCACGCCTCCCACCTGGCCGCCGTCGCCCTGTACGCAAGGAACCACTGGGGCGTGGACTTCGCGACGGTGGAGGCCTTCAACGAGCCCTCGTCCTCCTGGTGGACGGCGACCGGCACCCAGGAGGGCTGCCACATCGACGCGACGGTCCAGTCGGCCGTACTCCCCCACCTGCGCAGCGAGTTGAACAGCCGGGGCCTGACAGGCACGAAGATCTCGGCCTCGGACGAGACGAACTACGACCTGGCCCGCGCCACCTGGAACTCCTTCTCGTCCACCACCAAGGGCTACGTGGACCGCGTCAACGTGCACGGCTACCAGGGCTCCGGCGGCCGCCGCGACCTGCTCTACACGGACGTCGTCACCACCGCCCGCAAGGCCCTGTGGAACTCCGAGACCGGCGACGACGACGGCACCGGCTACACCCTCGCCTTCAACCTCCTCTACGACTTCCGCTGGCTGCACCCCACCGCCTGGGTCTACTGGCAGGTCATGGACCCGTCCACGAACTGGGCGATGATCGCGTACGACGCGGACACGCTGGCGGCCGGCGCGGTCACCACCAAGTACTACGTGATGGCGCAGTTCAGCCGGCACATCCGCCCCGGCATGAAGATCCTGGACACGGGCGTGAGCAACGCGATGGCCGCCTACGACGCGTCAGCGAAGCGCCTGGTGATCGTGGCGCTGAACACCGCCACCTCCGCCCAGACCCTCACCTTCGACCTCTCCGGCTTCACCACGGTGACCGGCGGCACGGGCGGCCTGGTCCCCCGCTGGAACACGGTGACGACGGGCGGGGACGCGTACAAGGCGTACGCGGACACGCACGTCTCCGGCAGATCGGTGGCCGTGTCGGTCCCGGCGAAGGCGGTGCAGACGCTGCAGATCGACGGCGTGACGATCTGAACGCAGCGGTGCCGGGGCCCGCCTCCCCGCCGTGTCCCCGGCACCGCTACGGCAACCGGACGCGCAACTCCACACGCACCTCGTCACCCGCGCCCAGCCCCCGCGGTGCGCGCACCGCGTTCTTGAGCGGCAGCAGATACCCGCCGTCCCGCGGAAACAGAGAGGTCTCGAAGACCACCCCGCCGATCTCCGCCTCGACGGGAATCACCCCCCCACCCGTACGAGGCCATCGCCGCCACCTCCCGGATCTCCTCGGACTCCTCCTCGGGCACCGGAACGAAGTAGTAGGGAGCGGGCCCCCGCCACTCCACGACACGCCCGCCGAACGCCAACTCCACAGAACGACTCCCCTCACGACGGTCTACCCCCCATCTCTATCTCTTCTTTGTCACCGCCGGGCAGTACCGTGTCGTTCATGCGCCCCGACACGCCTGCCGAGAACGTCGACCACACCGCCGAAGCGGCACGCCTGGAGCGGACCGCCGGCCTCTACCCCGAGGACGCCGAGGCCCTGCTGCTCCAGGCCGCGGCCCACCTGGAGCTGTCCGACGACCGCCCCGCCGCGACCGCGCTCTACGACCGCCTGCTGTCCACGCCGGACAGCCTGGAGAACGCGCCGCTGGTCCGGGCCCTCAAGGCCTCGAACCTGTGGGAGTACGACCACGAGGCCGAGGCGCGCGCGATCATCGACGGCATCCGTGTCACCGCTCCCCGGGACCCGGCCCCCTGGGTGATCGTCGCCGAGTCCCTGGAGGCCCACGACGAGCTGGAGGCGGCGCACGACACGTTCACGGAGGCGGCGACGCTGCTCCTGGCGAACGTGACGGAGCCCCCGCGCGCCACGCACCCCGTGCTGTTCGGCCGCCACCGGGTCCGCCGCATGCTGGGCCTGCCCCACGACGACTGGGACACCCGCGCCGACACCCTCCACTCGTCCTCGGTCTCCCTGGACGAGCTCCACGACCCCAAGCGGGTGTGGTCGCTCGGCTCCGACAACCCGGCGGAACTGGCAGCGGAGATCTCCCGCCTCCGCGCGGAGCTGGGCACCTACCGCGAGGCCCTGTCCCGCCCCTTCCCGGTGGCGGTCCTGCACTGGCCGGCGGAGGAACTGCGCGAGTTGCTGACGGCGTACCCGGACCTCTCCACCGAGTACCCCTCCCACCCGGAGCACCTCTCGACCATAGAGTCCTCGCTACGCGAACTCTCCGCCTCCGGCACGGCCAACCTGGGCATCGTCACGGCGACGGTCCCGTCGTACGAGGCGTTCGCGGCATCGGAGGGCTCGTCCCCGTCCGACATGACCCTCCTCCCCCAGTACGCGACGACACTGGCGGCACGGGGGCGTGCGGTGGCCTGGCCGCCGCAGCGGGCGTCTGAGTGCTGGTGCGGCGAGAGCGAGCAGTACGACGTTTGCCACGGCTCGTAGACCACCTCCGCACCCGCTGAGACGGCCCGGCGTGCCCCCACGCGCGCAACATGCCCCAACGCCGCCCCGGAACGCAGCCGACCCCCACGGCATACTCCGGCAAGCCGCCCACTTCCCCCGGGCCGCCCGCTCGCTTCCACCCCGTGCATGAGCGGCCCGGGTCAAGGGTGGCCCGCAGTGCCATCGGCGCAGCCGACGCGCACGTGTAGCGGCAGCGCCCTTGAGGCGGGGCGGGGAGGCACGACACTGGCACGGAAGCGGACGGCCCAACGGTGCCGTTTTGGACACTGCTCGATGCTTGCCTGCGGCCTCGCGACAGCGGACTTGGGACTAGGCTCATTCGCGTGCCCGATGATCCGCAATGGGAAGCGCCGGCAGGTTCCTGGGCTTCGTCCGCAGCCCGGCGTCGCAACATGCAGGCGATCCGCAGCCGCGACACAAAGCCAGAAAAGCTGATCCGCCGCCTCGTGCACGCCCAGGGCCTTCGGTATCGCGTAGCGGCCCGCCCTCTGCCAAACCTCCGCAGGACTGCGGACATGGTCTTCCGTCCAGCGAAGGTAGCGGTCTTCATCGACGGTTGCTACTGGCACGGATGCCCTGAGCACTACGTTCCGCCGAAGACGAATTCCGGCTACTGGTCAGGGAAGGTCCTGCGCAACATGGAGCGCGACCGCGACACGGATCGGCGGCTCAGGGATGCAGGGTGGCTAGTACTCCGCTTCTGGGAGCACGAGTCGGCGGAGGTGTGCTCGCTCGTGGTCTGCAAGGCCGTAGCGGACAGAAAGGCACAGGCCGGCAAGGCCTCGCGTTGAAACTGTGATGCCTCAGCCACACCACAGGTTCGTCTGCCTCCCCTAATCTGTCTCCAACGAGTTCAGTGGCATCGGCGGCTTCTGTGGGGGAGGCCGTCTGGCTGGGCTCGCGTAGAGCAGCGGGTGCGGGCCATTCAGCCGCGGCCGCGGGGAACACTGGGGGCTAGGTGGCGGTCGAGCGCACAAACCGCGACGTCCGGACGCTCATCACGCAGATTGCGGCCGGGGAGATCATGCTCCCCGAGATCCAGCGGGGGTACGTGTGGAAGGCATCGCAGGTTGCCAGACTCATCGAGTCTCTCTATCGCGGATACCCCGCAGGCTCTCTCCTCTTCTGGAAGACCGGCCAGCCTGCTGAGACTCGGGGTGCGGCAATCGGGATGTCTCAAGCCCTGCCGAGCGTCATGCCCCTCTACCTGCTGGACGGACAGCAGAGGCTCACATCACTCTTCCGTGTCCTCACCGATCACCCAGAGGCCCAGGTCGTCTTCAACATCGAGACAGAGGCCTTCCAGAATCAAAGCGCCGCCACTCGGCGAAACAAAAAATGGATCAAGGTGTACGACGTCGTCGGTCCCGATGCCGATGTCTTCGTGATCCATGGCGAACTCAAGGGCGCCGGACTCGCCATCCCAGATCCTGAGATTGGGCGCCGCCTGAGCGCACTTCAGAAGATCACTCAACGAGACTTCCACATGGAAGTGCTGCACGACTTCGAATACGAGGAAGTCGCCGACATCTTCGTCCGCGTTAATAGCGGTGGACGCGCCCTTAAGACCACCGATCTCGCGCTCGCAACACTTTCTGCACGCACGCCCGGCTTCCTGGGGCAGTTGGAAGCAGAATCAGCTCGCTGGGCCGACCATGGCTACGGAGCCCTTGACGTCAACTTCCTCATCAAGGCACTGACCTTGAGTCTGTCTACCACGGGGAAGCGCCTGGCATCCGTTGCCAAGCTGACGGCAGCGAGCAGGGAAACGGTCGAAGCAGGGTGGGAGCAGGTCCAACAGGGGCTCGCCCGTGTCGTGCCTCTCCTTGAAGAGAAGCTCCTCATCCCAACGACAGCCCTGGTTCCATCACTCGCCGCCCTCTACCCCCTGATTCTCTACTACGGGCAGCACGCAGAGGACCGAGCGATCACTAATGATGTAGAAAACGGCCTTCTGTACTGGTTCCTGGCCGCTACCGCTCGCAACAGGTACGGCGGCGCCTCGGACACGGCACTGACCCAAGACATCAGAATGCTCGACACTGAGGACCCTGTGGCAGCCTTGCTCGCCAATCTGGGCATCCACGAAGGCGGGATCTCCGTGACAGCCAGCGACCTGGCTGGGCGAAACCATCAGAGCCCCTACTTGATGTTCTGCTACCTCGCTGCAGCCCACGCCAATGCCACCGACTGGTGGGACGGAGGGCCTATCTCCGGAGGTATCGACAGATCCGGTAAGCCGCAGTACAGCCTTGTACACCCGGCCACGAAGCTGCGCAGCTACGGTAGTACGTACTCATCTGCCGAGATCAACGAACTCGCTAATATCGTGTTCGTTTCCGAGCAAACGGCGAAGAACATTATCGGTAACCGTTCTCCCGCCGCCTACCTCCAAAGTGTTGGCGCGAGCGACCGAGCCGCACATGCGATTCCGAACGATCCTGCTGTGCTTGATTCCGAGGGATACCGGAATTTCCTGGCTGCCCGCAGGACTCTTCTGGCTGAACGGATCACCAAGCTCCTCGACCAGTTCCGCCCCGGTTTCCTGACTCAACGCGTTGAGGCCCTGGACGCTCCTGCGCCCCGGTCGCTCGTGCTCACGGGCTACGTCGGAGCCGGCCGAAGCGTATTGGCCGCAGTGGCCGAGGCCGATGGTCAGAGCTGGATCGGGTGGATTGATCCTTCGGACCTCGAAGGCGCGCTCGACGCTGCAGCGACTGGTCTGGCCAGCGATGTTCCAGTCGGAGACGAGACAGCTCCGCTGCGCATCGACGACGAAGGCAGCGTGACCTTTGGCCTCGGCCCCTTCATCATCCGGGGCTCACTCGACCAATGGCGTACCGCGGCCAAGGATGCGTTCGAAGACGCTCAGCCCCTGGCCGAGTGTCCAGAGCCGAACGATGATCAATGGCTTGCGGAGCCATGGGAGTTCCTGCTCTCGGACATTGGTCTGCGGAAGGCGACCTAGCACCGCACCGGAACCCCCCTGAGTACTTCTGGCGCGGCTGCGACGAGCATCGGCGCGACACTCGGAATGCCCGGCACGGGCACCTCAGGGGGAATGTCAAGCCGACACGATTGCCAGCGCCCGCGAGCAGTCCGGTCCGAGGGGACATGATCCGCGATCCAATCCTTGGGCACCGCGGCCACTGCTCTCAGCTTCAACTCGGGCGTGAGACGGACCGTTACCAGTTCCCAGGCGGGGTCACGCAACATGGTCTCGTATTCGTTGCGCGAGATGTATACCGTAAGCCGCCCCATACGCACCGTAGTCTTCACTTCCAGGTGCGCGGAGTGGTGGCGGGCGTCCACAAAGATGTCGTAGCCATAGCCATCGGACCACGCAGCGACATGCTCCACCCGGCCTTCCGCCGATTCGGACAGCATCTCAAGAAGCGCCAGTTCGCCTGCCGACCCGATCCGGGCGCGCTCCTCGGTATCCACCTTCCCCCAAGCGGTATTTACTTGCGCGTAGGCCTCATCTGGACTGATACCGAGGGCCTCGGCCGCACGTAGAGCGTCTTCAGGGAGTTCGCCAGGCCCGCGAATGAGCAGGTCAGCGTCTCTGAACCATGGCACTCGGGTCTGGGCGACTGCGGCTTCGAATACTCTGAAGTTCACAGGTGCGTCGCTGTTTGCCCCGCCCAGCAGCCCTACTTCCCGGAGCCAGGCGTAAGCCGCGTCGTACTGGGTCGGTGTGATGTCGCTGAAATCAGTGTGCGTAGTGAACAGCGCACGTACCCGAGCGGCTCCGCTGGCTGGGAGTTTCTCCAGCCAGCGGAGCGCCGCACGCAGAATCGGTTCAGGCGGCGTAGGCACGGAAATGGCCCATCAGTGCCCGAAGATCTCGGTGGTCCAGGCCACCGCCGATAGCCGGCTCTTCCTCAAGGTCGGCGAGCTGCTGGACGGCTGGATCGTCAAGGATGCTTCCCATGAAGTGAAGCTTGTCACTGAGCCGTTGATCAACGACTTCGTCAATCGTCCCCTCGGAGGCGAGCACCGTAATCCGTGTCTCCGTCTCTGGAGCGAGGCCAAGCCGGTGAATTCGGTCGAGACTCTGAAGGAAGCGACCTGCCGCGAAGTCTCGGTCCACGTAGACCGCGTCATGACAGTGGTGGTGAAGGCTAATTCCCTCACCCAGGGTGCCGGGATTAGACAGGAGAACCATGCAATCGGGATCGAACCGGAACCGCTTGATTGCCGCTTCGCGGTCAGCGTCGCCCAGTGCGCCATAGACCAGAGCAGGCGAAAATTCGCTGAGCATGCGCTCCAGCGTGTTGAGGCTCCGAACGAAGGTCGACCAGACGAGGGTCTTCCGCCCCTGAGCAGCGTTCCGGCTGATGATCGCAAGTACTTCACGGTATTTAGGCGACATCTCGTAACTCGGCAGGTCCCGCATCAGCTCGAAGAGGGGCGTTCCCTCAGGCACGGTGAGAGGTGGTACCTGATAAGACAACGGTTCATATCGTGTAGTGCCGACCGCGAGCAACGCGGGGCTGGTCGCCGCCATCAGCATGTAGACGATGACCTTGCCCAGAGCGAGGAAGTCACCTTCCGAACCAGCTGCACGGGCAGAGAACCGTCCAACGAGTGCCTCGTACACCTCCTGGTGCAAGGGCGGCAGTGGCACAGTCGTCAGACTGGTAGACACAGGTGGCAGACCAAGCTCACCCTTGGTGGTGCGAGTAAACAGCGGACGCAGAACCTGGCTCGCCTCGGCAAGATCACCGCCAGCCACTGCCTGGATCACCTTCTGCCGTCCGTGTCCAGGCCATACGAAGCCGAACAGATTCTCCAGATCCTTCACGCCGTTAGGGGCCGGCGTCCCCGTGAGGATGAGCCGGTGTGTGCTTCGCGGCCCGAGAGCGAGGCAGGCAGCCCCATCCGTACCATCGGCCCCGCGCTTCATCCGGTGGGCCTCGTCAAGCAGGAGCATCGACGGCCTCGCGGCCAGCCATTGGCCAAGCTCATTCACGATCCCGTCCTGGCGCAGACGCTCATAGTTAACAATGAGCGCGTCTGCACCCGGATCGGCGGTCCTGGAGAACACATCCATGCCGAGGGGCTCACTCAGGCACTTCTGATTCTCGTACTGCCAGGACTCGTGGCATGACTTCGGCCCCACAATCAGCAGACGCTCAATCCCCTTGCTTCTTCGCAGAGAGTGGAATACCGCGAGACCCACGCGTGTCTTGCCAGCTCCAGGGACGGAGAAGTTAGCCCCGTGTCGCAGAGAGAGCAGTTTCGCGATATCCCGGCGCTGGAACACCGTGAGATCCGCTACCCACTCTGAACCGAGCAGAGTCTCCAGATCGTCCGGTTTTACTTCCTCGTCTCTGCCAGCTGTCGGGTCCAGACGCTTGGCGACCGTCTGGGCGTCTACAGCGGAATCTGTAGCCAGTGCCGCCAGTTGAGGGTCCCAGGCGACACTGCTTGGCTCAGGCCACGTGGCGAGCGCGACGAGGTTCGTCAGGAGGTCATCGATCTCGACTTCCATGGTTCCAGGTGAGCGCTGCACGCTACTCTGGAACCGAAGGGCCAAGCGGCGCAGGTCGCTCTCATGCCCCGTCCCGGCCCGAAGCCGCGCTCGGGTAACGCCGTCACCGAAACCGATCTCCAGGCTAGGCGCAACGGACTGCCCCGCCATCAGTTCTCCCGAGTGGAATCGAGCAACCAGGCAACTCCGTTACCGGGAGAGCTGAAGGTCCGTCCCGCCTGCTTTGCCAGCCTGGCGAGACTAGTCTTCAAGGTGAGCAGGGCATCGTCGAAGGCGTCCTCGTCAAGTGCCCGTTTCGCCTTCGCTTCGGCGAACTCGGCGGCACATTGGTTGACGTAGTCAGCGGCATCCGTGAGGCGTTCGGGGACAGCTACCTGACGCTTCTGCAGCTCCGCGTTTGCTCCGGCCAGTTTCACAGCGGCGTCAAAGGTCTTGCGTGCCGACTTGATCAACGCATCAGCCTGGGTCACGGTCGCGCCATTCAGAGTGTCGCCGGCCTGCGCCGTGGCCTTCGCCTGCAACAGGACATCCGTAAGAGCGCGAGTGGTCTTGACTGCGGCTGTGGCATCCGGGATCGATACACCCATCAGACCAGGAATCGCCACAGCAGCTGATTCTTGGGTGGCAGGCCGCAGTTCACTGGGCAGTCGCTCTTCGAGGTACCGGCTGTGGAAGTCAGCCTCTGCCAGACGCACAGTGGTCTTCGCGTAGTTCAGCACCACCATAGCCAGACGCGACTCCTTGAGCTGTTCTGCGGCGTCCGGATCGGTTTTGGCCAGCTTGGTGTAGTCGCGGTGAAGCTCGCGAAGCTTCTCCTGGTGGTCCTCGAAGTCGACCAGCCGCAGAACAGCACCGTTGGCAGTCTGGCTTCGGTCAATCGCGTCCTTGATCAGCTGGTACACCCAGCGGTCCTGCTGGAGCGTGGTCCTTTTAATGTTGAAGTCACGCGCGACGTCCTCCTCACGGCGGCCGTCAGCGAGTTCATCTTCGATCGCGATGAGGCGGTTGATGTACGAGTACTCCCGGCGCTTGTCACGGCGCAACTGCAGAGCCAGCTCGACACTGTTGATGTCCCGGCGCGAGGTGTCCGCGGGAAGAACTCCCACACGGATGTTCTTGATGCCCAGGTCCTTCAACGCAGCACAACGGGTGTTGCCGTCAACGAGGATGCCATCCGGGCTGATGATGCCGGGCTCCCTCTGGCCCACGTCGTCCAGCTCGTCCTGCAGCGCCAGATAGTCCGGGTCCGTCTGACTCGGGTTCGAGGGCCGACAACGCAGCAGGTCATGCAGATACGTTTGCGCGGATTCACTCCACGGTTCTTCCTCCAGGACCCGGTTGCGCTCAGGGTTGAGGGTCCGCTGTGCCCGAATGCGGTGGGTGTCGGGGTTGAAGTACAGCATGTCGACTGGCATGGAAATCACATGCAGGTGCTTCTGTTCACCGCGCCACTCCACGGTGATCTTCGCACCGTCCTCGGCCATGGCCTGCTTCAGCCGCTCGTCCACCAGCGAGCGAATCTTCTCACCCTCGGGAGGGACGCCGAACTTCACAGCCATAACCAAAGCCTCCAACGAGCCAGACGCAGCGTGCAGCAGCATCATTGCAGGCCCCGCTGACACAGGGTATGCCGATGTTCCACAATCAACGTCTCGATCACTTGGAGAGCGGAGCACGCAGTGACAGCGCCCACCTGGAACGACCCCGAGCTCAAGGCAGGAACCATGGTCCGCGGGGCACTCTGGCTCGTCCAGGTGATCGGCGAGGGGAACACCTTCACCAAGGAGCAGATTCGCGACGCCTTTCCGGGGATCTCGCAGGCAGACCGACGCATACGCGATCTCCGCGACTACGGGTGGGTCCTCCTCACCAACTCCGAGGATGCCACGCTGACGGCTGAAGACCAGCGGTTCATCACGGAGGGTGTCCCTGTCTGGGACCCTGCGGCCCGCCGCGCTGCGGCCCCGCAGAAGGCCATCTCCAACAAGGAGAAGCAGGCAGTCATGGCCCGCGATAACTACATGTGCACCATTTGCGGCATCTCCGGGGGCGAGCCGTATCTAGACGACTCAAACCAGACCGCCGTGCTATCCGTCGCCCGCCGCGAGACGGTACTCCCGGACGGCCGGGAGCGAACGCTACTTGTTACGGAGTGCAAGCGTTGCAGGGCGGGGAGTGACGGCAGCCTCGCTCGGGCCGATGAAGCGGTGGCTGATATCAAGACGCTCGATCCGAGCGACCAGCGTCGGCTCCTGCGGTGGATCGAGCGCGGACGGCGAGGCTCCACCGCCCTGGACCGGGCATGGAACGCTTACCGTCGGCTTCCGGCCGATGCTCGCGACGAAGTACGGGCAATCCTTGAGGGGTGATCATTACGTGCCCGCTATGCCACGTTTCATCCGTGCGCGTTTCATGGACGCTAGCAGGCCACCGTAGACTCTCAAATCGCGCACGGCTCGCCCTTACAACTGGGTGACGCCGTCGAAGATCGACGACTAGGGTGCTGCTTTGGGATCTGTGTTCAAACAGGTGCCCGCTGTGATAGTGAGCCGAGCGCAAAACCTCGGCCCCGCGCCGGCCCAGCCAGCGCGCCTGAAAGGAGATCGAATGGTGACGCCAGAGCATGACAGACAGCTCGAGGTCGTCGAGATCTGCGCGGGCGCGGGAGGCCAGACCCTCGGGCTGGAGCGGGCGGGATTTCGCCACCGTGTGGCGGTAGAACTCGACGAAAGCGCTGCGCACACACTGCGTTGTAACTTGCAGGACGTTCTCGGGTACAGCGCGGAGGAGGCTGCGGGCTCCGTAGCAATCGGAGACGTCGCCGACCCCAGCACTTGGCAGCCCGCAGAGCACAAAGGCATCGACTTGCTCGCGGGCGGTGTGCCGTGTCCGCCCTTCAGTATCGCGGGCAAGCAGTTGGGCGCCAACGACGAACGTGACCTCTTTGCCTGGGCGGTCGAACTCTGCGGCGACATCCAGCCGAAGGCGTTGCTCCTGGAGAACGTGCGGGGGCTTAGCGCCAACCGCTTCACGGCCTACAGGCAGCATGTCCTGGACCGGCTTCACGAGTACGGCTACATCGGTGACTGGAAGCTTCTCCACGCCAACGAATTTGGTGTCTCACAGCTCAGACCTCGCTTTGTACTAGTCGCCCTCAAGCGAGAGTACGCAGAGTACTTTCAGTGGCCGACGCCCAACGAGGAAAAACCACCCACGGTGGGAGAGCTCCTCAGAGACCTGATGGCGAGCAATGGCTGGGAGGAAGAGCAAGTTACCGAGTGGGTGAAGCGGGCTGATGCCATCGCGCCGACGATCGTCGGCGGTTCCAAGAAGCACGGCGGGGCGGACCTAGGTCCTACACGGGCCAAGCGGGCATGGGCGGACCTAGGCGTGGACGCAATGGGCGTGGCCAACGAAGCCCCAAAGAAGGGGTGGCGAGTTCCGGAAAGCGCCCCCGGCCCCAAGCTCACTACCGCCATGGTTGCCCGGATCCAGGGTTGGCATGACTTTGAGTCAGCTAAGGGCAGTGACTCAGCCGTAGACGGCGAGTTCCGCTGGAAGTTTCACGGGCGTAAGACTTCTGTCTACCGGCAGATCGGCAACGCCTTCCCTCCGCCGGTCGCCAAGGCACTGGGAGTAGCCATCCGGAAGGCCATCCACCAGGAGGGTGAGCGTCAGGTCCTCGTGGAGAACACCGATCGGGTCCTGGATCCGGTGTACAAGCTGCTTCGAGGTTCCGACCGTCCTCTGACTGTCGACCAGATCATTGACAGGCTCGGCAAGAAGGGCACTCTCCTTGAGCAGCCGGACGTCGAGCGGCGATTGAACCACCTTGGCCACGACTTCGCGGTGACAATGACAAATCGATCTAGCGGTGTCATCGCCTACAGCCTCGGCGAATTCAAGGCATTCACTGGCCAGGACGACCATCAGCGGCACGATTTGTTCACCCAGCTCCGGGCTAAGATCAGCTGATAAGGCAAGAGAACAGCGGGGCGGCGTTCGGCAACGGCGCCGCCCCTGCAATTCGCCATGCTAGTCAGCAAGTTTGTCCATCAGGTTGCTTTTCTCAGCCGTAGTGAGCGACTCCGACTTATTGATCGTCTTGGCTATGAGCTCGGGCACTTTCGAGAAGTCGATTCCCAGGTCGACCAGGGTGTAGTACTGGCCGCCATCCGACTCAGACGTTGCGATGTTGAACCCCAGCTCTCGCAGCTCCCTCGTGCGGCGCTCCGTGTGGACGTTGTCTCGGGTCGCAAGGCGGAGCCTGTCGCTGTCGACCCGATTTCCGAGGTTACGCAAGAGGATCATGAACAGGAGTTCGTGCACCTTACTGCCATAGGGAACTTTGAGGAACCGCTCCGGGATCCGATCGGCGTAACGGTTCTCCATCTCCGCCTGGATGCTGGCCCTCAGCTCTGCGAAATCAGGGCATTCAGAGGGAAGCTGGGACAACAACAACGCCTGCATCGACTGGGCCAGGTTGCGCTTGGCAAAGAGGTAAGCGTCGATGAGATCGTCTGGCGGAGTGCTCTCTCGCTCGAAGGCGGAGCTCAGCTCGCGGACCGCGTAGGCGGATGTCGGCCTAAGGCTCGCCCATGCCTCGGTCTGCTCTTCGTTCTCTGCAGGCACAGCGTTATCCCTTTCTCGGAGAGAGAGCGGAGGTTGCGACAGTAGCTCGGGGCAAGATGGGATCGCGTGGCGATTTCTCATCCGCCGAAACGCCTCACGCGCATCCTTCTGTCTCAGGCTCTGTCAGCTAGTGGGGCGTTGATTCTCAGCTGCCTGCTGCGAGGCCAGGGCGCTCAGGATCCCGCGGTCAACTGGCGGCGCAGAACCAAGGAGATCCAGGAACCATGGTGCGATCCAGGAGGACTCCCGGTGAATCCACTCTCCGGAGGGCAGCGCCGTGCCACGTTTCCAATCGGGCGCAGGCGCGTCGCCACCCCGCACAGCAGCAACAATATCCACCCGAGGTTCCCTTTCGGTGGCTTCCCGGCGATGCAACTGTGCCGTGACCCCGATAAGCCACCACTGGACGAGGCGTTCCGCGGGCGTCGGCGACTCCATAGTGCCGCGTACGGCCGGCGACGTCAGTCCGGCAGATCGATAGGCCACAACCGGCAAGTCGCCAGGCGGCACAAGATTCCCGGCCGTCCTCGTTGTGACTACTGTGCCGTCGTCGTCCAGCGTCGGAGGAGTGAACGTCTCAGACACACGCCGAATTTCTTCGTAAGTGTCGTCTGCAAGATTGGCGTTCAGGTACATCCTTACGCCCGCGTAGAAGTCCGGCGGAGTCTCAAGACGCAATTCAGCCCCGGCGCGGCGTTGAATCTCATCCAGCAGCGCCGGCCACGGGCGTTGCTTACCATTACTGACGTCGTACCAGTCCTCTTTGACATCATTGGACACGAAGAGAACCCGACGGCTCCCTTCCGGGAGCAGGGCGGCCTGCTCAATCACTTCCTCCCAAATCAGGAAGTCGCCGGCCGCCTTTAGCGGAGTTCCTTTGTCAAAGTCCTTGAAGCCCGGTGGTATCTGGTTCGGGAACCGGAACGCCACCGCCTCGTCCAGCCGCCGTTGGAGCAATTGGTCATCTGGCTGAAGACCGACACGGTCCTCGTAGAGGTCTGCTACACGAGGGAGAATCGGGTCTGCCGTGTCGACGTTGACGGGGGTCAGGTCATGCCCACTCTTCAGCATGTCCAAGTGGGCCTTGAAGACGTCGCGGTACAGACCAAGGTGCTCATCGACTGCAGCTACGCTGACTAGTTGGTCGAGCGCAGCTATGTCAGCCGGCACACGCGCGTACTTCTGCAGCTGAGCCCGCACAGTGTCCTTCGCTTCGATAATCGCGTTACGCGCCGCTGCGAGCTTGGCATTCACAGACTTCGAGGCGTCACCGAGGACTCGTTTACGCGACTCCAAAACGCTGCGTCGCCCGCGGACAAATTCGAGCCCCACCTGGTATGGCATCCACAGACGGCCGGAGACTTGTCCCAACGCAGCGAGGACCTCCTCTCGGGACTCCGCCGTGTACTCGTAAAGGCTGAGAAGTACGTTGGTGTCCAGAACGATCACAGCGTCCTGAAAGAAGGCGAGGCGGGCAGTGTCCTGCGGCGACGGCACGGGCTGGAGCCAGGCGTGGAACCGCCGGAGCAGTGCTGGGTCCTCCATGTGTACATCCCCCTGAACTCACGCGGTCTCAGATGAGATCATCCTGGCACAGGATCGCGGTGAGGGCGGAAGCCGTATAGGACGGACCGACAACGGGGTGCCCTATACGGCATTGCAGCCAAGCATTATGCGGATGGCTAGGCCGCTTCTGCTTCCGCCTCGTAGTGCATCTGCGCCAAGTCGAGGATGTCGTCCGGGTCATGCCCTCGGGCCACGGTCCAATGGAGCAGGTCCGCGATCAGTTCGATCGCCGACTGGTCGAGGGCGGCTTCTCGACTTCTGCCCTGCCGCTCGCCACCGCCCTGGTAGATCTCCAGCGCTTCGACCGCCCGCTCGATGCGTCGGCAGCTTTTCCCCACGTTGAGCGGGATCTCGCACCAGACCGCTTTCCCGGCTGCGGTCAGGACCGCGCCCCAGTCCACCGCGAGGGTGGCAAGGAGGTGCAGGCCTCGGCCACATTCCTCATCGCACTGCGCCGACTTGAGGGCCGGAATCGCGCGGCTCTTGTCGTGGACTTCCACGCGGAGCCGTTCGTCTCTCCACTCAAGGACCAAGGTCGCCGAGGCCCCTTCTCCAACGTGCTTGAGGACGTTCGTCGCCAACTCCGTAACCAGCAGCTCGGCATCGTCGGTAGCGACTGGCATGCCCCACCGGCTCAGCTGCTGTCCGACTGCTTTCCTGAGCAGTTGCACCTCAGCTGGTGCTGCCTCGAACGGTAGGACACAGCGAAGTCGGGGTTCGGTGAACTCGCAGCCAGACATGTCGGCTCCTCCCTCCCAGCCACGCACCTGCTGCGCCTGTCGTATACGTACGACTGCATTGCGTAGCGGTTCTGTGAGCGAGCATGACACAGAGAACTCTCACTGTGTAACTTCTCACCGGAACCCATCGAGTGAATCTGATGGTCACCCAGTTCCCCGACTACCTAGCCTGAGGACGATCATCGGGCAACGCCTGGGCGCAGATGAAGGAGTCGTATGGCCGAGCGGACCACCACCCGTCGCCGCCAATTGGGGTCGACGATGCGCAAGTTGCGGGCACGCAAGGGGCTGACGCTTGAGGAGGCAGGCGGGCTGGTCGGCGTTTCCAAGGCCACGGTCAGCCGCTATGAGACGCAGGCGGGCCCCGTCAAGTGGATCGTTGTCGATGCCCTCTGCCGAGAGTACGGGGCAACTGATTCCGAGCGACTAGCCGTTGTCGCGCTGGCGAAAGACGCCAAGCAGCAAGGCTGGTGGAGTTCCTTCGCCGACTCCATCCCGGAGAGCATGAACCTGCTGCTCACCCTTGAGGACGAAGCGGTGAGCGAGAGCCACTTCTCCTGCGTCTACGTTCCCGGTCTTCTGCAGACCCGCGCATACTGCACGGCATTGCAGCGCGCCAACGAGGTCCCCCTGGAGTCCGGAGAGATCGAGCGGCTGGTCGACATCCGCATGAAGCGGCAGGACATCCTCAACCGATCCAGGCCGCCTCGGCTCTGGGCGATCCTGGACGAGTCCGTGATCCGCCGCATCGTCGGGTCACCGCAGATCATGAAGGAGCAGCTTGGCCGGCTCCTCGAAGCGAACGAGTCGCCCCACATCACGCTCCAGGTGCTGCCCTTCTCCAAGGGAGCCCACGCCGCCGCCCTGGGCAGCTTCGTCATGGTGGGCGGCGCCGAGCCGACCCTCGACGTGGTGTACGTCGACTTCCATACGGGCTCGCTGTTCCTTGAGAAGGACGAGGAGCTTCACCGGTACAGACTTGCGTTCGAGTACCTTCGCGCCCAAGCGTTGGACATGGAAGCTTCCTCGTCCATGATCGAACGCATTCGCAAGGAGCTGTAGATGTCCGCAGTCCGTGGAGTCGCCGAAGAGCCCAGATGGTTCAAGTCGTCCTACAGCGGGGGAAACGCAACCGAGTGCCTAGAGGCTGCGTTTGGTCCGGCCGCGGTGCTCATACGAGATTCCAAGCGGCCCGCCGGCCCCCGCCTGAGGATTTCGGCCCAGACGTGGGGCAGGTTTGTGACCGACGTCGTGACATGACCGCCCTACAGCTCCAGCCCAGTGATCACTCATCAGTTCTGTTGGCAACTGACCTGCCAGGTGCGAGAGTTGGCTGCGTCAGCTGAGGCGCCGGGGGGAGCGAGCGGGCGTGGTGCAGAGACGTCGGCAGGTCGTGCTGTGCGTGTGTGCCGTCGTACTCGCGGTCGTAGCAGTCCTGTATCCACGCAGCGCCGACGACGTCATAGCAGCCACTCAGTTCAGCATCGCCTTCTTCGCCACGTTGCTCACCGGCGAGGCCGTGATCTTCGCGCTCACCTTCTCCGCGGCAAGTTCGTGGCCTTCGTTACGGGCGATAGACGGCCATATCGCCTTCCGAGAGTGGGTGCTCATCGGCTGGGTCGCCGCCCTCTTCACCGCCTGCGGGTTACTGGGCGGCAACAGGGTGAGCGCCACCTATGGCGCGTTGCTGTTCCTGCTCGCCAACATCTTCGGGATCTTCTCCTTCATACAGCTCTTCGGGCTGGCCAGCGTCGGCGGCCGTAACCGGTTGCTGTGCCGGACGCTCGGTGAAGCGCTCGGTCACGCGGGAGCGGGCACCGGGCGTTCCGCTCATGAATTCCAGAACGGTCCGGTCGTCGACGCCTACCTCAGCGCCATCAGTCAGGCCGTGACCAGCAACGATCCGACCGCTGTCGGAAACCTCGTGGACCAGTTGGTCGACGCCGAGGTCGCGGCAGGGGCGGCCGAGACAGCGATCGCGCTCCATATCGACGTTCTGCACCGGCTCGCCCGGGCCGCCCTGGTCAGCGGAGCCGATCCCATCCAGGCGACCACCTGCGCCCACGACCTGGTCGACTCCGTCGTGCGGCTGTGCCGGACCCTGCCAGAGCCCGCTCCGGCACTCGGATCACTCAGCCGCTATCTGGCCTGGCTGGCCAACACCTCGCTCCTGATGTCGGTTCGGGGCGTCGCCTCCAATCGGTCCGCCCGCGAGTTGGTCGCCCTGAGCACCGACGCCCGGCTGAAGATCCTGCGGTGCGTCGACCCGGACCCGAAGTCGGCCACAGGCCCGGACGAACTCGGCACGCTGCTTCCGAAACCCCTCCAAGCCCTGCACTGGTCCAGCGAGTTCTGCGAGTTTCACGGTGCACATCAGGCTGGCGCCCTGTACGGCGTGTACGAGATCCTGACCGGAACCAAGTTCATGGGGAACTACTGGGACGGCGCGTCCATCCTCACCCAACTGCGTCTGTCGCTGTTCGGTGGGGAGGATGCCGTGGCCAGCGAGGCGGCGGACGCGACTCGTGCGGTGTTCGGCTGCGTGGGCGAGTACGACCACTTCTGGGCCCTCGCTTCGGTGACCGCGCTCGCCACCCTGCGGGACTGCCGCATCCCCCACCCCCCGGAGCTGGTCCGTCCCGAATTCACGCCCGACCACCAACTGCTGGGCGCCTACCTGCGTACGTTCGCCACTCACCGCTACTTCGCCACAGCCGCGCAGGCGCGTACGGCCCTGCTCACGCTTCTCTCCCGTACGGCTCCGGCCGGGTCGGCGAGTGAACGCGTACACCACGGCCGGGTCGGCCGCGCCTACCGTGTTCCCGCGCCTCACGTCGAGCCGCATCAGCGGCCCGCGGCGGTCATCCTCGCCGTAGCATGCCGCCTGGCTCCACTCGCGCCAGGTGAGGACGACACGGAGTTGCGTGACTTCCTCGCCGCGCTCCCTCCGGCCGGCCTGAAGGCGACCGCTGGTCTGGCCACGCGTGTGCTTCCTGGCGCGGCCGGGGAGAGCGAGCCGGTCGAAGCCATCGTCGTGGGGCTGAAGGTCCTGACCCTGGTCGGGGCGCACACCAGGGAGGGCGCATGACGGACCCGGTCATAGACGTGGCCGTCTGGCGCGAACGCATCGCCGCGCTCTCGTCTCGCGAGGTGACGGCCGTCGTGGTCGTGCAGTGCGGTCTGGCGTGGCTCCGGCCGGATCTCACAGACCTCCGCAACGAAGTCGATCAGGCAGTCCTGGGGGCCCAGTTACGTCGAGGCACCGGCCTCACTGTCGACCGTGTGATCCTGCACAACCTGCCCGCCGTGTCCGGGGCCGCCGCCAGGGCCTCCTCCGTCGACCGGGCGTTCGATGAGTGGCACCACCGGCTGGCCGCCGCCAGCCTTCTGGTCCGCCCGCCTGGCAGTCCGGCACCCAGGATCCACCGGCTGATCCTGAACGGCAGCCAGTCGTCCGCTCCCATCCCGGATATGGTCGAAGTGCTGGACAACGGCGACTGGACCGACCGCCAGCGGGCCGGGCTGGCGCTGGACATCATCCGTACCGTCGGCGCGACCACACCCCTCACTGGCTATGACATGGATCTGGACGGCCCCTTCGGCGACGCCGATCCCTCCGTCTACATGTGAGCGAGGTCGCGAGCCGCCCCGCCAGAAACTTGGAGACCAGGTGCCCTTCTCCCCCGAGACCCCCGAGGACCACGTCTTTCTCTCGCAGGCCATCGAAATCTCCCGCCATGCCCTGGAGGACGAGGGCAAGACTCCGTTCGGTGCCCTCGTCGTCATCGACGGCGAGGTCGTTGCCACCGGCACCAGTTCGGTCGTCGAACTCCGTGACCCGACGGCGCACGCCGAGGTGATGGCCCTCCGTGCCGCCGGCAGCAAGCTCGGCCGGCACCTCATGGAGGACGCCGTGATGTACTCCAGCAGCGAGCCGTGCCCCATGTGCCTGGTCGCCTGCTACTGGGCGCGCGTCCCGCGCCTCGTCTATGCCGCGACCAGCCATGACGTCGCGGTCAGCGGGTTCGAGGACCTCCAGTACTACCGGGAACTCAGCGTCCCGAACGCGGAGCGGACCCTGCTTCAGGAGACTTCGGTCGGCGGTGAGACGCGGGAGATCGCCTCTGCGGCTCTGGCCAGTTGGGCCGACAAGCTGCCCTTCCCCGTGGAACCCAAGCTCTGAAGTACCGGCTGGCCGGGGCTGTTGGATCCGGAGCGGCGAGGACCGAGCCAGTGCACAGCCGCCGACACACTCACCTCCCCCGCAACCCCCGATCCCCGAAGCCGATCAGCCACTCGAAGCTCTCGTCGATGTCCGCGGGCCACTGGAAGCCGTTGCCCGCCTGGAGCGTCGCGAAGCCGTGGACGAGGCTGCGGAGGGTGCGCAGGGCGTGGTCGGTGTCGGCTTCCGGGATGTCGTAGCCGCGCAGGACCGCCTTGAAGGAGTCGAGCAGGCGGCCGCCCGCCGTGGCCAACGGGTCGTCGGGGCCCGACGGTTGCGCGCCGATCGTCGCCGCGTAGCGGCCGGGGTGTTGCCGGACGAAGGTACGGAAGGCGCGCGCCGAGGCCGCCAGCGCGTCGCGGCCCGCGTAGCCCTGGATCGCGCCGCCGACCGCGTCGGCCGCCTCGTTCAGCGCGAGGATCGCGATGCGCCGGGTGAGGTCTTCCAGGCCGCCGACGTGCTTGTAGAGGGACGGGGTGCGCACGCCGACCCGTTCGGCCAGCAGGCCCATCGTCAGGTTGGCGAGGCCCACCTCGTCGGCGAGGGCGGCGCCGGCCGCGACCACGGTCGCCGGGTCCAGGCCGGCCCTAGCCACGGGCGGCGTCCGAGGGGAGGGACCGGAGGAAGGAGAGCATGAGGGATACCACCTGGTCGGGGAACTGGTCGTGCGGGTAGTGCCCGGCGCCCTCGATCATCTCAAGGCGGCCGAGTCCGGACGGCAGGGCGTCGACGATCGCGGATCCCTCGGCGTGCGGGTCGGTCCAGTCCGGGTCGAGCGTGCCCATCACGACCAGGGTCGGGCAGCGGACGTCGCCGAGGCGTGCGCCGGCGTCGGCGGGGGTGGTGCGGCCCATGGCCCGCAGGGCCTTCATGCGGCCCGGTTCGTCCAGCAGGGCGTCGACGCGGGCGAGGCGCTCGGTCCAGTCGGCGGGCCGGACGCCGGGGTAGGCCACCTCGAGGTAGGAGCGCCACAGCCGCGCGCTGCCGAACGCGCCGACGCCGATCAGCCGCAGCATGCCCTGCCGGAAGCGCCTGACCCGCAGGTCGCCGAGGCGTATCGACTGCTTGCGGGTGAACGGGGCCAGTTCGACGACGGCGGTGACGAGCGAAGGCTCCTGCGCCGCGGCGATGGTGGCGGCGCCGCCGGAGATCGAGTGACCGACGAGCACGGCCGGGCCGCCCAGCCGGCGGATCACGGCGAGCAGGTCGCCGGCGATGGCGGTGCGGCTCCAGTCGGACCAGTCGGTGCCGGACTCGCCGCAGCCGCGCAGGTCGACCGCGGCGACCCGGTGGCCCGCGGCGACCAGTCGGGGGATCACGGCGCGGTAGGCGGCCCGGCTGTCGCCCATGCCGTGGGCGAGCACGACCAACGGGCCGCTCCCCGTCACCTCGTAGGCGATCGTTCCGCCGTCGACGTCGAGGTACTCGGTCATGTCCTGACTCCCGTCCCGCTTGGCTAATGTCGTTAGCTAGAAGCTAATGTCATTAGCCGAACTTGTCAACGACGGGAGCGCACGCGGGTTCCATCGCCCACCCCCAGTTGTCCCGGAATCTCCAAACTCTCTACACCGAGCCGGAGTTGACTCGGCTTCGTGCGGGGCGCAATCATCGGCCTCCATGGCGGCGACGGTGAACCCCGCGCAGGTCGCGGAGCCGAGCGCATACCGGCCGGTCGATGAACCGATGTCCCGTCGCGCGCATCTCCCATTCCGCCATTGCCATTTGATCTTCCGAGGTCCGGGGACTTTCCATGAGCACAAGCAATCCCAGACGAAGCGATCCCAGACGTGGGAACGACGTGCCGATGCGCCGCCGTCCGGTCCTGCTGACCGCCGTCGCCGCGCTCGCCGTCGCGGGCGGGGCGGCGCTGCCGGCGCCGGCCCTCGCCAGCGGCACCGCCACCGGCGGCCCGGCCGGTCTGCAGGCCGACTTCACCACCGCCGCCGACGCCTACCACGTACCGCGTCAGGTGCTGCTGGCCGTGGGATACCAGGAGTCGGCCTGGGACACGCACGGCGGGCGGTACAGCACGGACGGCGGCTACGGGCCGATGCACCTGACGGACGTCACCCCGGCGATGATGGCCGGCGGCGACGCGGGCGCGGCCGGCCGCGGTGATCTGAAGCGGATGGCCGCCGATCCGGCGCTGCACACCCTCCAGGCCGCCGCGAAGCTGACCGGGCTGCCGGTGGCGCGACTGCGCACCGACCCGGCCGCCAACATCCGCGGCGGCGCGGCGCTGCTCGCCTCCTACCAGAAGGCCGCCACCGGATCCGTGTCCGCCGATCCCGGCGACTGGTACGCGGCCGTGGCCCGTTACAGCCAGGCCGGGCAGCGACAGGGCGCCTCGGCCTTCGCCGACCGCGTCTTCGCCACCGTCCGCAAGGGCGCCGCCCGCACCACGGCCGACGGCGCACGCGTGCGCCTGGCGGCCGACAGCGATGTCACCCCGGACACCGGCCAGTTGGCGGACCTGCACCTGAAGGCCGCGGTCACCGCCGACACGGAGTGCCCGGCCACCGTCGCCTGCACCTTCGTTCCGGCGGCGCCGTCCAACGGGCAGGTCTCCGACCGTCCCGCCAACGGCATCCGGATCGACAGCATCGTCATCCACGACACCGAGACCTCGTACGACGCGGCCGTCAGCCTCTTCCAGAAGGCGGGCGGTTCGGCCGCGCACTACGTCATGCGGTCCTCCGACGGCGCGGTGACCCAGATGGTGCCCACGAAGGACCTCGCCTTCCACGCGGGCAACTACTCCACCAACATGCACTCGATCGGCATCGAGCACGAGGGCTACGCCGCGCACGGCGGCACCTGGTACACCGAGGCGCAGTACGAGGCCACGGCCGACCTGGTGAAGTACCTCGCCGCGCGCTTCGGCATACCCCTGGACCGCGAGCACATCGTCGGCCACGACAACGTCGCCGGGCCGAACTCGTCGCTCGTCAGCGGGATGCACTGGGATCCGGGCCCGTCCTGGGACTGGAACCGCCTGATGAGCCTGGTCGGCGCGCACACCCGGCGGCACGGCGTCGGCCCGGTCGGCTCGGTGGTCACCATCGCCCCGCGGTTCGAGACGAACCTGCAGACCGTGCAGATCTGCCCCTCCGACGACCCGACCGGCGCGACCACCGCGTGCACGGAGACTCAGCAGCCGTCGGACTTCCTCTACCTGCGCACCGCGCCCAGCGACACCGCTCCCCTCTTCGGCGACCAGGCGCTGCACCCGGGTGCGGCCGGCACCGACCGGATCAACGACTGGGGCGCCATGGCGGCGGCCGGGCAGCAGTTCGTGGTCGCCGACAAGGACGGCGACTGGACCGCCGTCTGGTACGGCGGCTCGAAGGTGTGGTTCCACAACCCGCACGGCTGCAACACCGCGCCCGCCCACGGGGTGAAGGTGATCACGGCGGCCGGCACCTCGCCGGTGGCGGTGTACGGCTCCAGCTACCCGGACGCCGCCGAGTACCCGGCGGGCCTGTCGCCGTCCACGCAGGCCCCGCTGAGCATGTACACGGTGCCGGCCGGCCAGGCCTACGTGGCCACCGTGGCGCCGTCGCCCACGGACGACTTCTTCCCGTCCAGCGGCGCGGTCGTCACCGGCGCCAAGGCGATGTACACCATCCAGTACAACCACCGGGTCGGCCTCGTGTACGCGTCGGACGTCACGGCCACGGACGGCTGAGGCGCGCAGAAGGACCGAGACGGGGGACGGTGCGCCGAGCGCGTCCCGAACCGCACGTGGTGCCCAGGGGCCGACGGCTCCTGGGCACCGCCCGTTTCCGGTGAGGCATGCACATGCTGGGCCGCGGTGCCAGGATGAGTTCATGACGACGATCGACGGGGAAGTCGCGGCGGGGTTCGAGGGTGTGCGGGACGCGTTCCGTGCCGGGTTCGAGCGGCGGGGGGACGTCGGCGCGGCCGTGTGCGTGTACCGGGACGGGCGGCCCGTGGTGGATCTGTGGGGCGGGATCGCGGATCCGGGGACCGGGCGGGCGTGGCAGCGGGACACCCTGCAGCTGGTGTACTCCGCGACCAAGGGGGCCACCGCGACCGTCGCGCATCTGCTCGCGCAGCGCGGGGAGTTGGACCTGGACGCGCCCGTGGCCGACTACTGGCCCGAGTTCGGGGTGAACGGCAAGGCCGGGATCCCGGTGCGGTGGCTGCTGTCCCACCGGGCCGGGGTGGTCACGGTGGACCCGCCGGTGCCGTTGCGGGACGCGCTGGCGTGGGGGCCGATGGTGGACGCGCTCGCCGTCCAGCGGCCGCGGTGGGAGCCGGGGACCGCGCACGGCTATCACGGGCGGACCTTCGGATGGCTGGTCGGGGAGGTCGTACGGCGGGTCTCCGGGCGCACGCCCGGACGGTACTTCGCCGAGGAGGTCGCCGGACCGCTGGGCCTGGACTTCTACATCGGGCTGCCGGCCGCCGAGCGTGGACGGGTCAGCCGGATGGTGTACCCGAAGCCCGCGTTCGACCTGAGCACCGTACCGCTCGCGGCGGTCCCGCCCGAGGTTCGGGAGTTCGTGGCCGCGCTGCAGGATCCGGACTCGCTGAGCAACCGGGCGTTCGCCGTCACCGATCCGGCCGACATCGACTTCAACTCCGCCGAGGTGCAGGCCGCCGAGCTGCCCGCGTCGGGCGGGATCGGCACGGCGCGGGCGCTGGCGCGGATGTACGCCGCGCTGATCGGGGAGGTGGACGGGGTACGGCTGTTCACGCCCGGGACGCTCGCCTCGGCGACCGCGGAGCAGTCCGCCGGGGTGGACAGGGTGATCATGTTCCCGGTCCGGTTCGGCTCCGGGTACATGCTGCCGGTGGAGACGGCCCCGCTGACCGGTCCGCGCGCGTTCGGTCATCCCGGCCGCGGCGGATCGCTGGCCTTCGCCGACCCGGAGCACGGCATCGCCTTCGGCTACGTCATGAACAGCATCGTGGAAGGGGCGGAGGATCCGCGCGCGGCGGCGCTCGTCGACGCGGTGCGGGAGGCGCTGGCCCGGTGACGGTCCGGGCGTGGGGGGCGCGGGCCAGGTAGCGGTCCGGGCGTGGGAGGCGCCGGCCCGGTGACGGTCGCCGGCGCGGGAGGCTGTGGGCCGCCCCGGGAGCTCGCCTGAGAATTGTTTGAAACATTTTCCCGGGCCCACCGCATCAGTGAGGTGGAACGGCGGTGCGCCGGGAACGGGGGAGGTCTGCGGATGGGTCAGGGAGGCGGCGAGGACTTCGCCGAGTTCGCCGCGGGGCGGGCCGGACACCTGTACCGGTCCGCCTGTCTGCTCACCGCCGGGGACACCCATCTCGCGGAGGATCTGGTGCAGGAGGCCCTCGGGCGGATCTACCTCCGCTGGGGGCGTGTCTCCCGCGTCG
This sequence comes from Streptomyces sp. NPDC001068, assembly GCF_042897315.1. Lineage (NCBI taxonomy): Bacteria > Bacillati > Actinomycetota > Actinomycetes > Kitasatosporales > Streptomycetaceae > Streptomyces > Streptomyces sp. NPDC001068. Next base: position 172,036 of record NZ_JBIAYD010000006.1, on the reverse strand, counting down.
GGAACCCGGCCGGATACGCGCAGACGGTCCTCACCCGGACCTTCCTCGCGCACCGGCGGCGGTTCAGCAGCAGTGAGCGGGCCAGGGACTCCTTTCCCGAACTCGCCGACACCGGTGCGGACCCCTCGCTGCGGCTGACCCTCCTCGACGCGCTCGCGCGGCTGCCCGCCAAGGACCGGGCCGTCGTCGTGCTGCGGTACTGGGAGGACCGGTCGGTGCACGAGACCGCGGACGCGCTCAACGTGAGTTCGGCCGCCGTCCGTACGCGGTGCGTACGCGCGCTCGCCCGGTTGCGGGAGCTGCTGGGCGAGGACCTCGCCGAGTACGCACGTTCCTGACACCAAGCGCATCAACCTCGTGGAAGCGGTGATTCGTCATGCCCATCGACCGACAGAACACGGAACAAACGGACTTCGAACGCCGGCTCTCCGACGCCCTGCACGACACCGGCGGCACCTTCGACACGGACCGGGGCGTCCTGGCCGCCGCCGGTACCGTCCGGGGGCGGCGGCTGCGGCGCCGACGGCGGGCCGCGGTACTGGGGGGCGCGGCCGGCGTCGCGCTGGTGGGGGTGGCGGGTGCGCTGGCCCTGCCGGACGGCGCCTCGTCCGGCCGCTACCCCGCCTCGGCCGCCGGGGTGGCGAAGCCGTCCGGCGTCGCGTCCTCCGCCGCCGCCGCGCCCGTCACCGCGGACCAGATGATCCGCACCCTCGAAAGGCTGCTGCCGAAGGGCAGGTTCAGCAACGCGGTGGGGCGGGGGGTGGACAGGAAGGAGCCGCTCGTGGCGCCGTACGCGCAGGTCGTGTACGACGACGGGCACGGTGCCGCCGCCGTCAGTGTCACGGTGAACCGGGTGGCACCGGGCGGGTACGACGCCCAGCAGGCCCTCCGGTGCCCCGACAAGGTCTACATCCCGTACGACAGTTGCGTCACCAGCCACCTGCCGGACGCCTCCGTCGTGACCGTCGTCAAGGGGTACGAGTATCCGGACCGGCGGGTGGACACCAAGCTCTGGACCGCCAACCTCGTCACGCCGGACGGCCATCACGTCGCGCTGAGCGAGTGGAACGCCGCCTCGGAGAAGGACTCACCCGTCAGCCGGGACCAACCTCCGCTGTCGGCAGCGCAGTTGAAGACGCTGGCGGCGGCGAGGGAGTGGCGCGGGGTGGTGGACACGATCCCGGCGGATCCCCGGCAGACCCAGGAACCGCCCATCCCCCAGGGTGACGGCAAGGCGCTCCGGCGGACACTCGTCTCGCTGATGCCGAAGGGGCTGAAGATCGTGGCGTACGGAGCCGACGACGACAGCCAGTTCACCTACCTCGTCGTGAACGACGGCAGGGGCAGGAGCCTCGTCCAGATCAACGTGCAGCCGGACATGTCCGATGTCGCGGGGGAGCTGTTCGGGGCCGGGTCCGAGACGCTCCCCGACGGGACCCGGGTCGCCGAGCACAAGGGACCCGGGGAGAAGGGCGGTGACGGTGTGGTCATGTGGACCGTCGACACCATGCGCGCCGACGGGTTCCGGGTGGTGATCAGCGCCTTCAACTCCGGGTCCCAGCAGACCGCCGCGACCCGCACCGCACCGGCGCTGACCATCAAGCAGCTGCGCGCCGTCGCGCTCAGCCCCAAGTGGAGGTCGTGACCGGGGTTGACACGGGTCGGCTCAGGTTCGATGGGTGCTGCCGCCACCGCGCTAGCCTCGGGAAACCAGGCAGAAGGTGACAGAAGGAGACAGGCATGGCCAGGGTTCCCAGTTCGGTGATCGCCGCGGGCGGGCTCGTCGGAGGGTACGGCGTGGCCCGGTGGACGAGGAAGCGGCCGCTGGGCGGAGCCGTCCTGGCCGTCGCGGGGGCCGCCGCCGCGCAGCAGTGGAACCGGCGGGCGGGCGGGAAGGCCGCCGGGGCGCTGTCCGTCGCGTACGTCGCCGCGTTCGCGGGGTCGCATCCGCTGGCCAAGAAGGTCGGCGCCTGGCCGTCCGTCCTCGGCGTGGCGGGCGCGGTGGCCCTGGCGTCCTGGGCGGTCGCCGACCGGCACGCCTGACCGGCACCACCCCCGCCGGCACCCCCGCCGGCACCCCCGCCGGAACCACGAGGAACCGCCAGGGACCGCCAGGGACTGCCAGGGACCGCCGGTAGACCGGCAGGACCGCCGGACACCGCCGAGAAACCGGCAGGCCATCGCCGGGAGGCGCAGGTGCCGGCGGTGGCGGTGAGCCGCTAGGTGGCGTCCGCGCCCCGGAAGGCGCGGCGGTAGGCCTGGGGGCTGGTGCCGACGACCCTGCGGAAGCGTTCCCGGAAGGCCGTAGGGGAGCCGAAGCCGGACTGGGCCGCGATGCGTTCGACGGGGTGCGCGGTGGTCTCCAGCAGGTGCTGCGCCCTGCGTACCCGTGCGCGGTGCAGCCACTGCAGCGGTGTCGTGCCGGTCTGGTCGCGGAAGCGCCGGTTGAGGGTGCGGGTGCTCATCCCGGCCCGGGCCGCCACCTCCTCCAGGGTCAGGTCGCGGTCGCAGTTGTCCTCCAGCCAGGCCAGCAGCGGCTCCAGGACGGCACCCGCGGGGGCCGGCGGCTGGTCGTGGACGATGAACTGGGCCTGACCGCCCTCCCGTTCCAGCGGCATGACCGACATCCGGGCGGTGTGCGCGGCGACCGCCGAACCGTAGTCCCTGCGGACCATGTGCAGGCACATGTCCATGGCCGCGGCCGCGCCGGCCGACGTCAGGAACTGGCCGTTGTCGACGTACAGGACGTTCGGGTCGACGTCGACGCGCGGGTGCCGCGCGGCCAGGCCGTCGGCCGCGGCCCAGTGCGTGGTGGCGCGCAGGCCGTCCAGGAGGCCGGTGGCCGCGAGGACGAAGGCCCCGACGCACACGGACGCGATGCGCGTGCCGTTCGCGGCCGCCGCGCACAGGGCGTCATCGACCTCGCCCGGCAGGACGTACGCGGTGTCCGCGACGCCCGGCACGATGATCGTGTCCGCCTCCGCCAGCGCGTCCAGCCCGTACGGCGCCCGCACCGTGAACGCGCCCCCGGCCGCGGTCACCTCGTCCGCCTGCCCGCACACCCGGACCCGGTACGCGTCCCGGCCGTCGGGCAGCCGGGCCCAGCCGAAGGTGTCGATCGGGATGGTGAAGTCGGACGGGATGACCTGGTCCAGGACGAGAACGGCGACGGTGTGCATGGCAGGAACGTAACCCTTCGACGGGTTGCGGCCAAGGTGCGGGCCCGCTTCCTGGGCGGGCGACGCACACGCTGGCGAGAATCCGTCGACCCATGGCAGTATCGCCGCTTCCGCAAGATCGACCGGCCGCCTACGGTCGAGGCCGTGACCAAGTTCCTCCTCGCCGTCCATGTCCTCGCGGCGATCGTCGCGATCGGCCCCGTGACCGTCGCCGCCAGCATGTTCCCGCCGGCCGCCCGGCGCGCCGTCGAGGCGCCCGACGACGTCCGGGCCGCCGGGACCCTCCGGCTGCTGCACCGGATATGCCAGGTGTACGCCCTCGTCGGCGTCGTCGTCCCGGTGTTCGGGGTCGCCACCGCGAGCAGCATGCACGTGCTGGGCAGCGCCTGGCTGATCACGTCGATGGCGCTCACCGCGCTCGCGGCCGTCGTCCTCGCCGTGCTGGTGCTGCCCCGGCAGAGCGCGCTGGTGGAGAGCGGTGGCGGGACCCGGGAGGCGACCGTCCGGCTCGCCATGTTCACGGGGATGTTCAACCTGCTCTGGGCCGCCGTGACGATTCTGATGATCGTACGACCGGGGTCGACGACCGGCGCCTGATCCGCCGTCTCCCCCTCCCCCGGGAGAGTGGCGGGTTTGCTCCACTCGTGGGTCCTGATCACGCGTTCGGCCGTATGCGGGCCGCTCGGGGCTTCTCTCCTCGGCCGGAGCCGACAGGATGGCCGGAGGATCACGCCATGGTGCGGGCGAACCGCGAGCGTCTGGAGACACACACCGGTGACCGTTCTCAACGACCCCGAGCCCTCCGCCGTCCCCCATTACGACAGCGAGGTGCCGCTGCGAGGCCGGCAGCCCGGCAACGTCGTGGTGAAGTGGCTGACGACCACCGACCACAAGACCATCGGAACGCTCTATCTGGTCACGTCGTTCGCTTTCTTCCTGATCGGCGGCGTGATGGCGCTGATCATGCGCGCCGAGCTCGCCCGCCCGGGTCTGCAGATCGTCTCGAACGAGCAGTTCAACCAGGCGTTCACGATGCACGGCACGGTGATGCTGCTGATGTTCGCGACGCCGTTGTTCGCCGGCTTCACGAACTGGATCATGCCGCTCCAGATCGGCGCGCCGGACGTCGCGTTCCCGCGGCTGAACATGTTCGCCTACTGGCTCTACCTGTTCGGCTCGTCCATCGCGGTGGCCGGCTTCATCACCCCGCAGGGCGCGGCCGACTTCGGCTGGTTCGCCTACTCGCCGCTGTCCGACGTGGTCCGCTCGCCGGGTCTCGGCGCCGACATGTGGATCATGGGGCTGGCCTTCTCCGGCTTCGGCACCATCCTCGGCGCGGTCAACTTCATCACCACGATCATCTGCATGCGCGCACCCGGCATGACGATGTTCCGGATGCCGATCTTCGTGTGGAACGTGCTGCTGACCGCGGTCCTGGTCCTCTTCGCCTTCCCGGTCCTCGCGGCCGCGCTGTTCGCGCTGGAGGCGGACCGCAAGTTCGGCGCGCACGTCTTCGACGCGGCCAACGGCGGAGCACTGCTGTGGCAGCACCTCTTCTGGTTCTTCGGCCACCCGGAGGTGTACATCATCGCACTGCCGTTCTTCGGCATCGTGACGGAGGTCCTGCCGGTCTTCTCCCGCAAGCCGGTCTTCGGCTACATGGGTCTGGTCGCCGCGACCATCGCGATCGCGGGCCTGTCGGTGACGGTGTGGGCGCACCACATGTACGTCACGGGAGGCGTCCTGCTGCCGTTCTTCTCCTTCATGACGTTCCTCATCGCGGTCCCGACCGGCGTGAAGTTCTTCAACTGGATCGGCACCATGTGGAAGGGCTCGGTGTCGTTCGAGACGCCCATGCTGTGGGCGACCGGCTTCCTCGTGACGTTCCTGTTCGGTGGTCTGACCGGTGTCATCCTGGCCTCGCCGCCGATGGACTTCCACGTCTCCGACTCGTACTTCGTGGTGGCCCACTTCCACTACGTGGTCTTCGGCACGGTCGTCTTCGCGATGTTCTCCGGTTTCCACTTCTGGTGGCCGAAGATGACGGGCAAGATGCTCGACGAGCGGCTCGGCAAGCTCACCTTCTGGACGCTGTTCATCGGCTTCCACGGCACGTTCCTGGTGCAGCACTGGCTGGGCGCCGAGGGCATGCCTCGCCGTTACGCCGACTACCTGGCGGCCGACGGCTTCACCATGCTGAACACGGTCTCGTCCATCGGTTCGTTCCTGCTCGGCCTGTCGATCCTGCCGTTCCTGTACAACGTGTGGAAGACGGCCAGGTACGGCAAGCCGGTCGGCGTCGACGACCCGTGGGGGTACGGCCGTTCACTGGAGTGGGCGACCTCCTGCCCGCCGCCGCGGCACAACTTCGTCACCCTGCCGCGGATCCGCAGCGAGTCCCCGGCGTTCGACCTGCACCACCCCGACGTCGCCCTCGCCGAGGCCGAGGCCCACGGCGCCCACTCATGACGGACTCGGGACACCGAGTGGGCGGCATGCCGCGGCGGGGATCCGGCCAGGACCTCGGCAACGAGGTGGAGGGATACCTGCTGTGGCGGGCCCGGATCGCGGAGGCCGAGCAGCGGGCGCGGGAGTTCACCCGCCCCATGGACTGGCTGACCACGTCCCAACGGGACGAGATCGAACGCCACTACGTCGGCGACAGCCTGCGGCGCGCCCGGCAGGACCTGGAGCGGATCGCCGCCCGGTCGGTGTCCCTGCGGGGCGAGTACGAGCGCCGGTACCGCGTGCTGCGGGCCCGCTGCGCGGGCTGGGCGCTGGCCGCGTGCGGGGGCGCCGCCTTCCTGGCGGCGGCGGTGTCACTGGGCCGCTGAGGGCCCCTTCGCGCCGGCCCGCGGGGCGGCCGTCAGCGGGGTGGCGATGTCCTCCAGGGACCGCCGCTCCGCGTTCACCGCGCACACCGCCGCCACCAGCCCCGCCGCGCACATCAGGCCCGCGCCGATCTGGAAGGCCAGCACCGTGTCGGCCACCTTCCCCGTCCCGGTCAGGTCGGCGAACAGGAGCGGGCCGCTGATGCCGCCGGCCGCCGTGCCCAGCGCGTAGAAGAACGCGATCGACATGGCCCTCGTCTCCATCGGGAAGATCTCGGACACCGTGAGATAGGCGCTGGACGCTCCCGCCGACGCGAAGAACAGCACCACGCACCAGCACGCGGTCAGCGTCCCCGCCGACAGCACACCCCGGTCGAACAGCCACGCCGTGGCGAACAGCAGCACGCCCGACAGCAGGTAGGTCGAGGAGATCATCACCCTCCGGCCCACCGTGTCGAAGAGCTTGCCCAGCAGCAGCGGGCCGAGGAAGTTGCCGACCGCGATGACCACGAAGTAGTAGCCCGTGTCGCCCGTCGGCACGTCGAAGAAGGTCGTGAGGATCGTCCCGAAACCGAAGGTGATCGCGTTGTAGAGGAACGCCTGGCCGATGAAGAGGGAGAACCCGAGGACGGCCCGGCGCCGGTAGTCCCGGAAGACCGTACGGGCGATCTCGGCGAACGTGACGGCGGAGCGCTGGTGGATGACCAGTTCGGTCTCCGGGTCGGCGAGCGGCTCCCCCTTCTCGGCCTCCACCCGGCGCTCGATCGAGGAGAGGATCTCCTCCGCCTCCCGCTCCCTGCCGTGGATCAGCAGCCAGCGCGGGCTCTCCGGGACGTTGCGCCGTACCAGGAGGATGACCAGGCCGAGGACCACGCCAAGCGCGAAGGTCAGGCGCCAGCCCACGTCCTTGGCCAGGAAGTCCGTGTTCAGCGCGACGATCGAGAGCAGCGAGCCGCCGACCGCGCCCACCCAGAAGCTGCCGTTGATGGCCAGGTCCACGCGGCCGCGGTAGGAGGCCGGGATGAGTTCGTCGATCGCGGAGTTGATCGCCGCGTACTCGCCGCCGATCCCGAAGCCGGTCAGGAAGCGGAAGACGAAGAACCACCAGGGGGCGAAGGAGACCGACGTCAGGGCGGTGGCGGCCAGGTAGACCACCAGAGTGATCATGAAGAGCTTCTTGCGGCCGTGGCGGTCGGTCAGGCGGCCCCAGAAGAGCGCTCCGACACAGGCACCGGCCACGTACAGCGCGGCCGCCAGACCGGTCACCTGGGACGACGAGATCGCCAGGCCGCTGCCCGGTTCGGACAGGCGGCTCGCGATGTTGCCGACGACCGTGACCTCCAGGCCGTCCAGGATCCAGACCGTGCCGAGGCCGATGACGATCGTCCAGTGCCAGCGCGACCAGGGCAGCCGGTCCAGGCGGGCCGGGATCCGGGTGGTGATCGTCCGGCCGCCGCCGGCGCCGCCGTCCGCCCCGTGCACGCCCACGTCCGCACCCGTAGTCATCCGCGCCTCCTCGACCGGGAAGGGAACCGAAACCACGGCCGAGTGCCCCGCCCCGGGCGGTCGAAGCGCCCTACGCGCCCAGCGCCCGCGACACCGTGAAGATCAGCACTCCGGCCAGCGACCCCACCACCGTGCCATTGATCCGGATGAACTGCAGATCACGCCCGATGTGCGCCTCGATCTTCCGGGTGGTGTGCTCGGCGTCCCAGCCCGCCACGGTGTCGGTGATCAGGGAGGTGATCTCCTTGCGGTAGGTGGACACGACGTGCACCGCCGCGCCCTCGACCCAGCTGTCGACCTTGTCCTGGATCCTGGTCTCGCTCGCCATCCGGGCGCCCAGGGAGATCAGGGAGGCGCGCACGCGCAGCCGCAGCTCGCTGCGCTCGTCCTCGGCCGCCGACACGATCATGGACCGTACGGCCGTCCAGGCGGACGCGATCAGGTCCTGCACCTCGCCCCGGCCGAGCACCTCGCCCTTGAGCCGCTCGACCCGGGCCCGGGTGTCGGTGTCGGACTGGAGGTCGTTCGCGAAGTCGGCCAGGAAGCGGTCGAGGGCGCCGCGCGCCGGGTGCGAGGGCATGTCCCGCATCTCGGTGCAGAAGCGCAGCAGCTCCTTGTAGACGCGCTCGCCGACCTTGCGGTCCACGAACCGGGGTGTCCAGCCGGGCGCCCCGCCCTGCACGGCGTCCATCACGGAGTCCGCGTGCAGTTCCAGCCAGTCGTGCGCCTTGCCGACGACCAGGTCCACGACCCTGCGGTGGCCGCCGTCGGCGACGACCCGGTCCAGCATCTTGCCGATGCCGGGGGCGATCTCCTGGGCGTCGGCCCGGCGGGTGATCGCCTCGCCGACCACGGCCTGCACGTCGGAGTCGCGCAGCACGGTCAGGGCGCCGCGCAGGGCGGTCGCCAGCTCCGCCGTCACCCGGTCGGCGTTCTTCGGCTCCGCCAGCCACGCGCCGAGCCGGCCGGCGATACCGACGGCGCGCAGCCGCTGCCGTACGACGTCCCGGGAGAGGAAGTTCTCGCCGACGAACTCGCCCAGCGAGACGCCCAGCTGGTCCTTCTTCGTCGGGATGATCGCGGTGTGCGGGATGGGCAGGCCGAGCGGGTGCCGGAACAGGGCGGTCACCGCGAACCAGTCGGCGAGCGCGCCGACCATGCCCGCCTCGGCGGCCGCGGCCACGTAGTCCGCCCAGGAGCCGGCGCCCGCGCCGGACGCCCACTTGGCCAGGGCGTACACCAGGGCGACGAGCAGCAGCAGGCCGGTCGCCGTGGTCTTCATGCGCCGCACCCCGCGCTGACGCTCCTCGTCGGCGGGCGTGAAGGCGTTCATGGACTTGTACGACGGGGTGCCACCCGCCGCGTCGTCCGCGCCTCCGCCCGCCCGGTCGCCCGCCCGGCCGTCGGCCCGACCGCCGCCGTCCGGCGTTTGCGTACGTTCCGCCATCTGCTCCACCCGTTCGCAGCCGGTCCCACCCTCATGGTGATCCCGCACATATTGTCCCTGCCCGACCTACTCCTGGAACGGAACAGGAGTTCCCACCGTCTTGCTCTTCGGAAAAGTCCGGCAGGCCCGCGCGGCGGGACACTGCCCGTCATTCGAGGAGAACTGAACACGCATGTCCCGGCGTCACCACGGTTACGCCCTGCTCAGCGCGGTCGTCGCGCTGATCGTGGCCCTGTCCGCCGCCCTCTACGCCGGCGTCGCCGCCGGCGGAACGTCCCGGAGCGCCGCCGTCACCGGCGGCGGCCGCCACCACGGTGTCTCGGCGGCACCCGTCTCCGCCGGCACCTGGGTCGGCGCCTGGTCGGCGTCACCGGTGGGCGGTGAACCGGGCACCGAGACGCGGGGGCTGGCGGGCCGCTCGGTGCGCAACGTGGTGCACACCACCGCGTCCGGCACCGGTGCCCGGATCACGCTCTCCAACCTGTACGGCCAGTCGGCGCTCACCGTCACCCACGCGTCCATCGCCCTCGCGGCGGGCCACGGCACGGCGGCGGCCGACGCCGGGACGCTGCGGCCGCTCACCTTCGGCGGCTCCGGGTCGGTCGTGATCCCGGCGGGCGGGCAGGCGGTCAGCGACGCGGTGGCGATCCGGGTGCGGCGGGACACGGACGTGCTGGTCACGACGTACTCCCCGACGCCGTCCGGGCCGGTGACCTACCACCCGCGGGCCCGTCAGGTGTCCTACGTCGCGGACGGCGACCGTACGCAGGACGCGGGCGCGGACGCGTACACCGGGCAGACCCCGTACTGGCGGTATCTGACCGCGCTGGACGTGCTGAGCGACGACTCCGCCGGCACGGTGGTGGTGTTCGGGGACTCGCTGACCGACGGGATCACCTCGACGGTGGGGGCGAACCGGCGCTGGCCGGACGTGCTCGCGGGGCGCCTGCGGCGGGCCGTGGCGGGGGGCTCCGGGGTGCCGCGCTACAGCGTCGTCAACGAGGGGATCAGCGGCAACCAGGTCCTCGCGGACGGGCTGGGGCGACCGGCGGAGAACGAGAGCGGGGTCGGGCGCTTCGACCGTGACGTGCTGTCCCGTCCGAACGTCCGGGTCGTCGTCATCGACCTCGGGATAAACGACATCCTGCGCAACCGGCGGCTCGCCGACCCGGACGCGGTCGTCGCGGGGCTGCGCACGCTGGTCCGCGCGGCGCACGCGCGCGGGCTGAGGGTGGTGGGGGCGACACTGATGCCGTTCCAGGGCCACATGGGCTGGTCACCGGCCAAGGAAACGGTTCGCCAGGAGATCAACGCGCGGATCCGGGCAGGGCGGGTGTACGACGCGGTGGCCGACTTCGACAGGGCGTTGCGGGACCCGTACGCACCGGACCGCCTCCGCCCCTACTACGACTCCGGCGACCACCTCCACCCGAACGACAGCGGCTTCGCGCACATGGCCGACACGTTCACCCTGACCGACCTCGAGGGCGCCGGCACGACGGAACTGTGATCCACGGCCCTGTGGTCCTCCGCGGGCCGACGGGAGCCGCTCGCGCGGTTCCCCGCGCCCCCGGGCGGGGTGTGCCAGCCGGGGTTCAGTGGTGGCCGTGCCGTCGGCGGTCGCGTTCCTCGCGGCGTTGTTCCCGCCACTCGTGGCGGGCCGCGTGGAGTTCGTGGCGGGCGGAGCGCCGGTCCAGTTTCTCCTGGCGGCGCGCCTCCTTGAGGCGCTCGCGTTCCGCCTTGGTGACCTTGTGTTCCACCTGGACGCCGCCCCAGAAGGCGAAGCCCGTCACGACGACCCGCGGCGCGGCCGGGTCCGGCGGGGTGCCCTCCTCGCGGTGGTCGAAGCCGCCCATGATGCCGATGCCGCGCATCACGACCTCGACGCCCGGCGGTACGGTCACGCTCACCCCGCCCATGATCGCCACGCAGTTGATCTCGATCTCGTGGTCCGCGAAGTTCGCCTCGCGCAGGTCGATGTCGCCGCCGCCCCAGAACGCGAGGCAGTTGAAGCGCTTGGGCGCGGTCCAGCGGCCCTTGCGCTGGAAGCCGGACATCACGGCCACCGCCCAGGAGGACGAGCCGTCGCCGCCCACCATCCGGGCACCCCAACCGCCGCTGTCCACCGGGGGCTTGCGCAGGGACACCGCGGGCGGCGCGGCGGCCGGCAGGTCCCTCGTGATCGGCGTCAGCTCGCCGTACGTACGGGCCTTGTACGTCGCCTCCAGCCGCTCCTCGAACTCCTCCATGTCGAGCCGCCCTTCCGCGAGGGCGTCCCTGAGGATCTCGGCGACTCGTTCGCGATCGGCGTCGGAGGCGCGCAGCTCCGGGGCATCGTCGGTCATGAGTGCAGACTACGAGTTCCGGTCGCCGGGCACTATGCCGTCGGGCGCCCCCAGCGGGGTTCGGGACGCCTCGGGAGTGCGCAGCATCTTCGCGATCACCGTCTCGATGTCCGGTTCCCGCACGGAGAGGTCGGCCAGGGGGTACTCGGCCGCGATCCGGGCCACCAGCGGCGCCGCCGACTCCGACGCCGGGAACGCCAGCCACTGCCGCGGCCCCTCCACCTTCACCACCCGCGCCGCCCCGCCCGTCTCGACCGGCGGCAGCTCCCGCTCCAGGTCCACCACCAGGGTCCGTTCGCTCTCCCCCGCCTCGTGCAGCCCCGTGAGCGGACCGTCGTACACCAGCCGCCCGTGGTCGATGACCATCACGCGCGAGCACAACTGCTCGATGTCCTGGAGATCATGGGTGGTCAGCAGGACCGTGGTGCCGCGCTCGGTGTTCAACTCCCGCAGGAACTCCCGGACCTTGGCCTTGGAGATGACGTCGAGGCCGATCGTCGGCTCGTCCAGGTACAGCACCTCCGGGTCGTGCAGCAGCGCCGCCACGATGTCGCCGCGCATCCGCTGCCCGAGCGAGAGCTGCCGCACCGGCACGTCCAACAGGTCCTCCAGGGACAGGAGTTCCACCAGCCGGTCCAGGTTCTCCCGGTACCGCGCGTCGGGGATGCGGTACATGCGGTGCATCAGACGGTAGGAGTCGACGAGCGGGAGGTCCCACCACAGCGTGGTGCGCTGGCCGAAGACGACACCGATGCGGTGGGCCAGCCTCGTGCGCTCGCGCGACGGGTCGATGCCCGCGACCCGCAGCCGGCCTCCGCTCGGCGTCAGGATCCCCGTCAGCATCTTGATCGTCGTCGACTTCCCGGCACCGTTCGGACCGATGTAGCCGACCATCTCACCGCGCTCCACCGTGAAGGAGAGCGAGTCCACCGCCCGTACCCGACGGCGCTCCCGCTTCAGGAACCCGGTCCTGCGCCGCACGTCGAAGACCTTCTCCACCCGGTCCACCTCAATGAACACCGTCAACTCCCGTGCTCCGTCCCGCTCCGCGCGTCCCGTTCAACTTCCGGTGCTCCGATACGACCTGAGCCCCACCCGCCACGCCAGGCCCGCCAGCGCGCAGCACACCACCGCCACCAGCGGCGGTGCCCACGCCGTCCACTCCGGCAGCCGCAGCGGAAACGGCCGCCCCAGCACGTACGCCGCCGGCACCCAGTTGACGAAGGCGAGCGGCAGCAGGAAGGTCACCCCGCGCACGAAGTCCCGCCCGAACACCGTCGGCGGGTACTGGAGCAGCGTCGTACCGCCGTAGGTGAACGCGTTCTGCACCTCGGCCGCGTCCTGCGCCACGAACTGGAAGGTCGCGCCGAACAGGAACAGCGCGCAGAAGATCACCGCGCCGCTGATCACGGTCACCGGCACCAGCAGCACCTTCGCCGCCGTCCACTCCACGTGCACGGCGGTCAGCGCGTACCCCAGCACCAGGCCGCCCTGGATCACCCGGCCGAGGCGGCGCAGCGCGAAGCGGTCCGCGCCGAGCTGGGCGAGCACCGGGGCCGGCCGCACCAGCAGGGTGTCGAAGGAGCCGTCGCGGATCCGCGCGCCGAGCACGTCCATCGAGCCGAAGGCGAGATCGGCGAGACCGAACGCGGTCGTGGACAGGCCGTACAGGAAGGCCACCTCGGGCATGGTCCAGCCACCGAGCCGGTCGACCTGCGTGAACATCAGCAGGATCGTGGCGAAGTCCAGGCCGGTCACCGTCAGGTTGCCGAGCAGCGTCAGCACGAAGGACGTGCGGTAGGCCAGCGAGGACCGGATCCACATCGCGGCGATCAGCCGGTACGCCCGCACCCCCTCCACCGGCCGGGACGCCCGCGGCCGGCCGGTGCTCTCCAGGACCCGCTCAGCCACCCTGCACCACCACCCGGCGGGTCGCCGCCGTCTGGATCAGCCGCCCCGCCGCCAGCAGCGCCACCGCCCACGCCGCCTGGAAGGCGTACGCGCCCGCCGGAGCGGTCTCGCCCAGCAGGACGTCCGCCGGCGTCTGCAGCTGCGCCGCCCACGGCAGGGTCCGTACGACGTCGCCGAGGGCGCCCGGGAAGACGTTCAGCGGCAGGGTCATCCCCGAGCAGAAGATCCCCAGCACCATCAGCGCCTGGTTGACGCCCATGCCGTCCATCAGCCAGAACGCGCTGAGCGCGGCCAGGTAGCGGATGCCGAAGCTGACGAGCATGGCGAGGAACAGGGAGACCGCGAAGGCCGCCCAGGTCGCCGCGTCCCTTGGCAGGGCCATCGGGAAGAACAGCGCGCCGAAGGCGAACGGGATCACCCCCCGGCCCAGCAGCTGGAACATCGACCGCCCGAGGTCCGTCGCCAGCCACCACAGCTGGAGATCGGCCGGACGGTACAGGTCGATCGCGATCTCACCCGTACGGATCCGCTCCATCAGGTCCTTCTCGACGCCCCCGCCCTGGATGGCGAGCGTCGCGTACAGGCACTGCCCGAGCCACACATAGGTGACCGCCTGCGCCTGGTCGTAGCCTCCGAGATGCGGTTTCTCGTCCCACAGCGCCAGATACGTGTAGACGAGGATGATCCCGAAGGCGGTGTTGGTGAACACCCCGGCGGCGGTGGCCGCCCGGTAGGTCGCGTACCGCCGGAAACCCCCCGCCGCGACGGCGGCGTACAGCCGTCCCGTACCCACGCCACAGCCCTCCTCGGCCTGTCGACACCGAAGCGCCGAAGCCTATGCGGAGCCGGGGTCGACGCGCCTTCCCTTTTCCGGCCCCCGCACCGGAACCCGGGAGGGTAGTGCGCGACGTCACCCGACGCGTGCCGTGTCCGGGGAACTGAACGACGGATGGGACAGTCTTCATCAAAGGAGGCATGAGTAGCCTCCCGTAACGAAGGCGCCGTTTGCGCCGAAGACGTACCGCCCGCAGGGACGTACGACGCACCGCAGCACAGGAGTCCGCGCACACCATGAGTGACGAGCCGCAGCCGCAGCAGCCGAACCAGAGCGGCGAAGGCCCGACAGCACCGCCCGCGGCGGTCCAGGAGACGAAGGGGGGCGAGAAGAAGATGAAGCGGCCCAAGCGGACCGGATGGCGGCGGATCGTCCCCACCTGGCGCATGCTGCTCGGCACCTTCGTGATCGGCATACTCCTGCTGATCGGCCTGTTCTTCCTCGGCTACTCGATGGTGAAGATCCCGACGGCCAACGCGTTCGCCACCAAGCAGTCCAACGTGTACCTGTACGCCGACGGCTCCCAGCTGGCCCGGGACGGCGAGGTCAACCGGGAGAACGTGACCCTCGCCCAGGTCTCCAAGGACGCCCAGCACGCCGTGCTCGCCGCCGAGGACCGCGACTTCTACACCGAGTCCGCCGTCGACCCCAAGGCGATGCTGCGCGCCGCCTGGAACACCGCGACCGGCAAGGGCACCCAGTCCGGGTCCACGATCACCCAGCAGTACGTGAAGAACTACTACCTCGCGCAGGAACAGACCGTCACCCGAAAGGTGAAGGAATTCTTCATCTCGATCAAGCTGGACCGCTCCGAGTCCAAGGACGAGATCCTCGAGGGCTACCTCAACACCAGCTACTTCGGCCGCAACGCCTACGGCATCCAGGCAGCCGCCCAGGCCTACTACGGCAAGGACGCCACCGACCTCGACCCGGCCCGCGCCGCCTACCTCGCGGCCCTGGTCAACGCGCCCAGCGAGTACGACGTCGTCGCCCACCCCGAGAACAAGGCGGCGGCCGTCGCCCGCTGGAACTACGTCCTGGACGGCATGGTCAAGAAGGGCTGGCTCAGCGCCTCCGACCGGGCCGGCATGAAGTTCCCGATGCCCAAGGAGCAGACCGCCTCCACCGGCATGTCCGGACAGCGCGGCTACCTCGTCGAGGCCGTCAAGAGCTACCTGATCAAGAACAAGATCGTCGACGCCGACTCCCTGGAGGCCGGCGGCTACCGCATCACCACCACCATCGAGAAGAGCAAGCAGAACGCCTTCGTCAAGGCGGTCGACGACAAGCTGATCTCCCAGCTGGACAAGAAGAACCGCAAGGCCGACACCTACGTGCGCGCCGGCGGCGCCTCGGTCGACCCGAAGACCGGCAAGGTCGTCGCCCTCTACGGCGGCATCGACTACGTGAAGCAGTACACCAACGGCGCCACCCGCGGTGACTTCCAGGTCGGCTCCACCTTCAAGCCCTTCGTGTTCGCCTCCGCCGTCGACAACGACTCCACCACCCAGTCCGGCCAGACCATCAGCCCGAACACCTACTACGACGGCACCAACAAGCGGCCCGTCCAGGGCTGGCCCGGCGGCAGCTACGCCCCGGAGAACGAGGACGAGAAGTCCTACGGCGACATCACCGTCCGCAAGGCCACCGACCTGTCGGTGAACGCGGTGTACGCGCAGATGGCCGTCGACGTCGGCCCCTCCAAGGTCAAGCAGACCGCCGTCGACCTGGGCATCCCCTCCGACACCAAGGACCTCCAGCCGTACCCGTCCATCGCGCTGGGCACCGCCACCGCCAGCGTCCTGGACATGGCGGAGGCCTACGCCACGCTCGCCAACCACGGCAAACACGGCGCCTACACGATGGTCGAGAAGATCACCAAGGACAGCACGCAGGAGATCGAACTGCCGAAGTCCACGACCAGGCAGGCCATCAGCCGGCAGGCCGCCGACACCACCACCTCCGTCCTGCGGAGCGTGGTCGACAACGGCACCGCCACCGCCGCCCAGGCCGCAGGCCGCCCGGCCGCCGGCAAGACCGGCACCGCCGAGGAGGACACCGCCGCCTGGTTCGCGGGCTACACCCCCGACCTCGCCACCGTCGTCTCCGTGATGGGCCAGGACCCCGTCACCGCGGCCCACAAGCCGCTGTACGGCGCGCTCGGCCTGCAGCGGATCAACGGCGGCGGGGCCCCCACCGAGATCTGGGCGCAGTACACCAAGGCCGCCCTCAAGGGCGTCGCGACCTCCTCCTTCGACCTCGACCTCCAGCCCGGCGCCGAGACCGTCGCCCCCGCCACCCAGAACCCGGCCACCCCGGGCACCGGCGGCCAGGACAACGGGGGCACCACCGGCGGCGACGAGGACAACGGCGGCACCACGGGCGGCGACCAGGACAACGGCGGCACCACCGGCGGCGACCAGGACAACGGCGGCACCACGGACGGCTCCACCACCGCGGGCACCACCGACGGCTCCACCACCTCCGGTGACACGACCTCCGGCACGGACTCCGGTACGACCACCTCGGGCACCGACTCCGGCACGTCCACCGGCACCACCGACGGCGGCACCAGTACGGGTACGACGGACGGCGCCACCGACGGCTCCACCTCGGCCGGGACGACCCTGGGCGGCGACGGCGGCGGCTTCGGATTCCAGTAGCGGACCGGCAGGGGGACCGGCGGCCGGTCAGTGGCCGCCGGTCGCCTTGAGCCCCACCACCGCGACCAGCAGCAGGCACACGAAGAAGATCCGCGCCGCGGTCGCCGACTCCCCCAGCACCAGCATCCCGAACACCGCCGCCCCGGCCGCCCCGATCCCCACCCACACGCCGTAGGCGGTACCGATGGGCAGGGTCCGGGCGGCGTACGAGAGCAACACCATGCTGGCGACGATCCCGCCGCCGGTGAACAGGCTGGGAACGAGACGCGTGAACCCGTCGGTGTACTTCATGCCGACGGACCACCCGACCTCGAGAAGACCGGCGACGACAAGCAGAACCCAGGCCATGACAGGCACCTCCGAGACGTTTCACTGCACGGGGTGCGTCGTCTTTGCCTTCACGGTCCCGGTACGGCGCGTCTCGTCGGGCTGGCACCTTCGAACATAGCAAAGGAACGACAAAGGGGCCTGGTGACCGCAGTCACCAGGCCCCTTTCGATCACCGAATCACAGATACAGGCCGGTCGAATCCTCCGAGCCCTCGAACCGGTCGGCCGCCACCGCGTGCAGATCGCGCTCCCGCATCAGCACGTAGGCCACCCCGCGCACCTCGACCTCGGCACGGTCCTCCGGGTCGTACAGCACCCGGTCACCGGGCTCCACCGTGCGCACGTTCTGCCCCACCGCGACCACCTCGGCCCAGGCCAGCCGGCGTCCGACGGCCGCCGTGGCCGGGATCAGGATCCCGCCGCCGGACCGCCGCTCACCCTCGCCGGTGTCCTGCTTGACCAGCACCCGGTCGTGCAGCATCCGGATGGGCAGCTTGTCGTGATGGGTGTCGTTCCTGTTCGTGCTCACGCCTCTGAACCTACCCGCTTCCGCTCAGCGCCTGCGCCGCCGGCCACTGAACACGAGCAGACCGACCACGCCCACGGCGACCAGCGCGACAGGCACCACACGCTCCAGACGCGGCGCGCCGTCCTCGTCCACGAACTGCGCCCGCACCTCGCTCACGGCCCGGTTGACCTGGACGTAGGCCCGCCCGAGCGTGTGATCGACGTTGGCCGCGACCTTGGCCTTCGCATCGCCGACGATGGTCGCGGGGTGCACCCGCACCCCGATCTCGTCCAGCGTCTCGGCCAGCACATCGCGGCGTCGCTTGATGTCCGCCTCGATCTGCGCCGGGGTTCTGGTGTCCGACGTCTCCGCCACCGTAGGCCCTCCGAAGTCTGCCGTGCTGCATGTTCTGGACAGTCTGTCAGTTCCCGCCGCCGCCGCACTGTCAGGACCCCCCGTTACGCTGGACCGATGAGCGAGCGACTCCAGCCCGGGGACGTAGCCCCCGACTTCACCCTCCCCGACGCCGACGGCAACGAGGTGTCCCTCTCCGCCCACCGGGGCCGCAAGGTCATCGTCTACTTCTACCCGGCGGCACTGACGCCCGGCTGCACGAAGCAGGCCTGCGACTTCACGGACAACCTCGACCTGCTGACCGGCGCCGGCTACGACGTCATCGGGGTCTCCCCCGACCAGCCGGAGAAACTCGGCAAATTCCGCGACAAGGAGAACCTCAAGGTCACCCTCGTCGCCGACCCCGACAAGAAGGTCCTGGACGCGTACGGCGCCTACGGCGAGAAGATGAACTACGGCAAGACGTACATGGGCGTCATCCGCTCCACGGTCGTCGTGGACGAGCAGGGCAAGGTGGAACGCGCCCTCTACAACGTCCGCGCCACCGGCCACGTCGCCAAGATCATCAAGGACCTGGGCATCTGAGCACCTCATTCCGCTACTGACGGCTCGCACCGGGATCCACCCTGGTGCGAGCCGTTTTCCCCTCTCCGGCCTCCGGGCGTGACTGTCCGATAACCGGTTCGTTACTCCGTACGAGCCGCGAACGTGCGGCCGGAACAGAGGAGGCTCGATGGGAGCGAGTGCGTACACCAGGGAGCGGCTGGCGCCGGAAGTCGCCGAAGCACGCAACTGGACCGATCTGATGCGGCGACTGGGCCTCAATCCGAGTGGCGGTCAAAGGCGGGTGCTGCAGGAGCACGTGACGCGTCACGAACTCGATACAAGCCACTTCGCCAAGCGCAGCCCATGGCGCAAGTACCCCGACGCCGCCATCGCGGAAGCCGCCACATCCTCGTCCTCCCTGAGGGAAGTGGCGCTAAAGCTGGGTGCCACACCGGCCACGGGGACCCTCTCGCACATCCGGCGTCGCCTTGACGCCGCAGGCATCGACATCAGCCACTTCCCCGGTATGGATCGCCCCGAACTGGATCTGCCATTCACTTCGGAAGAACTCCGGGCGGCCGCAGCCACAGCCATCAGTGTGCGCGGTGTGGCTCGCGTGTTGGGCGTTCCCGATGACAGCCGGTCCCGGGCGACACTAAGTCGCATGTTGGCGGCCCAACTCATCGACACCAGCCACTTCTCACATCGACGTGCGGTGATTCCCGAGGGTGAACTATGCAGACTGGTACGGACCTGTACCAGCTACGCCGAGGTCATGCGCGGACTCGGGATGGACGTCAACGACACCAACCACCGACACGTACGGCGCGCCGCATCCCGCCTCGGTCTCGACACCGGCCACTTCACTCGCCGATCCTGGGGACGGCCCGAGCGGCCGACACCTCCGACGACAGCGCATCGAGTGCTGGTGATCCTGCCCCAGCAGGCCGGACGGACCAACAGATCCCGACTTCACCAAGCTCTGACCGAGATCGGGGTGCCGTATGCGTGTGTGGAGTGCGGCAACACCGGTGAATGGCGCGGGCGTCCGATCACCTTGCAGATCGACCATGTCAACGGCAACTGGCGGGACAACCGCCAGGAGAACCTTCGATATCTGTGCCCCAATTGCCATGCGTTGACGGAGACGTGGTGTCGCCAGAAGAGCAGAGTCCCACTCGCCGGGTGACCCGACAGCCCCGTACACTGAGTGCCGCCGGTCGAGCACGATGACCGTTTTGGGCGGCCGTGATGGAATTGGTCAGACATGCTGCGTTTAGGGCGCAGTGGGCGAAAGCCCGTGTGGGTTCGAGTCCCACCGGCCGTACGTGCACCGAGGGGCGCCCAATGTGGGGGCCCCTCAGCTGCCTCTCAGCCCAACAACTCCCGCACCACCGGCACCAACCCCCGGAACGCCTTCCCCCGGTGGCTGATCGCGTTCTTCTCCTCGGGGCTCAGCTCGGCGCATGTCCTCGTCTCCCCCTCCGGCTGGAGGATCGGGTCGTAGCCGAAGCCGTTCGTGCCGGACGGGGTGTGGCGGAGGGTGCCCTTCAGGTGGCCCTCGACCACGCGTTCCGTGCCGTCCGGCAGCGCCAGGGCCGCCGCGCAGGCGAAGTGGGCGGCGCGGTGTTCGTCGGCGATGTCGGAGAGCTGGGCGAGGAGGAGGTCGAGGTTGGCCTTGTCGTCGCCGTGGCGGCCGGACCAGCGGGCGGAGAAGATGCCGGGGGCGCCGTTGAGGACGTCGACGCACAGGCCGGAGTCGTCGGCGACGGCCGGGAGGCCCGTCGCCTGGGCCAGGGCGTGGGCCTTGAGGAGCGCGTTCTCGGCGAAGGTGACGCCCGTCTCCTTGACGTCGGGGATGTCGGGGTAGGCGTCGGCGCCCACGAGTTCGTGGGGCAGGCCCGCCTCGGCGAGGATCGCGTGGAGTTCGGTGATTTTCCCGGCGTTGCGGGTGGCGAGGATCAGGCGGGTCGTCATGTGAGGAAGTATCCCAAGGCCCGGGTGCGGCGGTTACGGCGTGCAGACCTTGGTCAGTTCGCCGGCGGCGTCGGTGACCGGGGCGACGTCGGGGGTGGAGTCGCCGTTCCTGATGGCGGTGCGGACGTTGTCGACGGCCTTGTCGAGGTCGTCGACCGCCTTGTTGACGTCGGTGTCGTCCGTCCTGTCGCCGATCTTGCGCAGGTTGCTCTGGATGGCGTCGAGGGAGGTGTCGGCGCGGGTGGGGTCGTCCGCCGCGTTCTCCACGGCCTGCTGGAGGTCGGTGACGCTGTCGGCGATGGAGTCGGCGGTCTGGACGCAGTCCAGTGCCTTGTCCACGGCGTCGCAGCCGGTGAGCAGGGCGGCGGCGAGTGCGGTGGTCGCGGCCACGGCGGCGATGGCGGTGCTGCGGCCTCGGCGTCGGCTGGCGGCCATGACGGTGTTCCCCTCCCGTTGGATACGACTGGCCGGGCGCACGGTTTTTCACGCCGTGCGCCCGTACCTATGGGGACGCGGGGCCGCCCGCTCTGGTTGCCCTGCCGTACCTCGGCTTTTTGGGTTCCCTTTACTTTGCGGTTCTAGCGGGTGAGGGTCGCTTCGAGGGCGGCACGCTGGATGGTGGCGAGGTCGTTGCAGCCGGCGACGGCGAGGTCGAGGAGGGCGTCGAGTTCGTCGCGGGCGAAGGGTTCGGCCTCGGCGGTGCCCTGGACCTCGACGAAGCGGCCGTCGCCGGTGCAGACGACGTTCATATCGGTCTCGGCCCGGACGTCCTCCTCGTAGCAGAGGTCGAGGAGCGGGACCTTGCCGACGATGCCGACGGAGACGGCGGAGACGGTGCCGGTCAGGGGCTGGCGGCCGGCCTTGACGAGTTTGCGTTCCTTCGCCCAGGTGACGGCGTCGGCGAGGGCGACGTACGCCCCGGTGATCGCGGCGGTGCGGGTGCCGCCGTCGGCCTGGAGGACGTCGCAGTCGAGGACGACGGTGTTCTCGCCGAGGGCCTTGTAGTCGATGACCGCGCGCAGGGAGCGGCCGATGAGGCGGGAGATCTCGTGGGTGCGGCCGCCGATCTTGCCCTTGACGGACTCGCGGTCGCCGCGGGTGTTGGTGGCGCGGGGCAGCATGGCGTACTCGGCGGTGACCCAGCCCTCGCCGCTGCCCTTGCGCCAGCGGGGGACGCCTTCGGTGACGGAGGCGGTGCAGAAGACCTTGGTGTCGCCGAAGGAGACGAGGACGGAGCCCTCGGCGTGCTTGCTCCAGCCGCGTTCGATGGTGACCGGGCGGAGTTGTTCGGGGGTGCGGCCGTCGATTCGAGACATGGCCGTGAGCCTATCGGGAGTGGCAGAAGGGGCTCGTCCCCAGGAGGGAGGAGCCCCTTCGGGTGAGCCGGGAGGCTCACATCATGTCTTCGATCTCCGCGGCGATCGGGTCGGCGTCGGTGCCGATGACGACCTGGATGGCGGTGCCCATCTTGACGACGCCGTGGGCTCCGGCGGCCTTCAGGGCGGCGTCGTCGACCTTCGAGGCGTCGTGGACCTCGGTGCGCAGGCGGGTGATGCAGCCTTCGATCTCGTCGATGTTGTCGATTCCGCCGAGGCCGGCGACGATCTTCTCAGCCTTGCTGGCCATGTTCCTTCTCCCTGATCCGAACCGCTTTGTCGCAGTAACCCACAGTTGGCCCAACTTTTCGAGCGGCCGTGCCGCGCCTGCCGAATGATGGCGAGCACTGCGGCGGAACCGTCGCCAACTGGTCTACACCAGCGGACGGGCGGTCGCCAAACCCCTGCGGTGGAGCCGAGCGGCCCGGAGGACGCGCCCATGAGTGCCGAGAGCGCCGAGAGCACGGTCAGTCCCGGGCGGGAGCGGTGGAACGCTCTCTTCCAGGGGCTGCAGAAGATGGGCCGGAGTCTGCAGTTGCCGATCGCGGTGCTGCCGGCGGCGGGGATCCTCAACCGGCTGGGGCAGCCGGACGTCTTCGGGGACCAGGGTCTTGGCTGGACGGATGTCTCCAAGGTGATGCAGGGCGCGGGCGGCGCGTTGCTCGACGGGTCGACCGGGCTGCCGTTGCTGTTCTGCGTGGGCGTCGCGATCGGGATGGCGAAGAAGGCGGACGGGTCGACGGCGCTGGCGGCGGTGGCGGGGTTCCTCGTCTATTACGGGGTGCTGCACCAGTTCCCGGAGGACTGTCCGGGCGGTTCGAGGTTGCTGCCGGGGGTCGGCTGCCAGGTGCGCGACGGTTCGGTGTCGACGTTCACCTTCCAGAACCCCGGGGTGTTCGGGGGGATCGCGATGGGGCTGCTGACCGCGTATTTCTGGGCCCGTTTCCACCGTACGAGGCTGGTGGACTGGCTGGGTTTCTTCAACGGGCGGCGGCTGGTGCCGATCATCATGTCGTTCGTGGCGATCGTCTTCGCGGTGGTGTGTCTGTGGGTGTGGCCGCCGGTCGGTGACGGGCTGGAGAGTTTCAGCCACTGGCTGCGGGAGGCGGGTGCCTGGGGCGCGGGGGTGTTCGGGGTCGCGAACCGGGCGTTGCTGGTGATCGGGCTGCACCAGTTCCTGAACGTGCCCATCTGGTTCCAGTTCGGCAGTTACACGACGCCGGACGGCCTGACGGTGCACGGTGACATCAACATGTTCCTGGCGGGTGATCCGGACGCGGGTCAGTTCACGTCGGGGTTCTTCCCGATCATGATGTTCGCGCTGCCGGCGGCGGCGCTGGCGATCACGCACTGTGCGAAGCCGCACCGGCGCAAGGAGATCGGCGGTCTGATGCTGTCGGTGGCGCTGACGTCGTTCGTCACGGGGATCACGGAGCCGCTGGAGTACTCGTTCCTTTTCATCGCCCCGCTGCTGTACGCGGTGCACGCGCTGCTGACGGGGGTGTCGATGGCGGTGACGTGGGGGCTCGGGGTGCACGACGGGTTCAGCTTCTCGGCGGGGCTGATCGACTACGTCATCAACTGGAACCTGGCGACGAGGCCGTGGGCGATCGTGCCGATCGGGCTGTGCTTCGCGGTGGTCTACTACGTGGTCTTCCGGTTCGCCATCACGCGGTTCGATCTGAAGACGCCGGGCCGGGAGCCGGAGGACGAGGTGGAGGACGTCACCAAGGGTTAGCCGCGGGGTCACCGGACGGCGTACAAAGCGTGATTCTTCTGTTGCGGAATTGACGGGTTCCTTATAACGCCCCCATCGTGTACAACAGGTCTACACCACTCAGTGGTGTAGACCACCACCGATGGAGGAAGTCTATGAGCACCGCCACCGTGCCCGCGGCGGCCCCCGCAAAGAAGCGGGGATCCGGGCTGTTCCAAGGCCTGCAGAAAGTCGGCCGCAGCCTTCAGCTCCCGATCGCCGTGCTCCCGGCGGCTGGCCTGCTGCTCCGTTTCGGTCAGCAGGACATCCACGACAAGCTGCACCTGCCCGACAAGGTCACCGCGGTGTTCGCAACGGCGGGTGGCGCGATCTTCGACAATCTCCCGATGCTGTTCTGCATCGGTGTCGC
Source organism: Streptomyces sp. NPDC001068 (assembly GCF_042897315.1). NCBI lineage: Bacteria > Bacillati > Actinomycetota > Actinomycetes > Kitasatosporales > Streptomycetaceae > Streptomyces > Streptomyces sp. NPDC001068. Next base: position 148,103 of record NZ_JBIAYD010000006.1, on the reverse strand, counting down.
GATCGGCTTCGCCAAGAAGTCGGACGGCTCCACCGCGCTGGCAGCCCTCGTCGGCTTCCTCGTCTACGCCAACGTCCTGAAGGCGTTCCCGGTCACCGAGGCGAAGGTCCAGGCCGGTGCCGACATAGCGGCTACCTACAACAACCCCGGTGTGCTCGGCGGCCTGATCATGGGTCTGCTCGGTGCGGTGGTCTGGCAGCGCTTCCATCGGACCAAGCTGGTCGACTGGCTCGGCTTCTTCAACGGCCGCCGACTCGTCCCGATCATCATGGCCTTCGTCGGCACCGTCATGGGTGTCTTCTTCGGCCTGATCTGGAAGCCGATCGGTGACGGCATCTCCGACTTCGGCGAGTGGATCACCGGCCTCGGCGCCTTCGGTGCCGGTCTGTTCGGTCTGATCAACCGCGCGCTGATCCCGGTCGGCATGCACCAGTTCGTGAACACCGTCTCCTGGTTCCAGATCGGTGACTTCAAGGACGCCTCGGGCCAGATCGTCCACGGTGACCTCACCCGCTTCTTCGCCGGTGACCCGACGGCCGGACAGTTCATGTCCGGCTTCTTCCCCATCATGATGTTCGGCCTGCCGGCCGCCGCCCTCGCCATCGCGCACACCGCCCGCCCGGAGCGCCGCGCGGCCGTGATGGGCATGATGATGTCGATGGCACTGACCTCGTTCGTGACCGGTGTCACCGAGCCGATCGAGTTCACCTTCATGTTCATCGCCCCGCTGCTGTACGTGATCCACGCGGTGCTGACGGCCCTGTCCATGGCGATCACCTGGGCGCTCGGGGTACATGCGGGCTTCACCTTCTCCGCAGGTGTGATCGACTACGGGCTCAACTGGAACCTGGCGACCAAGCCCTGGCTGATCATTCCGATCGGCCTGGTCTTCGGAGCGATCTACTACTTCGTCTTCCGGTTCGCGATCATCAAGTTCAACCTCCCCACCCCGGGCCGCGAGCCCGAGGAGGAGGTCGAGGACCTCACGAAGGCGTGAGTCGTCCGGCCTTGTCATGACGAGGCCCCCCGCAGCCCGGCGGCTGCGGGGGGCCTTTGTCGTACCAACGGCCCTGAACTCCGTGGTGCGACGTCGTACGGCGGGTCAGATCTCGTAGACGACGCGCGGCGCCGCCAGGTCCACCGGCCCGTCGAACACCTCGCGGGCGTGCGCGAGGTTCACGTCGGGATCGGTCCACGGCGGGATGTGCGTGAGGACCAGCCGGCGCGCACCGGCGCGGGCGGCGGTCTCGCCGGCCTCGCGGCCGTTGAGGTGGAGGTCCGGGATGTTCTCCTTGCCGTGCGTGAAGGCCGCCTCGCACAGGAAGAGGTCGGTGTCCCGGGCCAGCGATTCGAGCGCCTCCGTGACACCCGTGTCGCCCGAGTACGTCAGGGACTTGCCCTCGTGCTCGACGCGGACGCCGTACGCCTCCACCGGATGCCGGACCCGCTCGACGTGGACCGTGAACGGGCCGAGTTCGAACGTGGACGGCTTGACCGTGTGGAAGTCGAAGACCTCGCTCATCGAGGAGGCGGTGGGGGTGTCGGCGTACGCCGTGGTGAGACGGTGCTCGGTGCCCTCGGGACCGTAGACCGGGATCGGGGGGCACGGGCCGCCGTCGTGGCGGTAGTAGCGCGCCACGAAGTAGGCGCACATGTCGATGCAGTGGTCGGCGTGCAGATGGCTCAGGAAGATCGCGTCGAGGTCGTAGAGACCGCAGTGGCGCTGCAACTCGCCAAGGGCGCCGTTGCCCATGTCGAGGAGCAGCCGGTAGCCGTCGGCCTCGACGAGGTAGCTCGAGCAGGCCGATTCCGCGGACGGGAACGACCCCGAGCAGCCGACGACGGTGAGCTTCATGAAGCAGAAACCTCCGTGGGCGGAACACCCGGAACAACCGGGAACTGGAGTCGGAGAACAGAGAGGTGAGCAGGGTCGTGCGGTTTGTCGAGCGTAAGGCGCAAAAGGGCGGGTCGCTCCTCCGCCAGGGGCCGTTGTGGGCGAACTCACCTGTGCTGTCACCGGTTCGGCTGGACTAGGGGCGCACAAGGATCGCGTAAGGGCGCGCATTGAATATCTCGCGCCGGTAACGTCGTCGTATGGACACGTCATGGTGGCTCGCGCTCGCGGCAGTCGTCCTGCTGGCGCTGGTCGCCACGCTCGTGGACGGATGGGGCCGGGGCCACCGTCCTCGCGGGCACCGCACCCGCCCGCCGGGGCATCCCGGGGACACCCGGACGCAGACCGGCCGGCCCCGTCCGGGGGACATCTGGTGGGCCAACGTGCCCTACGAGGACGGCCCTGGCGCCAAGGACCGGCCCTGCCTGGTGCTGGCGGTGCGCGGCGACCGGGCGACCGTCGCCAAGATCACCAGCAAGTACCACGACGAGCGGGCCGGTGTGATCCCGCTGCCGCCGGGCTCGGTCGGGGACGCCCGGGGCCGGCCGAGTTTCCTGGAGACGGACGAGCTGCGCGAGGTCTCGGTGTGGGAGTTCCGGCGCCGGGTGGGCGTGGTCGACCCGGTGCTGTGGGACCAGGTCCGGCATCTGGCCCCCTGAGGGTCACTTCACCCTGACGGTGACCTGCCACTCCTGGACGGCCTTGCAGGAGACCCCGCCCGGGGTCGTGGGCTCGGCGCACAGCGGACGGGACGAGGTGAGGGTGACGGTGCCCGGTGCCACGGCGGTGTAGGCGGCGGAGGCGTCCCCGGGCTGGAGCACGATCCCGGCGTTGCCCGCCCGCAGCGCGTCGCCGCTCGCGGTGACCGCCTTCCAGGGGCGTTGCCGGGTGCCGTCGAGGGTGAGCCGGACCTGACCGCCGACCGCCACACAGACCGTGCCGTGGTCGGCGGCGGTGAGTTCCGAGGTCAGGGGGGTGCAGCTGCCCGAGGGGCCGCTCGGGCCGGGGCTGCCGGCCGGTGCGGAGGGGGACGGTGAGGGGGACAGCGCGCCGCTGCCCCGGTCGGTGTTCCCGCTCTGCGAGCCGCAGCCCGCCAGCAGGAGGAGGGTGGCCGCGGCGAGCGAGGTGCGGTGGACCGTCGTACGGCGCATGGGGTGTCCGCCTTTCCGTCGGGGAACGGAACCCTTGTCCCCGGTGTGACGTATCCCCGGGACATACGGATCCCGCACCCGGACGGCTTCCGGGGGCGGGATCCGGTCACGCGGGAGGCGGGGTCAGCCGGTCGTGACGGCGGTGTCGTCGACGACGAAGCTGGTCTGCAGGGAGGAGTCCTCCGCGCCGCTGAACTTCAGGGTGACGGTGGAGCCCGCGTACGAGGAGAGGTCGAAGGACTTCTGGGCGTACCCGGTGGCCTTGTTGAGGTTCGAGTAGGTGGCCAGGGTGGTCGAACCGGCGGTGACCGTCAGCTTGTCGTACTGGCTGCTGGTGGTGGTCTCGGCGGTGTCGACGTGCAGGTAGAAGGTGAAGGTGGCCTTGCAGCCGGCCGGGATCGTCACCGACTGGGAGAGCGTGTCGGTGTGGGTGGAGCCGTAGCCGTCGAGCCAGGCCTTGTAGGAGCCGGCGTGCGCCGCCTCGCCGGTGTCGTTGGTGATGACGCCGCTGGAGGCGGTCCAGGTGGTGTTGCCCGACTCGAAGCCCGGGTTGCCGAGCAGCTGGGCCGAGGTGCAGGTGCCGCCCCCGCCGGTGCTGACGGTCCAGCCGAACGACGCCGAACCGGTGGCGCCGGTGGAGTCCTGGGCCGTCACGGTGACCTGGTAGGTGCCCGCGGTGGACGCCGTGCCGGAGATCAGGCCGGAGCCGCTGATCGACAGGCCGGTGGGCAGACCGGTCGCGCTGTAGGTGAGGGCCGCGCCCGCGCTGTCGGTCGCCGAGATCTGGAGGCTGACCGAGCCACCGGTGGCGGTGGACTGGCTGCCGGGGTTGGTGACGGTCACCGTGTTGCCGGTGCTGGTGCCGGCGGTGAAGGCCGTGGTGCCGTTGGGGGTTCCCCAGCCGGTCGGGCCGTCGTAGCCCGCCCGGGCGGTGCAGAAGTACGACGTCGAGCAGGAGCCGTTGTTGCCGCTGGTGACGTCGTACAGGTTGCCGGTGTGGGAGTACGGGTACTTCGCCGGGTAGTCGGCGGAGCCCGGGGTGCCCGCGAGGGCGTAGACGCCGGCGATGATCGGCGAGGAGGCGCTGGTGCCGCCGTAGACGGCCCAGCCGGAGCCGCCGTAGGTGTCGTAGACCGCCACGCCGGTGGCCGGGTCGGCGACCGCGGAGACGTCGGACTCCATGCGCTTGGTGCAGCCGGTGTCGGTCTGCCAGCTCGGCTTGGCGTCGTAGGCGGAGCAGCCGGAGCCGGTGCCCTCGGAGGAGCTGGTCTTCCACACGGACTCGGTCCAGCCGCGGGAGTTGGACGAGGTGGACAGCGCGGTGCCGCCGACCGCGGTCACGTACTGGGAGGTCGCCGGGTACTCGGCGCCGTAGTCCTCGTCACCGGCGGAGACGGTGATCGCCACGCCGGGGTGCTTGAAGTACGAGGTGTCCTCGCCGGTCTGGGAGGAGGACTCGGAGCCGCCCCAGCTGTTGGAGACGAACTTGGCGCCGAGGGCGACGGCCTCGTTCTCGGCGGTGCCGAGGTCGGTGTCGTTGGCCGAGTTGGCCTCGACGAGGATGATGTTGCAGTTCGGGCAGACCGCGCTGACCATGTCGATGTCGAGCGCTTCCTCGCCGGCCCAGCCGGAGTCGTTCGTGGGCAGCGAGGTGGTCGAACCGGTCTGACTGACCTGCTTGAAGCAGCCGTTGGCCTTGGTGCAGGCCGACAGGCCGAACTGCGAGCGGTAAGTGGCCAGGTCCGAGGCGGCGTTGGGGTCGTTGTAGGCGTCGACCACCGCGACCGTCAGGCCGGAGCCGCCCGTCGAGGGCAGGTTGTAGGCGCTGTGCAGGTTCGAGGGGCTCAGGCCGGAGGGGGCGGCGGCGAGCGCGGAGGCCAGCTGCTGCTTGATGTCGGTCCGGCGCTGCGCGAAGCAGGAGGCCTGGCCGGCCTTGGTGGCGGTGGCGCACAGGTGCTGGGTGGGCACCCTCTGGCCGGCCTTGCCGGTGCCGTGCACGGCCTGGCGGGCGGGGTCGGTGAGGGCCTTGGCGTTCTGGGTGGCCTTGGTGGTGGCGTGGGGTGCCGCGGCCGTGGGCTGGGCGGCCCCGGCGCCTGGTGCCGCGACGAATCCGGAGACGGCGAGGGCGAGGGCGGGGAAGGCTACGGCCAGGAGTCTTCGCAGGCTCCGTCGTGATTCACGCATGGGGGTACTGCCTCCATCGGTGGGGTTACAAGGCAGGCCCGTGACGCGCGTAGCGGCGGCAGAGTGCGCGCAGTCATGAGCATGACACTTCGAACACCCTGGGATGCCGACATGCATGGCATGAACAGGACGGAGGAGAAGCTAGCCGGGTTCGGCGCGGGCCGGTCACCCCCGGAGGAAGATCTTTGCTCCGGCATGGACAGCGCTTAGCCCCCTCATAGGAGGGGGTTGGCGCGTGCATGATGACTGCTATGCCCAGAGCTGACCCTGGAGGGTCGCGATGGCTTCCTCGGTGGTGGCGGCCGTGTAGACCCCGGTCGACAGGTACTTCCAGCCGCCGTCGGCGACGACGAACACGATGTCCGCGCTCTCGCCCGCCTGGACGGCCTTCTTCCCGACACCGATCGCGGCGTGCAGCGCGGCGCCGGTGGAGATGCCCGCAAAGATGCCCTCCTGCTGCAGGAGTTCACGGGTCCGGGTGACGGCGTCCGCCGAGCCCACCGAGTAGCGGGTGGTGAGGACGGAGGCGTCGTAGAGCTCGGGCACGAACCCCTCGTCGAGGTTCCTGAGCCCGTACACGAGGTCGTCGTACCGGGGTTCGGCGGCGACGATCCGCACGTCCGGCTTCTGCTCGCGCAGGTAACGGCCGACGCCCATCAGCGTGCCCGTGGTGCCGAGACCGGCGACGAAGTGCGTGACGGAGGGGAGGTCGGCGAGGATCTCCGGACCGGTCGTCGCGTAGTGCGCCCCCGCGTTGTCCGGGTTGCCGTACTGGTAGAGCATCACCCAGTCCGGGTGCTCGGCGGCGATCTCCTTGGCCACCCGCACGGCGGTGTTGGAACCGCCGGCCGCCGGGCTAGAGATGATCTCCGCGCCCCACATGCCCAGCAGGTCCCGGCGCTCCCGCGAGGTGTTCTCGGGCATCACGCAGACCATGCGGTAGCCCTTGAGCTTCGCCGCCATCGCCAGCGAGATGCCGGTGTTGCCCGAGGTCGGCTCCAGGATGGTGCAGCCGGGGGTGAGCCTCCCGTCCTTCTCCGCCTGCTCGATCATGTGCAGGGCGGGACGGTCCTTGACCGAGCCGGTCGGGTTGCGGTCCTCCAGCTTGGCCCAGACCCGGACGTCGGCGGACGGCGAGAGCCGCGGCAGACGCACCAGGGGGGTGTTGCCGACCGCGGCCGACGGGGAGTCGTAGCGCATGCCGATCTCAGGCCATGCCGCCGGCGACCGCCGGCAGGATGGTGACGGTGTCGCCGTCGGTCAGCTTGGTCTCGATGCCGTCGACGAAGCGGACGTCCTCGTCGTTCAGGTACACGTTGACGAAGCGGCGCAGCTTGCCGTCGTCCACGATGCGGGCGTGGATGCCGGTGTGCCGGGTCTCCAGGTCGTTCAGGAGGTCGGCGAGGGTCTCACCGCTGCCCTCCACCGCCTTCTGGCCGTCGGTGTACTGGCGGAGGATGGTCGGGATGCGGACCTCGATGGCCATGGCTCAGGGCTCCTGTCGGAAAGTCTGGGTGGGTGGGCGCACGGCGGCACGCCGCGGCTCACGGCGGTGCGGCGGCAGCGGACGTCAACAGATGGCGCTGTTCAGCCTGCACAGGTCGACGTGCAGCCGCGCCACGAGCAGGGTGCCCCGCGCCTTGTCGCCCACGTCGTTCAGAACCATGGGGTCATCGTATCGATTCCCGGTGCGGGTTCTGGAGTGTGATCTCGGAGTACGGACACTTTTCGACCACAGGATGAGATGACCTGTCAGGGGCGGGACGCGTGGTCAGTAGGCGTCCACCGTGGTGATCTCCTCCTCCGCGACCTCGCCGTCGACGATGCGGAAGGACCGGAACTGGAAGTCGCCGCCGCCGTCGGTGTCGGCCGTCGAGACCAGGACGTAGTGGGCGCCGGGCTCGTTCGCGTAGCTGATGTCCGTCCGGGACGGGTACGCCTCGGTCGCCGTGTGGGAGTGGTAGATGACCACCGGCTCCTCGTCGCGGTCGTCCATCTCGCGGTAGAGCTTGAGGAGGTCGCCGGAGTCGAACTCGTAGAACGTCGGGGACATCGCCGCGTTCAGCATCGGGACGAACCGCTCGGGGCGGTCCGAGCCGGCCGCTCCCGCCACGACGCCGCACGCCTCGTCGGGGTGGTCCTTGCGCGCGTGGGCGACGATCCGGTCGACGAGTGCCTGGGTGATGGTCAGCATGTCCGCCAGGATAAGCAGAGGGCCGCCCCGTACCGAAGGCTGGTACGGGACGGCCCATATGCCGGACGTCCTGAGCGGCTGCCGCAGGGGGCGCCACGAGTGCTCCCTGCGACGGGACGTCCGAGGGGGGTGGCCGGGAGGGGCCGGGAGGGGCCGGGAGGGGTGCGGGGGTCAGCCCGCCTTCTCCAGCGACGCCCGGTCGTGCCGCTCGGTGATCTCCGGGTTCCGGGACTTCAGGACCAGCCAGCCGACGCCGAGCGCGGCCGCCCAGCCTGCCATGACGTACAGGCAGACCCGGGAGTCGCCGTCGTAGGCGATCAGGCCGGTCACGAAGAGCAGGAAGACGATGGCGATCCAGCTGCACACCGCGCCGCCCGGCGCCGGGAAGGCGGAGGCGGGCAGCCGGCCCGCGTCGACCGCGCGGCGGTACAGGACGTGGCTGATCAGGATCATCAGCCAGGTCCAGATGCCGGCCGCGGTGGCCACCGAGGTGACGTATCCGAACGCCTTCTCCGGGACGACGTAGTTGAGGATCACGCCGATGCCCATGAAGAGCACGGAGACGGTGATGCCGAGCGCCGGGGTCTTGGACGCGGAGAGCCTGCTGAAGACGGCCGGGGCCTCGCGGCTGTCGGCCAGGTTCCGCAGCATCCGGCCGGTGGAGTACATGCCGGAGTTGCAGGAGGACAGCGCGGCGGTCAGGACGACGAAGTTGACGATGCCGGCGCCGGCGGGGATGCCGATCTTCGCGAAGGCCGCGACGAACGGCGAGACGCCCGGGGCGAACTCGGTCCACTTCACGACGCAGAGGATGACGGTGAGCGCGCCGACGTAGAAGAGGGCGATCCGCCAGGGAAGGGTGTTGATCGCCTTGGGGAGGGTCTTCTCGGGGTTCTCGGACTCGCCGGCGGTGACGCCGACCAGCTCGACCGCGAGGTAGGCGAACATGACGCCCTGGAGGGTCATCAGGGAGGAGCCGACGCCCTTGGGGAAGAAGCCGTCGAACTGGTAGAGGTTCGAGACCGACGCGGTGTCACCGGCGGCGCTGAAGCCGAAGGTGAGGACGCCGAGACCGATCACGATCATGCCGATCAGGGCGGTGACCTTGACCATGGAGAACCAGAACTCCAGCTCTCCGAAGACCTTCACGGAGATCAGGTTGACCCCGAAGAGGATCACCAGGAAGACCAGCGCGGTCACCCACTGGGGGACGGCGGGGAACCAGTAGTTGACGTAGATCGCGGCGGCTGTCAGTTCGGCCATGCCGGTGACGACCCACATCAGCCAGTACGTCCAGCCGGTGAAGTAGCCGAAGAACGGGCCGAGGAACTCCCGGGAGTACTCGGCGAAGGAGCCGGAGACGGGGCGGTAGAGCAGGAGCTCGCCGAGGGCCCTCATGATGAAGAAGATGATGCCGCCGGCGAGGGCGTACATCAGGATGAGGCTGGGACCGGCCTTGGCGATGTTCGCCCCGGCACCCAGGAAGAGGCCGACGCCGATGGCGCCGCCGATGGCGATCATCTGGACCTGACGGCTGCCGAGTCCGCGCTCGTACCCCTCTCCCGAGGCTTCGGAGGACTGCTCCGACGTGTCGACCTGAGCGGAGGTCATGTGTGGTGTGCGCCTTTCTCCATGCCGACCCGGGCCTCTCGTCGGCCGCGGATCGGGTTTCGATCCCCCCGGATTGCTGGAGTGGTGCCTGACCGGCTGTTGCCGGTTCGGTGGCGCACCCGGACGGACACGTGGGTGGTGTCGCCGGGCGGTCGTGAAGATTTATCACGACCGCAATGCCGATCACAGGGTTCCGCCGGGAGGGAGTGTGGCGCACACCACGGGAAGAACCGGACAAAACCACATCTGAACGCCCATACCAGGCCGCAACGGTGACTGGATCGTTATCCGGATTTGAGCGTCCTCTGAGCGAACGCAAAAGCGGGACGGATTACGGCATAAGGGTGGCGACCAGGGTCTCCTGGAGGCCGCCGAGCCACAGATAGGCCATCACCATCGGCTTGCGCGCGTCCTCGTCGGGGAGCTGGTACAGCAGGTCGGTGTCGTCCTCGTCGGTGATGTCGAGCCGGGAGCCGATGGCCAGGCGCAGGTCGTTCAGGGCGCCGAGCCACTGCCGGGACTCCTCGGGCGCCAGCTTCAGGACCGCGCCGCCCTCGCCCACCGGGGAAAGCGCGTCCAGGGACCGGATCACCGCGAGCGCGCTCTCCCGCTTGCCCGCCCGGAGGTCGTTCTCGGTGTAGCGGCGGAACTCCGCCGAGTGGGCCTGCTGCTCCTCGGCCTCCCGCGAGGAGCCGGGCAGCCGCTCCGGGTCGCAGTAGGCGTCCGGGAAGAGCCGGCGCAGCACCGGATCGGTCGGCGCCTCGCTCGGACCCTCGGCGAACAGTTCGGCGAGCGGGTCGTCGGGGGCGTCCTCGGCGGGACCGGGACCGATGAGCTCCAGAAGCTGGACGGCCAGCGTCCGGATGATCGAGATCTCGACGTCGTCGAGCGCGACGGCCGCGCCGCCGCCGGGGAGCGGTTCGAAGATTCCTGGCATGGAGAGGGTCGCTGCTTCCGGTCCTGGTCGAGGAGGAGGGGTGGCTACTTCCGGTCCTGCTGGAGGGTCGCCCACAGGCCGTAGCCGTGCATCGCCTGCACGTCGCGCTCCATCTCCTCGCGGCTGCCGCTGGAGACGACCGCCCGGCCCTTGTGATGGACGTCCAGCATGAGCTTGGTGGCCTTGTCCTTGGGATAGCCGAAGTACGTCTGGAAGACGTACGTCACGTAGCTCATGAGGTTGACGGGGTCGTTGTGGACGAGCGTGATCCACGGGACGTCGGGCTCGGGTACGGCGAAGGTCTCCTCCGCCGACTCGGTGCGTTCGATCTCTACGGGAGCGGGTGACGTCACAGGCCCCATGCTGCCACGCGCCCCACAAATCGTCACACTGACGAGATGGGGGTAGCATGCTTGCCCATGAACACAGCGGACCTTGGGCTGCCGGTGGATGTTCCGTCGACGGCGCTCTTCACGGACCAGTACGAGCTGACGATGGTGCAGGCCGCACTCAGGGCCGGTACGGCCGAGCGGCACAGCGTCTTCGAGGTCTTCACCCGGCGGCTGCCGGAAGGACGCCGGTACGGCGTCGTGGCGGGCACCGGGCGGGTCCTGGACGCCGTGGAGAACTTCCGGTTCGACCCGGACGTCATCCGCTTCCTGGCCGAACGCCGGATCGTCGACGAGCCCACCCTGGAGTGGCTCGCCGGCTACCGCTTCAGCGGTGACGTCTGGGGCTACCCGGAGGGCGAGGTCTACTTCCCGGGCTCGCCGGTCATGCGGGTGGAGGGCTCCTTCGCCGAGTGCGTGCTCCTGGAGACCGTGATCCTCTCGATCCTCAACCACGACTCGGCGATCGCGGCCGCCGCCTCCCGGATGGCCTCGGCCGCCGGCGGCCGCCCGCTGATCGAGATGGGTGCCCGCCGCACCCACGAGCTGGCCGCCGTGGCCGCCTCCCGCGCCGCCTACGTGGGCGGCTTCGCGACCACCTCCGACCTGGCCGCCGGCTTCCGCTACGGCATCCCGACGGTGGGCACCTCCGCCCACGCCTTCACCCTGCTCCACGACCACGAGCGCGACGCCTTCCGGGCCCAGGTCGACTCGCTCGGCCGGGGCACCACCCTGCTGGTCGACACCTACGACGTCGCCGAGGCGGTCCGTACGGCCGTCGAGGTGGCCGGGCCCGAGCTGGGCGCCGTCCGGATCGACTCCGGCGACCTGCTGCTGGTCGCCCACCGGGTCCGGCAGCAGCTGGACGAGCTGGGCGCCCGGGACACGAAGATCGTCGTCACCTCCGACCTCGACGAGTACGCCATCGCCTCGCTGGCCGCGGCGCCCGTGGACGCGTACGGCGTCGGCACCCAGCTGGTGACCGGCTCCGGGCACCCCACCTGCTCCATGGTCTACAAGCTGGTCGCCCGCGCCGGGTCCGCCGATCCGAAGGCTCCGCTGGTGCCGGTCGCCAAGAAGTCGACCGGCGGCAAGACGTCCGTCGGCGGGCGCAAGTGGGCGGCACGGCGGCTGGACGCGGAGGGGGTCGCGGAGGCGGAGGTCGTCGGGACCGGGGAGGTGCCGGCCGACCTGGTCGACCAGCAGCTGCTGGTCGAACTGGTGAAGTCCGGGCAGGTGGTCGCCCGTGAACCGCTGGACGCGTCCCGTGCCCGCCACGCGGCGTCCCGGGCCAATCTCCCGCTGTCCGCGACCCAGCTCTCCCGCGGGGAAGCGGTCCTGCCGACGGAGTACGTCCAGGGGCGCTCGGGTAGCTAGAGCGGGTGCCCGCGTACGCGCCCCGCAAAGCCCCCTCCCCTACGCCCCCGTAAGTCTCTACGCTCGGAGGTTCAGGCCGGACCCGCACCCCCGTTTTCCGCGTCTCCCCCTCGACCGTGCCCGAACCGTCCTCGACAGTCCCCCATACCGAATGCGAAGGACACCGACCATGCGCCGCGCCTTGATCGTCGTCGATGTGCAGAACGACTTCTGCGAGGGGGGCAGCCTCGCGGTGGCGGGCGGTGCCGACGTGGCCGCCGCGGTCACCGAGCTGATCGGGCAGGCTCCCGCCGGCTACCGCCACGTGGTGGCGACCCGCGACAACCACGTCGCGCCGGGCGGCCACTTCGCGGACAACCCCGACTACGTGCACAGCTGGCCGGCGCACTGCGTGGCCGGCACCGAGGGCGTCGGCTTCCATCCGAACTTCGCCCCCGCGGTCGCCTCCGGCGCGGTGGACGCGGTCTTCAGCAAGGGCGCGTACGCCGGGGCCTACAGCGGCTTCGAGGGCGCCGACGAGAACGGGGTGCCGCTGGGCGACTGGCTGCGCGCCCGGGAGATCACCGAGGTGGACGTCGTCGGGATCGCCACGGACCACTGCGTGCGGGCCACCGCGCTGGACGCCGTCCGCAGGGGCTTTCGCACCCAGGTCCTGCTGGACCTGACGGCGGGTGTCTCGGAGGAGACGACGGAGCGGGCGCTGGAGGAGATGCGCGAGGCGGGCGTGGAGCTGACGGGCAAGCCGGTGGTGTGACCGCCGCGTACGCCCCCGGGGGTGCCACGGCCGGCCGGTGCGCGCCTGCGCGCCTGCGGGGGCTTGTCGCGCAGTTCCCCGCGCCCCTGAGGTCGGGTGCGGCCCCGGCGATCGGCGGTCCCGCCAGCTTTTCGGCGCCACAGCCGGCCGGTGCGCGCCTGCGGGCCGGTGGGGGCTTGTCGCGCAGTTCCCCGCGCCCCTGAGGTCGGGTGCGGCACCCGGCGATCGGCGGTCCCGCCAGCTTTTCGGCGCCACAGCCGGCCGGTGCGCGCCTGCCGGCCGGCGGGGGCTTGTCGCGCAGTTCCCCGCGCCCCTGAGGTCGGGTGCGGCACCCGGCGATCGGCGGTCCCGGCAGCTTTTCGGCGCCACAGCCGGCCGGTGCGCGCCTGCGGGCCGGTGGGGGCTTGTCGCGCAGTTCCCCGCGCCCCTGAGGTCGGGTGCGGCACCCGGCGATCGGCGGTCCCGGCTTCTGTCCGGCGCGGAGTGGTCAGGCCGCTGCCGATCTTCGTAGCAGGGCTCTGATCGGGTGCCACAGTTCGGTGACGGTGACACCGTTGTCAGGGGCGGTCCGCCATATGAGGCCGTCGGGGTGGTGCAGGACGGCCGTGATCTCGTCCGGGGTCGGCGGGGCCGCGTTGCCCCGCAGGTAGACCGCTCGCATGCCGAGGTTCCTGAGCCTGGTCAGGGCGCGGGCGCGGTTCTGGGCGAGGACCAGTACCCGGACCCCCGAGGTACCCCCGGCGGGGGCGGGGCTGGGCAGGTTCAGTGCCACCACCACGCTGCCGTTCGGCAGCTTGCAGAACCCTCCTGCGGCCATGCGGTCATACCCCCGTACGAGTCGGTGTCAATAAGAAAGCCACAGGACGCACCTAAACACGATCGGCGGCGACCCGCCAGGGGGTCGCCGCCGATACGTCTCTGACCTGCGGATATGTGCGTTACTTCACCGCGGGGCCGACCTGGAGGGACATCGTGGAGCCGTCCTTGGCCTCCGTGACGATGTTGATCTTCGTGTTGGTGTCAGTGATCTTGACACCGCCGGTCGGGTTCGAGGCGTCGTAGTAGTCGCTCTTGTGGTCGTTGAAGACCGACACCCCGGAGGACTGCCTGATCTTGGTCGCCACGTCCGCGTTGTGCAGGGTCATCCCGTCGCTCGCGTAGAGGCTGAACGGCGAGTCGTAGGCCTGCACGCGGTTGCGCATCAGCGTGCCGTTGGACCACTTCAGCGCCGTCGGGTGGGAGTCGATCGGGAGGATCAGACCGGTGCCCGGGTGGCCGCCGTCGCCCAGGTGCGTGTTGTTGTCCGCCTGGGAGGTGTCCCACTTCCAGATCAACAGGCCGTTCTGGTAGGCGTAGTGCTCCACCCAGTCCGGACGGGTCGTCGAGAAGCCGAAGTTGTACGGACCGGTCTTCAGGGTCGTGTCGTACGACACGTACTGGCGGTTCTCCGCGATGTAGTACTGCGCGTAGTCCTTCGTGAAGGACGCGCCGATGCGGGAGAAGCCGGACGCCGTCCACGCCGGGTCCGCCGACTCCGCGTTGTCGGAGAAGAGCGCCGAGCCGTCCGCGGTCACCGCGATCTCGTCGGCCGCGAAGCCCTTGAGGGCGACCCCGCCGTCGGTCTGGTAGCGGAAGCGCAGCTGGATCTTCTGGCCCGCGTAGGCGTTCAGCGGGTACGACAGCTTGGTGTACGCGGCGACCGAACCGGTGAGCGCCGGCTTGTCGCTGCCGTCGCGCGGGATGGCCTGGCCGTCGGCCGTGCCGTCCAGGGCGGTCCAGTTGGCGCCGCCGTCGGTGGACACCTCGGCGTAGAGGTAGTCGTAGCCGGCCTCGATGTCGTACCAGCCGTCCAGGCTCAGCGCCGCCGAGGACTTGCCGGTCAGGTCGACGTCACGGGTCAGCGTGTTCTTGAGGTTGTCGCCGCTGCCGCTCCACCACTGGGTCGCGCCCTGGGCGGGGGTGACGACGGTCGTGGTGACCGCCTTGTCGGGCAGCGAGACCACCAGGGCCTGCTTGTCCTTGGTGTTGTACTCGGCCACGCCGAGCTTGTGGCTGGACTTCTTGCCGGCCTTGGCCACGTCGTAGTTGAGCCAGCCGAGCTGGAGCTTGTCCCAGGCGTTCATGTCGCCGGGCAGGTCGCCGATGGCTTCCTTGCCGGTGCCGAGCCAGGAACCGGAGGACATCAGGGTCCAGAAACCGGTGGAGTTCTCGCCGCCGTCGGTGTCGTACTCGTCCGGCAGGCCGAGGTCGTGGCCGTACTCGTGCGCGTAGACGCCGAGTCCGCCGTTCTCCGGCTGCATGGTGTAGTCGCCGACCCAGACGCCGGTGTCGCCGACCTGGGTGCCGCCGAGCTTGTTGTTCGCCGGGCCGGTCGCGCCGGCGTCGGTGCCGAAGGCGTACCAGCGGTGCGCCCAGATGGCGTCCGTGCCCTGGGCGCCGCCGCCCGCGGACTCGTCCTCACCGGCGTGCACGATCTGGAAGTGGTCGACGTAGCCGTCGGGCTCGTTGAAGTTGCCGTCGCCGTCGTAGTCGTAGCGGTCCCACTGGTCGTACTGGGCGAGGTCGGCCTTGATCGCCGCGTCGGACTCACCGGCCGCCTTCTGGCCGGCGACCCAGGAGTTCAGGCCGTCGCGGACCAGGTTCCAGACGCTGGAGCAGGTGGTGGAGCCGCAGGCGTTGTTGCCGTAACGGGCCTCGTTGTAGGGGACCTTGACCCAGTCGGTGACCTCACCCTGGACCGAGTAGCGGCCCGAGGACTGCTTCTCGTAGTACTTCTTGAGCGACTCGGTCTTCTTGCCGGTGCCGAAGTACAGGTCCTGGAAGTGGGCCTGGTTGTAGTCCTTCTGCCAGGCCGTGGAGTTGTCCTTGGTGCGGTCCGGCTTGGCTATCTGGTTGTGCAGCGGGCCGACGGTACCGCCGTAGCGGGGGTCGGTCTGGTCGCCGAACTCCACCAGGATGGTGAAGATCTTGTCGGTCTTCTCCCGGCCGAGCTCGACGTACTTGCTGTCGCCCTTCTTGCCCTTGAGCTGGACGACCTTGGAGCCGTCCCGGTCCTTGACCTGGGCCTTGCCGGATATGACCTGGTCGAGGGCTTCCTGACGCTGGGCGTCCTGGGTCTTGCTCAGGGGCCCGTCGAGGTCGTGCTCGTCCTGCTTCGTCGACGGGTCCTTGCGGTCGACGGTGGAACTCGTCGGCTTCGTCGCCGCCTGGGCGGTCGCGAAGGTGGCGAAGCCCGCGGATGCCGTCGCGAGGGTCACCCCGATGGCGGCCGCTCTCAACGTCCAAGATCTTCTTGTCACTTGAGGTCCTCCCCTGCGCCGCGCACACGGAAGGGGGGTCCGGATTCATGGAAGGATCCGTGCGCGCACGTTCAACGCGTCGATTCAAGTGACGTCATTTGACTACTGGTTTACGAGAAAAGACAGACCTTGACTTGGACAGTTCAACTGCACTATGCGGAGCCGAAGTTCGCTTTACGGACACCGTGATAGGGAGAGACCCGACGGACCTCGCTCAACCGGCGCGCATATGCCGCCGAGCGCGGTATGCCATGCGACCGTGCGCCCCCTGTGCACCGGTACCGTGGGTTAGGTCACGCTTACCGGACGTTCCTCTCGGGCATGCACGCGAATAGAGTCGAACGGTGGAACGCCCGGAAGCCGGTGGAAAGCAAGGCCGGCTCCCCGTCTCACCCCCACATCTCCCGAGGACACGATTGCCATGCCTCGTCCGACCCCGGCACAGCTCGTCTACGGTTCGTGCACCGTGATCTGCTCGACGCTCGCCATGCTGCTGCTGTCACAGACGAGTTCGGGCATCGGGATCGCGGTCATCGCGCTCGCGGCGCTCGGTCTGGGACTGCTGGTCGCCATGACGGTTCCGCTCCCGCGGCCGCGCACGGTCGCCCGGTCCGAACCCGCCCCCGTCGAAACACCCCGGGAACGGGTCCCCCGGCAGCGGGAGACCGTGGCCGCCGCCACGTCCGATTCCGTCCGGGAGCACACCGCCCCCTGACGCACGTACGCCCGGGAACACCACAGACACCACAAGTGCCACAGGCACCACGAGCGCCACAGGCACCACGAGTGCCACAGGCACCGCGAAGCCGGCGGGTCCGTGAGACTGACGGACCCGCCGGCTGCCTGTGCGCCCCCCCGGTGTCAGTTCCTCGTGCTGACCACGACCGTCTTCGCCGCCTTGTCGTGCAGCCCCTGTTTGTACGGCTTGTCGAAGAAGCTCCAGCCACCGCAGATCGCCGTCCACACGCAGGCGCAGCAGAACGCGAACGGCAGCCACAGCACCAGGGCCCGCACCAGCGAGGTCTGGACCGAGGGCGTGGCGCCGTCGGACAGGTCGGCGACCCGCATGCCGAGCCACTTCTTGCCGAGGGTCCGTCCCCCCTTGACGGTCATCAGGGTGTCGTACCCGACGAACAGGACGGCCGCGACCAGCGACTGGGCGAAGGACTTGCCGACCTCCATCCGGTCGCCGTTCACCTCGTACTCGCGCACTCCGAAGGCCCAGGTGAGCAGCCAGACCACGATGAGCACCAGGATCATGTCGATGATCCGGGCGAGGGTGCGCCGGCCGCTGTCGGCCAGCGGCGGCATCCCGGCCAGCGGGTCGGCGGGATAGCCGCCGGCCTCCCCGCCGTACGGGCCGCCTCCCGCCGAGCCGTAGGGGCCCTCCCCTGCCGCTCCGTGGGGACCGCCGCCGTAGGAGGGCGGCGGGGGCTGCGCGCCGCCGTACGGGGTGTCGTACGGCGAGCCCGGCCCCGGACCCTGTCCCTGGTCCGGCGGGCCGGACGGGGGCTGTTTCCTGAACGGGTCGTCCTCCGGCGGCTGTCCGGAGCCCGGGGGCGGTTCGGTGCTCATGGCCCGAGTGGACCGCGAACCGGACCCGGCCGCATCCGGCGCGGGGCCGTACGGAGTACGACGGCCCGTCAGCCGGCCACGAAGGTGTGGGCCGCCTTGTCGTGCCAGCACTGGTGCCAGGGCCGGTCGAACAGGCACCAGGCGACACCGACGACGCCGATGCCCAGCAGACCGGGCACGGTGTACACCAGCCAGCGGCGCAACGCGACGCCGAAGGCCGGGGGCTCGTGGCCCTCGATGTCCCGCACCTCCAGGCCGAACAGCTTCTTGCCGAGGGTGCGGCCCCACCTGGCGGTGGGCAGCACCTCGTAGAGGACGCCCACGACGACCAGGACGGCGAGCACGATGCCGAGGTAGAGGCCGGTGGTGCCGTCGAGCAGCCAGACGGTCTCGGTACGGCCGGAGAGCTTGGCCGCGTCGATCTTGTCCTCAACGTGTCCGGCCGCCCGGGTGCCCAGCGGTACGGCGGCGAAGGCGGTCAGCACGCCGACGATCAGGCTGTCGACGAGCCGCGCGGCGAACCGCTTGCCGAGCCCGGCGGGCCGGGCCGCCGCCTGCCGCCGGGCGGCCGCCTGGAAGACGTCCTCCACCGGCGGCTTCCAGGGCGCGACCTGCTGATCGCCGGCGAGCCGGTGGACCTGCTGCGCCCAGGAGGACTGGCCGCCGCCGGGCCCGGCGGACATGGGGGTGCCGGAGCCGGGCGGGGACCCGGCGGACTGCGGGGGCACGGCGGGCGCGACGGCCTGCGGGGCGGCGGCGCGTTCGGCGGCGGCCTTCCCGGCGCCGAAGCCTGGGCGGCCGGCAGCGGGAGCGGCGGCCGCCCCCTGCCCGGCGGCGCCCTGTCCCGCGTCCCGGCCGCCGGAGCCGGCCCCGCCGGAACCCGTGCCGGCCGTCGCGGTCCCCGGGGTCGGGGGGTTCTCGGCGCGGATCGTACGGAAGGTCAGCGTGCCGTCGTCCAGGGGCTGCTGCGCGGCCGGCGGGGTGCCCGCGGGGCCCAGCGTCGGCCTGCGGAAGATGAACGTGCCGCCGGAGTCGACGTCCCCCTGGTCCACCGGCGAGATCGTCGCCGAGCCGTCCGTGTGGGACGACCGGCCGTCGGGCCCGGGGGGTGAACCGGCGGCCGCGCGCGGGTCGGTGCCCCAGGGGCTCCCCTCGGCCGTCCAGCCGGCGGCACCCTGGCGCGGGTCCTCGTCGAAGAAGTGCGGTCCGGTCTCCTCCACCACGGGGGTGGCGGGCCGGGAACCGGGCGGCGGGGCGAGCTGTTCACCGCCCGACGGAGCCGGGCGGCTGGTGCCCGGTACCCACGCGGAGCCGTTCCAGTAACGGACGTAGCCGGGGATGGACGGGTCCGGGTAGTAGCCCTCGCGGGGCCGTTCGTCACCGGGTGCCGGGGTAGGGGCGGTCATGTCCGTCGTCCCGTATCTGCTCGGGGGTCGTGTGGGAGGCTCCACATCTATCAGACCCGCGTGCCCGCCACCGCCAGTCCCGCAGGACCCGCCCCTTTCCGGGCATCCCCGTACACGTTCCCGGGACGCGGTGGAAAAAGATTTCCCGGAACCCGCGTAATGCCCGCGGCCCCGGTCCCTCTCCCCCGTACGGGCCGCTCACCGGCGCCCGGACGACCGACCGAGAGGAACGAACGTCATGCAGCACACCGTGGTGGAGCGCGAACTGGAGCTGCGGCTCGTCCTGTCCCCCGAGCGGAGCATCCCGGTCCCGGCCCGGCTCCGTTACCGCTCCGACGACCCGTACGCCGTCCACGTCGGCTTCCACGTCACCTCGGAGACCCCGGTCAACTGGACGTTCGCCCGGGACCTGTTGGTGGAGGGGGTGTTCCGGCCGTGCGGGCACGGGGACGTACGGGTGTGGCCGACGAAGGTGGAGGGCCGCAGCGTCGTGCTGATGGCGCTGAGTTCACCCGACGGAGACGCCCTGCTCGAGGCGCCGGTCCCCCAGGTGTCCGCCTGGCTGGAGCGGACGCTGCGGGTGGTGCCCCCGGGGACCGAGAGCGCACGGCTCGGGCTCGACGACGCGCTCGACCAACTGCTCGCCCGGTGAACGCGGTGACGGATGACGGATGACGGACCTAGAACAGCTTGCCGGGGTTGAGGATGCCCAGTGGGTCGAAGGCGTCCTTCACGGCCCGCTGCATCTCCACGCCCACCGGCCCGATCTCCCGGGCCAGCCACTCCTTCTTCAGGACGCCGACGCCGTGTTCGCCGGTGATGGTGCCGCCGAGCTCCAGCCCGAGGGCCATGATCTCGTCGAAGGACTCGCGGGCGCGGCGGCACTCGTCGGGGTCCCGGGCGTCGAAGCAGACCGTGGGATGCGTGTTGCCGTCACCCGCGTGGGCGACCACCCCGATGGTCAGCCGGTGCTTCTCCGCGATGCGCTCGACGCCTTCGACGAGGTCGCCGAGCCGGGAACGGGGCACGCACACGTCGTCGATCATCGTGGTGCCCCTGACGGCCTCCAGGGCGACCAGGGACGACCGGCGGGCCTGGAGGAGGAGTTCGGACTCGGCCGCGTCGTCGGCCGGGACCACCTGGGTGGCGCCCGCCTGCTCGCACAGCGCGCCGACCGCGGCCAGGTCGGCGGCCGGGTCCGGGGTGTCGAAGGCGGCCAGCAGCAGCGCCTCGGTCGACTCGGGCAGGCCCATGTGCGTGAGGTCGTTGACCGCTTTCACGGTCGTACGGTCCATCAGTTCGAGGAGGGACGGTACGTGCCCGCCCGCCATGATCCGGCAGACCGCGTCGCAGGCGGCGGCCGCGGAGCCGAACTCGGCGGCCAGCACCAGCTGCCGGGGCGGCTTGGGCTTCAGGGCCAGGACGGCCCGTACGACGACACCCAGCGAGCCCTCGGAGCCCACGAACAGCCGGGTCAGGTCGTACCCGGCCACCCCCTTCGCGGTCCGCCGGCCGGTGGACAGCAGCCGTCCGTCGGCGAGGACGACGTCCAGGCCGAGGACGTACTCGGCGGTCACCCCGTACTTCACGCAGCACAGCCCGCCCGAGGCCGTACCGATGTTGCCGCCGATCGTGCACATCTCCCAGCTGGAGGGGTCCGGCGGGTAGGACAGGCCGTGTTCCTCGACCGCCCGGGAGAGGGTGGCGTTGACGACGCCGGGCTCGACCACGGCGATGCGGTCTACCGGCGAGATCTCCAGGATGCGGTCCATCCGGGTCAGGGACAGCACGATGCAGCCGTCGGTGGCGTTGGCGCCGCCGGACAGACCGGTACGGGCGCCCTGTGGGACGACCGGCACCCGCAGGTCGGTGGCGGTGCGCAGGACGTGCTGCACCTGTTCCACCGTGCGCGGCAGGACGACGACGGCCGGGGCGCCGGCCGGGCAGAAGCTCGCCATGTCGTTGGCGTAGGAGCTGGTCACGTCGGGGTCGACGAGGACCGCGTCGGCCGGCAGACCCGAAAGGAGCCGGTCGGTGAGGTTGCCGGTGGTCTCGTCCCGAGGGGCTTCGATACGGCTCATGATCACAGCGTCGCACCCGGGGCCATCGGTGTGAACCCCACCAGCGCCCTCCTTGGGCCGCCGGGGCGCGGTCGTCGTGTTGACGCACAGTGTCGGGCATGTGCGCGCTCGATAACCGACCGTCAGGGCCCACCACCTCGCTGTTCACGGAGCCGGGTCCGCCGCCCCGGCGCCGGGTGCTGCGGCGGCTCCTGGTCGTCGCGCTGGCGGGCGGGGCCGCGGCCGGCGCGGCGCTGATGCTGTGGCCGCAGCAGCCGGCGCCGCACCGCGCCGCCGCGCCCCCGGCGGCCGGGCCCCGGGCCGCGGAGGAACGGGCGCGGGCGCAGGCGCGGGCCGTGGCCCAGGCGGCGACGCAGGCGGCCGTCCTCGACGGCCTTCCCGCCGCGCTGCCCGACCTCGTCTCACTGATCGGCGCGCGCGAGAGCCAGGTACGGGCGCACCCCAAGGACGCGCGGGCCTGGGCGGTGCTCGGGGCGGCGTACGTGGAACGGGGCCGCCGGACCGCCGACACCGCCGACTATCCGCGGGCCGAGCGGGCGTTGCAGACCTCGGTCCGGACCGCCGGGAACAAGGGCGGCCCCGAGGCGCCGGCCGCTCTCGCCGCGCTGGCGAACGCGCGCCGGGACTTCCCGGCCGCCAGGCGGTTCGGCGAGGAGGCGCTCAAGGCGGCGCCGAAGCGGTGGTCGACGTATCCGGCGCTGATCGACGCCTACGACGGGCTCGGCGACTACAAGGCGGCCAGGTCGGCGCTGGACAAGCTGATGGCGCTGAAGGCCGGGGGGGCCGCGCGGCCGGCCGTGATGGCGCGGGCCTCGGCCGTGTACCGGGACCGGGGCTGGCGGGAGGACGCGGCGGCGCAGGTCACGGACGCGGCGGCGGCCGCCGGGACCCCCGCCGAGCAGGCCGCGTATCTGACCCAGGCCGGGGAGCTGGCCTTCGAGCGGGGGGACCGCGACGACGCGCTGCGGCACTTCACGGCGGCGGCGCGGCTGGACCCCGGCCAGGCGGCGGCACTGGCCGGACAGGGCCGGGCGCTGGCCGCGCTGGGCCGCACGCAGGAGGCGCTGACCGCGTACGAGGGCGCCCTCGGACACCGGCCGTCCCCGGACGTCACCCTGGAGCTCGCCGAGCTGTACGAGTCGCTGGGGATGGGGCAGCAGGCGGAGGCGCAGTACGCGTCGGTGCAGACGCGGGCCCGTCGGGAGGCGGACGCCGGCGTCGACGAGGAGCTGCTGGTCGGGCGGTACGAGGCGGACCACGGGGACGCCCAGGAGGCGGTGCAGCGGCTGTCGGCGGAGTGGGAGCGGCAGCCGGGCATCGAGGTCGCGGACGCGCTCGGGTGGGCGCTGCACCGGGCCGGCGACGACAAGGAGGCGCTGGTCTACGCCTCGATCGCGACGGACTCCACGAAGGGCGGCGGGGTCCGCAGCGCGTCGTACGCCTTCCACCGGGGCATGATCGAGCGCGACCTGGAGCTGGACGCCTCGGCCCGCCGCCACCTCCAGGACGCGCTGCGCATCAACCCGTACTTCTCGCCGTTGCAGGCGCCGGTGGCCCGGGCGACCCTGAGCACCCTGGGCGACCAGCCGCCGAACGAGGACGCTCCGCAGTGATCCGCGGCCGGTGGCGACCCGCGTGGTCGGCCACCGGCCCGGCGGGCGGTCGGTTCACAGGTTGCCGCGGCGCTCCTGTTCCCGCTCGATCGCCTCGAAGAGGGCCTTGAAGTTGCCCTTGCCGAAGCCCATGGAGCCGTGGCGTTCGATGATCTCGAAGAAGACCGTCGGGCGGTCCTGGACCGGCTTGGTGAAGATCTGCAGCAGGTATCCGTCCTCGTCCCGGTCGGCGAGGATCTTCAGCTCGCGCAGGGTGTCGAGGGGCACCCGGGTGTCGCCGACCCACTCGCCGAGGGTGTCGTAGTAGGAGTCGGGGGTGTCGAGGAACTCGACGCCGGCCGCGCTCATGGTCCGTACGGTCTCGACGATGTCGTTGGTGTTGAGCGCGATGTGCTGGACGCCCGCCCCGCCGTAGAACTCCAGGTACTCGTCGATCTGGGACTTCTTCTTGGCGACGGCGGGTTCGTTGATCGGGAACTTGACCTTGAGGGTGCCGTCGGCGACGACCTTGGACATCAGCGCGCTGTACTCGGTGGCGATGTCGTCGCCCACGAACTCCTTCATGTTCGTGAAGCCCATGACCTTGTTGTAGAAGCCGACCCACTCGTTCATGCGGCCGAGTTCGACGTTGCCGACGCAGTGGTCCACGGCCTGGAAGGTACGGCGGGCGGGCGGCTCGACGATCGGGGACGCGGCGACGTAACCCGGCAGGTACGGGCCGTCGTAGCCGGTGCGCTCGACGAGGGTGTGCCGGGTCTCGCCGTACGTGGCGATCGCGGCGAGCACGACGGTGCCGTGTTCGTCCTTGAGTTCGTACGGCTCGGCCAGCGGCCGGGCGCCGTGCTCGACGGCGTACGCGAACGCGGCCCGCGCGTCCGGCACCTCGATGGCCAGGTCGACGACGCCGTCGCCGTGCTCGGAGACGTGCCGGGACAGGAAGGTGCCCCACTCGGTCTCCGGCCGGACGACGGAGGTGAGGACGAACCGCGCCGAGCCGTTCTCCAGGACGTAGCTCGCGGTCTCCCGGCTGCCGTTCTCCGGTCCGGAG
This sequence comes from Streptomyces sp. NPDC001068, assembly GCF_042897315.1. NCBI lineage: Bacteria > Bacillati > Actinomycetota > Actinomycetes > Kitasatosporales > Streptomycetaceae > Streptomyces > Streptomyces sp. NPDC001068. Next base: position 124,590 of record NZ_JBIAYD010000006.1, on the reverse strand, counting down.
TAGGCGACCAGCCGCATGCCGAAGGCGCTGGAGTAGTAGTGCGCCGCCTGCTTGGCGTTGCCGACGGCGAAGACGACCGCGTCCATTCCCTTGACCGGGAAGGGGTCGGCCTGCCGGGTGGTCGCGTCGGGAGTGTGCTCTGTGGTCTGCGTCATGGTCGAAGGGTGGCCCCGGCACACAAGGTGCGCAATAGTTCCGGTTTCGAGTGGGCAATATGTTCAGCGGTACGGCCGTATCGCCGGACTTTCTGTACAGGATGACCATCCGGAGGCGGGCGTGGCGATCGATCATCTGGACGGGCGGATCCTGGTGCTGCTGGCCCGGGAGCCGCGGATCGGCGTGCTGGAGATGTCCCGCCGGCTGGGGGTGGCGCGCGGGACCGTGCAGGCGCGGCTGGACCGGCTTCAGTCGAATGGAGTGATCCAGGGGTTCGGCCCGCAGGTGGACCCGGCGGCCCTCGGCTACCCGGTCACCGCGTTCGCCACCCTCCAGATCCGGCAGGGCCAAGGCCCTGACGTGCGGGCGCACTTGGCGGGTGTGCCGGAGGTGCTGGAACTGCTCACCACCACCGGCACCGGGGACATGCTGTGCCGGCTGGTGGCCCGCTCCAACGCCGATCTCCAGCGGGTGATCGACCGCGTCGTCGGTTTTGATGGCATTGTCCGGGCCTCCACGGCGATCGTCATGGAGAACCCCGTTCCGCTGCGGATCATCCCGCTGGTGGAGCAGGCAGCGGCGGACGAGGAAGGGTCCTAGCCAGTTCGGGGTGAGCGCGTGTGAGCTTCTGGGAGTACCTGGGCAACCGGCACCAGACGCTGCTCATGGACGCCTACCAGCACGCCAGCGTGGTCTTCCAGTGCATGGTCGTGGCGACCGCCGCCGGGGTGCTGATCGGGGTCGTCACCTACCGCAGCGAGTGGGCCGGCAACCTCGCCACCACCGCGACCGCCACCGTTCTCACCGTCCCCTCCCTGGCCATGATCGGTCTGCTGATCCCGGTGGTGGGCCTCGGCGTCCCGCCGACGGTGATCTCCCTGACGCTGTACGGGCTGCTGCCGATCGTGCGGAACTCGATCGTGGGCCTGCGCGGGGTCGACCCGATGCTGGTGGACGCGGCCCGCGGGATCGGCATGTCCCGGCTGATGCGGCTGGTCCGGGTGGAGCTGCCGCTGGCCTGGCCGCCGATCCTGACCGGGATCCGGGTCTCCACGCAGATGCTGATGGGCATCGCCGCGATCGCCGCGTACGCCTCCGGTCCCGGCCTCGGCAACGAGATCTTCCGCGGACTGGCCTCCCTGGGCAGCAGGAACGCGCTGAACCAGGTGCTCGCGGGCACCGTCGGGATCGTCATCCTCGCCCTGCTGTTCGACGCCGCCTACGTCCTGATCGGGTGGCTGACCATTCCGAGGGGGATCCGTGTCTGACTCCGAGTCCGGGTCCCATGGGGCCGCCATCGAGCTGGAGAACCTCTCCAAGCGCTACCCGGGGACCGCCCAGCCGGCCGTCGACGACGTGAACATGGAGATCAGGGCGGGCGAGACGGTGATCTTCGTCGGGCCGTCCGGGTGCGGGAAGTCCACCACCCTGAAGATGATCAACCGGCTGATCGAGCCGACCGGCGGCCGGATCCGGATCGGCGGCGAGGACGTCACCGGCATCGACCCGGTGAAGCTGCGCCGCAAGGTCGGGTACGCCATCCAGTCCGCCGGGCTGTTCCCGCACATGACGGTCGCCCAGAACATCGCCCTGGTCCCGAAGATGCTCGGCTGGCCCAAGGCCCGGATCCGCGCCCGGGTGGAGGAACTGCTCGACCTGGTCGGCCTGGACCCCGGCGAGTTCCACGGCCGCTATCCGCGCGCCCTGTCCGGCGGTCAGCAGCAGCGGGTGGGCGTGGCCCGGGCGCTGGCCGCCGACCCGCCGGTGCTGCTGATGGACGAGCCGTTCGGCGCCGTGGACCCGATCACCCGCGACCACCTCCAGGACGAGCTGATCCGGCTCCAGCGCGAGCTGCACAAGACGATCGTCTTCGTCACCCACGACTTCGACGAGGCGATCAAGCTCGGCGACCGGATCGCCGTGCTGCGGGAACGCTCGCACATCGCCCAGTTCGACACCCCGGAGGCGATCCTCACCAACCCGGCGGACGACTTCGTCTCCGGGTTCGTCGGCGCGGGCGCGGCCCTGAAGCGGCTGAACCTGACCCGGGTCCGGGACGTCGAGATGGGCGACTATCCGACGGTCACGCTGGACACCCCGCTCCAGGAGATCTTCAACAAGCTCCGGGGCAGCGGGACGAACGAGATCCTGCTGCTCGACAAGCGCGGCCGCCCCTACAAGTGGCTGCGGCGCGGGGACCTGATGCGGGCCAGGGGCTCGCTGGCCCGCGCCGGCACCCTGGTGCACGACACGGTCACCCGGGACGCGACGCTGCGGGACGCGCTGGAGGCGGTGCTCACCGACAACGCGGGCCGGGTCGCGGTGACCGGGCGGCGCGGTGAGTTCATCGGGGTGGTCGACATGGAGACCCTGATGAACTCGGTGCACGAGCTGCTGGAGGCCGACCGGCTGGAGGCGATGGAGCACCAGCACGAGCTCCTGGAGGCGCGGGCCGACCGGACCCATGCCGAGCAGGAGGGCGAGGGAGGGGAGCAGAAGGCGTGAGTACCTCCCCCGACACCCGCCCCGACGGCGAGCACGAGGTCAGGGGCCTGGCCTTCCGTGACGAGGGCGAGGCGGAACTGGAGGCCCCGCCGCCGCGGCAGGGGCCGCCGGCCCGCCGGGTCACCTGGCGGAAGCTGACCTTCCTGCCGGCGTTCCTGGCGGCGCTGCTGCTGGCCACCTGGCTGTGGTTCCAGCAGGCCCGGCTGGACACGATCTCGGCGAACGCCCTCTCCCACGGAGAGGTCCCCAAGTGTCTGTGGCAGCACGTGCAGCTGACCGCGATCTCGACGTTCTTCGTGCTGGTCATCGCGATCCCGCTGGGCATCCTGCTGACCCGCGGGGCCTTCCGCCGGGCCACCCCGGTGGTGATGGCCCTCGCCAACACGGGCCAGGCGACCCCGGCGATCGGCCTGCTGGCCCTGCTGGTCATCTGGCTGGGCGTCGGCGAGAGGGCGGCCCTGATCGGCATCATCGCGTACGCGATCCTGCCGGTCCTGTCCAACACCGTCGCGGGCCTGAAGGCGAACGACCCGACGCTCCTGGAGGCGGCGCGCGGCATCGGCATGTCCCCGCTGGGCGTGCTGCGCAAGGTGGAGCTGCCGCTGGCCGTCCCGCTGATCCTCGCGGGCGTCCGTACGGCCCTGGTCCTCAACGTGGGTACGGCGACGCTGGCCACCTTCGGCGGAGGCGGCGGCCTGGGCGTCCTGATCACCACCGGCATCACCAACCAGCGGATGCCGGTCCTGGTCCTCGGCTCGGTCCTCACGGTGTCCCTGGCCCTGCTGGTGGACTGGCTGGCCTCGCTGGCGGAGGTCCTGCTGCGGCCGCGCGGTCTGGAGGTGGGCCGGTGAGAGGGCTCCGTGTGCCGCTGGCGCTGCTGCTGGCCCTGCTGCCGGCCGCCGGCTGCGGTCTGACCAGCGGCTCCCCCATGGTCGACGACGTGGCACCGGGCTCGATCGGGGCGGGTGAGCCACTGAAGGGCGCCCGTCTCACCGTCTCCTCCAAGGAGTTCACGGAGCAGCTGATCCTCGGCGCGATCATGGGCATCGCCTTCGAGGCGGCGGGCGCGGAGGTCCTGGACCGCACCGGCATCCAGGGGTCGATCGGCGCCCGCGAGGCGGTCAAGTCCGGTCAGGCCGACGGGATGTACGAGTACACGGGCACCGCGTGGATCACCTATCTGGGCAACGGCCACCCCATCCCCGACCCGCAGCGGCAGTGGCAGGCGGTGCACGACGCGGACCTCCGCAACGGCCTGACCTGGCTGCCGCCCTCCAGGCTCGACAACACCTACGCGCTGGCCATGAACCAGAACGGATTCAAGAAGTACGGCACCAGGACGCTGTCGGAGGTGGCCGCGCTGTCCAGGTCGGACCCGGGCGCGGTGACCCTGTGCGTGGAGAGCGAGTTCGCCAACCGTGCGGACGGCCTGCCCGGCATGGAGAAGGCGTACGGCATGAGCGTGCCGGCCGGGAACATCACACAGATGGACACCGGGATCATCTACACCCAGGTGGCGAAGGGCAGTTGCACCTACGGCGAGGTCTTCACCACCGACGGCCGGATCAGGTCCATGAACCTGGTGGTGATGCAGGACGACCGGCACTTCTTCCCCAACTACAACGCGGCGCCGGTCATCAACACCAAGGCCCTGAAGAGGTGGCCGGCGATCGCCACGCTCCTCGCGCCGGTGACGGCGAAGCTGGACAACACGGTGGCCCAGACGCTGAACGCGAAGGTGGACGTGGCCGGGGAGGACCCGCACCAGGTGGCGCTGGACTGGATGAAGGCGGAGGGGTTCGTCAAGTAGGCGCGTATGGACCGGAGTTCCAAAGAAGTCGATGCAAAGGAGTGGTTGCAAAGGAGTGGTTGCACGGCTACCTTCGTACGCATGACGGAGCACGAGAACCGGAAACAGCGCCGCCTGGACGCACGTTCGCTGCGCGGGCTCGCCCACCCGCTGCGGATGCAGCTGCTGGACGCACTGCGGCAGCACGGTGCCGCCACCGCGTCCCAACTGGCCGAGCGGCTGGGCGAGTCCAGCGGTGCGACCAGCTACCACCTGCGCCAGCTGGCCGAACACGGCTTCGTCGAGGACGCCCCGGAGCGCGGCAAGGGCCGGGAGCGCTGGTGGCAGGCGATCGACCAGGGCATCCGCTTCGACAGCGCGGACTTCGAGGACGCGAGCCCCGAGGTACGGGGGCTGACGGAGGTGTTCCTCCAGGAGGGCGCCGCACGTCACGCCCGCGAGCTGTCCGCCTGGCTGGGCACCCGTGACCGGTGGCCGCAGGCCTGGGCCCGCTCCAGCGAGATGAGCGACATGAGCCTGCGGCTCACACCGGAGCTCGCCGTCGCACTGGTCCGCGAGATGCACGCCCTGATCGACGGCTACCGGGACCTGGTCCCCGACAAGGACACCCCTGACGCCGAGCAGGTACGCATCCACACGCACCTCTTCCCCATCGAGACGGACTGAGAGGCACGACATGCACACGCAGACACAGCTCGCCCGGTACCGGATGACGGAACTGCACCATCAGGCGGAGGCACACCGCCTGGCGAAGGAGAGCAGGCCGGAGCGGGAGCTGCGTACCCGTCTGGGCTGGGCGTTGGTCGAGGTCGGCCTGCGCATCGCGACTCCGGTGCCGGCGACTCCCTGAGCGGCGAGGGGAACCGCGCGAGCACCCCTCACCCCCCACCGGCCTGTCGGCCGAGACTCAACAAGCGGGAACGTTCTTCCCCTTCTCCAGCGCGACCAGCGCCGCGACGGCCCCCTTGAGACTGGTCACCGGCACCAGCCGCAGCCCCTTGGGCAGCTCGGCCTTCGCGTCGGCGCACTCGTCCCTCGGCACCAGGAAGACCGTCGCCCCGTCCCGCCGGGCGGCCTGCGTCTTCAGCGCGACCCCGCCGACCGCCCCGACGGTGCCGTCGACACCGATCGTTCCCGTACCGGCGATGTTCTTCCCGCCGGTGAGGTCGCCCCCGCTCCCGTTCCCGTCCAGCTTGTCGACGATCCCGAGCGAGAACAGCAGACCGGCGCTGGGCCCGCCCACGTCCGCCAGCTTCAGGGTCACCTTGACCTTGTCGGCGCCGAGGTTCAGGTACTTCAGCGCGGCCTGCGTCGCCGCGTCCTGCGACTGCTCCATCTGCTCGGTGTTGTGCTGCTCGATCTCCTTGACGTTGTCGCCGCTCGGATACACCGAGTCGCGCGGCAGCACCGCCCGGTCCGTGCGGAACCAGTTGCCGATGACGTCGCCCAGCGACACCCGGGCGTCCGGCCCGGTCGCCTCGATCGTCGTCATCCGCAGCTGACCGCCGGTCGTCCGGGTGGGCGCCCCGGCGATGGTGATCACCGGGGTGCCCTGGTTGTCGCCGAGCACGTTCGCCGTCAACCCGGGCTGGGCCACCGAGAACGGCAGCGGCGCGAGGACGGCCGTACCGATCAGAGCCACGACGGGAACCGCGCAGACGGCGGCGGCCTGGAGACGCGTGAGACGTGAGAGCACGGAGTCAATCTAACGCGGCAACCACTTCGGACCACCGCCCCGGCCCCTCGCCCGCCCCGCCCGATCCCGCCGGCCCCTCAGCGCAGCGCCTCGGCGACCTCCCGCGCCGCGTCCATGACCCGCGTCCCCACCCGCTCGGGCACGGCGTCCGCCAGCATCACGACCCCGACGCTCCCCTCGACCCCGGTGACCCCGAGCAGGGGGGCGGCCGCGCCGCTCGCGCCGGCCTCCAGTTCACCGTGGGTCAGCGTGTACCCGGGATCGCCCTTCGGCGAGAGCCGGGCGGACAGGATCGCCTTCCCTGCGGCCCCGCGGTCCAGCGGGTGCCGGAACCCGGCCCGGTAGGCCACGTGGTAGTCGGTCCAGGTCGGCTCCACGACCGCGACGGCGAGCGCCTCGGTCCCGTCGACCAGTGTCAGGTGCGCGGTCGCCCCGATGTCCTCGGCGAGCGACCGCAGGGCCGGCAGGGCCGCCTCCCGTACGAGCGGATGCACCTGCCGTCCCAGCCGCAGTACCCCGAGGCCGACCCGGGCTCGCCCGCCCAGGTCACGCCGTACCAGTGCATGCTGCTCAAGCGTGGCGAGCAACCGGTACACGACGGTCCGGTTCACGCCCAGTTTCGTGGAAAGCTCGGTGACGGTCAGCCCGTGGTCCGTGTCGGCCAGCAGCTTCAGCACCCTGAGGCCCCGGTCGAGCGTCTGAGAAGTCTCCGCGGTCACGACGCCCACTCCTTAAGTGGTGAGGTCGGCGGCCTCCGACGCGGCGGATGCGTCACCGAGTCCCGTCAGCGACGCGCTTCAGAGGCCGCCGATCGGCAGGAGGGCCCGGCGGCTCCGGACCCAGTCGCTTCACGGCTGCGCTCCGCGGCGGCGCTGCCACGGGGCGTGTGCGTAGGCGGACAGTAGCGAAGGGGGTTCGCTGAGCGGAAGGCTCCGTCCAGAATCCGGTCACGCTGCGGTACGGACTGCTTCGTTATGTGATGGTATGCGTTTCGGTACCCCCACCCACCAGGGGCGGTCCGGCGGGCGGTCGGGCACGCCGACCGGCGGCGGAGCCGCGCATCGGCACGGCCTCACGGCCGGCCGCTACCTCATGCGCGTGGCCCACTCCTGGACCTTGGCGATCCGCTGCCGGAGCTGTCCCGCCGTGGCCTCCGCGCTCGGCGGCCCCCCGCACACCCGGCGCAGCTCGGTGTGGATCACCCCGTGCGGCTTGCCGCTCTGGTGCACATAGGCGCTGACCATCGTGTTCAGCTGCTTCCGCAGCTCCATCATCTCCTTGTGGGAGACGACGGGCCGTCGTTCCGCGGGCAGTTCCAGCAGGTCGGCCTCGTCGTCCGGCTTCCTGCGGCTGTGCGCGATCTGCCGGGCCTGCCGCTTCTGCAGCAGCAGCTGCACCTGGTCGGGCTCCAGCAGTCCCGGGATACCGAGGTAGTCCTGCTCCTCCTCGCTCCCCGGGTGCGCCTGCATGCCGAACTCGGCGCCGTCGTAGAGCACCCGGTCGAAGACGGCCTCGGACTCCAGGGCCTCGAAGGAGAACTGCTCCTGCTCCCCGGTGTCCTCGTCCTGCTCATTGTTCGCCTCCTCCATCTCCTTCTCGGACTCGGCGTACGGGTCCTCCTCGCCGTCCTTCTTCGGCTTGTCGAGGGCGTGGTCGCGCTCGACCTCCATCTCGTTGGCGAAGGTCAGCAGGTCGGGAACGGTCGGCAGGAACACGGAGGCGGTCTCGCCGCGCCGCCGGGACCGCACGAAACGCCCGACGGCCTGGGCGAAGAAGAGGGGGGTCGAGATGGTGGTGGCGTAGACCCCCACCGCCAGCCGGGGCACGTCGACGCCCTCGGACACCATCCGCACCGCGACCATCCACCGGTCGTCACTGCCGCTGAAGTCGTCGATCCGCTTGGACGCGCCGGTGTCGTCGGAGAGCACCACGGTCGCCCTGGTCCCCGTGATCTCACGGATCAGCTTGGCGTAGGCGCGCGCGGACTCCTGGTCCGAGGCGATGACCAGGGCACCGGCGTCCGGGATCCCCTTCCGCACCTCCGTCAGCCGCTGGTCGGCGGCGCGCAGCACGGCCGGCATCCACTCACCGCGCGCATCGAGCGCGGTACGCCAGGCCTGGCTCACGGCGTCCTTGGTCATGGGCTCGCCGAGCCGGGCCGCGATCTCGTCACCGGCCTTGGTGCGCCAGCGCATGTTGCCGCTGTAGGAGAGGAAGATGACCGGCCGCACGACGTGGTCGGCGAGCGCGTTGCCGTACCCGTAGGTGTAGTCGGCGGCGGACCGCCGGATCCCGTCCTGCCCCTCCTCGTACGTCACGAAGGGGATGGGGTTGGTGTCGGACCGGAACGGCGTACCGGTCAGCGCCAGCCGCCGGGTCGCCGGCTCGAACGCCTCCAGGCAGGCCTCGCCCCAGGACTTCGAGTCGCCCGCGTGATGGATCTCGTCGAGGATGACGAGCGTCTTGCGCTGCTCGGACCGGTTGCGGTGCAGCATCGGCCGCACCCCGACACCCGCGTAGGTGACAGCGACCCCGTCGTACTCCCGGCTCAGCGGTCCGGCGCTGTACTCGGGGTCGAGCTTGATCCCTATCCGCGCCGCGGCCTCCGCCCACTGCTTCTTCAGATGCTCCGTCGGGGCGACGACGGTGATCTGCTGCACCACATGGTGGTGCAGCAGCCAGGACGCGAGGGTCAGCGCGAACGTCGTCTTGCCGGCGCCGGGCGTGGCCACGGCGAGGAAGTCACGCGGCTGCTCCTGGACGTACTTCTCCATGGCCCCCTGCTGCCAGGCCCGCAGCTTGCTGGCGGTACCCCAGGGCGCCCGGCCGGGGAAGGCCGGCGAGAGGTGGTGGGAGGACGAGGAGGCAGAAGCGGCGGTGGTAGTCACGGTCTCCGTAGTAAGGGGTTCGAGCGGCTACGTATGCGTATGACAACCGGGCCACCCTACCGGCGCCCCATGGCCGCCAACGCGTGGACGAGGCCGCCCCGGCCCCGGGTGGGACCCACGTCACAGATCACGAAGGCGGGTGGTCACGAAGCGGGGCGTCACGAAGCGGGGCGTTACGAAGCCTGGTCGTCACGAGCCGGGTGGTCACGAAGCGGGTCGTCACCTAGCCGGGTCGTCACCTGGCCGGGGTGTCAGGAAGCCTGGTCGTCACGAAGGCGGGTCGTCACCCAGACCCCGGCGAGCGCCACTGCGGCCATCGGCAGGAACACGAAGGCGAACGCGGCCGGGTGCGAACCGGAACCGGCCGTCCCCGTCATGCTGCCGCCGCCCAGCGCGGCGAAGGCGGCGCCGGCCGCGGCGAGCAGGACGACGTTCGAGAGGCCGTCGGAGATCTGCAGGGCGGCCGAGTTCGCGCCGGCCTCCCGCGGGGCGGAGAGCCGGAGCATCAGCACGCTGGAGGAGGCGATCACCAGGCCCATCCCGAAGCAGCCGAAGCTCCAGGCGACGGCGACGGTCCACACCGGCACGGCGGGCACCAGCACACTGGGCGCGGCCGCGATCGCCGCGGCGACCAGCACCATCCCGAGCGTCATCAGCCGCTCCCGGTACGGCGCCACGCGCGGCCGGGCCTGCACCCACGAACCCAGCGCCCAGGTCACCCCGCCCGCGGCCAGCGAGAGCCCGGCGAGGGTGGGCGTGAGCCCGCGCTGGGTGACCAGCATCAGCGGCACGAAGGACTCGGCGGACACGAAGGCGCCGGCCGCGACCCCGCGCAGCAGGACCACCGACGGCAGCCCGCGGGCCGCACGGTAGGTCCCGCGCGGCAGCAGCCCGAGGACGGACGGAACGAGCAGCGCGGCCCCGGCGGCTCCGGGCAGCAGGGAGACCCACCGCAGGTCCTGGGCCGCGTACTGGAGCAGCCCGGCACCGGCCGAGATGCCGAAGGCCAGCCGGATCCGCCGCCGCTCGACGGGCTCCCGCGCCTGCTCCGCGACCGGTCCGCCCGCCCGGCGCCGTATCTGCGGGAGGGCGAGTGCCACCGGGAGGAGCACGAGCACCGGTATGCCGAGGAACACCCACCGCCATCCGAGCCGCTCGGTGACGGTGCCGGCGGCCAGCGGCCCGACGATGGACGGCACCACCCAGCCGGCGGCGAAGGCGGCCATGATCGCGGGGCGCAGCCGTTCCGGGTAGGCCCGGCCCACCACGACGTACAGCGCGACGATGACCAGGCCGCCACCGAACCCCTGCACGGCCCGGCCCACGATGAACACCCACATGACCTGCGCGGTCCCGGCGACGACGAGCCCCGCGGCGAACGCCCCGATCCCGGTCGTCAGCGCCGCGAGCGGCCCCTTGCGGTCCGACCACTGCCCGGCGAGCACCATCCCGAGCAGACTGGTCGTGAAGTACCCGGAGAAGGCGAAAGCGTACAGCGACACACCGTCCAGCTCCCGGGCGGCCACGGGCATCGCCGTGCCGACGGCGGTCGCCTCGAAGGCGATCAGCAGCACCACGGACACGATGCCGACGCTCAGCGCCCGATACGACCGCCCCAGCACCCCGTCCTCGTCGACTCTGTCTGCGGTCTCATCTGCGACGACGGCGTCGCTGGGCTCAAGGGCGGTCATGCTGACCACGGTAAGGCCCAAGCGCCCCCTTGGCCCCTGTCGCGAGCCGTACCCGGCATCGGACCTTGGTCGTACGCCCCCCGTTCATGAACGCGGTATGGCAGTCCCATTGCACGGGCCCCGATCCCCTTGAGCCCCTCCCCCGCCCCGCCCTACCTTCGAACCACCGACACGGTTCGGGCCACCCGCCCGAGCCCGTGACGGACAGTTGTTCCCGGCCGTGTGCCCGAGTGGTTCAGGGGCTCGCCTGCAAAGCGAGTTACGTGGGTTCGAATCCCGCCATGGCCTCCGAATGCGCATCAGACGCGCTCGAGTGGATCAGGGGCTCGGTGCGCGCCGGGTCGGTGTGAGGCGGGGTCGGTGTGAGGCGGGTGGTGTCGTCGTGTTCGCGGGGGCGATAAGGTCCGCGCATGGGTGGGGAGTTGGAGGCTCATGGCCTCGTCGAAGGTCAGCGGGTCTCGTTGTCGAAGGGGGACGAGCCGCCGCGGGACGGGGCTGCCTGGCGGCGGCGTGCGGTGCAGGCGGCCGGGGTGGTGGCCGTGGGTGCCGTGGCCGTCGGCCGGTTCGGGCTGCATCACTTCGGGTTCGTCGTGGACGCGGTGCAGTTCGTGGTGCAGGCGTTGAACTGGGCGGGACTTCTGGGCTGAGTACGTACGTACCTGCGGTTGTGAGGGCGGCGCCCCCCGAGGGGTGCCGCCCTCGCTGCGGTCGGGCCGGGGGCTACCAGCCGACCGCCACCAGGAGCCATTGGGGGTCGGCGTGGGAGATGAAGGAGGACTGGCCTGCCACGTCGTCGTAGGGGAAGCCGTACGCGAGGTGGTTGATGGCGTTGTCGTGCCAGAACCTGGCGTAGTAGTTCGCCGGGGCCGCCGTGTAGAAGCGGGTCGGGTCGGACTGCTGGGCGGCCGGCAGGGTGGCGACGTGGCGGTTGAGGGCGGCGCACATGTTGGGGTCGCCCGCCAGGGAGGCCGCGCAGCCGAAGATGTCGGAGGTTGCCGCGTTCACGCCGACCGACTGGGCGTAGGAGGTGAAGTAGTTCGCGTTGGCACCGCCCGAGCGGAAGCTCGGGTCACTGCCGGGCGCGATGATCCGGTACGGGGCCTGGGTCTGCGCCAGCACCTTGAACTGGCTCGGAACGGCGTCGGTGAACCGCTGGAAGGTGGTCGCGCGGTCCTCGGCGAAGGTCTGCCGGTTCTCGCCGACCTCGGTGTCGTAGCCGTCCTTGCTGTGCAGGCGCATCGCCAGCTTCAGCCCGAAGGCGTCGACCCGGGTGGTGTTGCCGTTGAAGACGTTGTTGCCGACCGTGAACTCGATGAAGTCGAAGTACGGGCTGGTGGGTGAGCCCAGGTAGAAGTACATGCGGCCCGCGGAGTTGGCCGGCATGTCGAGGTAGGGCTGTTCGGCGATGGAGTGCGTCTGGCCGTTGAAGCTCCAGTACACCTGGCTGTCCGGGTACTTGCCGTTGGTCCGGTTGAGGATCTTCACCTCGACGGCGTTGTGCGCGGCGGGGATGTCGCTCGTGCTCCCCCAGAAGTCGTCCGGCGGGGTGGTGGACCCGGGGCCGTAGACCTGGAACTCCCAGAGCGAGTAGCCGTAGGGGGTGGCCCGGACGGTGCCGGACAGGCGGACGTAGCGGCCGCTGCCGGTGACCGTCAGGTTCTGGGTTCCGCCGGTGGCGGTGGTGGTGGAGTAGACGGTGGTCCAGTTGGCGGCATCGGTGGAGGTCTGGATCTGGAAGGCCTTCGCGTAGGCGGCCTCCCAGTTCAGGCTCACGCGGGTGAGCTGCTGGACCGAGCCCAGGTCGACCTGGAGCCACTGCGGGTCGGAGAAGGCCGAGGACCAGCGGGTGCCGGTGTTGCCGTCGACCGCCGCGCTCGCGGGGAAGGACACGTTCTCGGTCGAGGAGGCGGTGGCCGGCCGGCCCTGGGACAGCAGCTGGTCGGCGGCGTGCGCGGGCGAGGGTGCGAGGGCCGCGAAGAAGGCGGCGATCAGGACGACGACCAGACCGAGAGCCGTACGTGGACGGAGGGCACCGGACGGTGGTCTGCGGGTGGGCACGCTGACGGAACTCTGCATGCGGGTCTCCTCAAGCCGGTTCGGCGTGTGTGGGGATGGAGCAACAGCAGACGTGAGAGCGCTCCCTCGGGTTGTAGACCCACCGGTGCCTGCCGTCAACAACTGAAGCTGAAATGACTGCAGTTGAGAACCAGGGGGTGACAGGACAGGCGTCGCCTTCAGCTCTCGACCACGCGGGCGGCCCGAAGTCCGGCCGCTTCTACAAGCCTTGACGCGTCCGGTACGGACCTGCTGCGGAAGCCGCCGACCGGCCGTGGCCCGTTCCCGGCGGTCCTTGTCCCCCGCGCGAGCTACGCGCAGGTGTCCTCCGGGAGGTGACGATTTAGGGGCGGCCGGTCCATAGCGTTCGGACCAGTCGCGGCGCTTCGGCCGCACATCCCTGGGAGGAAGTCATCATGAGGGTGGTCTGGCAGCTCCTGGCCGTCGCGGCCGTCTCCTTCGCCGGCGGACAGGCGCTCGCGGCGGTGGACGGGAACTGGTTCCTCACGCTGGCCGTCGGCCTGCTGACGGCCGTGGTCGCGGTACCGGTCTACCGGTGGGTGGTACGGCGGACCGAGCACCGGCCGGTCACCGAGGTGGGGCGCGACGGCGCCCGGGCGGCGTTCGGGCGCGGGACGCTGACCGGCGTGGCGGCGTTCACCGGGGTCATCGGGAACATCGCCCTCCTCGGCGACTACTCGGCGCACGGCCTCGGGTCGGTCTCGAGCGCGGTGGGACTGGTCGGGTTCATGGCCGCCGCCGCGGTCACGGAGGAACTGCTCTTCCGCGGAGTGCTGTTGCGGATCGTCGAGGGGCGCTTCGGGACGTGGGTCGCGCTCATCTCGACCGGTGCGCTGTTCGGGATGATGCATCTGCTCAACAAGGACGCCACCGTCTGGGGCGCCCTCGCCATCGCGATCGAGGCCGGCGGCATGCTGGGCGCCGCCTACGTCGCCACCCGCACCCTGTGGCTGCCCATCGGCCTGCACTTCGGCTGGAACTTCGCCGAGTCCGGCATCTTCGGCACCGAGGTCTCGGGCAGCGGGTCGCAGAAGGGCCTGCTGGACGCCTCGACCTCGGGGGCGCAGCTGATCACCGGCGGCGAGTTCGGGCCGGAGGCGAGCATCTACGCGGTACTGCTCGGGCTGCTGGTGACGGTGGCGTTCCTGCGACTGGCCCGGCGGCGCGGCCGTCTGATGCCCCGTCGCCGCCCGGGCGCCGCGTCCGGCACCGTCGCTACACTGCCCCGGTGATCAGTCCTCGGCAGCTGTCCGGACGGTGGCAGCGGCTGGACGTCACGGTCAGGGACCTGCCGCTCGGGCTGCTGGTCCTGGCCGGGTCGTTCCTGCCGGTCCTGCACGGCAAGGGAACGCAGGTCGGGGATTTACCGACCCGTCCGTTCGACGCGCTCGCGCTGCTGGCGCTGGGTCTGGAGTGCCTGCCCCTGGCCGTGCGCCGGCGGTGGCCGGCCGTCTGCCTCGCCCTGGTGTCGGCCGGCTTCGCCGTCGACCAGCTGCGCGGCTACCACTCGGTCGCGGGCACCGCGCTCCCCCTTGCGCTGATCAGCACCGGCGCCCATCTGGAACGGCGTCGGCGGGCCGCCGCACTCGTGTTCTCCGCGGCCTACGTGCCGGTGGCGGCCGGGCTGTACCGGCTCGGGTCGGGGGGCGAGACGGTCGGCGGGTTCGTGACGTTCTACCTGGTGCTGGTCCTCGCCTGGGGTGCCGGTGCCTGGCTGCGCACCAACCGGATCGCGGAGGCGGAGCACCGGCGGCGGGTCGCCGAGGACACCCGCGCGGCCGAACGCACGCGGATCGCTTGGGAGTTGCACGACGTGGTGACCCACCATGTGACCGCGATGGTCGTGCAGGCCGAAGCGGCCCGGTATCTGACCGCCGCACCCGACCGGCTCGACGGGACCCTGACCGCCGTCAGCGACACCGGCCGGCGGGCCATCTCCGACCTGCGCCATCTGCTCGACCTGCTCGACCCCGGGCATGGCGACGGCCGCGGCACGGAGGACCGGACACCGCCCGCGGGGCGGCTGCTGACCCTCGTGGAGCAGACGCGGCGGGCCGGGCAGCCGGTGGAGTTCACCGAGGAGGGCACACCGTCGCAGTCGGCGGGCAGCGCCGACCTGGTGGCCTACCGGGTGGTGCAGGAGGCCCTGACGAACACCCTCAAGTACGCCCATGGCAGCCGCACCTCGGTGCGGGTGCGCCATGGTGAGAAGGAGATCACCGTGGAGGTCGGCACGGACGGCTCCGGCGCGGACGGCTTTGCCACGAACGGCACCGGCACGGACGACGCCGGTACGGACGGCTCTGCCACGGACGGCACCGGCACGGACGGCGCGTCCCTGGGCGGGAGCGGACGGGGGCTGGCCGGTCTCCGGGAGCGGGTGGCCGTCCTGGGCGGCGAGTTCAGCGCCGGGCACACGGCCGACGGCGGGTTCGTCGTGCGGGCCCGGATACCCGCCGGGAACCCGTCGTGACCGCGGCCGAGGGGGAGCCCGTGGCCGCCGCCCCGGGCGGAGCACCGGTCCGGGTCCTGGTCTGCGACGACCAGGTGCTGATCCGCACCGGGCTGGCGACGATCATCGACGCCCAGCCCGACCTGGCGGTGGCCGGTGAGTGCGGGGACGGGCAGGCCGCGGTCGACCTCGCCGGCCGGCTGTGCCCGGACGTCGTCGTCATGGACGTCCGTATGCCGGTGCTCGACGGGATCGAGGCCACCCGGCGGCTGGCCGGCGCGGGGGTGCCGCATCCCGTGAAGGTCCTCGTGGTGACCACGTTCAACCTGGACGAGTACGTCTACAAGGCCCTGCGCGCGGGCGCGAGCGGCTTTCTGCTCAAGGACGCGCCGCCGGACCGCCTGCTGCACGGCATCCGGACCGTGGCCACCGGCGCGGCCCTGCTGGACCCGGACGTGACCCGTCGCCTGGTCGGCCGGTACGCCGCCCGGATCCGGCCCGCCGACGGCGCTGCCGCCGACGACATCCCGCTGACGCCTCGCGAACTGGAGGTCCTGCGGCTGATCGCGGACGGCCTCTCCAACAGCGAGATCGCCGGGGCCCTGGTGATCAGCCCGGAGACCGTGAAGACCTTCGTCTCCCGCATCCTCGCCAAACTGGGCCTGCGCGACCGGGTCCAGGCGGTCGTCTACGCCTACCGCCGGGGCCTGGTGCTCTGACCCCGGCCGCGCGCGCTCAGAGCACCCCGCCCGCCTCGTCCTGGAACAGCTCCGTCCAGTAGTGCCAGTCGGCGTCCGTGGTCATGCCGGTGGGGTCGATCGTCGCGAGGGTGTGGAGCATGGTCGCGGCGAGCTGGTCGTAGGCCTCCGTGGTGAGTTCGTGGCCCAGGTGCTCGTCGATGGTGCGCTCGTGGTGGAGGAGCCACAGGGTGAAGGCGAGCGTGGAGATGTCCGTGTTGAGAGGGTGCAGGCTCGCCTCGGGCTCGGAGAAGTTGAGGATGGCGCCCGTGACGCCGTCCACGACCAGGCTGTTCTCCTCGACCAGGTAGCCGAGACGTATGAGCTGGTCGGCGTGGGGAGGCAGGGCGTCCAGCGGGAAGTCACCGGGGCGGACGTCGGTGAAGTACTCCCGGAGGGTGGGGAGCGGGGCGTCCGGGTCGAGGTGGAAGAGGACCGCGTCCTCCGGGAGGCCGGTCTCGCGCAGGAAGCGGCGGGTCGGCTCGTGGGTGAGCGTGGGCGGGAAGTCGACCTCCTCGAAGCGGGCCACGCGGCCCTGCCCGAACTCCTGGTCAAGGAGCCGGGCCGGCAGGTCGACGGCGAGCCCGGAGTTCGTGCCCGGGCCCGCGACCAGACCGAGGGGGCGGATCAGCGCCGTCGCCTTCCAGTACGCGGGGATCCGGCCCGCCGTGCCCTCCTCGAAGAGCTGCAGCAGTTTGCGGGAGGCCTCGGTGGCCGCCTTGGTGCCGTAGGTGCCGGCGAGGGAGGCGAAGCGGCCGCGCAGGCCCGTCAGTTCCTCGGTGACCGCGGCGAAGCGGAGCAGGGTCTCCAGCGAGGGCGCCAGCGGGCGCTGGTCGGCCGGGTCGAGCAGGTATGCCGTGCTGATCTCGCCGGTGCCGCCGTCGAGGAGGATCGACTCGGTGTCCAGCCCCGCCGGGGCCAGCAACTCGCCTATCACCAGCCGGTCCCGGAGCTCCTCGGCGAGCCGGGACGGGCCGGCCGCAAGGTCGGCGAGCGTGCGCAGACCGGCCGTGCGGAGCGGTTCGAACGTCAACAGGCCACCGGTGTCGGGGAGTCCGGGGCCGGTGAGCCACATGCGGGTCGGTTCGTGCGTGATGTATCGGTCCAGTTCTGCCTCGGTCAGCGTGATGGCCGCCGCACCGCTGCCGGTCGTGCTGGTCGTGCTCATCGCTGCCCCCGCGATCAAAGAGTTCAGGTAATGCAGGTGGGTCGGAGTGTGTGCCGTAGGCCGTCCTGAGCAGGGCATGGTGTGCCGTCCGGGCTTCCCCTCCGAAACGGCCGTCCCCACTGCCCAGAACACTACGCCGCACCACTGACAACGCCCCGTGGATAAGAGACGTCAGACGCCCCTCGTCCGTTCCGTCCCGGCGGGAATCAGCCTTCCCGCCCGTCCCACGGCCGACTTCGAGGTGTCCGGCCACAGGTGCAACGGCGGGGTACGGGGCGGTGGTTCCGCGTCCGGGCCGGTGATGGTCCACGTGGGTCCGCACCCGGTCCCTGCCGCCCTGCCCACCGAACAGCCTGCCGCTCGGCCTGCCGGACAGCCAGTCGCGCGGCCCGCCGGTGCGGCCGTCGCAGGGCCTGCGGCTCGCCCGGGACCCGGACGCCCGAAGGCCTGTCCGCCGCCCTCCGCCGCCGCTCAGGCCGCCACGGTGGCCACGGACGGGCGGCTCACTGCCCGGTGACCACCGCCGCCTGCGGGCGGATCGGGAGGCGGTTGACCGGGCGGCCGGTGGCCGCGCGGACGGCGGAGGCGATGGCCGCCGGGGACGTCACGACCGGCACCGCGCTGACCGACTTGGCGCCGAAGGGGGCGACCACGTCCCGTTCCTCGACGAGCTTGACGATCCGGATGTCCGGCGCGTCCAGGGCGGTCGGGAGGGCGTAGCCGGTGAGGTCGGGGTGGCGGATCAGCCCGCGCGGGGTGCGCAGGTTCTCGGTGAGCGCGATGCCGACGCCCTGGGTGACACCGGCCTCGATCCGCGCGTTGAGCTGCGCCGGGTTGAGGACCCGGCCCACGTCCTGGGCGACGGCCAGCTCCACGACCCGTACCGAACCGAGCTCGATGTCCACGTCGACGACCGCGCGGATCGCGCAGAAGGCGAGGCCGACGAAGGCGTCGCCCTGGCCCTGTGCGTCCAGCGGCTCGGTCGGGTGGGGGCGGCACTGTGCCGTTGCCCACAGTTCCTTGCCGTCCATCGCCTCGGTGACCGTGGTCGACAGGACGCCGTCGTACGACGTGATCTTGCCGTCGGTGATCTGGAGCAGTTCGGTGGACATGCCGAACTTGTGGGCGAGGGGCTGGAGGAGCTGGGTGCGGACCATCTTGGCGGCGCGTTCGACGGCGCCGCCGGAGACCCAGGTGTGTCGGCCGCGGCAGCCCGCGCCGGCCGGCGGCTGGTCGGTGTCGACGGGGGCCACGTGGACCTCGTCGATACCGAGGGTCTCCTGGACGATCTGGCGGGCGAGGGTGGTGAAGCCCTGGCCGGTCTCCACGGCCGCGCAGAGCACGGTCGCGATGCCGTCGTGAACCTTGACGGTGGCCGTCGAGACCTCGTCGGCGCCCTCGATGCCCAGCATGTGGACCATGCCGAGGCCGTAGCCGACGCCCCGGCGTACCGCGCCCGGCTCGCCCGCGCCCTCGGGGCCGCCGGGCAGCAGCCACTCGTCCTCGGGGGTGTCCTTGGGGAGCGCGGGAAGCGGGAAGTCCCGTACCGCCTGGAGCAGCTCGGCGACGGGCGCGGGACAGGTCACCGTCTGGCCGATGGGCAGCACGTCACCGGTGGCGAGGGCGTTGCGCAGGCGGATCTCGGCCGGGTCGATGCCGAGCTTCTTCGCCAGCTTGTCCATCTGTGCCTCGTAGGCGGCGCAGACCTGCATGGCTCCCTCGCCGCGGACGTGGCCGGAGGTCGGGTTGTTGGTGCGCACCGCCCAGCCCTCGATGAAGGCGTTCGGGACGACGTAGGGGCCGCAGGCGAAGGAGACGGCGGCGGCGAGGGATTCGGCGGAGGTGTCGGCGTAGGCGCCCGCGTCGAGCAGGATCTGCGCCTCGACCTTGACCAGCTTGCCCTCGGCGTCGGCGTGGTGCCGGTAGCGGAGCAGGGTGGGGTGGCGGTGGGCGTGGCCGAGGAAGGACTCCTCGCGCGTGGCGGTGAGTTTGACCGGGCAGCCGGTCTTCAGGGCGAGCAGGCCGAGCGGCAGTTGGAAGCCCTGGTCCTCGCGGTCGGCGGTGGCGCCCGGCACACCGGTGACGACGATCTTGACCTGTTCCAGCGACAGGCCGAAGCAGGCGGCGGCCGTGTTGCGGTCGGTGTGCGGGTCGGTGGAGGCCAGGTACAGCTCGACCCCGCCGTCGGGGCGGGGCACGGCGAGCCCGGCCTCGGCTCCGATGGGCGCCGGGTCGGCGCGGCCGATGCGGTACTGGCCCTCGACGACGATCTCGCCGACCGCGTCGGGGTCGCCGTGGTGGAGCGGGATGTGCCGGATCAGGTTGCCGTCGGGGTGCAGCGGCTCGGCCTCGAAGGACTGCTCGGGGTCGATGACCGGGTCGAGGACCTCGTACTCGACGATGACGGCGGCGGCGGCCATCCGGGCCGTGTCGGGGTGGTCGGCGGCGACGGCGGCGATGGGCTCGCCGTGGTGGCGGACGACGTCGGCGGCGAACACCGGGCGGTCGGCCGTGCCCCGGCCGTGCAGGGGGGTGCCCGGCACGTCCTCGTGGGTGACGACGGCCCGTACGCCTGGCATCTCGC
Source organism: Streptomyces sp. NPDC001068 (assembly GCF_042897315.1). Taxonomy (NCBI): domain Bacteria; kingdom Bacillati; phylum Actinomycetota; class Actinomycetes; order Kitasatosporales; family Streptomycetaceae; genus Streptomyces; species Streptomyces sp. NPDC001068. Next base: position 104,827 of record NZ_JBIAYD010000006.1, on the reverse strand, counting down.
GCGCGTGGGTGGTGTCGATCGACACGATGCGCGCGTGCGGGTGCGGGGAGCGCAGGACGGCCGCCCACAGCAGGCCCTCGGCCCACAGGTCGGCCGCGTAGGGGAAGGTGCCCTCGGTCTTGGCTCGCGCGTCGGCGGCCGGCAGCGACACGCCGAGGCCGTGCGGCAGCGGCTCGGGGGCGGGGTCGATGCTCTCCGCGGCGGCGGTCGTGGTGACGGTCTCGTTGGTCACGCCTGGCCTCCGTCCGACCCGAAGGGCTGGTCGCCGTAGCTCTGACTCTGGTCGCCGAACGTCTGATCGCCGCCGAACGTCCGGTCACCGCCGAAGGTCTGATCGCCACCGAACGACTGATCGCCACCGAACGACTGGTCACCGCCGAACGACTGATCGCCACCGAACGACTGGTCACCGCCGAACGTCCGGTCGTACGCCTGCTCGCGCCGCGCGTCGTACGACGACTGGTCGCGCTGGGCCGGCGTCGCGAACGTGCCCGGGGAGTCGAAGGCGGAGGCGTTGACACCGCCGGCGCCGGGTCCCGCCTGGTGCGGGATACGGGCCTCGTCGCCGTCCGTCTCGGCGTCGGCGTGCGCCTCGCGTTCGGCGACGACCTCCTGGACGGCGTCCAGCACGCCCCGGTAGCCCGAGCAGCGGCAGAGGTTGCCGCACAGTGCCTGGCGGGCCTCCATCTCGGTCGGGGCCGGGTTGCCCTCCAGCAGGTCGTGGACGGTCATGGCCATGCCCGGGACGCAGAAGCCGCACTGGACGGCTCCGCGGAGGGCGAGCGCGCGCTGGACGTCGGAGGGCCGGCCGTCCTGGGCCAGGCCCTCGACCGTGCGGACCTCGCTCCCGGCGGCGGTGACCGCGGGGACCAGGCAGGAGGCGACCAGGCGGCCGTCGACCTGGACGTTGCAGGCGCCGCACTCGCCCTGGGAGCAGCCGTCCTTGGCACCCGCCAGGCCGAGACGCTCCCGCAGGACGTAGAGCAGCGACTCGCCGATCCAGGCGTCGGTGACGGGGCGGTCGGTGCTGTTGACCCGCAGCACGTAGGAGGCGAGGGGGTGGTCGTCGACCGTCTCGGTCTCGCCGTCGGCGTTCTCCGTGCCGTCCGCGTCGGGCGCGCGGCCTTCGGCGTCGGGAACGGGCGCTCCCGGTGGGGACGCGGCGCCGTCGGCGAGCCGTGGGCCGAAGTCCCCGGAGGGCGTGTCGTGGGGGGCGTGCGGCCCCTCTGCGCCACCGGTCCCGGCCGGACCGGCGGGGGCCGCGGCCGGCTCGGCGACGGAAGCAGCGGCGCCCGCGACCGCACGGTCGAGCGCGGACTCGCCCGGGACCGGAACCGGCCGTCCGGCGCCGGTGTCGTGAGAGGCGCCGGCACGGGAGCCGCCGGGGACGTGCGGGGCGCCGCCGTCCCGCGACTCGCCGGACCTGGGGTGGGCGGGCGGGGCGGTGGACTCGCCGAGCGCGTACAGTTCGCCCGTATCTTCCCGTTCGCCCGCTTCGTCCGGCATGATCGGGCCCGCCGCAGGCGCCGCACCGGCGGCCCCGGACGGCGAGGTCGGGACCGGAGTGCCACCAGGGCCCGCCGGGGCGCCTGAGGGGCCCTCAGGGGCCTCCGCGGGATGCTCCCAGGCCCGGGCCTCGGTGGCCCAGGGTGCCGCCGCGCCGCCCGGCAGGGTCGCCGGTGGCGTGCCACCCCACTGCTCCACGAGTGCGGATGTGGTGAACTCGCCCGATTCGTCGGGAACATCACCGCTCGCGACCGGGATGGACCACTGCCCGGTCACGTCGTGACCGGGCGCTCGCGGCGGCTCCTCGTACGTCCACTGCTGGGTCGCGGCGGGCTGGTAGGTGAACCGGTCGTCGGCGGGCCGCTCCTGGGGCACCGCGTTCGGGTCGGGCCATCGCGCGCCGTCGGCCGGCGCCCCCCAGGCCTCGGTGCCGGGGGCGACCGCTATCTGCGGCGGCACGTAGCCGTGACCGGGGGCCGCCAGGGGGCTGTCACCGGCCAGCAGGGCCTCGATGCCGCCCTCGGGGAGTTTGACGAAGGCGGTCGCGCCGTCGTCGTAGTCGCCCTGGGGCAGCGGGTCCCAGCGGCCGCCACCCGAGGGGGCGCCCTCTCCGTGCTGCTCGTCGGTCATGACAGCGCCCTCCCCAGTGCTCGTCGGGCCAGCGCGGCGACGGTGCGCCGCAGGTGCAGTACGGCAGGCGGAAGCGGGGGCACCGAGCCGTCCGGCTCGGGTGCCGGGTCGGGGATGCAGGCGGCGGCGACGTACTCGCCGAAGGCGTGCAGCGCCTCCGGGACGAGCGCGCGGTCGTTGTCCCAGTCGATCAGCCGGGCCACCCACTGCTCGGCCTCCAGCGGCCGCAGCGGCATCGGCGCTATGGCTCCGACGGCACACCTGACGCCGCGCCGCGCGGGATCGAGGACGAGCGCCACGGAGGCCACCGAGCGGCCGGGGCCGGTGCGGCCCGTGGCCTTCAGGAAGACCTGCGGGGCGTGCAGCAGCGGCACCCGGACGAAGGCGATCAACTCGCCCCCGCGCAGCATCTCCACCCCGGCCAGCAGGTGCGACACCGGGATCTCGCGGCGGGACCCGCCCGGGCCCGCGATGATCAGTGTCGCCTCCAGGGCGGCCAGCACCGGCAGCGCGTCGCCGGTGGGCGCGGCGGTGGCGATGTTGCCGCCCAGGGTGCCCGCGTTGCGGATGTGCGGCGGACCGGCGGACCGCGCGGCGGCGGCGAGCGCCGGGATCAGGGCCGCGAAGTCGGGACGGCCCATGCGCGCGTGCGTGAGTCCGGCGCCGAGCAGTGCGTTGCCGTCCTGGTACTGCCAGCCGCGGATCTCGCTGATCCGGCCGAGCCCGACCAGGGCGGCGGGCCGGAGCTGTCCGGAGTTGACGGCGGCCATCAGGTCGGTGCCGCCCGCCACGGGAACCGCGGCGGGCATGGCGGCGAGGGCCGCCACGGCTTCGTTCAGCGTCGTGGGCAGCGTGACGGACTGCCCCGCCTGCGGTGCGTGCGTGGTCAAAACCGGCTGCCCCTTCCCGCTGCCCCACCTGGTCCCACCTGTGTGGCCGTACGGTACGTGCTCACAGGGCGGACGTGGCAACTCTGGCACATCTTCGCAAGCCTCGAACGCACGGGTCCGCTAGGAGGCATTCGCCCACCTCAACGGCGACTTGGTCCGTTTTCGTACACCATCGCCAGTGCATGCCGATTGACACTCTTCGGTGACCCTTGAGGTCTTTTTCCATTACGCGTTCGGGACGGGAGGGTGACGCGGAGGCGGCTAACGGTTCGGCGGCGGCCCGCCGAGGGGGCGGCCCAGCACCCCGGGGCGGCGTTGCCAGGGCAGCGGACCGGCCGGTGGCCGGTAGGCGACCCCCAGGGCGTCGAGCCGGCGGTAGTGGGCCGCCATACGGCGTTCGAAGTCGGCGAAGTCCCGTTCCGCCGGGGCCGGAAGATCGCTCCAGGCGACCTCGGCGAACGCGGCGAGCCGGGGAAAGGCCTGGTAGTCCACGCGCGCGCTGTCCTCCATCACCTCGGTCCACAGGTTGGCCTGGGTGCCCAGGACCCGGTCCGCACGGGATTCGTCGAGCCCCGGCGGAACGGGCTCGAACCGGTACACGTCCTCCAGGGTGCGCACATGTCCGATCGGTACGGGCTCGTCCGCGCCGTCCGCCTGCCGGTGGTCCAGGTACACGTGCTGCTCGGGGCACATGACGACGTCGTGGCCGGCCCGCGCGGCCGCGATCCCGCCGCCGTAGCCGCGCCAGGAGGCCACGGCCGCGCCCTCGGCGATGCCGCCCTCCAGGATCTCGTCCCAGCCGATCAGCCTGCGGCCCCGCGCGGAAAGCCATTTCGCGAAGTGGCCGACGAACCACGCCTGCAACCCGTCCTCGTCGGCGAGCCCGAGTTCCTTGATGCGGGCCTGCGCGGCCGGTGACGCCCGCCACTGGTCCTTGAGGCATTCGTCGCCGCCGACGTGGATGAACTCCGAGGGGAAGAGTTCGAGCACTTCCTCGAACACCCCCTCGTAGAAACGAAGGGTGTTGTCAGTGGGGGCGAGTACGTTCGGAGAGATCCCCCAGGAGTCCCAGACGGTCAGGGAGGCGGTGTCGATGACGTCGGTGTTGCCGAGTTCCGGATACGCGGCGATGGCGGCCTGCGAGTGGCCGGGCACGTCGATTTCGGGGACGACCGTGATATGCCGCTCGGCCGCGTAGGCGACGATCTCCCGGATGTCGTCCCGGGTGTAGTAGCCGCCGTGCGGCTTCTCCTCCCACAGCGGTGAGGCCCGGTGGCCGAATTTGGTGCGGGCCCGCCAGGAGCCGACCTCGGTGAGCCGGGGGTGACGCTCGATCTGGATACGCCAGCCCTGGTCGTCCGTCAGATGGAAGTGGAAGACGTTGAGTTTGTGCGCGGCCATGAGATCCAGGTAGCGCAGAACGCCTTCCTTGGGCATGAAGTGCCGGGCGACGTCCAGCATGAGGCCGCGCCAGCGGAATCGCGGTGAGTCCTGGATGTGGCACAGCGGCAGACGCCAGGAACGGCCGGGCAGCGGGGCGCGCCGGAAGGCGTCGGGCCCGAGCAGCTGGCGCAGCGTCTGGGCGCCCCAGAAGAGTCCGGCGGGGCCGCCGCCCGCGAGGTGCACGCCGGCGGGCGTGACCGCGAGGCGGTAGCCCTCCGCACCGAGGTCCCCGGTGACCGTCCGGTCGACGGACAGCCGTACGGCGTTGTCGTCCGCACTCGCCCGAGGCGGCAGCGGCAGGCCGCAGGCCGTCCCCAGGGTGGCGCGCAGCCAGCGTTCGGCGGGCTCCGCGCCCGCCCGCGCCACCAGCGCGGTGTCCGGGCCCAGTTCGAAGAATCCGTCCCCGTGGGAGGCCATGCTCCGGGGCTCGGGGATCACGTCCGCCATGTCAGTCCTTAACCGCTCCGCCCGGCCCGCAGACCGGCCGTCGCTGTACGAGTACGAAGAACACCGGCAGCGCCATCGTCATCGTCGACTGCGAAGTGTTCTTGATGACGAGGGACTTGGCGAAGAGGAAGTCGTCGAGGGCGCGGATGGGGGAAAGCACGCTCGTGGCGATCAGGCCCGGCGGCACGGGCGGGAAAAGGATCCGCCGGAGAATGCGCGACCGGCTCGCGCCGTCGGCGATGCGGCCTCCTCCGGCGGGTGCGGCACCCCTTTCACGAACCCCCGCGGCATCCGGATCACGGAGGGCGGCGAGAAGGCGTCGGGGCGGGATCGGCGACCCCGGCGTGTTCAGCGGACCGAAGTCCCGCGCCTGGAAGAACAGGGGGATGGCGAGGGCCTCCACGGGCACCGTCCGGGCCGCCGGAAACATGATCGGCGGGGTGGTCCGGAAGCGGAACCGGAATCGTGTCGCGGCGGCCGCGGCGAGAAAGGCGATCAGCGCGGGAACGACGACCACACCGCCCGCGACGACAAGTCCGTTGACGAAGTGGCGGCCGAATTCCCGCTGCCCGAGGAGCCGCCGGAAGAAGTCCGGGGAGGGCGCGGGAGTCCGCGGCCGGGGCCGGTCGGACTCGGTCTCACCGGCCGTTTCGAAGGCTCCCGGGACCATCCGGTGCAGGGGGGACGCGACGGCGGCGGCGACCGCCGGCGCCGCCGCCCCGGCGGCCGACCGCCCCGGACGCCGGACCGACCCGCGCACAAGATTCACGACGGTCACAGCTCCTCCCCCTGCCGGCGCGGCACCCGCGGGGGCCGAGGCTCACGGCGAGCAGGACCGACAACGTGACGGCACCGCGCCGGGAAGTTCATCGGGTGACCCCCGGGGCGCGCTGAGGCGTAGGTGTTCGAGGCGACCGCGAACACCGCTTTCGTTGCAACATGCGCAACGACGATTTCGCTCTGCACAACACCATGAAGGGTAGGGACAACATGAACACGCAGACAAGAGGTCTCGACCACTCTGTGCCCGGCCGGCGCACCCGGTGCGACGCACGGGCACGCCAAAAGGCCCCGGAGCACGCCGAAGCGCGCCCGGGGCCCGAAGGAATCCGGAGGGAGAGCTACTTGTCCTTGCCGCCCTCGTCGTCGCCGCTGCCCATGGAGTCGTAGATCTCCTTGCACATGGGGCACACGGGGTACTTCTTCGGGTCACGGCCCGGCACCCACACCTTGCCGCACAGCGCCACGACGGGGGTGCCGTCGAGGGCGCTCGCCGTGATCTTGTCCTTCTGGACGTAGTGGGCGAAGCGCTCGTGGTCGCCGTCACCGTGGGACACCTGCGGCGTCGGCTCTACGAGGGTCCCCGTACCAGTCCCGCGCTCGGGCTCAAGAGTGCTCATGACTGCCAAGGGTACTGGCGCGCCCGGGCAACGGTTGAGAGACGTTCCTCCGTCAGTTGAGCGAGGCGTCGTCCGGGTACGTGGCGACCATCGCCAGTTCGTTGCGCTGGCGGCGCAGCACCTCGCGCCAGAGCCGTTCGGGGGACGGCGAGGACACGTCGCCGGGTTCCGACTCGACGACGTACCAGGCGCCCTCGACCAGTTCGTCCTCCAGCTGGCCCGGGCCCCAGCCGGCGTAACCGGCGAAGATCCGCAGGGAACCGAGGGCGGAGGCGAGCAGCTCCGGCGGGGCCTCCAGGTCGACCAGGCCGATCGCACCGTGCACCCGGCGCCAGCCGAGCGGGGTCCGGTCGCCGTTGCCGCCGCCCGGGATGACCGCGACACCGAGCGCGGAGTCCAGCGAGACCGGGCCGCCCTGGAAGACCACCCCGGGCTCGCCGGCCAGCGCGGCCCAGCCCTCCAGGATGTCCCGGACGTCCACCGGGGTGGGCCGGTTGAGGACGACACCGAGGGAGCCCTCCTCGTCGTGGTCGAGAAGGAGCACCACCGCGCGGTCGAAGTTCGGGTCCGCCAGGGCGGGCGTGGCCACGAGCAGCCGCCCTGTGAGCGAGGACACCTCGGTCATGCCTGACATGATCCCGCATCTTCCGTCCGCATGGGGAGCCAATGGGGGTGTGCGAGTGAATGCAGCTCAGGGCGGAAGGAAGCGGGCCCGGCGCACGGTGACGGGCGGTGACCCCATGTGCCCGGCGGGGAACCGTTCGTGTTGTGACACAGCTATGACGTAGCTGGGTGCTCCTTGGGCTTACGGCAGGGGGCCGATGGGCGATTACTCTGTCACTCCGGCCCTGCCCCACTCCACGGAACGCGAGATTCATGACCGTCAACGGCTCTGACGACGTACTGCTTGTCCACGGCGGCACCCCGCTGGAGGGCGAGATCCGTGTCCGCGGTGCGAAGAACCTCGTACCCAAGGCCATGGTCGCCGCGCTGCTGGGCAGTGCGCCGAGCCGGCTGCGCAACGTTCCGGACATCCGCGACGTGCGTGTCGTACGCGGCCTGCTGCAACTGCACGGGGTGACGGTCCGTCCGGGTGAGGAGCCCGGCGAGCTGGTGCTGGATCCGACGTACGTGGAGAGCGCGAACGTCGCTGACATCGATGCCCACGCGGGCTCCAGCCGCATCCCGATCCTGTTCTGCGGCCCGCTGCTGCACCGGCTCGGCCACGCCTTCATCCCGGGCCTGGGCGGCTGCGACATCGGCGGCCGGCCCATCGACTTCCACTTCGACGTGCTGCGGCAGTTCGGCGCGACCATCGAGAAGCGCGCGGACGGCCAGTACCTGGAGGCGCCGAAGGGGCTGCGCGGCACCAAGATCCGGCTGCCGTACCCGTCCGTCGGCGCGACCGAGCAGGTACTGCTGACGGCCGTACTCGCCGAGGGCGTCACGGAGTTGTCCAACGCGGCCGTCGAGCCGGAGATCGAGGACCTCATCTGCGTGCTGCAGAAGATGGGCGCGATCATCGCGATGGACACCGACCGGACCATCAGCATCACCGGTGTGGACAAGCTCGGCGGCTACACCCACCGCGCCCTGTCGGACCGGCTGGAGGCCGCCTCCTGGGCGTCGGCGGCGCTGGCGACCGAGGGCAACATCTACGTCCGGGGCGCCCAGCAGCGCTCGATGATGACGTTCCTGAACACCTACCGCAAGGTGGGCGGCGCCTTCGAGATCGACGACGAGGGCATCCGCTTCTGGCACCCGGGCGGCCAGCTGAAGTCGATCGCGCTGGAGACGGACGTGCACCCCGGCTTCCAGACCGACTGGCAGCAGCCGCTGGTGGTGGCGCTGACCCAGGCGACGGGCCTGTCGATCGTGCACGAGACGGTGTACGAGTCGCGGCTCGGTTTCACCTCCGCGCTCAACCAGATGGGTGCGCACATCCAGCTCTACCGCGAGTGCCTGGGCGGCTCGGCCTGCCGCTTCGGCCAGCGCAACTTCCTGCACTCGGCGGTCGTCTCCGGCCCGACCCGGCTGCAGGGCGCCGACCTGGTCATCCCCGACCTGCGCGGCGGCTTCTCCTACCTGATCGCCGCCCTCGCGGCCCAGGGCACCTCCCGGGTGCACGGCATCGACCTCATCAACCGCGGCTACGAGAACTTCATGGAGAAGCTCGTGGAGCTCGGCGCGAAGGTGGAACTGCCGGGCAAGGCGCTCGGGTAGGTCCCGCGCCCGGATCACCGTACGACGACGGGGCGGCCCCTGGTGGAGGGGCCGCCCCGTCGTGGTGTTACACGCCGTACGCCGTCGTCCCGCGGCCTACGGAAGGCAAGGTCACTTGCCCTTCGCGGATTCCTTCAGCTTCGAGCCCGCGGAGACCTTCACGCTGTAGCCGGCGGGGATGTTGATCGGCTCGCCGGTCTGCGGGTTGCGCGCGGTGCGAGCGGCACGGTGGGTGCGCTCGAAGGTCAGGAAGCCGGGGATCGTGACCTTCTCGTCGCCCTTGGAGACGATGTCGCCGACGACCTCGGCGAACGCGGCCAGCACGGCGTCGGCGTCCTTGCGAGTCACCTCGGCACGGTCGGCCAGCGCGGCCACCAGCTCACTGCGGTTCATGTTGTTACTCCCGTGTTCTTCTTGCCATTGAGGCGTGCCACGCGGCGGAGCCGCATGTTGGGCCGGGACGCATCCTGCCCCCACCTGCGGCGGGAACGCCAATCCGTTGCCGCCCATACCCTACGGGGGGCCCGAAGGGCGGGTTTCACGACGCGCCGATTGGATGGCGTGGCAAGTTTCACAGACGTTTACTGGGGACCGCCGTCCCCAGGCCGCCGCCGGGCCGGGCGCGTCGCACTCCCGGCCGCGTGAAGGGGCCGCCTACGCGCCCTTGGCGGCCTCGCGGACCGCGCCCGCCACCGCTCCGGCGACCCGCTCGTTGAAGACGCTCGGAATGATGTAGTTCGGGTTCAGCTCGTCCTGGCCGACCACGTCGGCGAGGGCCTTCGCGGCCGCGAGCATCATGTCCGTGTTGACGGTACGGGACTGGGCGTCCAGGAGGCCGCGGAAGACACCCGGGAAGACCAGCACGTTGTTGATCTGGTTGGGGAAGTCGGAGCGGCCGGTGGCGACCACGGCGGCCGTCTGGCGGGCGATCGCCGGGTCGACCTCGGGGTCGGGGTTCGCGAGTGCGAACACGATCGCGTCGTCGGCCATGGCGGCCACGTCGTCGCCGTCGAGGACGTTCGGGGCCGAGACGCCGATGAAGACGTCCGCGCCGCGCACGGCCTCCTTCAGCGTTCCCGTGAGGTCCTCGGGGTTGGTGTTGTCGGCGATCCACCGCAGCGGCGAGTCGGCGGGCGCGTCCACCAGGTCCTCGCGGGCGGAGTGCACGACACCGCGGATGTCGGCGACGACGGCGTTCTTCACGCCGGCCGCGAGCAGCAGCTTGAGGATGGCCGTACCGGCCGCGCCGGCGCCGGACATGACCACCCGGATGTTCTCGATCGCCTTGCCGGTGCAGCGGAGCGCGTTGGTGAGGGCGGCGAGGACGACGATCGCGGTGCCGTGCTGGTCGTCGTGGAAGACGGGGATGTCCAGGGCCTCACGCAGCCGCGCCTCGATCTCGAAGCAGCGGGGGGCGGAGATGTCCTCGAGGTTGATGCCGGCGAAGCCGGGGGCGATCGCCTTGACGATCTCGACGATCGCGTCGGTGTCCTGGGTGTCCAGGCACAGCGGCCAGGCGTCGATGCCCGCGAACCGCTTGAAGAGGGCCGCCTTGCCCTCCATGACGGGCAGCGCGGCCTTCGGGCCGATGTTGCCGAGGCCCAGCACCGCGGAGCCGTCCGTCACGACCGCAACGGAGTTGCGCTTGATGGTGAGGCGGCGCGCGTCCTCGGGGTTCTCCGCGATCGCCATGCACACGCGGGCCACGCCCGGGGTGTAGATCATGGAGAGGTCGTCACGGTTGCGGATGGGGTGCTTGGACTGCATCTCGATCTTGCCGCCGAGGTGCATGAGGAACGTACGGTCGGAGACCTTGCCGAGGACGACGCCGTCGATGCCGCGCAGCTGCTCGACGATCTGGTCGGCGTGGGCGGTGGAGCTGGCGGCGATGGTGACGTCGATACGGAGCTTCTCGTGGCCCGACGCGGTGACGTCGAGGCCGGTCACCGAGCCTCCGGAGGACTCCACGGCGGTGGTGAGCTGCGAGACGGCGGTTCCGCTCGCGGGCACCTCCAGCCGGATGGTCATCGAGTAGGAGACGCTGGGCGCCGTTGCCATGGCCGACTTCCTTCGTTGTTTCACCGTGTCGCTGGTTTTGCCGTCCGATCGTCGCACCTACCGCCGGGTAGGCGTTAGCCGGGCCTGGTTGCGTACGTATTGTTCGCGCAAAAAAGAGGCCCACGTCACACGGTGACGTGGGCCTCTCCTACGTTCATGACACCGACCCGCCATGCTCGCCTCGCGGCAAGTGGTCGCTCGTGGCGACGAAGGTTGGGCCCGGGGGCTTGGATCGAGCCGGTGTCACGACAAGGCTAACAAACAGATCCCGTACGGCCATTCCCGTCGGCGTACTTCACAGGAAACCTTCGGCCGAACGGCCCTGTGCCCATCGCCCCGATCACTCCCTGAGCAGGTCGGGAACCCCCGCCGCGTCGGGTTCGTCACGCTCCCCGGAGACCACCGTCAGCTGTTGCGTCGCCCGGGTGAGGGCCACGTACAGCACGCGCAGCCCGGCCGGGGACTCGTCGGCGATCTCCGCGGGCGACACGACGACCGTCGCGTCGTACTCCAGGCCCTTGGCCTCCAGGCTGCCGAGCGCCACCACCCGGTCGCCGAGCCCGGCGAGCCAGCGGGCGGCCTCGGCGCGCCGGTCCATGGCGACGACCACGCCGACCGTGCCGTCGACCAGGTCGAGGAGCTGTTCGGCCGCCGCGCGCACGGTCTTCTCCAGGGAGTCCCGGACGACCACGAAACGCGGCTCGACGCCGGTGGAGCGGACCGCTGAGGGCGACTTCGAGCCGGGCATGGCCAGGGCCAGCACCTTCGCGGCGAGCTCGGCGATCTCCGCCGGGTTCCGGTAGTTCACGGTCAGCTCGAAGCGGCGGCGCGGGCGGCTGCCGAGCGCCTCGTCCCGCGCCTCTGCGGCCTCGTCCGGGTCGGACCAGGAGGACTGGGCGGGGTCGCCGACCACCGTCCAGGTGGCGTGCCGGCCGCGGCGGCCGACCATCCGCCACTGCATGGGGGTGAGGTCCTGCGCCTCGTCGACGATGACGTGCGCGTACTCGACGCGTTCCTGGGCGAGCCGTTCGGCGCGCTCGCGCTGGGACTCCTCGCGCGTCGGCATCAGCTCCTCCAGGCCGGTGAGCTGGTCCAGCGGGTCCAGTTCGCGCTTCTTGCGGGGGCGGACCGGGGCACCGAGGACGGCCTGGAGTTCGTCGAGCATGGCGATGTCGTGCACGGTGCGGCCGTCCCGGCGCAGCGAGCGGGCGACCCTGCGGATCTCGCCGGGGTTGAGGATCCGCCGGGCCCAGCGGCCGAGGCGGCGCTCGTCGGCCATCGCGGCGAGGACGGCCTGCGGGGTCAGCTCGGGCCACCAGGCGTCGAGGAACTCGATGAAGGAGTCCTCCGTGACGATGTCCTCGTCGAAGGAGGAGCGCAGTTCGGCGGCGAGCTCGGGGTCGCTGTGCCGGCCGGCCGCGCCGGAGCGGGCCCACAGGGCGTCCAGCAGCAGCTTGCGGGCGCGCGGCCGCAGCAGGTTGACGGGGGCCGTGCCGCCGAGCGCGTTGTGTCTGACGCGGTCGAGTTCCTCGGCCTCCAGCTCCAGGCGGCGGCCGAAGGCGACGACTCGGAGCCGGGCCGGCGCGTCGTTCCCCTCCAGGGCGCCGCGGGCCGCCTTGCGCAGCACCCGGAGCATCCGGGAGGAGCCCTTGGCCCGGGCGGTGGCGGGCGTGTCGTAGAGGGTGGCCTCGGCGCCGTCGACGAGCGAGCCGATGGCGCGGATGGCCACCTGGCCCTCCTCGCCGAGGGACGGCAGGACGCCCTCGGTGTACGCGACCAGCAGCGGGGTCGGGGAGACGATCAGGATGCCGCCCGCGTACCGGCGCCGGTCCTGGTAGAGCAGGTAGGCGGCGCGGTGCAGGGCCACGGCCGTCTTGCCCGTGCCGGGGCCGCCCTCGACGTAGGTGACGGAGGCGGCGGGGGCCCGGATGACCATGTCCTGCTCGGCCTGGATGGAGGCGACGATGTCCCGCATGGAGTGGGTGCGGGCCTGGCCGAGGGCGGCCATCAGGGCGCCGTCGCCGATGACGGGCAGGGTGTCGCCGTCCAGGCGGGCGGTCAGCTCCGGGCGCATCAGGTCGTCCTCGACGCCGAGGACCCGGCGGCCCTTGGAGCGGATCACCCGGCGGCGTACGACACGCCCGGGATCCACCGGAGTGGACCTGTAGAACGGCGCGGCGGCCGGAGCCCGCCAGTCGATGACCAGGGGCGCGTAGTCCTGGTCGAGGACGCCGATCCGGCCGATGTGCAGGGTCTCGGCGATGTCGGCGGTGTTGTCGGCGCGGACCGCGCCCTCGGCGGGCTCGACGGCCGTGTAGGCGCCGTCCGGGCCCTTCTTGCCGTCCTTGCCGAGGAGCAGGTCGATGCGGCCGAAGAGGAAGTCCTCGAACTCGTTGTTGAGCCGGTTGAGGTGGACGCCCGCGCGGAACACCTGGGCGTCCCGCTCGGCGAGCGCGCCGGGCGTGCCCACCTGGCCGCGCTTGGCCGCGTCGTTCATGAGGAATTCCGCCTCGTGGATCTTCTCCTCGAGGCGCTGGTACACCCGGTCGAGGTGTTCCTGTTCGACGCTGATCTCACGGTCCCGGACGGAATCCTGGGCGGAGTCCTGTTCCGGGCCGTGAGGGCCGACCGCGGATTGTTGAGCCTGAGCGGCCACCGGGCCCCCTTCTGACGTGCTGGGCAGCCGTCAACCGTACGCGAAGGGGGCCCGCTGAAGCTACGCGCTCACCGAGACCAGCTTCTTCCCGTCGAACGTCATGACTTCGAAGTGGTCGATCTGCGTGGGGGTGAAGGCGGCGCCGCCGTGCACGTAGAGAGGCGTCTTGGCCTTCTCCGACTTGGCGTCCGTGATGCCGTATCCCCAGGTCGGGACGGACCAGGAGGTCACCGTCTCGCGCTCGCCGTTCTTGCCGACGGCGATCAGCGAGCACTTCTTCGGGCCGGTGACGTTCTTGAGCTGGAGGACCGCGTGGGTGCCCCAGTCCTTCTTCTCGACGGCGACGGTCGCGGTGACGTGGGTCGTCGGGTCCGTGGCCGTCGTCTTGTCGGACATCGTCTGGAAGGCCGTCTGGGCGGGACCCATCGCCATGTCCGTGCCGGCGCCGCTGTCCGTGCCGCTCAGCGCCACGCCGGCCGCCGTGCCGCCCGCGATCAGCACGACCGAGGCCGCCAGACCGAAGAGGCTGCGCCGGGTACGGACCTTGCGCTTGTCGGCGACCTCCACGACCAGCTTCTCGACCATCCGCGGGCTGGGCCTCGCGGACAGCGACTCGCCGATGGACGGTGTGGAACCGGAACCCGGAAGATCCGCCAGGGCCGCCAGCATGGGTTCCATTCCGGCCAGCTCGTCGAGCTGCTGGGCGCACCATTCGCACCCGGCCAGATGGGCCTCGAAAGCGGTCGCCTCGGCATCGTCGAGAATCCCCAGCGCGTACGCCCCGACCGTCTCGTGCTCATTGGGCACCGGAGATTCCTGCATAGCACCAGACATACCCGAACCACCTGTGCCGAACCCGCCGTGTCCCCCGTACACACTCATCACGCCGTCACCCCCCGCTCCTCCAGTGCCAGCTTCATCGACCGCAGGGCATAGAAAACCCGTGAGCGCACGGTGCCGCTGGGTATACCCAGCGTTTCGGCCGCCTCGTTGACGGTACGCCCCTTGAAGTACGTCTCGACGAGCACCTCCCGGTGGGCCGGGGTCAGGTCGTCGAGCGCGTCGGACAGCGTCATCAGCCACAGCGCCTTGTCGATCTCGTCCTCCGCGGGGATGACCTCCAGCGGCGACGGGTCGACCTCCTGCGGCCGGGCCTGCCGGCTGCGGTGACCGTCGATGACGATGCGGCGAGCGACCGTCACCAGCCAGGGGCGTACCGATCCGGTCGCCCGATTGAGCTGACCGGCGTTCTTCCAGGCACGGATGAGTGTCTCTTGCACGACGTCCTCGGCGCGTTGCCGGTCACCGGCGACCAGCCGAAGGACATACGCAAGGAGAGGTCCGGCGTGCTCTCGGTAGAGGGCACGCATCAGCTCCTCATCAGGCTCCGAGGGCTGGGACATGCGATGTCGGGCCCTCGATCCACGTTCATTGGCCACGGCCGCATCCTTGCGCACGCCCACCTCCGGTGTCCGGGGGTTCCCCCAGTCGGTCGCTCCCCCACCGGTACGGAAGTGGCTCGCGGTGTGTTCAACAAGAGCCCACAATTTTCCGCGAAGTGACATGACGAGCGGGACATGACCACACATTCCCACCGCTTGATCTTTACATTTCCGACACATCACCGAACGCCCCGGCGGTGCCCGGAGGTTACCGCCGACAAACTGAATGTTGTCGAAATCACGTTCGCCGAACTTGGCCGAAGATCCGGCAGATGCCGTAAATGGGACGTCCGTTGAGGAGAAGCGGAATGCCCGGGAGGCCGCCGTCAGGCGCGGGCGAGGGCCGCGCGGCGGCGGTGGCGCGCCACCCGCTCACGGTTGCCGCACACCTCGCTGGAGCACCAGCGGCGTCTGCGTCCCCGGGAGGTGTCGAGGTACACGATCGGGCAGTTGTCACCCTCGCACTCCCTGACCGCGGCCCGCGCCACGGGGTCGGTGAGCAGCTCCACGGCGTCCCGGGCGACGGCCGCGAGCAGCGCGGCGCACTCGGGCGGACCCGTCAACTCCCGCACCAGGAAACCGTCCGCGCCGGGCACGGCACGCGGGGCCGGGGGCGCGGCGGCGCGGGCGAAGTCGTTGACGCCGGCGAGCGCGAGGTCGTAGGAGCCGGGACGCGGGACGTTCCGGACACCGCCGCGGCCGTTGCTCCGCTCGCGCACCAATTGCCCGACATAGCCTCTCAGTTCGCGGAACGCTCCCAGCCAGCCGGGGTCCGCGTGCGCCAGCGGGGTGCCCGGCGGGACGAGGCCGGAGCCCCTTATCCAGGCCCGCAACGGTTCGAGCGCGTCCAGCCGTTCGCCGGGATGCGTGGTCGCCAGCAGATCCAGGCAGATCCGCCCGGCGTCGAAGCGCAGCTCGTACGGGGCCGTCTCCGTACCCAGTGCCATGTGCCCGCCACCGCCTAGGACAGGGAACCGTGTCCTCACACAGTGCCCGGCCCGGCGGGCGGCCGGAACCCCTCGTACCCGTCTTCCGCGAGGTTCCCGTCCGACCCGCGCCCGGCGGGGACACCGGTGCGTGCGGCGCGGGCCGTCCCCGTTCGGTCCGGATCCCCCGGCGGCCCTCGCCCCGGCCGCCCGCCGCCGGGACGCTGTGTCCTGCGAACGCCGATTCGACAGCCGGCTCGGTGGCCGGCTCCGTTTCCAGCGCCGGTGTCCGTGCGGACGGCGGTCGCCACGCCGGTGGCGCCGACGCTGGTGGCGCCGGTACCGGTGGCTCCACCGCGCCCTGCGGCCAGGCCTGTTCGGCCAGTTCCCACAGCGCCAGCAGCCGCGTCTGGTCGCCGCCGCCGAGCCGGCACAGCACCTGGGCGGCGCTCCTCGGCGGCAGCCGGTCCCCGCTCAGATAGCGCTGCCAGGACGACTTGCTGTACGCGGTGCGCCGGGCCAGACCGGCGAGACTGAGTCCGGTACGGCCCTTCATGACCCGCAGGTGCTCGACCAGTTGCCGGGCCGCTCCCGGCAGCGTGGGCGGCAGCGGCCGCCAGCGTGTCATCTCCCGATCCCCCCGTGTGCCTCGGCCCGGCGACAGGGTGCCGCCCGGCCGGCCCGGTCCGGCAGAGCGCACGCCCGCCGATCCGGGGCACGCACGGTCGCGCGCACGTCCCCGCGCGGGACGGCCCGGCCGGGCGGGGAGGGAACGGACCCGAGTGGCGGCCCGCGAGCCGCCGGTTACGGCGGGTCGCCGCGGACCGGTCCCCACAACGTCGTACGACGCCCGGCCGCCCCGCCGGTCGCCCGCCGCGCCGGATCCGGACCGTCCCGCACCTCTCACGCGCCCTCGCCCCGGGGTGAGAGCAACGTTCCCTTCCGGTCACCCACAGCCACAGGGCGGAAACGCCGCCTCCCTACCTTCGTGGCCCAGTCAGTCGTAGCAGGCCGAGCACGCGGAGCACCGTGGAGGCGTCATGACAGCCCCAGCCCCCGACCCACGCAGTCGCTGGATCAAGGAATGGGATCCGGAGGACGAGACGTTCTGGAACGCGACCGGTGAGAAGGTCGCCCGGCGGAACCTGGCCTTCTCGGTCCTCTCCGAGCACATCGGGTTCTCGGTCTGGACCATGTGGTCCGTGCTGGTGCTGTTCATGGGCCCGGAGTACGGCCTGAGCCCCGCCGACAAGTTCCTGCTGACCTCGATGGTCACGCTGGTCGGCGCGGTCGTCCGGGTGCCGTACACCTTCGCCGTCGCGCTGTTCGGCGGCCGGAACTGGACGGTCGTCTCCGCGGCCCTCCTCCTCGTCCCCACAGTCGCCGCGTTCGCCGTGACGAAGCCGGGCACCTCCTTCGGCACCTTCCTGCTCGTCGGCCTGCTGGCCGGTGTCGGCGGCGGGAACTTCGCCAGCAGCATGACCAACATCAACGCCTTCTTCCCGATGGAGAAGAAGGGCTGGGCGCTCGGACTCAACGCGGGAGGCGGGAACATCGGTGTCCCCGTCATCCAGCTGGCCGCCCTCGTGATCATCGGGGCCGGCGGCGGGCCCCGGGTGCTGCTCGGGATCTACATCCCGCTGATCGTCGTCGCCGCCGTCCTCGCCGCGCTCTTCATGGACAACCTCGCGACCGTGAGGAACGACACCGGCGCGGCGATCGACGCGGCGAAGGACGGACACACCTGGGTCATGTCCTTCCTCTACGTCGGGACGTTCGGGTCGTTCATCGGGTACGCCTTCGCGTTCGGGCAGGTCCTCCAGGTCCAGTTCGGCCGTACGCCCCTGCAGGCCGCCGGTCTCACCTTCATCGGCCCGCTGCTCGGCTCCCTGCTCCGGCCCGTCGGCGGACGGCTCGCCGACCGGTACGGCGGGGCGCGGATCACGCTCTGGAACTACGTCGGCATGGCCGCCGCCACCGGCCTCCTCGTCATATCCGCCCCGCAGAAGTCCCTGCCCCTGTTCGTGACCGTGTTCGTCGTGCTGTTCGCGCTCAGCGGGCTCGGCAACGGATCGACGTACAAGATGATCCCCGGCATCTTCCGGGCCAAGGCCCTCGCCAGGGGGCTCACCGGGGAGGAGGCCGCGTCCTACGGGCGACGGCTGTCCGGGGCCTCCATGGGCCTGATCGGCGCGGTCGGCGCGCTCGGCGGCGTCGGCATCAACCTCGCCTTCCGGCAGTCGTACCTCTCCTACGGCAGCGGCACCGGCGCCTTCGTCGCCTTCCTGGTCTTCTACGGCCTGTGCTTCGCCGTGACCTGGGCCGTATACCTTCGCCGGCCGGACGGGCAAAGGCGGACCGCGACCGCCACGGAGCCGAAGACCCGGCTCGGCTACGCCGAGGTGTGACGTAACACTGGTGACATGGGGCCGAACCGAACCCGTCACGCGTCGTTGACAGGCTCGTCCGGCATGCGGGTCAGCTAGGAGAACAGCCATGGACGAGGAACAGCAGCGGCCGGAACCCGGTCCGCCCGGGCCTCTCGCGGGATTCACCGTGGGGGTCACGGCCGCGCGCCGCGCCGACGAACTCGGGGCGCTGCTGCAAAGGCGCGGTGCCGCCGTGCTGCACGCCCCCGCCCTGCGCATCGTGCCGCTGGCCGACGACGGCGAACTGCTCACCGCCACCGAGGAGATCATCGACCGGGCGCCGGACGTGGTCGTGGCGACCACCGCGATCGGGTTCCGGGGATGGGTCGAGGCCGCCGACGGGTGGGGCTTCGGCGACCAACTGCTCGGCCGGCTGCGGGACGTGGAGCTGCTGGCCCGGGGACCCAAGGTCAAGGGGGCGATCCGGGCCGCCGGGCTGACCGAGAAGTGGTCGCCGTCATCCGAGTCCATGGCCGAGGTGCTGGACCGGCTCCTGGAGGAGGGCGTCGACGGCCGCCGGATCGCCGTCCAGCTGCACGGGGAGCCGCTGCCGGGGTTCGTGGAGTCGCTGCGGGCGGCGGGCGCGGAGGTGCTTCCGGTGCCGGTGTACCGGTGGATGCCGCCGGAGGACCTCGGGCCGGTGGACCGGCTGCTGGACGCGGTCGTCTCCCGTTCGGTCGACGCGCTCACCTTCACCAGCGCGCCGGCCGCCGCCTCGCTCCTCTCCCGCGCCGAGCACCGCGGGCTGCTCGCCGAACTGCTCGCCGCCCTCGGCCACGACGTCGTCCCCGCGTGCGTCGGCCCGGTCACCGCGCTGCCGCTCCAGGCCCTCGGCGTCGACACGGTCCAGCCGGAACGCTTCCGGCTCGGTCCCCTCGTACAGCTTCTCTGCCGGGAACTCCCCTCCCGGGCGCGGACGTTGCCCGTCGCCGGGCACCGCGTGGAGATCCGCGGGCACGCGGTCCTCGTCGACGGCGTGCTGCGGCCGGTGCCGCCGACCGGGATCTCCCTGCTGCGGGCGCTCTCCCGCCGGCCGGGCTGGGTGGTGGCCCGCGCCGAACTCCTGCGGGCCCTGCCGGGCGCGGGCCGCGACGAGCACGCGGTGGAGACGGCGATGGCCCGCCTCCGTACGGCCCTGGGCGCGCCGAAGCTGATCCAGACCGTGGTCAAACGGGGCTACCGGCTGGCACTGGACCCGGCGGCGGACACGAAGTACGCGGACGCGTGAGCCCGGGGGTGCGACCGGTGGTGGTCACTTCCAGTGCAACGACTTGGCGACCGCGTCGAACAAGTCGGTCATGGCGTCGGCGAACATGTCCAAGGAAGTCGAGAACGTGAGCAGCAGGACCGCCCCGGTGTTGGGCACCCTGACCGCGTAGTCCACGACGGTGACGGGCAGTCGGTTGCCGGTCGGGTCCTCGGCGTCCGGGACCTTCCGGGTACGCCGTGTCGTCGCGGGTCCCGCGAAGGGAAGGACGACGTCGGTGATCTCCTGCAACCGGCCCCTGGCTTCGAGGCGGAGGTCCTCCCCGGCCGGAGCCACTGTCACCAGGAGCGAGCAGGAGAGAGGTACCGGGCCGATGGAAGCCGTCGAGATGTAGAGCTCGACGCCGCCGTTCTCGTAGCCCTCCTCCGCGCGCGCACCCACGGCCTTGGCGAATTCCCGCTTGAGGAGCACCGCGTCGTCCTGGCCGTCGAAGACCCGGTCGGCCAGTGCGCGGATGGGCGATTTCCAGCTGCCGGGTTCGAGCGGAATCCTGAACCAGCCGTCCGGAACGAGCAGTCCGTAGTCGCTCGGAGGGAGCGTCCCTCCGTCCCTTGGACCGTCGGCGACGAGGTCCGGCATTCCGTCAGCCTTCCTTCGCCTCGGCCAGTTCCAGCGACTCGGCCAGCGTCTGCGCCAACTCCAGGAGCGGCTCGCTGAAGACCAGATTGGTCCACGACATCCGGAAGGCGAGGACGTTGTCGACCTGCGGTGGCAGCACCGCATAGGTGACCGTCTCCATCATCGTCTTCTTTTTGAAGAGCGAACCGGTCTCGACCGAGAGGAGTTCCTGGACCCGTACACCGGGCCCCGCCGGAAGGTTCACCTCGGTCATGCTCCGCCGCTCGGGCGAGGAGGGAAGGACCATGTCCAGGAGTCCGGGAAGACGGTCCGTGGACCGGTACCCCTCGCCGTCGTAGTCGTGTACCTCGTAGACCGCGGTCAACGCCTTCGCCGCGTCGATCACATAGGCGTAGGCGAACGTGGGATCGCCCAGATCGGCCGTGGCCGCCACTCGGGCCAGCACCGCCGCGAGTTCACGGATCTCGCCTCGGGGAGCATCTGCTCCCAGGTGCTTTCGGGCGGCCCGCCTGGCCCACTCCCCGAACTCCGCGCCCTCTCCCACGGGAAGCCTGATACTGCCGTCGGGTTCGGAGATCAGACACTGCCACGTCACGTCGTCACCCACTCGGAATTCCTCCTGAACGCCACTAACCCGCTGTCCAAGCGGACTTCCACTTGTTGTACGGATCATCCCATTCCGTCAGGCCGTGGAGCTTGTCGTTCCCGTCGACGGCGGTCGCCGCGGCGGTGTAACCGAGCCATCTCTGCCCGGCGGACCGCACGTAGTCGGTGAACTTCACACCACCCATGCTCTCGAACTTGCCGAGAATCGGGACCTCCTGGAGCGCCTTGCTGGACTCGACCCACTCCGGATTTCCGAAGGGCCGGGCTCCCCGCCAGGCATCCTTTCCGAAGAGCCTCCCCACGTCTTTGAAGTCCTTGAGGCCCTTCACGGCGTCCGCCGTGTCCCGGTAGAGCACCTTGGGGTTCAGGACATGCTTGAACTCCCCCAGCTTCCCGAAGACCCCCGGCAGATCGCCCGCCAGTCTCCGTGACGCCGCTTGGGCAGCTTGGTTCGCGGCCTTCGCAGCCTTCCCCTTCAGGGTGTTGGCCGCCTTCGCCGATCTGCCGGACAGCGAGTTGGCCGCGAGGAAGTCCGCCCGGGCGGAGCGGCTCGCCGTCTGCACCCCGCGTACGCCCGTCGCGGCGGCCCTGCCCGCGCTCAGTGCGGCACGGCCCAGACCGAGCGTGAGCAAGGCCACGCCGTCCAGGACCAGGTCGGCGATGCTCGCGTCTCCCGAGAAGACCAGCACCAGGTGGCAGGCGAGGGACACCACGGTCGCGAGCAGGGCGATCGCGTCCAGCACGCCCGCCAGGGCCCAGCCGATCACCGGGATCCAGCCCACCAGCAGCGAGGCGAGGGCGCAGGCCGTCGCCACCCAGCCGGCGATGTCCGCGACGCTCTTGAGCGCGCCCTTGACGTTCTCCCAGGTGGAGTCCTTCAGGCCGTCGTGGTCGACGAGCGCCTCAAGGGCCCGGGCCGCCTTCTCCCCGGCCCGGTCGCGGGCGTTCCTGGCCGCGTGCACCCGGGTGACGGCGTCCTTCACGCGGCTGTCGGCCTCGTCCCGCCTGGTGACCAGGTCGTGCTTCTTCTGCGCGTAGTCACTCGCGGACTTGTCGAGGGCATCGAGTGACCTGCCGAGGCGGTCCCGCTCGTCGCGGTCGCGTTCGGCGTCGCCACGGGCCCTGTCCGCGGCCTGCTGGGAGGACGCCAGGACGGAGGCGTACTTCTCGTCGGGCCGGTCCGTCTGCTCGCCCAGGAGGTCGGCAGCCGTCTCGAAACGGTCCAGGACCTTCTTCAGCCGACCGACGGTCCCCTCGGCCGTCTTGCGGAACTCGTCGGCGGCGTCGCTCTGCCAGCCGTCCACTCCGCACAGGGCCTCGATGTTGCCCGTCTGTCTCCTGATGGCGTCGGCCACCGAGCGGAATCGCCGGCCCAGCTTCGCCACTGCCTCCGGGTCCCCGGGCACCGGGTCGGAGTCCAGCTCGACCGGTGACCAGTCCTTCGGACGGGACATCATCCCCCCTGCCGTCGGGGCTTCTTCTCCTGGTCACGGACCGCGTCGGCTAGGTCGGTGTCGATCTGCTCGTACGCCTGGGCGGCCGCCTTCGTGATTCCCGCGAGCTTGGCCAGCTCCCCTTCGAGCTTGCCCCGCTTGTAGTCCCAGTTGTCGGCGAAGTCGTCGAGCCGGTCGGTGAGTTCCTCATGACCGACGACCTCCCGGCTCCAGCCGTACTCGCCCTTGTCGTCCAGTCCCTGCAGCTCCCCGACGATCTTCTCGATGCCCGTGGAGACGCTCTTGAGCACGTCGAGATCGTCGATCCTGGTCCTGTCGCCCACGACACCTTCCCCCACCGGAGAGCTCAGACCGGCTCTTCGTTCACCTGTTGACGGACTGGATCTCCTGCACGGTGACGTCCTGGGACCGGCCGAAGGTGCCGTCGGGCAGGTCGTGGGGGGCGCCGCCGTCGCTGCCGGTCCAGCTGATGTGCCAGGTGACCGTGGCCTTCAGCTGGTAGGTGCCGTCGCCGGACGAGTGCAGGTACCTCACTCCGCAGGGGGGCGTCCTGTCCGCGTCGCCGGCGCCGTACTTCTCCCCCACCGTGTGGTTGTGGATCTGGCAGACACCCGACGCCGGGTAGGTGACCGCGTCGGACGTACCCGGGTCGATCTTGAGAGCGACGGGTTCAGCAGTCGTCGTCGCCCACATGCCGAGGACGTCGATGCGTGCGGTGACCGACACCGGCTTGAACGTTGCCCCGTCCAGCCATGCCCAGGTGGGCAGGTTGACCTTGGTCGTGTTCGCGGGAGCCAGACTCACGTCCTTGGAGGGCACGCGGATCTCGTTGTACGCGAGTTTGGCGAGGATCTCGGGTGTCACGGTGTTAGGGATGTCAGCGGGCGGTGCGTCGCCGGTGTCCACCCAGAAATAGGGCTGGTCGCACTTGTCCCAGCCGGGCGGGAAGGACTTGTTGACGTACGAGTCCCACCAGTAGCCCTTGCCGGCCTTGTCCTTGTTGAAGTCCTTGTAGGGGTGACCGTCGACATAGCGGTCACGCTGACTCGCGTCCCACGCGTCACCTGTCGAACCGGCCTCCCAGATCGGCTCCACGTACGCCTGGAAGTCCGCCGGGGAGTACTTCGGGGCATACCAGCAGGCCGGTGGGGTCCAGGACGTGACGGAACTGACAGGGCCGACGGAGCCGCCCGAACCGTTCTTGGAACGGTCGTACCGGATCACTCCGACGGTCGAGGAGAGCTTGCCATCATCGGAGGAATTCCCGTGCTCCTGCGTCTCGGTGGTCGCTGTCCCGTCGTCTCCGCGTCCACCCGCGTAAGCGGTCTGTGAGACACAGACCGTAACCCACGCGAGCGAGAGGACCGCTGCCCCCTTTGCCAACTTCCCTACGGCTGGCATGCCTTGTCCCCCCGATTCGACACAATGTCCGTAGTCTGCCAAATACCCTTGGCGTTCTTCGCAAGCTTGGTGTGGTACAAGACGTAACTGTCCGCGGTCGTCGGCGTGTTCTTGACCTTGCCGGTCTTCCTGTTCTTCAGGAACGACTTGCTCTCGTCGGAACAGTAGGTGACGTATGCGCTCTTAGCCCCGGACAGTGTCACCTGGCGGTCGAAATACCGGGTCCTGCCGATCCACGTGTCGCCCTTGTCGATGTAGCCCTGCACGTAGGTGATCGCCGCACCCAGTGCCTTGTCCGCGTTGTAGAAACCGAGGGCCTTCGCACTCGTGCTTCCCTGGAAGATCGCGTCATCCATGGAATTCACACTCAGGGCACTGTCCGCGAGGACCGCGTCCTTGGTGGCATCGCCGGATTTCTGGTCCTCGAAAACATTCGAGGCGGAGGAAGGAAACGTGATCTTCGGCCGCCCCCCGTCGTCGGCCGCCGAAGCCGACGCACTCGGCGTAGCCGAACCCGACGCCCCCGTGTCCGCGCCCGCGATCTTGTCGTTCGCGTCGGACTTGTCTCCGCCGCCTCCGCCGCAGCCGGCGAGCAGGAGCGCGGCCGTCACACCGGCGGTGGCTGTCGTGAACAGGCGGCGGGAACGGCGGGTCACGGTGGGCTCCTGGTGGGGCGATTGGGGTCTGCGAAGCAGCGAATACGGTATCGAGGTCCATCCGGAACGCACCAGAGCGATTTGCTGCGACCGGGCCGCACGAAACGCGTATCGCTCATCATAGTCACCCAAATCAGCACCCCCGCCTCCGCTTTGGTGCCGTCTCGTGACATCGCCACGACGCCCGGTCGGCCCGCACGAAGGACTGCCGGACGGGTCGGGCTTCCCGGAGGCAATGGCGGCTCCACGCGTCGGCCACGGAATCGCCTTCTCCGCGAACAGATCTGACCTGTAACTTCACGCGTGCACAGGTTTATTGAGGGGACGTGCGCGACGGAGCTCGGGAGTTGCCGTGGATGCGGAGATCGAGGATACGGAAGCGCCTGATCAACGACGTCTGGAAGGCCTGCGCACGGGCGGGATGAGTGGTCGTCGACGACGGAGCATCTCTCGCGATCGGCAGTATGAGCCACGGGTGGGTTCAGGTCGGGCTGACTCCGGCGACCGATATTCCGGCGTTGGCGGACCGGGAAGGAGATCTCCTTCTCATCTCCCGTTCCTCGAGCGGTCACCGGGTCTGTGCGGCCGGCACCGAGGGATCCGAGTACTGGATCATTGACATGGGATTCCCTGCACAGGACCGCCAGGGGAAGGAGAGACCGTCATGACGCAGCACGTGGGCCCCGCCGAACCGTGGGTGATCCTTGTGCCGGAGGAGTCCGCCGAAGTCCGGCGGCGGTCGGCCGGGATCACGGCGAGGGGTGGGCGGATCCATCACTTCGACGCCCGCGAACTGTCCACCGAACAGGGCGTGTTCCGCGCCTTCGCGGAAACCCTGCGCTTCCCCGGCTACTTCGGCCGGAACTGGGACGCCCTGGTCGACTGCCTGGACGACCTCTGCGGCGAGGTCACGGGAGGAGGCGCGGGGATCGTGTGTGTGGTGCACGACGCCGATCTCCTGCTGCGGACGGAACACTTCCCCACGTTCGTATCGGTCCTCTGCCAAGGCGCCGACCGTGCGAACTCGGCCGTGGACCTCGACGGCGATCCCCTGGACCGGCCCGCCGTCTCCCTGAGCTTCATCCTCGGGTTCCGTGATTTCGACCACGCGAAGATCGCGGGCCGCGTCCGGCAGTCCGACCTGATCGTCACCACGAGGGACGGGTGCGTAGGGGCGGCGCTTCATCCCGGGGTATGGCACTGAGCCGGAGTACAGGTCCAAGGGACGGACGGAGGGCGAGGACCGGGCATGGTGTCCGAGGGGAACTGGGCGAGCGGCGAGGGTCTGCTGGGTCTTGACGATCCCGCCGAGTGGGACGCGGCGTTCGAGCGCGGGGAACGCCGTATCGGTACCGCGGCGATCGGGCTGGCATTCAACTGCCCGTTGGAGGAGGCGTCTCCCCGGATCCTCCGGGCGACTCGGCTGCCGGACCGCGAGCAGCGTGGCTACGCCTTCACCGCGGTGGGACACGCGGCGCGGCTGAACGGGGCTCTGACCCCGGAGCTGTTCGCGGCCCTGCGTGCCGAGGGCCCCGGCGGTGCCGCGGAGCATCCCGTCCGGGACACGTTGGCCTTCGTGCCGTTCCGGGATCTGCCGCCGTGGTTCAAGCGCCGGTGGGTGTACGTGACGGTCGGCGACAAGCTGGAGTACTGGTGGGCGCTCGCCGTGGACGCGTTCGAAGACGGCCGGCGCAGTCTGCGCTACCGGCGCCGCTGAGGGCCCGGGCCCGAGCCCGGGCCCGGAAGCGACAGGCGACAGGCGGCGCCTCAGGGCCGCCTCCGGCGCGACGTTCCGTGCCGCCTTCCCGGACCGTCCGGCCACAGCCGCGGACTCCGGCCGGCCGCCACGTCCTCCACCCACCCGAAGGCAAGCACCGCCAGCGCGAGCAGGGGCCACACCATCACGAACGTCCAGAGGCCGTACGTCGAGTCCAGCAGGGAGGCCGCCCGGTCGGAGGACATGAAGGGCAGGTCGTACGCCGCGTCGAGGAGCGGGAACGTCGCCATGATCAGGGCGTTGTGCCAGAGGTAGATCGTCACCGCGCGGTTGTTGGCGAGGGTGATCGGCCTGTCCCAGCGGCGCAGGCGGCCCGGCAGCTCCCGCCAGGACGGGGAGTACTGCAGCAGCAGCACCACGGCGCCGAACGACCAGCAGGCCTGTGCGAGGGGAATGTCGTTGAGGTCCCAGCCCTCGGGGCCCGGGTGGCCCGACGCCCACCACAGGCCCACCGCCATCACCAGGCAGGACAGGGAGACCGCCGCGTAGCGCGGGACGCGTGCCAGTACGCCCACCTGGTGCGCGAAGCCCAGGATCCAGCAGCCGCCGTACACCGCGAAGTCCGTGACCGCGTTGCCCGTCTCGCCGGGGATCGCGACCAGGCCCGTGCCGACCACCGCGGTCAGCGCCAGGGGGGCCAGGACCGTCGGCAGGGGCCACCTGCGGAACGCCCGCAACAGCAGGGGCGACAGCAGCACGAACCACAGGTACGCGCGCAGGTACCACAGCGGGCCCGCCGCCTGTTCCGCCCAGGTGTCGTCCAGCAGCCCCGATGCCGAGCCCAGGTGTTCGGGGTAGGGCGGGGCGCCGATCGGCAGGACGTAGGAGGTCAGTCGGGCCAGGCCGGCCCAGCCGCCGCCGACGTCGGGGTCCTTCAGCGGGTGCCAGCCGGCCGTCAGCAGCAGCGTCAGCAGGACCGCGCTGAACAGCCACAGCGGCGGGAGGAGGCGGCGGAGCCTGCCGCGGATCACGTTCGCCGCCGGACGGCTCAGGCTGCGGGCCATCAGCGAGCCCGCCAGCGCGAACATCACGCCCATGGAGGGGAACAGGATGGTCAGCCAGGGCCAGCCGAACAGGTGGTAGACCACCACGCGGAACAGGGCGAGGGAGCGGAGCAGGTCCAGGTAGCGGTCCCGGGCGTGTCCGGGCGTCCGCGTCTCGACCGGGACGGTCTCGGACTGTGTCATGCCGGCTGCCTCCCCTTCGCCTGGTCGACGCCGCCGCCCGGCGCCTCCACCACGCCCGTGCGCCGCAGCTTCTGCCAGCGCAGCCGGCCGCCGGTGAGGGCCGTGATCCAGGACTGCAGGAGTACGACGTACATCAGCTGTCGGTAGAGGATCTGCTGGAGCGGCAGCGAGACGAGGTGGGTCATGCGTTCGCGGTCCAGGCGGAAGGCGTAGGCCGCGCAGACCGCCTGCACGGCCAGGACGCCCAGCCAGGCGCCGATCGTCTTCTGCGTCGGGCCGAAGACGATGCCGTAGAGGAGGAACGCGTCGATCAGCGGGGCGAGGAGCGGGGCCACGACCATGAAGAGGGACACCAGGGGCAGGCCGACGCGGCCGAAGCGGCCCGACGGGCCCCGGTCGAGGAGCGCCCCGCGGTGCTTCCAGATCGCCTGCATGGTGCCGTACGACCAGCGGTAGCGCTGGGACCAGAGCTGGGAGACGGACTCCGGGGCCTCGGTCCAGGCCCGTGCCCGCTCGGCGTAGACCACCCGCCAGCCGTCCCGGTGGATGGCCATCGTGATGTCGGTGTCCTCGGCGAGGGTGTCGTCGCTCATGCCGCCGACCCGTTCCAGGGCGGTACGGCGGAAGGCGCCGACCGCGCCGGGGATCGTCGGCATGCAGCGCAGGACGTCGTACATCCGGCGGTCCAGGTTGAAGCCCATCACGTACTCGATGTGCTGCCAGGCGCCGATCAGCGAGTCCCGGTTGCCGACCTTCGCGTTGCCGGCGACGGCGCCGACCCGTGGATCGCCGAAGGGCTGGACCAGTTCCCCTACCGTGGCGGGTTCGAAGACCGTGTCGCCGTCCATCATCACGACGATGTCGTGCCGGGCGTGGGCCAGGCCTCGGTTGAGGGCGGCGGGCTTGCCCGCGTTCGTCTGGCGGATCACCCGGACGTCCGGCAGCGCCAGGTCCTCCACGATCCGCGCGGTGCCGTCCGAGGAACCGTCGTCGACGACGAGGATCTCGACCGGGTGCTCGCTCGCGGTCAGTGAACGGACCGTGTTCTCGATGCACTTGGCCTCGTTGTAGGCGGGGACCAGGACGGAGACCGGTTCCGTCACCGGCGGGCCCCAGCTGAAGCTGCCGCGGCGGACCCTGCGGGCGTGCACGAAGGAGAGCCAGAGCATCAGGGCGAACCGGGCCAGTACCGCCGCGCCGACCACCGCGAGGCCGGCGACCAGTACGTCGGTGGCCCCGTCCGCGGCCTGGACCAGGGAGATCCAGGCCCGGCCCTGCCAGAGGTCGGGGCCGGTGACCGGGGTGTGGGCGCTGGGCGCGTTCAGGACCTCGGTGAGGTTGCCGAACGTGTAGCCGCGGCGCTGGAGTTGCGGGATGAGGCGGTCCAGGGCCTGGACCGTCTGGTGGCGGTCGCCGCCCGAGTCGTGCATGAGCACGATGGCGCCCCTGCCGTCGTGCGGGGTCGCGTTGCGGACGATGGCGTCGACGCCCGGCTTGCGCCAGTCCTCGCTGTCGGTGTTGTTGACGACCGTGATGTAGCCGCGGCTGCCGATGTACCGGGTCACCGGCCAGGACCGGTTGTCCATGGCGTCGGCGAACGAGGAGTACGGCGGCCGGAACAGGGAGGTCCGGATACCGGCGGCGCCGGTGATCGCCAGCTGGGTCTGGGACAGTTCCCAGTCGATGCGCTTCTTCGACTGGTACGACAGGTCGGGGTGGCTGAAGGTGTGCACGCCCACCTCGTGGCCCTCGGCCACCATGCGCCGGACCAGCCGCGGGGAGCGGGAGGTCATGGTGCCGGTGACGAAGAAGACGGCGTGCGCGTGGTGCTTCTTCAGCACGTCCAGGACCTTCGGGGTCCAGGTCGGGTCGGGGCCGTCGTCGAAGGTGAGGACCAGGCGGTGGTCGGGGATGCGCAGGGACGTCGTACGGCCGCCGCGGGTGTCGATGACCGGGCCGCCGTCCAGGATCTTCTCCGGGACCCTGTCGGAGGCGGCCTCGGGGCGGATCCGGTGGTCGGCGAGGATCTCGCTGTGGACGTAGCCGCGCAGCATCAGCATCGCCATCACGGCGACGAGGACGAGCACGGGCAGTGTCAGGCGCATGGGCAGCCGGCGGCGGAGACCGGTGGTGGGCGGTGCGGGGGCGGCCCGGCGACGACGGGTCCCGGTCCGCGGCCGCGTCCGGGTTCGCGGGGCGGGGCCGGGACGGGTGCGGGACCCCATTACAGGACGGGGGCGCGGGTGCCGCCACGGCGGGCCGCGTGCTCCGCCACCGGGCCTGAGCCGGTCGGTGCGGCCGACTCGCTGGGCGAGGCCGGCGGCGACGAGGCGGGCGGCGGCGGGCTCTCCGACACGGGGGCCGACACGGACGGCGAGGGCGCCCCCGACGACGAACCGGGCTCGGGCGGGGCGCCCGTGGCCCGGACGGAGGACGTCGGCCGCGCGGACGCCGAGGCGCTCGGCCCGCCGTCCGCCGTCCTCGCCCCGGGTGTCCCGGAGGAGGAGCGGGCCGACGGGGTCGCGCCGTCGCCGCTCACGGCCGGACCGGCCACCGGGCCGTCGTCCCCGGAGGAGTCCGATGACCGCGCGGGCCGCGGCGGGCCGTCGACCCGGCCGGCCGGCCGGTCGTGGTTCTGCCCGGGCACCGGCAGCCAGGGCGCGTCCGAACTGCCCGACAGCAGGGTGACGACGATGACCACCGCGTAGACCGCGCAGGCGAGGCCGACGGCCGTCCCGATCCGGCGGAACCGGCGGCTGCGGCGTCCCGACTCGTCGACGAAGACCGGCGCGTCGGAGACCTCCGGCGCGCCGGTCGGCCGTATCCGGACCTGTCCGACGTCGTCCGGGTGCGGCGCCCGGTCCGGGTTCCGGGCGGGGAACGGGTGGGGGCGCCGCGCGCCGGCCGGGACCCCGCGGATCGGATCGACGAGGACCGCGCCCCACGGATCCCGCACCGCGCCGACCGGCAGCACCTCGGTCGCCCCGGTCACCTCGGCGGCCCCACCCGGACCACTCGCCCCGCCCGGAGCACTCGCCCCCGCCGGACCACTGGCCCCGGCCGCCTCGCCCGCCTCGGCGACCGCGCTCATGGCGACCGTTCCGGACGGACCCAGGCCGTCGGCGCCCTGCGAGGCCGACTCCGGTCGGTCTCCTCCGGCCAGTGGCACATCACGGGCGTCCAGTGCCAGTTGCGGCAATTCGGGCTGGGTTTCTTCTCGCCAGTTCTTCACGCGCACGCATCCCCCCACGGGACTGTTCCGGGCGCGCTGACGAACCCGAGCACACGTCATCGGATCCGGGCCCCCACCCGTCTCCGAACGCCCCCTTCTAGCTCTCCGCGCTCGGGGCCACGAAGCTAGCGCACGGGGGGATGCCGTGTTTCCGATGTGTCATTTGTGGTCGTCCATCACATCTTGATCAATGGCTGGAATCCACCCGTCGGACGGTCGCCGAAGCCATCCCTCCGCCCGCGCGAGTTCGGCCGCCGCCCGCCGCAGGGCGTCCACTCCGGGATGGACCAGCCCCTTTCGCCATACGAGCGACACCGGCGACAGGGGCACGGGATCGACGAGGGGCCGCGCGACCGTCCCAGGTATGGCCGGAAATCCCACTACCGCGAGGATCGGGTTCCGGTTCTTGGCCATGATGCGCTCGAACTCCTCCTCCCCGACGGCCAGCGGCAGCGGCGGCGCGACCGCGACATCGCGCCCCTCGAAGAGGCAGAACGCCAGGTCAGTCCATTCCAGAGTGCGCTCGTTGCCCGCGCCGGCGTACACCGTCTCGCCCGCCAGCGCGGCCAACGGGACCTCCGCCAGCTCCGCCAGCCGGTGATCGGAGGGAAGAATTACGGCCATCCGTTCGAACCGTACGGGCTGTTGTTCGAGACCGGAGCGCAGCGCCGGATCCAGTCCCGCGAACCGGCCGAAGGACGCGTCGAGCCGCCCGGCGAGGAGTTCGGCCGCCGCTCCGGTGAGCCCGCTCTCGTAGCGGGCCATCAGCTCGCCGTCGGGGGCGAGTTCGCGCGCCCGGCGCAGCACCCGGCGGCCGGTCTCCAGGCCGGGCGAGTTGAGGTCCACCAGCAGCGGCCGGGCCTGCCCGAAGGCGGCGAGCAGCGCGTCCTGGGCGGCCAGCAGCCGGCGGGCGTACGGCAGCAGCCGGACACCGTCGACGGTCAGCGTCACCTGCCGGGTGGTGCGCAGGAACAGTTCGGCACCCAGCTCCCGTTCCAGCCGCCGCACGTCACGACTGAGGGCCTGCTGGGCGACGTACAGCCGGGCGGCGGCGCGGGTGAAGTGCAGTTCCTCGGCGACGGTCACGAAGACCCGCAGCAGCCGGGGATCGATGTGGGCGGGCGCTGGCATCGGGCGAACTTACAACACGGGTGCGTGAATCGGCGCCGAGCAGGTGTTGGACCCCTCGACCGCCCCCGGGCGACGGTGATGCACATGCCACACCCGACCGCACCGACCCCGCCGGGGCCCCGCCCCCCGGCACACCCGCGCCCCCTGTACACCGTCACCGCCGACACCCTCGTCGCCGTCGACTTCGCACCCCGTACCGGCCACCGCCCCGACTCCCGCCCGCCCGGCCCCTACCGCCGCCTCTTCGCCCGGCCCGGCACCCGTGCCTTCACCGCCGGGAACCTGCTGGCGCGGCTGCCCATGGGCATGTTCAGCGTCAGCGCGGTCGTGATGATCGCCGGCGCCCGCGGCTCGTACGCCCTGGCCGGTACCGTCACCGCGACCGGCCTCGCCGCGACCGGGGTGGCCGGTCCCTGGGTGGCACGGCTGGTCGACCGGTACGGCCAGGCACGGGTCGCCGTGCCCGCCACCGTCACCGCGGTGCTCGGCAGCCTCGCCCTGGTGCTCTGCGTCCGCTTCGGCACCCCGGACTGGACCCTGTTCGCCGCCTACGCGGCCACCGCCACCACCCCCAACCTCGGCGGCATGTCCCGCGCCCGCTGGGCCCACCTGCTGCGCGCGGACCCGGACGCCCTGCACACCGCGAACTCCTTCGAGCAGGCCGCGGACGAGGTGTGCTTCATGCTCGGCCCGGTACTGGCGGCCTTCCTGACCGGCACGTTCTTCCCGGAGGCCGGCACGCTGGCCGGCGCGGTCCTGCTGCTGGCCGGCATGCTGCTGTTCGCCGCCCAGCGGGCCACCGAGCCACCGCCCCGGCCCGGCCGTACCGCGGAGGGCACCCTCTTCGCCCCCTCCCTCGTCGTCCTCCTCGCCTGCTTCGTCGCGACCGGTGCGGTGTTCGGGTCGATGGAGGTGGTCACCATCGCCTACGCCGACGCCCAGGGCCACCGTGCGGCGGCCGGTGCGGTCCTCGCCCTCCAGGCGGCCGGCTCCTGCGCCGCGGGGCTCGTGTTCGGGGCGCTCAGGCCGACGGCGCCCGCCGAACGGCGGCTGCCGGTCTGCCTGCTGTCGATGGCGGTCCTGATGTTCCTGCCCCTGCTCGCGGCCCGCGCCGCCGGCGGCCTCTGGGCGCTGGCCGCCGCTCTGCTCGTGGCGGGCATGGCGACCGCGCCGACCATGGTGACGGCGATGACCCTGGTGCAGGAGCGCACCCCCGAGGGCCGTCTCAACGAGGGGATGAGCCTGGTGGTGACCGCCCTGCTGACCGGTGTCGCGGCCGGCTCCGCGGCGGGCGGCTGGGCGGCGGAGCACGTCCGGCCGGCGGATGCGTTCGCCGTTCCGGCCGCCGCGGCCGTCACGGCCCTCCTGGTCAACACGGCCGGCCGGGCGGCCGGTAGGGCGATGAGTCGAATCGCTTCCCACAATTCCCGCCGCACCCATTGACGGCCACCCGGCCCGCACCTACCTTCCTGCGTCGAAGCGCTTCGACGTTTCGCATCGAACCGATTCGGCGCGGGACGAGCTCCATCCATCCGACTCCCCGGAGGCATTGGATGCTGACGACACGACGGCGGACGACGACCGCGGCGGCGATCCTCGCCGGATCGCTGCTGCTGACCTCCTGCGGCGGCTCGGGCGGCGGCGCGTCCGACGGCAAGACCCTGCGGCTGTGGCACTACGAGGGCCCGACCAGCGCGATGGGCGTCGCCTGGAACGAGGCCATCAAGGAGTTCGAGGCCTCCCACCCGGGCGTCAAGGTGAAGTACGAGGAGAAGAGCTTCGAGCAGATCCAGAAGACCGCGCCGATGGTCCTCAACTCCTCCGACGCGCCCGACATCATGGAGTACAACAAGGGCAACGCGACGGCGGGACTCCTCTCCAGGCAGGGGCTCCTCACCGACCTGACCGCCGAGGCGACCGCGCGCGGCTGGGACAAGAAGCTGAGCGCGGGCGTGCGCACCACCAGCCAGTACGACGCCGAGGGCGTGATGGGCTCCGGCAAGTGGTACGGAGTGCCCAACTATGCCGAGTACACGATGGTTTACTACAACAAGGAGCTGTTCAAGAAGTACGGGATCGCCGAACCGAAGACGTTCGACGACCTGACGGCCGCGATGGACGAGTTCACGCGGCACAAGGTCACACCGCTGGCGAACGCGGGCTCCGAGTACATGGCCCAGCAGTACCTCTACCAGCTGGCGCTGTCGAAGGCCGACCGCTCGTGGGTCGACAGCTACGAGCTGTACAAGGGAAAGACCGACTTCCACGACAGCGCCTGGACCTACGCGGCCGACACCTTCGCCGACTGGGTGAGGAAGGGGTACATCGCCAAGACGTCCTCCGGGACGACCGCCGAACAGGCCGGGGTCTCCTTCATCCAGGGCAAGGCGCCGATCCTGTTCTCCGGCAGCTGGTGGTACGGCCGCTTCCAGTCCGAGGCCGAGTTCGACTGGGGCAGCTTCCTGTGGCCCGGCTCGGACCTCACCCTCGGCTCCGGCGGAAACCTCTGGGTGGTACCGAAGAACTCCGGGAACAAGGACCTCGCCTACGACTTCATCGACATCACCATGTCGAAGAAGATCCAGAACCTGCTCGGCAACAAGGGCGGAGTCCCGGTGGCCGCCGACCCGGACGCCGTCACCGACCCCAAGTCGAAGCAGCTCATCACCGACTTCAACACCCTGTCGTCACGGGACGGCCTCGCCTTCTACCCCGACTGGCCGGTCGCCGGCTTCTACGACACCCTCGTCTCCGAGACCCAGAAACTGATCACCGGGAGCGAGAAACCGGACGCCTACCTGAGCAACCTCCAGACGGCGTACGACAAGGGCACGAAGTGAGCGTGCCGGTCCGCCCCCGCGACTCCTACACCCTCTTCCTCCTCCCGGGCGCCCTGGCCTTCCTCGCCGTGGTGGTCGTCCCGTTCCTGATGAACACCGGCGTGAGCTTCACCGACTGGCAGGGCGTGGGCGGCCCGCGCTGGTCGGGGCTGGCCAACTACCGTGAGCTGCTGCACGATTCCGAGTTCTGGGCGTCCTTCCGGCACAGCCTCTTCATGGTGCTCGCGATGGCCGCGATCCCCACGGCCCTCGGCCTCGTCCTGGCGGCCGCCCTGTTCGACTTCGTCGGCAAGCACTTCGGCACCCGGATCGCCGCCGTGCTGCGCGCCTGCTTCTACCTCCCCCAGGTGCTGCCGGTCGCGGTCGCCGGCATCGTCTGGAGCTGGATCCTGGCCCCGGACGACGGCTCCCTCAACGCCCTGCTGAAGGCGGTCGGGCTGAGCGGGTGGCAGCAGGACTGGCTCGGCGACCCCGGCCTCGCCCTCTACACGGTCATGGGCGTCCTGGTCTGGGTCCAAATCGGCTTCCCGCTGGTCGTCTTCATGGCCGGGCTCGGCCGCGTCGACCCGCAGCTGTACGAGGCGGCCGAGCTGGACGGCGCCGGCTGGTGGCGCCGCTTCCGGCACGTCACGCTGCCACAGCTGCGCCCCGAGGTGTACGTCGTCCTGACCTGGTGCACGATCGCCGCGCTCAAGGTCTTCGGCGCGGTGTACGTCCTGACCAAGGGCGGACCGGGCGGCGCCACCGACGTGCCCTCCTACTTCTCCTTCACCACGTTCTTCGAGAAGACCCAGGTCGGATACGGCTCGGCGATCTCCACGGTCCTCACGGCCGTCATCCTCGCCCTGTCCCTGATCGGCCTGAGGCTGCAGAGCCGTACGGAGGACGCATGACCGCCCTGCGCCGCTACCCCGTGCTCCTCGCCCTCTGCCTCGCCGCCCTCTTCATGGTCGTCCCGTTCCTGATCGTGGCGGTCAACGCGGTCAAGTCCCCGGCGGAGTACTCGCAGAACGGCCCCCTGAGCCTCCCCCACGGCCTCTACCTGGACGGACTCGAGGACTTCTGGCAGCGCGTCGACTACAGCCGGAAGCTGCTCAACTCGGTCGTCATCAGCGGTTCGGTGGCCGTGCTCGCCACCGCGCTCTCCGTCCTGAACGCGTACGCGATCGGCATCGGCCGGATCCGGGGCCGCACCTGGGTGCTGGCCTTCTTCGTCCTCGCCAACATGCTGCCGCAGGAGGCGCTGGTCTACCCGCTCTACTACCTGAGCAAGCAGGCGGGCCTGTACGACACCCGGCTCAGCGTGATCATCGTGTTCACGGTGATCCAGTCGGCGTTCGGGACGTATCTGCTCTCCTCGGTCCTCGGCCGGTTCCCGCGCGAGATCGTGGAGGCGGCCCGGATCGACGGCGCGGACAAGTGGCAGATCCTGGTCCGGATCGTCGTCCCGGTCAGCCGCCCGACCCTCGGCGTGCTCCTGGTCTTCTTCTTCATCTGGACCTGGAACGAGTTCCTGCTCCCGCTGGTCATGCTGATCTCCAACGACAACCAGACGGTGTCCGTCGCCCTCGGGGTCCTCCAGGGCCAGCGCCTGATGGACGCCACGATGACCAACGCGGCCGCCCTGCTCGGCGTGCTGCCGGCCATCGTCTTCTTCCTCGTCTTCCAGCGCACGCTCACCCGGGGCATCGCCGTGGGCGCCGTCAAGTAGGAGGTACGTGAGTGAAGTTCACCGACGGCTACTGGCTGCTCCGGGAGGGCGTCACCGCGGCCCACCCGGTCGAGGTCCTCGACGTCACGGCCACGGACGACGCCCTGGAGATCCACGCGCCGACCCAGCCCATCCGGCACCGCGGCGACCTGCTGAAGGGACCGGTCGTCACCATCGGCGCGCACACCCCGATGCCCGACGTCATCGGCGTCACCTTCACCCACTTCGAGGGCGAGCGGCCCCGCGGCCCCCGGTTCGAGCTCCACCGGAGCGACACCGCGTCCCAGGTGTCGTACGACGACGAGTACGCGACCCTGACGTCCGGGTCGCTGACACTGCGGCTGAGCCGCACCTCGCCCTGGCGGCTCGACTTCCTCTCCGGCGGCCGCGTGCTCACCTCCAGCGGCCCCAAGGGCATGGGCATCATGCGGGACACCGCGACCGGCGCCCACTACCTGCGCGAGCAGCTCCGCCTCGGTGTCGGGACCTCCGTCTACGGCCTCGGCGAACGCTTCGGCCCGCTGGTCAAGAACGGCCAGGTCGTCGACGTCTGGAACGCCGACGGCGGCACCGCCACCGAACAGGCCTACAAGAACACGCCCTTCTACCTGACGGACGCGGGCTACGGGGTCTTCGTCGACCACCCGGGAAAGGTGTCCTTCGAGGTCGGTTCGGAGGCCGTGTCCCGGGTCCAGTTCAGCGTGGAGTCGCAGCAGTTGACGTACTACGTCATCCACGGCCCCAGCCCGAGGGACATCCTGCGCAAGTACACCGCCCTCACCGGCCGCCCGGCGCTGCCGCCCGCCTGGTCCTTCGGCCTGTGGCTCTCCACCTCCTTCACGACGTCGTACGACGAGAAGACGGTCACGTCCTTCATCGAGGGCATGCGGGAGCGTGAACTCCCGCTCTCCGTCTTCCACTTCGACTGCTTCTGGATGCGGGAGTTCAACTGGTGCGACTTCCGGTGGGATCCCCGGGTCTTCCCGGACCCGGAGGGGATGCTGACCCGGCTGCACGAGCGGGGGCTGCGGGTGAGCGTGTGGATCAACCCGTACATCGCGCAGCGGTCGCCGCTGTTCGCCGAGGGCCGGGAGCTGGGGCACCTGCTGCGGCGGCCGGACGGGGGCGTGTGGCAGTGGGACCTGTGGCAGCCGGGGATGGCGCTGGTCGACTTCACCTCGGCGGCGGCCCGCGACTGGTACGCGGCCAAGCTGGAGGCGGTGCTCGACCAGGGCGTCGACTGCTTCAAGACCGACTTCGGGGAGCGGGTCCCGGTGGACGTGGCCTGGTCCGACGGTTCGGACCCGGAGCGGATGCACAACTACTACACCCACCTCTACAACCGCACCGTCTTCGAGGTGCTGCGCAAACACCGGGGCGAGGGCGAGGCGGTGGTCTTCGCCCGGTCGGCCACGGCCGGGAGCCAGCAGTTCCCGGTGCACTGGGGCGGCGACTGCGAGGCCACCTACGAGTCGATGGCCGAGTCGCTGCGCGGCGGGCTCTCGCTCGGCCTGTCCGGCTTCGGCTACTGGAGCCATGACATCGGCGGCTTCGAGGGCACGCCCACCCCGGCGCTGTTCAAGCGCTGGCTGGCCTTCGGACTGCTCTCCTCGCACAGCCGGCTGCACGGCAGCTCCTCCTACCGCGTGCCCTGGCTCTTCGACGAGGAGTCGGTGGACGTGCTGCGGCACTTCACCCGGCTGAAGCTGAGCCTGATGCCGTACCTGTACGGGGTCGCGCGCACCGCCGCCGCCGAGGGGGTGCCGATGATGCGGGCGATGGTCCTGGAGTTCCCGGACGACCCCGGCTGCGCGCACCTGGAACGGCAGTACATGCTCGGCCCCGATCTGCTGGTGGCGCCGGTGTTCAGCGACGAGGGCGAGGTCTCCTACTACGTCCCCGAGGGGGACTGGACGTGCTTCCCGACCGGGGCGACCGTCACCGGACCGCGCTGGGTCCGCGAGCGGCACGGCTTCCTGAGCGTGCCGCTGCTGGTGCGGCCGGGTGCGGTCGTCCCGGTCGGCGCGGTGACCGACCGTCCGGACTACGACCACGCGGACGGGGTCACGCTGCGGGCGTACGGACTGCGGCACGGCGCCCGGGTCACGGTCCCGATCGGGGACGTCACCTTCACCGTCGAACGCGAGGGGGACACGCTGCGGGCCTCGTGCGACACCCCGACGGCGGAGTGGGGCCTGGCGGCCGGGGAACGGACGGCGCGGGCCGCGGCCGGCACCGGGTTCCTCTCCCTGCAACTGGACTGACGGCGAAGGTCACCGACGGGGCCCGGCACGGCCCCGTACGCGGTCGGCGGCGAGTGCCAGACGCCGGGGCGGTCAGCCGGCGTCGACCAGGTACTCCACGTCGGACACGTGGAACTCGCCGTACCCGATGCGCTCGCCGATCGCCCGGTAACGGTCGTACCGCTCCCGGGTGAGCGGTACGGCCAGCGTGCTCAGGACGCGCAGGAACAGCCGGAACCCGAGGTCGGGATCGATGCGGGTGACCACCTGTTCCAGCAGGTCCATGACGTCGCCGGCAGGCACGGGGCACCGGTAGGGGCAGACGACCCTGTCGGCCACGGCGGGCACTGTCTCCCTGATCTCCCGCAGCACCACGTCGGCGAGTTCGGTCCGCGCGGGTGCCACGACAGGGGTGTACGCGGGGGCGGCCTCCGCCAGCCGCTCCCGGCACACGTCCGCGACCAGCCGCAGCCAGTCCCGTCCGCCGACGCGCCGCGGTTCGCCCGAGGCCCCGTCCCACAGCGTGGCGAGCGCGGTGTCGGACAGGGCGGACCCCAGCAGGCGGAGCGTGTCCTCCAGGAGGACGGCCGCCGCGGAGCCCCGGGTCTGTCCGACGGAGTCGCCGGCGGCGACGTCGTGGATCTCCTCCCGGCTTCCGGACCAGTCCTGGTGGGCCGACCTGGCGAGGCCGGAGAAGCCGAAGTCCCAGGTGGAGTCGCGCCGGGCGGTGTCGATCGGCGGCCACGCGATGTCCAGGCCGTGTTCGACGAGCCCGGTGCAGTGCTCGAACCTGCTGGAGAGCGCCTCGAGCCGGTCGTACCAGGGCTTGTCGATCCGTACGGAGTGGACCTTCAGGGCCCGCAGGAGGAGCCGGAACGCGACTGCGGGACTGGCGGTGGCGGCCACCTCTTCGAGGGCCGTGAGGGTGTCGGCGGACGGCGGGGCGGCGGCCGTCCGCTCGCGGCAGAACCGTATCTCCGCGAGGACGTCGTCTCGCACCTCGTCGGGCCTCGGCGGCCGGGCGCCGAAGATCGGACAGAACTCCGGGCGCGGCCCGGGGATCTTCCGGTGCGGACGGGCGGCACAGGTCTCCTCGACGTGCCGCAGCCAGTCACGTGCGCTCAGGCCGTGCGCCGCCGGATCCCAGCGGTCCCCGGACGCCGCTCGCCACACCGTCCGGATCGTCTCGTCCGCCAGCGGCGAGGCGACGAGAGCACGCACGTCCTCGCGCAGATCGTCGGCGTACCCCCATTCGTCATGGCAGGTGTCGTAGCCGAACCTGGTGCGCTGTTCCGCGCCGAGGTCGCCGATGTCGTACAGCGGACGGGCGAGGTCGTAGGCGTCGAGCGTCGCCGTGACGAGACCGAGTGCCGCGCCGGTGTCCCGCGGGGCGGACGCGAGGGCGAACGCCTCGGTCAGCCCGCTGAGCCCGAAGTCCCCTTCGTAGTCCACGTAGTAGGGCTCCTGACGTCCCGTCATGTGAGGTCGCGCCCCCGCTCCGGTCAGACCGCCGGCGCCGGGGCCGGCACGGCGCGCGCCCGGCGCTCGCGCAGCAGGTTCCTGACGGTGCGTACCCGCCACGCGGTGAAGCCGAGGATGACGACTCCGGTGAGGGTCGGGATCTTCCAACTGCCGGACCCGTCACGGGTGGCGGTGTGGTCGCCGGGGCCGTCGACGAGGGCGGGCAGCGTCATGTCGGCGGGGCGGGTGTCGACGACCCCGTCGACGGTGACGTCGCTGACGCTGACGCTGCGGTCGGTGGCCGCAAACGAGCCCTCGCAGGCCCAGCCGTCCTGCCACAGGTCACTCAGGCCGCCGGTCGCGGGCGTGCAGTCGGTGACGGCGACCGTGCCGGGGACTCCGGTCGACTCGGCATAGGCCTGCTGGACACCGTGCACGGTCAGGAACAGTCCGAAGACGAGCCCGACGAGCCCGAGGGATATCTCGCGGGGCAGCGGGGGCAGGAAGCGGAGCAGGAACATGGGCCGGCGGGTCCTTCGAGGAGTCGGTCATCGGGGCAGGGGGATCGCCACCGGACCACGGGTCCGTGCCGGTGCTGGGACAAGGTAAGGCCTGCGACCGGGTGCGCGCCGCCCATTTCCGCGTCTACGACTCCGCTTCGCCCTGCCAGGTCCGGCAGGTCATCGTGGACAGGCCGCCGTTGGCCAGTCCCCGGTAGGTGACCTTCCGGGCGGACCGGTCTCGCGGGCTACCCGGTGACGGCATGACGAAGGCCCCGCCGCTCGGAAGCGTCGGGGCCTTCGCCCACATGGGATGTGGAGGTCCGGGGACCTCCTGACCGTGGAGATGGCGGGAATCGAACCCGCGTCCAACGGTGCAGAATCAGGGCTTCTCCGTGTGCAGTTCGCTGTGATTTTCTCGGCCCCGGCAATCACGCGAACAAGTCGCCGACGGGCCCAGTCACTGTTTGATTTCCCATTCGACCCCGTGACCGGGCCGAATGGTTTAGTCCCCTAGATTATGCCAGGGTCCGGGTCGGGAACATCCCCGGTCTGACACCCGTTAGGGCCTTCACTCACTGCTTATTAGGCAGCGAGGGCGAAGGCGCGGGAATCGCTCTTGGAATTGGCGATTATTGGTTGCGACATATGGTTAACGAGATCATTGTCGCTTCCTCGACACGCTTCCCCTGCTTCGACAGCCGCTGTCGAAACCGATCATCCCCATGTTGTGTTTTCAAACCCCTCCGAGGAGGGTGCGCACCTGCCGTGAGGTGCAGTGCCATCGTACGTGAACAACGAGCGACGTGGCCACCGTATTCCGGCGGTGTCCCGCCCTACGCGCCCCGCTGCTTCCGCTTCGCCGCCGCGATCGCCCGGTCCGACTCCCGCCGGTCCTGCTGCTCGCGCAGCGTCTGCCGCTTGTCGTACTCCTTCTTGCCGCGCGCGAGGGCGATCTCCGCCTTGGCCCGGCCGTCCTTGAAGTAGATGGCGAGCGGCACGATCGTGTGCCCCGTCTCCTGCGACTTGCTCTCCAGCTTGTCGATCTCCTCCCGGTGCAGCAGCAGCTTGCGCTTGCGGCGCACCGAGTGGTTGGTCCAGGTGCCCTGGCTGTACTCGGGGATGTGGGCGTTGTGCAGCCACGCCTCGTTCCCGTCGATCTGCACGAAGCCGTCGGTCAGCGAGGTGCGGCCCTGACGCAGCGACTTCACCTCGGTGCCGGACAGCACGATGCCG
This sequence comes from Streptomyces sp. NPDC001068, assembly GCF_042897315.1. Lineage (NCBI taxonomy): Bacteria > Bacillati > Actinomycetota > Actinomycetes > Kitasatosporales > Streptomycetaceae > Streptomyces > Streptomyces sp. NPDC001068. The sequence goes on along the minus strand of NZ_JBIAYD010000006.1, from coordinate 63,496 downwards.
GCCTCGTAGGTGTCGATGATCGCGTAGTCGTGCCGCGCCTTCTTGTTCTGCGCGACGATCTTGCGCTTGCCGCCCTTCTCGCCGTCCCTGGCTTTGGCGGCCGTCCCCTGCTGCTTCTGCTGGGACTCTTTCGGTACGTACATTCCCTTGGCCATAGTGCTCTCCATTTTCGCACTACGGAGGGGGTGCGAGGGAAGCGGATTTGGCTACGACGGGTCGCCGAGGCCGCTGAGTACCGTCTCGGCCCGCTCCAGCACCCCGGTGCCCGCCTCCAGGTCGGGGGTGATGCCCCGCCCGTCGACGGTGTGGCCCGAGGGGGTCCGGTAGTGGCCGACGGTGAGTTCGGCGACCGAGCCGTCGGGGAGCCGGGTGGGCATCTGGACGGAGCCCTTGCCGAAGGTGCGGGAGCCGAGCACCACCGCACGGCCGCGGTCCTGGAGTGCGCCGGTGAGCATCTCGGCCGCGCTCATGGTGCCGCCGTCGACGAGCGCGACCAGGGGTCTGGCGGTGTCGCCGCCGGCGTCCGCGTGCAGGGCGCGCTGGGCGCCGTCCACGTCGTAGGTGGCGACCAGGCCGCCGTCGAGGAAGGCGGAGGCGGCGGTGACGGCCTCGCTTACCAGACCGCCGGAGTTGCCCCGCAGGTCGAGGACGATCCCGGCGTCGGCGGGGGCCTGCCGGACGGCGGCGCGGACCAGTTCCCCGGAGCCCCTGGTGAAGGCGGAGATCTTGATGACGGTGATACCGGCCGCCAGTTTGCGCACGGTCACCGAGTCGGTGGACAGCCGCGCCCGGCGCAGGGTCTCGTTCCACGCGCGCGTGCCGCGTTCCAGACCGAGGGTGACGGTCGTGCCGGCCCGGGCGTCGGTGGCGTCGCCGCGCAGTAAGGAGACGACGTCGGTGACCGGCCGCCCGTCGACGTCCGCTCCGTCGATCCTGCGCAGGCGGTCGCCCTTGCGGATGCCGGCGGTGGCCGCGGGCGACCCGGCCTGCACCCTGGTGACCTCGATCCGCCCGTCCCGCTCCCGCCGGGCCCACAGCCCGACGCCGGTGTACTGCCCGTCGAGCGCTTCCTCGAACTCCTGGTACTCGCCCTCGGAGTAGACCGCCGCCCACCGGTCCCCGCTGCGGCTCACGGCCCGTTCGGCGGCCTCCATGGGGGACTTGCCGTCGGCGAGCGCGTCGGCGGCCGCCCTGGCGACACCGTCGTGTCCCTCGGCCGTACGGGCGGCTCCGGTGGGCGTCTTCCGGTCGGGCCGGCCGGGGTCGGGAAACGCCCCGGTGGCCGCGCCGGTCACCAACAGCCCTGCGAACACCAACGTCAGAGCCGCCGCCCGGCGAACCCGGCGGGGCTGACAGAACAGCTCACGGCCTGACATGCCGGTGAGTCTAGGACAACGAAAAGGGCCGCACGGGCGGTTGCCCGTACGGCCCTCTTGGCATGTGTCACACCTTGAGGTACTTGCGCAGCGCGAAGAACGCTGCCAGCGCGGGCATCAGCAGGCTCGTCGCGAGGATGAGCGGGAGCTTGGTCAGCACCGCGTCCCAGCCGATGAAGTTGATCAGGTTCAGCTTGTGGGACAGGTCCAGGCCGTGATCGATGATGAAGTACCGGGCGATCACCAGGAATCCGCAGGCGACCGTGCCGCCGATCAGGCCGGCGACGGCGGCCTCCGCGATGAACGGGGCCTGGATGTAGAAGCCGGAGGCGCCGACCAGGCGCATGATGCCGGTCTCGCGCCGACGGCTGAACGCGGAGACGCGCACCGTGTTGACGATCAGCATCAGGGCGACCACCAGCATCATCGCCATGACCGCGCGGGCCGCCCAGTTCATGCCGTTCAGCAGCCCGAAGAGGTTGTCCAGGATGCCCTTCTGGTCCTGCACGGACTGGACGCCGCCACGGCCGTCGAAGGCCGTCGCGACCACCTGGTACTTCTGCGGGTCCTTCAGCTTGATCCGGTACGACTCCTGCATCTGGTCCGGGGTGAGGGAGTCGGCCAGCGGCGAGTCGCCGAACTGCTCCTTGTAGTGCTTGTACGCGTCGTCCTGCGACTCGTACGTGACCTTCTCGACCACCGTCATCTTGCCGAGGTCCGACTGGATCTGCTTCTTCTGGTCCTCGGTGACCGCGCCCTTGGCGCAGTGCGGGTCCGACTCGGCGTCGCTCTTGTTGCAGAGGAAGATCGAGACGTTGACCTTGTCGTACCAGTAGCCCTTCATGGTGGTGACCTGGTCGCTCATGAGGAGTGAGCCACCGAAGAGCGCCAGGGACAGGGCGACCGAGACGACGACCGCGAAGGTCATCGTCAGATTGCGGCGGAGACCGACTCCGATCTCCGACAGTACGAACTGGGCGCGCATGGCGTCGGGTTATGCCTTTCCGTGGACGTCTGCGGGGTCGTGGGCGGTCAGTGCTGGTAGCCGTAGACGCCGCGGGCCTGGTCGCGGACGAGGAGGCCCTTCTCCAGCTCGATGACGCGCTTGCGCATCTGGTCCACGATGTTCTGGTCGTGGGTGGCCATCACCACGGTGGTGCCGGTGCGGTTGATGCGGTCGAGCAGCTTCATGATGCCGACCGAGGTCTGCGGGTCGAGGTTACCCGTGGGCTCGTCGGCGATCAGCAGTTTGGGACGGTTCACGAAGGCGCGCGCGATGGCCACGCGCTGCTGCTCACCGCCGGACAGCTCGCCGGGCATCCGGTCCTCCTTGCCGCCGAGCCCGACGAGGTCGAGCACCTGCGGCACGGACTTGCGGATCTCGCCCTTGGACTTGCCGATGACCTCCTGGGCGAAGGCCACGTTCTCGGCGACCGTCTTGTTGGGCAGCAGTCGGAAGTCCTGGAAGACCGTCCCGAGCTGGCGGCGCATCTGCGGCACCTTCCAGTTGGAGAGACGGGCGAGGTCCTTGCCCAGGACGTGCACCTGACCGTGGCTGCACCGCTCCTCGCGGAGGATCAGCCGGAGGAAGGTGGACTTTCCGGAGCCGGAGGATCCCACGAGGAACACGAACTCGCCCTTCTCCACTTCCAGGGACACTTCCCTGAGTGCGGGGCGGGTCTGCTTGGGGTAGACCTTGGAGACATTGTCGAATCGGATCACGGATGCACCACGGGTCGCCGGGGGTAGATGAGCGTGACCATACGCGAGTCGGGTGAGGAAGCGCAGGCGCCGGTCACGGTTGGGTGATGCTTGTGCGGTTTTGTTCCGGGGCAGTCTTTCCGGAACGCCGGTACGGGGTCCGCGGACGGCCGCGCCCTTTCCGGGGGAACCTGGCACAGTGGAGGGGGAACGTTCTCGTTCCGCTGAGCGTTGTGTAGGTAATGGCCGGTGCAAGGAGGGCGAGCGCATGACGTACGACCGGTTGGTGTGCGCGAACTGCGCGGCGCCCGTGAGCGAGGGCCGGTGCCCCGTGTGCCGCGCCAACCGCGAGCGTCTGCAGCAGGAGAGCTTCCTGGGCGGGCTGAACCCGATGGCGCTGATCGGGCTGCTCGCGGTTCTGATCGCCGCGGTGGCCCTGCTGGCCCACCAGACCGCGTAACGAACGTCACAGACGGGCGGGCGAGAACGCGCCCGCAGCGCGCCGCGGCGCACACAGGACGACCGAAGGGCCCGGAGCCGATGCTCCGGGCCCTTCGACGTAGGTGACGCGCACGCTCGGCGAGCGGGCGGCTACCGTCAGGCCGCGGCGCCGCCGCGACCGCTCATCAGGCGCGGCAGGACGCGGAAGCCGATACCACCGGCGATCATCGTGGCGGCACCGACGATCAGGAAGCCGGTCTGCGCGGCACCGGTCTCGGCGAGCTCGTCGCCGCCACCCTGGGTCTGGGTGTTGGAACCGGTGTCGGTGAGGGCGGAGGAGCCCTCCTCCTGCGCGGAGGTGCCGGAGTTGCCGTCGGTGCCGGTGTTGTTGCCGCCACCGTTGCCACCGCCGTTGCCACCGTTACCGCCCGTGCCGCCGCCGTCGGTCGGGTTGTCGCTCGGCTCCTCAGTCGGCTCGGTGGGCTCGTCGGTGGGCTGGGTCGGCTCGTCCGAGGGCGTGGAGGAGGCCGGCGGCTCGCTCGTGGGCGGCTCGCTGGAGGGCGGCTCGCTCGTGGGCGGCTCGCTGGTGGCCGGGCCGGTCGGGATCTCGGTGGGTCCGTCGGTCGGGTCGTCGTCGGCGGTGTTGACGGTGGCGGTCAGGCCGTCCTCGTTGGCCTCGACGCCGATGGAGAGGGCGGAGGCCGCACCGGCGGCGGTCAGGGACGCACCGGCGGCGATCACGGCGCAGGCGGCTATCCGCGCGACCCGGATCCGTGTCTTCTTGGTCATCTGGTTGCTACCCCCAGTAGCTGAATGTCAGGTTGGCGGCGCTGGGGCTGTGCTCTACGGAGGTAGCTACGGATGTGCGAGCCCCCCGGTTCTCATGCGCCCCAGAGATACGCATGCCACGCTTCACCCTTCCCATTTTTCAAAGCAACGTCAAGGCCGTTGCGGGCGCGATGTCCAGTTGCGCGCGGAATGCCGGGAGTTGAAGCCTGTGAGTGTGATGTAAATCCTGGGCGGAACCCTTGGCACGGCCCGGATATAGGCGAACTGCCGCCACAGGGGCGGCAGTTCGCGTATCGGCCGACTCGCCATGGGCAAGTCGACAAAGTTACTTCTCGCGCTGCTTGCGCCAGCGAATTCCGGCCTCCAGGAAGCCGTCGATCTCGCCGTTGAAGACGGCCTCGGGGTTACCGACCTCGAACTCCGTACGCAGGTCCTTGACCATCTGGTACGGGTGCAGGACGTACGAACGCATCTGGTTGCCCCAGGAGTTGCCGCCGTCGCCCTTGAGGGCGTCCATCTTGGCCTGCTCCTCCTGCCGGCGCCGCTCCAGGAGCTTGGCCTGCAGGACGTTCATCGCGGTCGCCTTGTTCTGGATCTGCGACCGCTCGTTCTGGCAGGAGACGACGATGCCGGTGGGGATGTGGGTGAGGCGCACCGCCGAGTCGGTGGTGTTGACGCCCTGCCCGCCGGGCCCGGAGGACCGGTACACGTCCACCCGCAGCTCGGACTCGTCGATCTCGATGTGGTCGGTCGTCTCCACCACGGGCAGGACCTCGACGCCCGCGAAGGAGGTCTGGCGGCGCCCCTGGTTGTCGTAGGGCGAGATCCGCACCAGGCGGTGGGTGCCCTGCTCGACCGAGAGCGTGCCGTAGGCGTACGGGACCTGCACGGCGAAGGTGGTCGACTTGATGCCGGCCTCTTCCGCGTACGACGTCTCGTAGACCTCGGTCTTGTAGCCCTTCTGCTCCGCCCAGCGCAGGTACATCCGCTGCAGCTTCTCGGCGAAGTCGGCGGCGTCGACACCGCCCGCCTCGGCCCTGATGTTGACGAGCGCCTCACGGGAGTCGTACTCACCGCTGAGCAGCGTCCGCACCTCCATCTCGTCCAGCGCCTTCTTGACGGCGGCGAGCTCGGAGTCGGCCTCGGCACGGGTGTCCGGGTCGTCCTCCTCCTCGGCCATCTCGAACAGCACCGAGAGATCGTCGATCCGCCCGCGCAGCGCCTCCGCCTTCCTGACCTCGGCCTGGAGGTGGGAGAGCTTGCTGGTGATCTTCTGCGCCTCGTCCGGGTTGTCCCACAGGGACGGCGCGGCCGCCTGCTCCTCGAGCACGGCGATGTCTGCCCTCAGCTTGTCGAGGTCCAGAACGGCCTCGATCGACTCCATGGTCGAGGAGAGGGACTTGAGCTCTTCGGATACATCGACGACTGCCACGCCTCCCAGCGTAACGGCTCCGCCAGGCGGGCAGCGCCCGGCCGCCCGGCGTCAGGGCGCCGACGTGCTGTGGGTCTCCTGGGGCGGGGCGTCGTCGCCGGAGGTGGCGAGCCAGGTGCCGACGCCCACCGCGGCAGCCAGGACGACCCCGGCCACGCCCAGCGTCACCCTGCGCCGCCGCTGCGCCGCCCGGTGCCTGGCCGAGCCCGGCCGGGGCGCCCCGGAGGCCCTGGGGACCCTGGCGGTGCCCCGCGCCCCGCCGGCCAGCTCGTCGGGGCCGGGCACCCGCATCGACGTGTGGGTGTCCCGGTTGGAGTCCGGCTTGGCGCCGGGCACCAGCGAGACCGCGCCCCGCCGCCGTACCCGCTGCTCCTCGGCGGCCGGGGTGGCGGCCGTCTCCTCTGGGGCCTCCTCCGACGCCTCGCTCTCCGGCTCGTCGACGTCCAGCGGCGGCATCCCGGCCAGCGTCGGCAGCTGCTCCCGCAGCCGCGCGGCCAGCTCCGACGCCCGCAGCCGCGAGGCCGGCGCCTTCGCCAGGCACTGCACGAGCAGCTGCCAGAGCTCCTCGGGGATGCCGGGCAGGGGTACGACGGTCTCGGTCACGTGCCGGCGCAGGACCGCCCCGGGGTGGCCGCCACCGAACGGGGTGAAGCCCGCGAGCAGCTCGTACAGGACCGTGGCCAGGGCGTAGATGTCCACCGAGGCCCGCGGCGGCAGGCCCTCGACGATCTCCGGCGCCAGGTAGTCCGGGGTGCCGATGATCTTCGTGGCCCGGGTCCGCTTCGGGGAGTCGATCAGCTTGGCCACGCCGAAGTCGGTCAGCAGGGCGGGGTGGGCGCCGCCGGGGCCGAGCGGGCCCTGCATGTCGAGCAGGACGTTCTCCGGCTTCACGTCCCGGTGGACCACGCCCGCAGCGTGCGCCGCCGCCAGCCCGTCGGCGACGTCCGCGACGATCGCCACCGCCGCCTCGGGCGCCAGGCGCCGCTCCCGCTCCAGGCGGGTGCGCAGGTCGGTGCCGCGGACCAGGTCCATGACGAGGGCGAGGTCGTTGCCGTCGACCACGAGGTCGCGGACGGACACCACGTGCGGGTGGTCGAGGCCCAGCAGGGCCGTGCGCTCCTGGACGAAGCGGCCGACCAGCTCCTCGTCGGACGCGAGGTCCTCGCGCAGCAGCTTGATGGCGACGGGGCCCTCCGGCCCCTCGCCCAGCCACACCGTGCCGGCGCTGCCCCGCCCCAGGATCTGGTTGGCGGTGTACCGGCTGCCGATCTTCCGTGCCAAGACTGCTCCTACAGACGCGTGTTGCCGACAAAAGTACGCGTCCGAAGAGCCAACCTTCACCCAGGAGGCGGAAATCACCCGCCAGATGTCGACAAGTACCCAAACTCGCGGTCGGTCACCGCGTCAGTTGCCGCCGCCCACGCTGTCGAAGAGGTCGCCGACCGCCTTCGTCCAGTCCTTGAGCTGGTGCCAGTAGCCCTTGCCCTCGCCGACCCAGGTGTGCAGCGGCGTCAGGTCCCAGACCAGCCAGCCCGCGACGAACAGGATGACCACCATGAACAGGCAGCCCTTGAGGCAGCCGAGGCCGGGGATCTTCATCGGGTTGGCGCTGCGCTGGCGCGGCTCGCGCGAGGCCCGCTGCGGCTCGGCCGGGGGCGCGTAGCGCTGCTGGGGCTGCTGCGGCCGCTGGGGCTGCTGCTGCGGCGCGTACTGCTGCGGCTGGTGGCCGTATCCGGCGGGCTGCTGCTGGCCGTACCCGCCCTGCTGCTGGCCGTAGCCGCCGCCCTGCTGGCCGCGCGGCTGCGGGCGGCGCACCGGCTGCTGCTGCGGGGCCTGGCGGGGCTGCTGCTGCGGCCGGGCCACCTGGCGCTGCGGGCGGCGGCGCAGCGGGTCCTCGTTCGGGTCGAGGTACTGGACCTGCGTCTGCTCGTTGCGGTCGCGGGCCGCGCGGAGCTGGGTCTGCCAGGGGTGCGGCTGCTCCGGCTGCTGCTGGCCCGGCTGCCCCTGGGGCATCGGGGGCATGACGGCCGTGGGGTCGGCGGCGCCGGTGCTGGGCAGTACGGAGGTCGGGTCGGCGGCGCCCGCCGGGCCGCCGGTGTGCGGAAGGAAGCTGGTCACCGCGTTCGGGTCGTACGACCCGGCGGGCCCGCCGGTGTTCGGCAGCACCTGCGTGGGGTCGGCCGACCCCGGAACGGCGGCCGGCGCGGGGTCGGGGGCCAGGAGCGCGCCCACTCCCTCGGCGGCGGCGATCTGCGCGGAGTTCGCGTGCACGCCGACGCCCTCGGCGACGACCCGCAGGCCGCGGGCGAGGTTCTCGGCACTGGGCCGGTCGTCGGGGTTCTTGCGCAGGCAGCGCTCTATGACCGTCCACAGCGGGTCGGGCACCGTGGACGGACGGCGCGGCTCGGCGCTGAGGTGCTGGTGGAGGACCTCGAGGGCGCTGCCGCCGGAGAACGGCGGGTGGCCGGTGACCAGCTCGTACAGCAGGATGCCGGCGCCGTAGATGTCCACGGCGGAGGTCTGCGGGCGGCCCTCGGCCGACTCCGGCGCCACGTACGCGGGCGTGCCGACGAACTCGTGGGTGCGGGTCAGGCCGGGAGAGTCCGCGAGCCGGGCGATGCCGAAGTCGGTCAGCAGCGGGTGCATCTGGCCGTTGTACTGCCGGAGCAGCACGTTGGCGGGCTTGAGGTCGCGGTGCACGACGCCGTCGGCGTGGCTGGCGGCGAGCGCGTCGGCGATCTGGGCGGTCAGCAGCGCGGCGGCCACCGGCGAGAAGGGGCCGTTCTCCCGGAGGTAACGGTGCAGGTCGGGGCCCTCGACGAGGTCCATGACCAGGGCCAGCAGATCGCCCTCGACGACCAGGTCGCGGACCCGGACGATGTTCGGGTGCGTCAGCCGGAGCAGGACGGAGCGCTCCCGCAGGAAGCGCATCACGATGTCGGGGTCGCTCGCGAGCTCTTCCTTGAGGACCTTGATCGCGACGGTCTCACCGGGCTGGCCGGGCACGGCGGCCTCGGCACCGGCGGTCTCCCGCTGGCGGGCACGCCAGACGGTACCGGTGGCGCCGCGTCCGAGCGGCTCCTCCAGGAGGTACTTGCTGCCTACCGGCCGCACGTCATCCGCTCCCTGCTTGCTGGTGTGTCCGGATTCTTGTGTCCGACCCACTGTAGTGCCGTGGCCCCTGGTACCGGGCTGCCGTCCGGCTGTGCTTTCCCCTACTCGGCGGGCGGCCGGCGAGTGTTCCGGACGTATCCCCATACGTAGGCGTTCCCGCAGTTGTTCGATGGAAAGACGCTCGCTTCGGTCCCACGGTTGCCGGGTCCGGACGTGACCGATCTCAAGTGATCGTCCGCGCGGTATCGGTCAGGCACTTTTGGGGGCAGAGCTGACCAATCAAGATCACTTACCACCGGGGCGTGGGCGTGTTGTCAGTGGCAGGTGCGAGGATGCGTGCGACAGCAGAACTGGCCGACGTGCTCGTGGCGGTGGGGGGAATTCCGCGCCCGCGCAGAAGGGACCGCTGACGGCGATGCAGATCCGGCTGACCGTCGTAGACCCGCTGGGCCCTGCCGCGCTGCGGGGCCGGACCGTGAGCCGGGACGTGCTGGTGACGGCGCCGGCGGGCACGGATCTGGCGGCGGTGGCCTCCGCACTGGCCTCGGCGGTCACCGGTGACGGCGGCCCGGGCGGCCGCGAGACGAGCGGCGCCCCGGTCGTGCTGTACGCGGGCACGGAGCGGCTCGACGCCCGCCGCCGGATCCTGGGCGAGCCCCCGCTGGTCGACGGCGCCGTGCTGTCCCTGGGCGCGCCCGCCGCCCCCGAACCGCATCCCGAGCTGGACGACGCCCCGGCCCAGCTGCACGTGATCGCCGGCCCGGACGCGGGCGGGGTGCACCTCCTGCACGGCGGCCAGATCACCGTCGGCCGCTCCGCCGACGCCGACGTCCCGCTCGACGACCCGGACGTCTCCCGGTTGCACTGCGCGGTCACGGTCGCCGCCGACGGCCACGTCTCCGTCGCCGACCTGCACTCCACGAACGGCACCGCCCTGGACGGCGTCCGCGTCACCGAGCGCCCGGTGCGGCTCGCTCCGGGAGCGCTCCTGCGCATCGGCGAATCGGCACTGCGGCTTACGCCGTCGGGGGGACCTGGAGCCCGGGTGGTCACGGCACCCGACGGGGAGGGCTGCGTGCGGGTGCTGCGCACGGGCGCGCCCGTGGACGACGGCGGCAGCGGCAGCGGCTTCCCGGCGGCGGGCGGGACGACGGGCTCCACGCCCGGCCCGGCCGGCCGCACCCACCACACCTACGGCACGGCGGGCTGGGGCGCCGCGGGCGGGGCGACCGGAGGTCAGGAGCACGGGCCGGTGGAGTCACCGGTGGTACCCGCGCAGGGCGAGGCGCCGGGGATCGAGAGCCGGGGCCGGCCGATGGCGACCGGCCGCGACGACGGCTCAGCGCGGGCCGAGCGGGGCGGTGGACTCCGGGCGGCCGGGACCGCACCGGGCGCCGGGTCCCCGGCCGGGCGCGACGACGCCTCCCGGGCGGCCACGAGCCGGCACGAGCCGGCCGCACCGGCCGGATCCGGGCACGACCCCTCCTCGTCCGCCGGACGCGGGTACGGGACTCCCTCGGCCGGACCCGGGTTCAGGACCCCGGCAGCCGGACGCGGGTACGAGCCCCCCGCGGCCGGAGGCCACGGCGGGCTGCCCGGTCCACGCGGCGGTTCCGCCACCGCGCGGGCCGCCACCGACCCGCGGGCCACCACCACGGACGGCCTGCTGTCCGACACGGACCGCCCGGCGGGCATCGGCCGCCGGGCCCCCGTGCAGCGCTCCGCGGACACCCACGCCGGCCACTCCGGAGCCCTCGGCGGGCCCCGCGACCGGAGCGGCGACCCCGCCGGAGCGGCGTCCGGCCCCGGGCCCGCCCGGGGCGACGGCCAGGCCGGGCCCGCCGGCCTCGGCCGTCCGACGGCGGATCGCCGCCCCGCCCCGGCGGGCGATCCCGCCGAGGGACGCAAAGGCACCCCTCTGCGGGGCACCGACGCCCCCGCCCTGCCCGGCGGCCGCAGGCGCGGCGGGCTCGGGGCCTGGGCCCGGCGGCTGGCCGGCGGGCGCGGTGAGAACCTGCCGGACGCCGACGGCGAGCCCGCGACCGAGGCGGACGGCACACCGGCGGCCCACGGCCCCGCCCAACCGGACACCTGGCCGGATCCCGCCGCGCTGCTGCTGACCGCGCTGGGCCCCGGCGCCCGGCTCTGGGAGCGCGACCCCGGCCATCCCGAGACGCTCACGGTCCGGCTCGGCACCGCGGACCGCACCGCACCCGAGGGCGCGGGGCTGCTCCCCGCCGTGCCGGTCACCGCCGACCTCCGGGAGGCCGGCGCCCTCGGTCTCGCGGGACCGCGCGCCCGCCTGGCCGGTCTCGCCCGCGCGGTACTGGCCCAGCTCGCCGCGCTGCACTCCCCCGACCTGCTGGAGATCGTGCTGCTGAGCGCGGACCGGGCCCGCCCCCTGGAGGAGCGCACCGCCGAGTGGGCCTGGCTCGGCTGGCTCCCGCACGTGCGGCCCGGGCACGGCCAGGACTGCCGCCTGCTGCTCGCCTACGACCGGGAGCAGGCCGCCGCCCGCGTGGAGGAACTGCTGCGCCGGGTCGAGGACCTCTCCGCGCCGCGCCGCCCGGCCACCCCGTCCGACCGCCCGGACCTGACCGGCGGGACCGCGGACACCGCGCCCGCCGAGACCGCGCACCGCCCCTCCTGGGCCCGTGCCGGCCTCGGCTCCGGCACGGGCGACGGCGGCTTCCCGGGGCCGTACACGGTCGTCGTCGTGGACGGCGATCCCGGCGGCTCCGCGCTGCGGGACGCGGTGGCACGGCTGACCGTCGCCGGGCCGCGCGCCGGAGTGCACGTGATCTGCCTGGCGGAGACGGCACCCACCTCGGCCGCCTCCCCGGTCGCCCGGACCTACGAGGCGGCGTGCGCGGTGACACCGACGTTCCGGGAGTGCGGGGCCGTGGCCCTGCTCAGCGGGGACGTGGCGACGGCACTGCATCTGCTGCGGGTGGCCCGCACCGACGCGGCTGCCCCGCTCGGCCCCGGCACCCTGGCGGCGGTGGACGCGGTCTCCCCCGCCTGGGCCGAGCGGTTCGCCAGGGCGCTGGCCCCGCTCCGCCCGGACGGCCCGGCCGGTGACCGGCACGCGCACGTGACCGCCCCGCTCCCCCAGTCCGCGCGGCTGCTGGACGAGCTGGGGCTGGCGCGGGCCACCCCGTCCTCGCTGATGGCCCGTTGGGCAGACGCGGCCGACGACACGGAGTCCCTGGGCGGCCGGGCCCGGGCTGTGCTCGGCGCGGGTCCGCGCGGTCCGCTCGGCGCCGACCTGGTGGTCGAGGGGCCGCATCTGCTGGTCGAGGGCCCGCCCGGCAGCGGCCGTACGGAACTGCTGCGGGCGATGGTCGCCTCGCTGGCCGCCGCGGAGCGTCCCGACCGGCTCGGGATCATCCTGATCGACGGCCGCGACGGCGTGGGCACCGGCGCCGGCTCGGGCCTCGGCGAAGGCCTGCGGGTGTGCACCGACATACCGCACGTGACGACCCATCTCTCGGTCAACGACCCGGTCCGGATGCGGGAGTTGGCGCAGTCGCTCAGCGCCGAGCTGAAGCGGCGGGCGGAGCTGCTGGGCCGCGGCGACTTCGCCGACTGGCACGGCCAGCGGGAGACCTCGGGCCGTATCGTCGCCCAGCGCGGCCGCACCGCCACCCCGGGCGCCGCCGACATCGAGGCGCCGCCGAGTTCCACCCTCAGGCTGCGCCCGTCGGCCGGGGCGGCCGCCGCCCGCCGCCGCGCCGAGGCGCCGCCGCCGTTGCCGCGCCTGGTCGTCGTGGTGGACGACCTGGACGCCCTGGTCTCCCCCGCCCTCGGCTCACCGGGCCGGCCGGCCGCCGGTTCCGTGATGCGGGCGCTGGAGGCGGTGGCCAAGGAGGGCGACCGGCTGGGCGTGCACCTGATCGCGGCGGCCGGGGCGGGCGGCCGTACGGCGGAGACGGAGCCGGCCCGGCGGGCCACTCTGCGCGTCACCCTGGAACCGCCCGCCGCGGGACCCGACGAACCGGCCCCGGGGCGCGGCCGTCTGACCACACCGGACGGCCGGGTCACCGCGTTCCAGGCGGGCCGGGTCACCGGCCGCATCCCCCGTACCGCGACCCAGCGCCCCACGGTCGTCCCGCTCGACTGGCCCCGCATGGGCGACCCGCCGACCCGCCGCCCGGTCCGGGAGCTGGGCAACGGCCCGACGGACCTGGCCCTGCTCGCCAGCGCCGTGGAGCGGGCGGCCCGCGAGGTCTCGGCGGCGGAAGTGCCCTCGCTTCTTTAGGCATCCCCCGTCGTCGGCAGGCATCTTCCTTCGGCGGTGGGCATCCCCCCTCCGCCGGCGGGTATCCCCGTCGTCCGCGGGGGCGGCTGATCACGAGGCGATCACGATCCCCGGCCGTCACCTGTAGGCACTCTTGCCGCACCGGCGGCCCCCGCGTACACCGGAGCGCACGGGACAGAGTTCTGACGTTCAACGAGGAACGACGAACGGGGAAGTGATGCGCGCCATGAGCAACACCATCCGGAGCCGCAGGGCCCTCACCACGCTCACCGCACTTGCCGCGGGAGCCCTCGTGCTCACCGCGTGCGGTGGTGGCGACGACAAGAAGGACGACAACGGCGCACAGGACAGCGCCAGTCCGTCCAGTTCCACCCTCGCCCTCCCGAAACTGGACGGCACCACGCTGGAGGTGGCCGCCGTCTGGACCGGGCAGGAGCAGAAGAACTTCAAGCAGGTGCTCGCGGAGTTCGAGAAGCGCACCGGCGCGAAGGTCACCTTCGTGCCCGCCCAGGACCCGATCATCAACTTCCTCGGCTCGAAGATCGCGGGCGGCCAGCCGCCGGACATCGCGCTGCTGCCGCAGCCCGGTGCGATCAAGCAGGCCGTGCAGAAGGGCTGGGCGAAGCCGCTGGACGCGGACACGCTCAGCGAGGTGCAGAAGAACTACTCGCCGGGCTGGCAGGACATCGGCAAGGTCGGCGGGAAGCAGTACGGCGTCTACTACAAGGCCGCCAACAAGTCGCTGATCTGGTACAACGCCACGGTCTTCGAGAACGCGGGCGCCAAGGAACCCAAGACCTGGCAGGACCTGCAGACGGCCGCGCAGACGGTGTACGACTCGGGCGTCACCCCGTTCTCGGTCGGCGGTGCCGACGGCTGGACGCTGACCGACTGGTTCGAGAACGTCTACCTGTCCCAGGCGGGCCCGGAGAAGTACGACCAGCTCGCCCAGCACAAGATCAAGTGGACCGACCCGTCGGTGAAGCAGGCGCTGACCACGCTCGCCCAGGTCTGGGGCAAGAAGGGGTATGTGGCGGGCGGCGCGAAGGGGGCGCTGCAGACGGAGTTCCCGGCCTCGGTCACCCAGACCTTCACCGGCGGCGACCAGCCGAAGGCGGGGATGGTCTACGAGGGCGACTTCGTGCAGGTCAACATCGGCGAGACCAAGGCGAAGGTGGGGACGGACGCCAAGGTGTTCCCGTTCCCGGCGGTCGGCTCCGCCGCCCCCGTGGTCTCCGGCGGTGACGCGGCGGTCGTCTTCAAGGACTCCAAGGGCGCCCAGGCGCTGGCGAAGTTCCTGGCCTCGCCGGACGCGGCGACGATCCAGGCGAAGCTCGGCGGCTACCTCTCGCCGAACAAGAGCGTGCCGAACTCGGCCTACCCGAACGAGGTGCAGCGCACCATCGCCAAGTCCCTGATCGCCTCCGGCGACGACTTCCGCTTCGACATGTCCGACCAGGCCCCGCAGGCGTTCGGCGGCACCCCCGGCAAGGGTGAGTGGAAGGACCTCCAGGACTTCCTGCAGAACCCGGCGGACGTCGCGGGCACCCAGGCCAGGCTGGAGAAGGACGCGGCGGCCGCCTACGGCAGCGGAAGCTGACCCGGCGATGGCCGCACCCGCGACGACGGCCCCCGCTCCACCGGGCCGCCGCAAGAGCGTGACCGGCACCCGCCGGACGGTGGCGTTCCTCTTCCTGCTGCCCGCCCTGGTGCTGCTCGGCGCGCTCGTGGTCTACCCGATCGGGTACTCGCTGATCCGCAGCTTCTACAACGCCTCCGGTGACGGCTTCGCCGGCTTCGACAACTACAAGGCGATCTTCACGGACGACGGCATCAGGACCGCCCTGAAGAACAACATCATCTGGGTGGTGTTCGCGCCGACGATCTCCACCGCCCTCGGTCTGGTCTTCGCCGTCCTGACCGAACGGGTGCGCTGGGGAACGGCGTTCAAGCTGGTCGTCTTCATGCCGATGGCCATCTCGATGCTGGCCGCCGGGATCATCTTCCGGCTCGTCTACGACCAGGACCCGGACAAGGGCGTCGCCAACGCCGTCTGGGTCGGCGTCCACGACACCTTCGCCCGGTCCTCGGCGTTCCCGAACGCCCACCCGGGCCGGGAGTCTCCCCTGAAGCCGGACCGGGGCGGCTTCGTCACCAGGGAGGCCGTCCACACCGGACAGACCGTCGCCCTCCCCCTGGTGGGCGTCGCCCCCGACCAGCTGCCGGACGGTGCGAGGAAGGCCCTGGCCGCGAAGGCCGAGCCCGGGAAGATCACGGGCAGCACCTGGCAGGACTTCACCCGCGGCAAGGGCGTCGGGCGGCTCGGCGCCCCCGACCCGTCCGAGCTCGGTTACGACGGGATGCGCGTCGAGGCGGTGAAGGACGGCACGGTGGTGGCGTCCGCCGAGGCGGCGGCCGACGGCACCTTCACCCTGCCCGCCGCCGCCGACGGGGCCGTGCTGCGGCTGCCCGCGAGCAACTTCAGGCAGCCCTACGACGGGGTCGACTGGCTCGGCCCGTCCCTGGTCACGCCCGCCATCATCGGGTCGTACATCTGGATGTGGGCGGGCTTCGCGATGGTGCTGATCGCGGCGGGGCTCGCGGGCGTCCCCCGGGAACTGCTGGAGGCGGCGCGCGTCGACGGGGCGACCGAGTGGCAGGTGTTCCGCAAGGTCACCGTGCCGCTCCTGGCACCGGTCCTCGCGGTGGTCACCGTCACCCTGATGATCAACGTGCTGAAGGTCTTCGACCTGGTGTACATCATCGCGCCGGGCTCCTCGCAGGACGACGCGAACGTGCTCGCCCTGGAGCTGTACCGCAAGGGCTTCTCGGAGGGCCAGCCGGGCATCGCGAGCGCGATCGCGGTGTTCCTGCTGCTGCTCGTCATCCCGGTGATGTGGTTCAACGTGCGTCGGCTGCGGCGGGAGGAGCGGCGATGAGCTGGCTGCTGGAGAAGATCAACGGCGGTCTGGTCCGGGTCTTCCTGATCGTCGTCGGCCTGTTCTGGCTGGTGCCGACGATCGGGCTGCTCGCCTCCTCGCTGCGGTCCCCGGAGGACATGAGCGCGAGCGGCTGGTGGCAGGTGTTCGCCAAGCCGTCCCAGTTGACGTTCGACAGCTACCGGAACCTCCTCGAGAACGGCGACATCACCAACTCGCTGTGGAACACGGTTCTGATCACGGTCCCGGCGACGGTCCTGGTCGTGGTCATCGGGTCGCTGGCCGGGTACGCGTTCGCGTGGATGGAGTTCCCCGGCCGGGACTGGTGGTTCCTGATCGTGGTCAGCCTGCTGGTCGTGCCGGTCCAGGTCGCGCTGATCCCGATCGCCGAACTCTTCGGCAAGATAGGCCTGTTCGGGACGATCCTCGGGGTGGTCCTGTTCCATGTCGGCTTCGGTCTGCCGTTCGCGGTGTTCCTGCTGCGGAACTTCTTCGCGGAGATCCCGCGGGAACTGCTGGAGGCGGCCCGGCTCGACGGCGCCGGTGAACTGCGCCTGTTCACACGCGTGGTGATGCCGCTGGGCGGGCCGGCCATCGCGAGCCTGGGCATCTTCCAGTTCCTGTGGGTGTGGAACGACATGCTGGTCGCGCTGGTGTTCACCAAGTCCGGCACCCAGCCGATCACGGTGGCGCTCCAGACCCAGGTCCGCCAGTTCGGCAACAACGTGGACGTCCTCGCGCCCGGTGCCTTCATCTCGATGGTGATCCCGCTGGCGGTGTTCTTCGCGTTCCAGCGGCAGTTCGTCACGGGGGTGATGGCGGGCGCGGTCAAATAAACGCACATGGTGCGTGTGTGTTGGGGGGGTGTCCCCGGTGAACAGGACACGGGGCATCCCCCACTTGCCGTAGAGAACCGTAACCACATCACTCCATTGGCCGTTCCCGGGCATAACGCCCGCGCCGACCGACCCATGGATGCCCCTTGCCCAGGTTCAGTGTCATCGTCCCCGTGTACAGGGTCCAGGCGTACCTGGCCGAATGCCTGGACTCGGTGCTCTCGCAGTCGTACACCGACCTGGAACTGATCGCGGTGGACGACCGCTCCCCGGACGCCTGCGGCGCGATCCTCGACGAGTACGCGGCCCGCGACGCACGGGTGCGGCCGGTGCACCTGCCGGAGAACCAGGGGCTGGGCGGCGCCCGCAACGCGGGGATGGAGCTGGCGCGCGGCGACTACCTGGTCTTCCTGGACAGCGACGACACGCTCACCCCGGACGCGCTGCGGGCGGTCGCCGACCGGATCAAGGCGACCGGCGAACCGGACGTGCTGGTGTACGACTACGCGCGGACCTTCTGGACGGGCCGCGCGGAACGCAACAAGGTCGCGCGGTACCTCGCCGAGGACGGCCCGGCGCCCTTCCGCCTGGCGGACCGGCCGGACCTCCTCCGGGTCCTCATGGTGGCCTGGAACAAGGCGTACCGGCGGGAGTTCGTCGCGGAGCACGGTTTCGCCTTCCCGCCCGGCTACTACGAGGACACCCCGTGGACCTACCCGGTCCTGATGACCGCCGGGACGATCGCCACCCTCGACCGGGTCTGCGTGCACTACCGGCAGCGGCGGCAGGGCAGCATCCTCACCACCACCGGCCGCGCGCACTTCGACATCTTCGACCAGTACGACCGGGTCTTCGCGTTCCTGGCCGAGCGGCCCGAACTGGACCGCTGGCGGCCGGTGCTGTTCCGGCGGATGACCGACCACCTGTCGACGGTGTTCACCCGGCGGGGACGGCTGCCCCGGGGCAGCCGCGCCGACTTCCTGCGCAGGGCGCGCGCCCACTCCCGCAGGTACCGGGCCGAGGGCGCTCCGGTCCGGTGGCGCACCCGGCTGCGCCACGGTCTCGTCCACCACGGTCTGCACCGCACCTACGGCGCGCTCCAGCTGACCCGGTCCGCGGGCCGCCGCACGGTCAAGGCCGCCGTCAAGTCCGCGCGGGCTCTGCGTTCGGCCCTCCTCCAACTGCACTACCGGGTGCAGCTGCGGCTGCCGCTGCGCGCCGACCGGGCGGTCTTCGCCGCCTACTGGAACCGCGGCCACGGCTGCAACCCGGGCGCGCTGGAGGAGGCGTTCCGCAGCCACGCCCCGCACATCCGCACCGCCTGG
The DNA here is from genome assembly GCF_042897315.1 of Streptomyces sp. NPDC001068. NCBI lineage: Bacteria > Bacillati > Actinomycetota > Actinomycetes > Kitasatosporales > Streptomycetaceae > Streptomyces > Streptomyces sp. NPDC001068. Next base: position 45,282 of record NZ_JBIAYD010000006.1, on the reverse strand, counting down.
ATCGCCCGCCCCGAGCACCAGGACACCGTCCCGCCGGGCCCGCGCCGGATCCGTCCGGGCACCTTCGGCTACTGGACCGCGCTGGCCCGTTCCAAGTACCTGGTCAACAACGTCAACTTCGACCGGCGGCTGCGCAAGCGACCCGGCCAGGTGTTCGTGCAGACCCAGCACGGCACCCCGCTCAAGCACATGGGTCTCGATCTCCAGGAGCACCCGGCGGCCGGTGCCGGCATGGACTTCGAGGAACTCCTGCGGGGCGTCGACAAGTGGGACTACCTCCTGTCCGCCAACCGGCACACCACGTCGGTCTGGGAGCGCGTCTACCCGGGCGGCTACACCACCCTCGAGTACGGATATCCCCGCAACGACGTGTTCCAGCACGCCACTTCGGCCGACGTGACGCGGATCCGCGAGTCGCTCGGCGTCCCCGAGGGCTCGGTGGCGCTGCTGTACGCGCCCACCCACCGCGACTACCGGCGCACCCAGCGCCCGGTGCTCGACCTGGAGCGGATCGTGCGCCGGCTCGGCCCTCGATTCGTGGTCCTGGCCCGCGCCCACTACTGGCACGGCGGTCCGCTCGCGGCCGGGGCACGGGTGATCGACGTCAGCGGCCACCCGAACGTGGAGTCCCTCTGTCTCGCCTCGGACGCGCTGATCACCGACTACTCGTCCATCATGTTCGACTACGCCAACCTGGACCGCCCGATCGTCGTGCACACCGAGGACTGGGACGCCTACCACGCGGCCCGCGGCACCTACTTCGACCTGCGCTCGGCCCCGCCGGGCGCGGTCGCCCGCAGCGAGGACGAACTGATCGGCATCTTCGCCGACGGCCACTGGCAGGGCTCCCGTTCCGCGCAGCTGCGCGCCGCGTTCCGCGAGCGGTTCTGCCGGTACGACGACGGGCACGCCGCCGAGCGGGTGGTACGGCACGTGGTGCTGGGCGAGACGCCCGGGCTGCCTGAGGTCGTCCCGCTCGCCGAGCGGCACCCCGTTCCCTCGGCGGCCTCGGCACGCGCACACCCCCCGTTGGCCACCGTTCCGCAACCTTCCGGCCACCCGCCCGTCACCGAAACCCACTGACCGCCGTTTGCCTCACAGGGAGTTCCCTCATGCCCCCCAACACCTCGCGGCCCACCCCGTCGCGGCCGTCCACCTGGCGACCCGCGGGGAGGCCGGGCCGCATGGACACCTGAGGAAGAGCACCATGCCCCGCTTCACCATCATCGTCCCCTCGCACGGAGTCGCCGGCCGGCTGTCCCAGGCGCTGGACTCGGTCCTCGCCCAGTCCTTCGGCGACCTGGAGCTGATCCCGGTCTGCGACGCGCCCGACACCCCGGCCGCGGCCGTCGCCGCCGGCTACGCCGAACGGGACTCCCGGGTGACCCCGGTGCACTCGCCGCCGGCCGGCGGGCTGAGCGGGGCCCGCAACAGCGGGATGCGGGCGGCGACGGGCGCCTACCTGCTCTTCCTCGACGGCGACGACGTCCTGGTGCCGGGCGCGCTGGCACGGCTGGCGGCACGGCTGGCCGGGACCGGCGACGTGGACGTGCTGTACTTCGAGCACGAGCGGGTGCCCTGGTGGGAGGGCCGGGCGGCCAACCCGGCTGCGGCGCGGCTCAGGGGTACCCCGCGCGGTGCGTTCGCCCCGACCGAGGCACCCGCGCTGACCGGGGTGGCCCTGCCGGCGTGGAGTGCGGCCTGGCGCCGCGCCTTCGTCACGGAGGCCCGGCTGAGGTTCCCCGACGGCCACTTCACGGACCTCGGCTGGAGCGGGCTGGCCGGCATCGCCGCCGAACGGATCGCGGTCCTGCGGTCGGTCGTCGTACGGCACCGGCTGCGCCGGCAGGGCGGCCGGCTCAACCTGCCTGGCGCGCACCACCACGAACTCCTCGACCAGGCCGAGCTGGTGCTGGTTCGGGCACTGGCGGCCGGGCTCCCGGCCGAACGGGCGCGGCCGCTGTTCGAGCAGGTCTTCGAGGCGGTACTGAGGACGGCCGCCCGGCCACGGCGGCTGCCGTCCGGGCACCGGGCCTTCTTCCGGCGGGCGGGGTGGCTGCACCGGACCTACCGGCCGGCCGGGTTCCGGATGCCGGGCGGGAGCCTCGGGGTGCAGCACCGGCTCCTCGCGGCGGGCGCGTACACCGCGTTCCGGGCGCTGCGCGGGGCCAACCGGACGGCGGCCCGGGCGGCCGGGCGGCTGCCCCGACCCCGGCCCGCGCTCACCCGGCTGCGGTACGCCCTCGACCTGCGCCGCCCGCTCGACGAGAACCTCGCCGTGTACTGCGCCTACTGGGGGCGCGGTTACAGCTGCAACCCGGCCGCGATCCACGCCACCGCCCGTCAACTCGCCCCCTGGCTGCGCTCGGTGTTCCTGGTCGCGCCCGGCCAGGAACACACCGTGCCCGGGGACGTGGAGCACGCGGTGATCGGCAGCCGCCGCTACTGGCAGGTGCTGGCCCGCGCCAAGTACCTCGTCAACAACGCCAACTTCGCCGAGGGGGTCGTCAAGCGGCGCGGCAGTGTGCACCTGCAGACCCAGCACGGCACCCCGCTGAAGAAGATGGGCGTCGACCAGTCGACGTACCCGGTGGTCGCCGCGCGGACCGGCAGCTTCACCAAACTGCTCGGCCGCGTCGACCGCTGGGACTTCAACCTCTCGGCCAACCGTCACTCCACCCAGACCTGGGAGCGTGCCTTCCCCGGCTCGTACGAGGCGCTGGAGTACGGCTATCCGCGCAACGACGTCTACTACACGGCGTCCGCGCACGACGTGGTCCGCGCCCGCCGCGGCCTGGGCGTCCCGGACGGCAGTACGGCCGTGCTGTACGCCCCCACCCACCGCGACCACCACACCGGCTTCGAACCCGGCCTCGATCTGGAGGCGTTCTGCGAGGCGGCCGGCGAGAACGTCGTCGTCCTGCTGCGCGCCCACTACTTCTACGACCGGGGAGTCCTCGCGGGCAGCGGCCGGGTCATCGACGTCACCGCGCACCGCTCCGTCGAGGACGTGTGCCTCGCGGCGGACGCGCTGGTCACCGACTACTCCTCCATCATGTTCGACTACGCCAACCTGGACCGCCCGATCGTCGTCTACGCCGACGACTGGGAGGTCTACCGGGAGACCCGGGGCGTCTACTTCGACCTGCCGGCCGAGCCGCCCGGCCCGGTCGCCCGCACCCCGGAGGAACTGGCCCGGATCTTTCGCGAGGGCGCCCACCGGAGCCCGGAGGCCAAACGGCTGCGAGCCCGATTCCGGTCCCGGTTCTGCGAGTTCGACGACGGCCTGGCCGCCGAACGGGTGGTGCGCCGGGTGTTCCTCGGCCAGCCGCCGCAGTCGCTCCCGCCGCTGATCCCCCTCGCGGAACGCCTGCCCGCCCCGGCCGCCACCGCCTTCGTGAGGAGCTGACCGTGCCCCGATTCAGTCTGATCGTGCCCTGCTACCGGGTGCAGGGCTTTCTGCGCGAGTGCCTCGACTCGGTCCTGGAGCAGTCCTTCGACGACATCGAGGTGATCGCCGTCGACGACCGCTCCCCGGACGGCAGCGGCGCGATCCTCGACGAGTACGCGGTCCGCGACCCGCGGGTACGGGTCCTGCACCTGCCCGAGAACGCCGGCCTCGGCCGGGCCCGCAACGCCGGACTCCCGCACGCGACCGGCGACTTCCTGCTCTTCCTGGACAGCGACGACACCCTCGCCCCGGGTGCGCTGCGCGCGATCGCCGACCGGCTCGCGGAGTCCGGCGACCCGGACGTGCTGGTCTTCGACTACGCCCGCACCTACTGGTGGGGCGGCACCCGGCGCAACGCCCGCGCCGAACTGCTGAGCGCGACCGACGGTGTCTTCACGGCGGCCGAACGCCCGGAGATCCTCGACCTGTTGATGGTGGTGTGGAACAAGGCGTACCGGCGGGAGTTCGTGGCGGAACACGGCTTCCTCTTCCCGCCCGGCTACTACGAGGACACCCCGTGGACCTTCCCGGTCCTGATGACCGCCGGGACGATCGCCACCCTCGACCGGATCTGCCTGAACTACCGGCAGCGCCGCCAGGGCAACATCCTCTCCACCACCAGCCGCAAGCACTTCGACGTCCACGACCAGTACCGCAGGGTCTTCGGATACGTCGACTCCCGCCCCGAGCTGGCCGGCTGGCGGCCGTACCTGCACCGGAAGATGGGCGAACACTGCCTGGACATCCTGGCCAAGCCGGACCGGCTGCCGCCCGCCGCCCGGGGCGAGTTCTTCCGGCGTACGGCGGAGCTGTACCGCGAGTACCGGCCGCCGGGCGCCGGCCTCGGAGTGCTCGGCGGCTCGTACGCGTCGTACCTGCTGCGGCGGCAGGCCGGGCGGATCGGCCGGGAGGGCGGCCGGCTGGCGCTGCGGGCCGGGCGGGCCGCGGGTGCGCGCGCCCGCCGCCCGCTGACCTGGGCGGACGGCCACCGTGCGCTGGACGAACGGCTGGTCCTGTACTCGGCCTCCTCCCACCAGGGCCTGCTGGGCGACCCGGCGGCCGTCTACCGCAAGGCCCGGCAGATCGCGCCGGAGCTGCGGGGCGTCTGGGTGGTGAGGGACGCGGAGGTGGCGGCGGCGCTGCCGGCCGACGTGGAGCACGTGCTGCTGGATTCCCCGGAGTACCGGCGGCTCACGGCCCGCGCGAAGTTCTTCGTGAACGACGTCAACTGGCCCGGCGCACTGGTCAAACGGCCCGGCAGCGTGCACGTCCACACCCACCGGGGCACCCCGCTGAAGTACCTGGGCGCCGACCTGCTGGACAAGCCGGGCGCACGGCTCGGCCTGGACGTGCCGCAGATGCTGCGCCGGGCCGACCGCTGGGACCACAGCCTGGTCGCCAACCGCCACTCCGAGCTGGTGTGGGAACGGGCCTATCCCTGCCACTTCGCCTCGGCCCGCACGGGCAGCCCGCGCAACGACGTCCTGGTCGCGGGCGGCGACTCCGGCTTCCGTGCCCGGTACGGCATTCCCGCCGACCACACGGTCGTGCTCTACGCGCCGACCCGCCGGGACTACGTGCGCGGCGGTCACGTCGAGCAGATCGACCTGGCCCGGTTCGCCGCCGGCCTCGGTGCGGGCCACACCCTGGTGGTGCGGCTGCATCCGGCGCTGGCGGCCGGTCCGGCGCGCGGGGCGGGCCTGGCCGAGCTGCACCGGCGCCGGATCGTGGTCGACGCGACCGGCGAACCACACACGGAACAGGTACTGCTGGCGGCGGACGTACTGGTCACCGACTACTCCTCCGTCATGTTCGACTACGCCAACCTGGACCGGCCGATCGTCGTGCACGCCGACGACTGGGCCACGTACACCGCGAGCCGGGGTGCCTACCTGGACATCGCCGCCGACGCGCCGGGCCATGTGACCCGCTCCCAAGAGGAGTTGGCAGGGCTGTTCGCCTCGGGCGGCTGGTGCGACGAGGAGTCGGCGCGGTTGCGGGCCGGCTTCCGGGCGCGGTTCTGCGAGTTCGACGACGGACGGGCCGCCGAACGGGTCGTACGCACGCTGCTGCTCGGGGAGCCGATGCCGGCCGCCGCCGGGCGGGTACCGGAACCGGCCCCGGGCCCCGACCTCCTGGCCTCCACATGAGGCCGCGCACCTGGGTGCTGGTCCTGGCCGCCCTGTTCGCGGTGCTGCAACTGGCCCAGGTCACCGGCCGGGACAGCCCCGACTCCAAGAACTACGTCTCCTACGCGCTGGCGCTGGGCGGGGCGGACCGGCGGGCCGCGGCGGCCCGGACGGTCGACTGGGTCTGCGCGGGCAGGGCGTCGGGGGCGGCTCGCGCGCAGAGCGTGAACGTGGTGCGCTTCCACGCGCCGAGCCCGGCCCGGCGGGTCTTCGCGCAGTGCCGGGCGGACGAACTGCGGCACGTGGCACGCCGGTCGGCGGAGCGGACGGACGGGCACGTCGTGCCGTTCGTGGGGCCCCGGCTGCGGGCGATCTTCGAGGTGCGGCCCGGCTATCCGGTGTTCCTGCTGCCGTTCGTCACCGTGTTCGGGGTGACCTGGGGAGTGTGGCTGGCGAGCGTGCTTGTCACGGTCGCGGGCGGGGTGCTGGCCTTCCTGGTGCTGCGGACGCTGTCGGTACCGGTGCCGCTCGCGCTGACCGGCCAGGCCCTGTACTACGTCCTCCCGGTGGGCACGACGGCGATGCGGCCGATGACCGAGGGCCTGTTGCTGGCGCTCACCCTGACGGCGGTGTGGGGCTGCGCACTGGCCCTCACCGGCCGGACGGACGCGGGGCGTGGGGACGCGGGGCGGGCGGGGAAGGCCTGGGCCGGGGAGCGGGCCGGGGTGGCGCTGGTGGCGGGGGCGCTGCTCGCGCTGTTCGCCGTGAAGCACGCTCAGGCGCTGTTCCTCGGGGCGTGCCTGGCCGGGGCCGGCACGGCGGTCGCCGTCGTGCGGCGACGGCGTGGGCAGGCGGCCGGGCGTGGGGTGGTGGCGATCACCGCGGCGGGCTGCGCGGCGGTCGCCGGGACGCTGCTGCTGGCCCGGCTGCTGCACTATCCCTCCGAGGCGGAGAGCATGCAGGACCTGCTCACCGACCACTACGCCCGCCCCGACCGGGTCCGGCCCTGGCCGGAGTTCCTCCATCTGGAGTGGGACTTCTGGGTGGAGTGGCTGCGCCGGCAGGCCCCCGCCCCCCTGTTCCCGGCGGCGCTGGCGGCGGGCGCGTGGGGGGCACGACGGCGGCCGGCCTTCGGGGTCTTCCTGCTGGCGGCCGCGGGCACCGGGTTCCTGACCCAGGCCGGGCATCCGGACATCGCGATCGGCGGCGGCCGGCTCATCGTGCTGGCCTGGCTGCTGCCGGTGCTGGGGGTACCGCTGCTCCTGGAGCCGCTGGTGCCCCGGTTGGCGGCGGTGCCGACGCAGGGGGCTCCCCGGACGGCCGGCGTCAGCCGATGAGACCGCGTGACTCGACGAGACCGCGGGACCGCTGAGACCGCGTCACCCACTGAGGTCGCGGGTCCAGCTGAGGTCGCGGGTCCAGCTGAGGTCGCGGGTCCCGCTGAGACCGCGTCACCCGATCGGACCAGCTGCCGGATCTCGTCGGCGTCTCACTCGATGTGGTGACGGAGGGCGAAACGGCCGGGACGCCGCGGGGGCGCGCGGGAACACTCGGCAAATGGTCCGCCCTGTCCGTTCCCTCCGGTGAGCGCCGGCGCCCTGGTCCGGCGCGCCACGCGCGGCTCCACCGCCCTGTGCGGCGGCCGCGCCCGGCGACTCACCCCGTACCAGGTCTTCGGCCTGCTGTTCTGGCTGGTGATGACCCTGGCGTACTGGCGGGTGCCACCGTGCTGCGAGGCCGGACAGCACGCGGCGGCGGTGGAACGGCTGCTGCGGGCGGGCTACGCGGACACCACCGCGTCCCCGTACGTGCTCGCCCAGTACGCGACGGCGCGGCTGACCGGGCTCGGCGGGTGGCAGCTGCTGCGGGTGTGCGGCCCGCTGAACCTGCTGGTAGTGCTGACCGGCCTCGGCCGGCTGGTCCGCGTGCTCACCCCGCGCCCCTGGGCACCGGTGCTGGCGCTGCTCTTCATGTCGGTGCTGTGGGGCACCCGGCCGGCCCCGGACGCCGGCTCGGTGGCCCTGCTGCCGCTGACCGGCAGCCTCGGCTACCCGTCCGCGTTCGCCCTCGGCCTCACCCTCTGGGCCTGGGCCCTGACCGGCACCCGGGCCCGCGATCCGCGCCGGGTCCGCTACGTCGGCCCGAGCGGCCTGCGCAGCCTCTCCGGATACGCGGCGCTCGGCGTGCTGTACGGGCTGGTCGCCCTGGTCGACCCCGTGCTCGGCGTGGCGGCGGCGGCCGGGGCGGTGGCGTTCGTGGCGGGGTGGCAGCGGGGGTGGCGGGGCGCGGTGTGGGGACGGTGGGGGCTGATGGGCGCGGTGGCGGTGGGCGTGATCGTCTGCGGAGCGCCCGCGCGCGTGCTCCCCGGCACCGACGCCGCCTACGGAACCCACGCCGACCTGGCCGCACAGTGCTGGCTGGCCCTGCTCGCACTCCCCGCCCTGTGGCTGCGCACACGGGTACCACCCGGGCAGGCTCCGCCGGCGGGCCGGGGCGCGGGGCCGGGCGCGCGGCGGTGGACGGGGGCACGCTCCGGCTGGAGGGATCCGCTGGTGCTGCTGTTCGCGGTGGAGGTCCTGGTGGCCGCTCCCGGCGTCCGCCACGGCTCCGGCGAGCTGCTGGGCACCGCCCTCCTCGCGCCGCAGTGCGCGCTCGCGGTGGAGCTGGCGGCGGAGCGGCCCTGGCCGGTCCGCCGCCGGGCGCTCGGCTGGGCCGCGGCCGCCGGGGGCTGCCTGGGGTTCCTGACCGCGCAGGCCGGCGCGGTCGTACCGCGCTCGCTGGACCCGGTCGGTTTCGTCCAGCCGCCGCGCTGGCCGTCGTACGACTGGGCGGCCCGGCACATCGGTCCCGGGGAGCCGGTGGTCACGGACGACTACTTCGCCGAACGCCTGCTCCCGGGATACGGCATCGAGCCGGCCGACACGGACGACCACCGCTCCCCGGTGCGCTGGCTGCTGCTGACGCGGCAGGAGCGGCTGCCCGGGGACGCGGTGGTCGTGGACTGGAGCCGGCGGACCGGGGAGGTGCTCGCGCGGCTCACCCGGACGGGGGACCTGCCGGTGGCCGCCCGGCCCGCCGCCCCGCCGACTACTCGACGATGAGCTCGACCGGGATGTTGCCGCGGGTGGCCTTGGAGTAGGGGCAGAACGCGTGGGCCTGGTGGACCAGCTTCTCGCCGGTCTCGTTGGCGAGCTCCGCGGGAAGCTCGACACGCAGGGTGACCTTGAGCGCGAAGCCGCCGTCGGACTCGTCCTTGCCGATGCCGACCTCGGCGGTCACGGAGATCTCGCCGGTGTCGACCTTGGCCTGGCGGCCGACGGCGCCGAGCGCGCTGGCGAAACAGGCGGCGTAACCGGCGGCGAAGAGCTGCTCGGGGTTGGTGCCCTGGCCGTTGCCGCCGAGTGCCGGCGGGAACGCCAGCGTGAGGTCCAGCTGCCCGTCCGAGCTGACCGCCCGTCCCTCCCGGCCGGTGGCGGTGGCGGCTGCGGTGTAGAGCGCGTCCATGGAAGACCATCCCTCTCGAGTTTCCGTGTCGGGCGGCTCCGTTCCGGCCGCCCTCACGACGACAAGTAGAGCACACAACTCAGTTGTGCACAACTAAATGACTCGCGAGAGGTACTCTGGACGCATGACCGCGACGACCCCGACCCCCGCTCCCGAAGCAGAGTGGCTCCGCCTGGACCGCCAGATCTGCTTCTCCCTGCATGCCGCGTCCCGCGCCTTCAACGGCGTCTACCGGGTGATCCTCAAGGACCTCGGACTCACCTATCCCCAGTACCTGGTGATGCTGGTGCTGTGGGAGCGGGGCGACCTGCCGGTCAAGAAGCTCGGCGAACACCTGCGCCTGGACTCCGGCACACTGTCCCCGCTGCTCAAACGCCTGGAGGCGGCGGGTCTGGTCCACCGGGAGCGCAGCACCCGCGACGAACGTTCGGTGGAGGTACGGCTGACGGAGCGGGGCACCGGGCTGCGGGAGCAGGCCCTCGAGGTGCCGCGCAGGATCATGTCCGCGACCGGCTTCGACGTGGACGGGATCCGGGACCTCAAGGCCCGCCTGGACACGCTGACGGGGGCGCTGGACGCGGCGGCTTCGGAGGAAGCGGCGGCTTCGGGGGGAGCGGCGGCTTCGGAGGAAGCCACGGCTTCGGAGGTGGGAGCGCGCTGAGGCGCCCCCGCTCCGATCCCGGTCTCAGCCCGTCCCGTTCCGAATCGGCCGCACGTACAACCGCAGCGCGACCCGGTCGATCACCATCTCCTCGCGCAGCACGAACTGCTGGTTCAGCACGGTGAGTTTGGCGCGCTCCGTGGCCAGCCGCGGCCGGTACCCGCTCACCAGCGCGTACTTCTCCATGACCGCCCACACCTCGTCCACGCCGGCCAGCCGCCGCCGCAGCGTCGCCGCCCCGACCTCGCCCCCGTACAACGTCCCCGACTCCGGGGCCGGTTCGGCCAGTGCGAGGTCCCGCGTGCCCCTGAAGTCGGCGGGGTAGGCCAGCTCCGTCCCCCGGGCGTGGGCCGGCAGGTACAGCACGGGATCGCCCGGTCGCAGCACGCGTGCCGCCGCCTCCGCGACCGCGCCGAGGTCGTCGGGCCGGGTGCCCGGCATCCGGTCCTGCCGCAACAGCGGCACCTGGTGGGTGAAGGCGAGGACGAGGGCCAGGACCCCGGCCAGGGTGAGCGCGGGCGGCCTGGGCGCGCTCGCCGGCGCGTGCGACCAGAGCCGGCCGAGTCCCGCGGCCGCCCGGTCCGCGCCGAGCGCCACCAGCAGGGGCGCCCCGGCGAGCGCGTACAGCACGTACCGGTCGACGTACAGGGGCGTGAACTGGGACGCCAGCATCAGCGCCACCGGCGGCAGCACCGCGAGCGGCAGCGCGACCGCCGCCAGGGTCACCTCCCCGCGCCGGCCCACCAGCCGGGTCAGGCCCAGCAGACCGAGCGCCAGGCACACCCAGTAGACGCCGTCGGTCGGTCCGAGGTACTCGCGCAGCAGGTACTGCGCGGTCTCCAGGTCCGGCTCCCACAACCACGCCAGCTGGGCCGACTGCGCGTGCGAGACGACGGCCATCGGGGCCAGCAGCAGCGCCACGCCCCCGGCCGCGCATCCCCACCGCCGCCACACGCGCCCCGACGACCGGGCCAGCGCCAGCGTCCCGGCGTGCGCGAGCAGCAGCAGCACCGCGAACTCGTGCAGCCAGCAGGTGACCGTGAGGACGGCGGCGTACCACCACCAGGTCCGCCGCCCGGTCACGGCCGTCCGTCCCCCGGCCGCCGTCCCGGCCTCCCCCTCGGCCGCCGCCCGCACGAACAGCAGGGTCGCGCCGGTGGCACCCGCGGCGACCAGGGCGTAGGAGCGGCCCTCCTGCGCGTAGTGCCCGGCCAACGGGGTGACGGCGTACATCAGTCCGGCCCACAGACCGACGCGCGGCCGGGCCAGCCGGGTGCCGAGGGCCGCCACCAGACCCGCGGTGACGGCCGCCGCGCACACCGAGGGCAGCCGGAGGTCGACCTCCCCCGGCCGGCCGGGGGCGACGGCGAGGACGACGTGCATCAGCAGGTAGTACAGGCCGTGCACCGCGTCCACCCCGTGCAGCAGCCGCCAGATCTGCGGCACCGTGCGCCGGGCGACCTGGAAGGTGACGGCCTCGTCGCGCCACATCCCGCCGCGGTGCAGGCCCCAGAGGCCGACCGCGAGCATCACCGCGGCCGGGACGGCCACGGCGACGGCGCGGCGCGCACGGCCCGGCGGACCGTGCGGAGGTCCCCCCGACGGCTTCGGCGGACTCGACGGAGCAGGCCCGCCGGTCGCCGTCGTTCGCGGTGTCCGCGGATGCGCTTTTGCGAGAGGCCCGATACTCACCACGGCCCGATCTTTTGCGATTAGCCAACCTTTGCCGGGTATTGACGGCGTATCGGCATGGATACACCATCCGCGCGGCTTACGCTCACGGTTGATGAACCACCGCTCGTACTTTCCGCTCCCCCGCGTCCCGTTCGCCCCGTCTGTTCGACTCGCGCGCCTGCTGCGCACCGCGCGCACCGCGCGACCCCCGCGCTCGCGGAGCCTCGTGCGCCCCCTGTGCCTCGCCGGTGCCTGGTTCGCCACGCGCGCGGTGATGCTGTGGCTCCTCGCTCACAACAACGAGCGACTCCTGGGACACGGAGCGGTCGCGCGCGAAGTGTGGCGGCTCTACTTCCACTGGTACGGCGTCCTGACGCAGGGCGCGTTCCCGGCGCACGACACGCTGTGGCAGTACCCGCCGGGCGCCGGCGCCGTGCTGCTCGCGCCCGGGCTGGTGCCCGGGCTGAGCTACTTCCAGGCGTTCGTGGCACTCACCCTGGCGACCGACGCGCTGATCACGGCGGCACTCGTGCGCGCGGGCACCCGCCCCGGGCGCAGCCTGCTGGGCGCGGGCGTGTGGACCGGCGCGCTCCCCCTCCTGCTGCACCTCCCCCTCGCCCGCTACGACGTGGCGGTCACCGCCTTCGCGGTGCTCTCCCTGCTGGCGGTGGGGCGCGCCACGCGCGCGTGCGGCGCGCTGGCGGCGCTGGGCGCCCTGGTGAAGATCTGGCCGGCGCTGGTGCTGCTGGGCGTCGAGCGCGGCCGTACCACGCGCAGGACGTGGGCCTGGGCGACCGTGACCGGGGCCGTGGCCCTCACCGCGTTCCTGCTCTCCTTCCGCAACCCGCTCGCCTTCCTCCGCCAGCAGGGCGGCCGGGGTGTGCAGGTCGAGTCCCTCGGCGGCACCGCGCTCAGCCTCGCCCGGCACGCCGGCTGGCCGGGCACGACCCGCTACCGGTACGGCGCGATGGAACTGGTCGGCCCGCACGTGCACGCGGTCGCGACCGCCTCCCTCGCGCTCACCGCCGCGGCCTTCGCGCTGCTGCTGCTGTGGCGGGTGCGGGCCAGGCACTGGACCGAGGCCACCCCGTACGACGCGGCGCTCTGCGCGGTGCTCCTGTTCACCGTCACCAGCCGCGTCATCAGCCCCCAGTACCTGATCTGGCTGCTCGGCCTGGCGGCCGTCTGCCTGACCTCCCGGCACACCACCCAGCGCCCGGTCGCCGTGCTGATCGTGACGGCGACCGCGCTCAGCGCCGTCGCCTATCCCACGTTCTACGCCGAGGTCGTCCACGGCACCTGGACCGGCTGCCTGCTGATGCTCGCCCGCAACGGCCTGCTGGCCACCGCCGCCGTCCTCTCCCTCCTGCGCCTGTGGCGCAGCACGCGCCGCCCGGCGACCGCCACTCGCGTGTCCCCGAACCCCGGGAGCCCCCTCCGACGTCCGCTCGCGTCCGCCTCACCTGCTTCACTGAACGGTGACCGCGGCTGAGGAACACCGCGGGCCGACAGACGGAGGGGACGGGCAGCAGATGACCTGGCTCATCACCGGCGGCGCCGGTTACATCGGGGCGCATGTCGTACGCGCGATGACCGAGGCGGGCGAGCGGACGGTCGTGTACGACGACCTGTCCGCCGGCATCGCCGAGCGCGTGCCGCGGGAGGTCCCGCTGGTGGTGGGCTCCACGCTGGACGGCGAGAGGCTGGCGCGCGTCCTGGCCGAGCACGAGGTCACCGGGGTCGTGCACCTGGCGGCGAAGAAGCAGGTGGGCGAGTCGGTGGAGCGCCCCCTGCTCTACTACCGGGAGAACGTGGAAGGCCTGCGCGTCCTGCTGCAGGCGGTGACGGAGGCCGGGGTCACCTCCTTCGTCTTCTCGTCCTCCGCTGCGGTCTACGGCATGCCGGACGTCGAGCTGGTGACGGAGGAGACGCCGTGCGCGCCGATGTCGCCGTACGGCGAGACGAAGCTGGCGGGTGAGTGGCTGGTCCGCGCGGCGGGCCGGGCCGGCGGTCTCTCCACGGCCTCGCTCCGCTACTTCAACGTGGCCGGCGCGGCCCGCCCCGAACTCGCCGACACGGGCGTCTTCAACCTCGTCCCGATGGTCTTCGAGAAGCTCACCGAGGGCCTGCCGCCGCGCGTCTTCGGCGACGACTACCCGACGCCCGACGGCACCTGCGTCCGCGACTACATCCATGTGGTGGACCTGGCCGAGGCCCATGTGGCGACGGCCCGTGCCCTGGCGGCCGGGCCGGGCCGCGAACTGACCCTCAACATCGGGAGCGGGCAGGGCGTCTCGGTCCGCGAGATGATCGACCGCATCAACACGGTCACCGGCTACGACCGCCCCCCGACCGTCGCCCCGCGCCGCGCCGGCGACCCGGCCCGCGTGGTCGCCTCCGCCGAGCGCATCGCCAGGGAGCTGGACTGGAAGGCCAGGCACGACGTGCAGGACATGATCACTTCGGCCTGGCAGGGCTGGCTCCGCCTCCACCCGGAAGCGGCCCGCACCTGACCCGGCCGTTCACGGGGCACCGGCCGACCGGGGACGAGTGACCGACCGGGGCTGGGCGGCCGACCGGGGCAGGGCGGTCGGCCGAAGCGGGGCGGCCGACCGGGGCGGGGCGGGCGGCCGGAGCGGGGCGGCCGACCGGGGCGGGGCGGGCGGCCGGTCCACCGGCCGTCGGGCCCGCCTGAGCTACTCCGACAGGGCCCAGCCGCCCCACCTCGATCCGGAACAGCAGCAGGACGACGGCGACGAGCAGGCGGGCCACGCGGAGGCGCCAGGAACCGCGCGGCGGTTCACAGCGCTTTGAGCGCCTCCGTGGTCCCCCTGGCCAGCGCCGCCAGATACCCCTTCGGCAGCTTCGGGGTGCGGATCACCACCGAGCGCCAGTACAGCGGGCCGGAGATCAGATCCATGGCGAGGTCGTCGTCGATGCCCGGGCCCAGTTCACCGCGCCCCTGGGCGGCCGCGATGATCTTGCTGGCGACGCCCTCCTGGCCTTCGCGCAGCGTCTTCTGCATGGCCTCGGCGATCTCCGGGTTCCGGGCCGCCTCGGCCTGGAGGTCCGGAATGATCTGCGAGGCGACCGGATGGCGCAGCGCACGGGAGGTGACCTCGTACAGGAGTCGCAGGTCGCCCTCCAGGGAGCCGGTGTCGGGCACCGGCAGGCCCAGTACCGCGAGGGCCGAGACGACGTCGAGGACGAGGTGCAGCTTGGAACGCCAGCGGCGGTAGACGGCGGTCTTGCCGACGCCCGCGCGGCGCGCGATGCCCTCGATGGACATCCGGGCATACCCGACCGCCGCGAGCTCCTCGAAGACGGCGGCCCGGATGGCCTCGGTCACGTCCTCGCGGAGGACGGCCGCCCCGGCGGGGGCTCGTCGGCGCGGACGCGTCTGGGACTCCTCGGCGTTCGTCGTCATGCCCCCAGCATAGGGGCGTAACGACGAAACGGTTGCGTCCCGACGAAGCCCACCACCCGATCGCCGCAACCGCCCCACGCTGAACGCCTTCCAGCTCACCGACGTACCGAACACGGACCCGACTCCGCGCCCCGCAACGAACCGGTCGCGCCCCGAACTCGAAAGTGTCACGGCACACACCAGTCCGTGACGACGAAACGGTTGCGTTCCGACGCCAACTCGGCCTACGCTCCCGTTGCGACGATACGGTCCCGTTCCGACGTAAGAAAACGCAAAGAGAAGTACAGGCGAACGCCGGATGACGGACCGGTGCCCAGCCGGACGCCGCACCCCCACCCCCTGAGTGAAAGCAGCGGATGTGACCCAGGTTCTCCACACACCGCCCCCGACCCCGGTCACGGCCGAGGACGACCTCGCGGCGCTCGCCGCCCGGTACGGACTCTCGGTCAGCGGCGCCCGGCCCACCCTGCCGCAGTACGTCGGTCAGCTGTGGGCACGACGGCACTTCATCACCGCGTTCGCCACCGCCAAGCTCACCGCCCAGTACGCCCAGGCGAAGCTCGGCCAGGTCTGGCAGATCATGACCCCGCTGCTGAACGCCGCGGTGTACTACTTCATCTTCGGCGTACTGCTGGGCACCAAGAGGAACGTGCCGGACTACATCCCGTTCCTCGTCACGGGCGTCTTCATCTGGACGTTCACGTCCAGCTCGATCATGACCGGCACCCGGGCGATCGCCGGCAACCTCGGCCTGGTGCGCGCCCTGCACTTCCCGCGGGCCGCGCTCCCCATCTCCTTCTGCCTCCAGCAGCTCCAGCAGCTGCTGTTCTCGATGTGCGCGCTGGTCGTCATCCTGCTCTGCTTCGGCGTGCCGGTCGCCGCCTCCTGGCTGCTGGCCGTCCCGGCGCTGATCCTGCAGTTCACCTTCAACACCGGCATGTCGCTGATCATGGCCCGCATGGGCGCCAAGACCCCGGACATCTCGCAGCTGATGCCGTTCGTGCTGCGCACCTGGATGTACATCTCCGGCGTCATGTGGAGCATCGACAGGCTGACCAGCCAGCACGAGGGCCTGCCCAGCTGGGTCGCCCCCGTACTCAAGTCCAACCCGTCCGCCGTCTACATCGACCTGATGCGCTACTCGCTGATCGACAGCTTCCACTCCAACCAGCTGCCGGCACACGTGTGGATCATCGCCACCGGCTGGGCCCTCGTCGTCGGCGTCGGCGGCTTCATCTACTTCTGGAAGGCTGAGGAGACGTACGGCCGTGGCTGAGAACATCAACGACACCCCGATCCCCACCGTCGTCGCCGACCACGTCGACATCGTCTACCGGGTCAACGGCACCGGTGCCGGCCGCGGCTCCGCGACCGCCGCGCTCAACCGCATGCTGCGTCGCAAGCAGGCCGAGAAGGCGTCAGGCGTCCGCAAGGTGCATGCCGTCAAGGACGTCTCCTTCGTCGCCTACAAGGGCGAGGCGATCGGCCTCATCGGCAGCAACGGCTCCGGCAAGTCCACCCTGCTCAAGGCCGTCGCCGGTCTGCTCCCGGTGGAGAACGGCGCCATCTACACCGACGGCCAGCCCTCCCTCCTCGGCGTCAACGCGGCCCTGATGGGCGACCTGACCGGCGAGAAGAACGTCTACCTCGGCGGGCTCGCCATGGGCATGTCCCGCGAGGAGATCAAGGAGCGCTACCAGGAGATCGTCGACTTCTCCGGCATCAACGAGAAGGGCGACTTCATCACCCTCCCGATGCGCACCTACTCCTCCGGCATGGGCGCCCGCCTGCGGTTCTCCATCGCCGCCGCCAAGGACCACGACGTGCTGCTCATCGACGAGGCCCTCGCCACCGGTGACGCGTCCTTCCGCAAGCGTTCCGAGGAGCGCATCCGGGAGCTGCGCCAGCACGCCGGAACGGTGTTCCTGGTCAGCCACAACAACAAGTCCATCCGCGACACCTGCGAGCGGGCGCTGTGGCTGGAGCGCGGCGTGCTGCGCATGGACGGGCCGACCGAGGAGGTCCTCGCCGAGTACGAGGCCTTCACCGGCGACAAGGCGAAGCCGAAGCCCAAGCCCAAGGCCGCGCCGCCGAAGCAGGCCGACGCGCCGAAGGCCGACCAGCCCTCCTGAACAGCCGTACGACCGTGAGCCGCGCCGTCACCACACGGCGCGGCTCGCGTCTGTCCCGCTCCTGCCCGTCCCGCTGTGGTCCCTCCCGCTGACGTCCCTCCGGAACAAGCGAAAGGCGCCCCGAGCCGTCACCGGCTCGGGGCGCCTTCATGTCGTACTACTTGCCGTACTACTACGCGTGCGTGCGCAGCAGCGTCCGCATCGTCCGCATGGCCACCGACAGGTTGGCCAGGTCGAAGGAGTCCGAACCGCGGATCTCCTCCAGCGTGGCCCGGGCCCGCCCGAGGATGGCGGCGTTCTTCTCCTCCCAGGCCTGGTAGCGCTGCTCCGGCGTGGCCGTGCCGTCGCCGGCCGCGAGCACGTCGGCGGTGAGCATCGCGTGGGCAGCGAACAGGTCCTCGCGGATGGAGGCGCGGGCCATCGACTGCCAGCGGTCGTCCCGCGGGAGCTCGATGATCCGGTCCATCAGCTGGGACACCCCGAGACGGTCGGCGAGGTCGTAGTAGACCTCGGCGACGTCCAGCGGCTCCTTGCCCATGCGGTCGGCCACCGAGACGATGTCCAGCGCCGGGAAGGCCGACGAGAAGCCCGCCACCCGGGTCGCCAGCTCGTCCGGGACACCGGCCGCGGACAGCTCGTCGTACACGTGCTGGTACCACTCCAGGTCCGCGCCGCGCAGCAGCTTGGGCAGCTGCTGCCAGACCTGCTCCACCCGCTCGGAGAAGAAGTCGACGTTCTCCAGCAGCTGGAGCGGCTGCGGCCGGTTGTTGAGCAGCCAGCGGGTGCCGCGCTCCACCAGACGGCGGGAGTGCAGCCGGATCCGGGTCTGGACGGCCGCGTCGACCTTGTTGTCCAGCTCCTCGACCGCGTCCCAGACCGGGGCGGAACGGAAGATCGCACGCGCCGCGGTCTGCGCCCGGACGATCTCCTCCAGGGAGGCCCCGGTCTCCTCGCGCAGCCGGTGCAGGTAGGTCGTGCCACCGGTGTTGACCGTGTCGTTGACCAGGACCGTGGTCGTGATCTCACGGCGCAGCGGGTGGGTGGCGAGCGCGGCGGCGAACCGGTCGCGCAGGGCCGTCGGGAAGTAGGCGTGCAGCAGACCGCTCAGGTACGGGTCGTCCGGCAGCGTGGTCGCCAGCAGTTCGTCGGCGACCGTGATCTTCGTGTACGCCAGCAGGACGGCCGTCTCCGGGCTGGTCAGGCCCTGTCCGGAGCCGAGCCGCTCGCGGATCTGCCGGTCGGTGGGCAGGAACTCCAGCGCCCGGTCCAGGTGGCCCGCCCTGACCAGGTGGCGGATGAACCGCTGCTGGGCGTGGAGCATGTCCTTGGACTGGGCCAGCGCGTTGGCGATCGCCACGTTCTGCGCGTAGTTGTTGCGCAGCACCAGGGAACCGACCTCGTCGGTCATCTCGGCGAGCAGCTTGTTGCGCTGCTTGACCGTCATGTCGCCGTCCGCGACCACGCCGTTGAGCAGGATCTTGATGTTCACCTCGTGGTCGGAGGTGTCCACGCCGGCGCTGTTGTCGATGGCATCGGTGTTGATCTTGCCGCCCTGGCGGGCGAACTCGATCCGGCCGAGCTGGGTCAGACCCAGGTTGCCGCCCTCGCCGACCACCTTGGCGCGCAGGTCGGCGCCGTCGACGCGGATGGCGTCGTTGGCCTTGTCGCCGACGTCCGCGTTCGACTCGGTCGAGGCCTTGACGTAGGTGCCGATGCCGCCGTTCCAGAGCAGGTCGACCGGCGCCTCCAGGATCGCCTTCATCAGCTCGGCCGGGGTCAGCTTGGTGACCTTCTCCTCGATGCCGAGGGCCTCGCGGATGTGGCCGTTGACCTGGATCGCCTTGGCGCTGCGCGGGAAGATCCCGCCGCCCGTGGAGAGCAGTTCGGTGTTGTAGTCGGCCCAGCTGGAGCGGGGCAGCTCGAACAGGCGGCGGCGCTCGGCGTAGGAGGTGGCCGCGTCCGGGACCGGGTCGATGAAGATGTGCCGGTGGTCGAAGGCGGCGACCAGGCGGATGTGCTCGCTGAGCAGCATGCCGTTGCCGAACACGTCACCCGACATGTCACCGATGCCGACGACGGTGAAGTCCTCGGTCTGCGTGTCGACGCCCAGCTCACGGAAGTGCCGCTTCACGGACTCCCAGGCGCCGCGCGCGGTGATGCCCATGCCCTTGTGGTCGTAGCCCGCGCTGCCGCCGGAGGCGAACGCGTCGCCGAGCCAGAAGTTGTAGCTGCCCGCGACCTCGTTGGCGATGTCGGAGAACGTCGCCGTGCCCTTGTCGGCCGCGACCACCAGGTAGGTGTCGTCCTCGTCGTGCCGGACCACGTCCTGCGGGGGCACGACGTCGCCGGCAACCATGTTGTCGGTGATGTCGAGCAGCGCCGAGATGAACGTCTTGTAGCTGGCGATGCCCTCGGCCAGCCACGCGTCCCGGTCCACGCCCGGGTCGGGCAGCTGCTTGGCGACGAAGCCGCCCTTGGCGCCGACCGGCACGATGACGGTGTTCTTGACCATCTGCGCCTTGACCAGGCCGAGGATCTCGGTCCGGAAGTCCTCACGCCGGTCGGACCAGCGCAGACCGCCGCGCGCGACCTTGCCGAAGCGCAGGTGCACGCCCTCGACCCGGGGCGAGTAGACCCAGATCTCGAACGCGGGACGCGGCGCCGGCAGGTCCGGGATGGCCTGCGGGTCGAACTTCATGGAGACGTAGGCGTGCGGGGTGCCCTCCGCCGACTCCTGGAAGAAGTTGGTGCGCAGCGTCGCGTTGATGACGGTCAGGAAGGAACGCAGGATGCGGTCCTCGTCCAGGCTCGCCACCTGGTCGAGCGCCGCGTCCAGCTCCTCGTGGAGGGCGTCGGTGAGCTCCAGGCCGGCCTTCTGCCGGTCCGGGGACATCCGCGCCTCGAACAGGGAGACGAGCAGCCGGGTGGTGTGGACGTTGTGGCGGAGCGTGGTCTCCATGTAGTCCTGGCTGAACGTGGAACCGGCCTGCCGCAGGTACTTTGCGTACGCCCGCAGCACCATCGCCTGCCGCCAGCTCAGCCCGGCGCTCAGCACCAGCGCGTTGAAGCCGTCGTTCTCCGCCAGACCGGTCCAGGTCGCCGCGAAGGCCTCCTGGAACCGCTCACGTCCGTCGTCGCCCAGGTAGTCGCCGTTGCCGCCGCCCGCGGTCTTCGGCAGCCGGAGCCCGAAGTCGTAGATCCACGCGGTCGTCCGGTCCGAGCAGCGCAGTTCGTACGGCCGCTCGTCGATCACCTCGACGCCCAGCCGGTTCAGGACCGGCAGCACCGCCGACAGGGAGATCGCCGCACCCTTGCGGTAGATCTTGAAGCGGCGCTCGTCGGGAGCGGCGCCCACCGGCTCGTAGAGGCTGAGCGCGAAGTCGTTGCCCGCCTCCTCGGTGAGGCGCTCCAGGTGGACCAGGTCGGCGACCGCCGCGCGCGGGGTGTGGTCGGCCTTGTAGCCCTCGGGGAAGGAGTTGGTGTAGCGGCGCTGCAGTTCGGCCGCGCGCTCCTCGCCGCACTCGGCGTTCAGCGCCTCGGCGAAGCTGTCGGCCCAGGACCGGGCCGCCTCGACCAGACGGGCCTCGATGCGCTCCTTGTCGGCGTCGGACAGCTCGGACAGCTCGGTGCCCTGCGGCACCCGGACCACGAAGTGCAGCCGGGAGAGGATCGACTCGGTGTTCCAGGCGGTGAAGTCGACACTGGTGCCGCCGAGCTCCTCCTTCAGGATGTCGATGATCCGCAGCCGGACGCCGGTGGTGTAGCGGTCGCGGGGGAGGTAGACGATGGCCGAGTAGTAGCGGCCGTACTCGTCCTGGCGCAGGTAGAGGCGGAGCCGTCGGCGCTCCTGCAGGTACAGGACGCTCGTGACGATCGACTCGAGCTCGGGGACCGGGGTCTGGAACAGCTCGTCGCGCGGGAAGGTCTCCATGATCTGGAGCAGGTCGCGGCCGTCGTGACTGTTGGGCGAGAAGCCGGCCCGCTCCAGGACCGCGTCGACCTTGCGGCGGATGACCGGCACCCGGCGCACCGACTCGGTGTACGCGGCGGACGAGAACAGGCCGAGGAAGCGGCGCTCGCCGACCACGTTGCCGTCCGCGTCGAACTTCTTGACGCCGACGTAGTCCAGGTACGACGGGCGGTGCACGGTCGCCCGGCTGTTCGCCTTGGTCAGGACGAGGAGCTTGTGCTCGCGGGCCTTGGCGCGCGCGTCCGCCGGGAGCCGCTCGAAGGAGGGGCTCACCGGGTGGCCCTCCTCGCCGGCGTGCGGCGGGTCGGAACGCAGGATGCCGAGTCCGGTACCGGGCACCGCGCCCAGCGAGTCGTCCTTGCGCAGCTGGTACTCGCGGAAGCCGAGGAAGGTGAAGTGGTCGTCGGCGAGCCAGCGCAGCAGCTCGCGGGCCTCCTCCACCTCGGGACGGGGCAGGTCGCCGGGGACCGGCTCGGCGCCGAGGTCCTCGGCGATGCGGACCGCCGCGTCCCGCATCTTCTCCCAGTCCTCGACGGCCTCGCGGACGTCGGACAGCACCCGCAGCAGATCGGCGGTGATCTGCTTGAGGTCGGCCCGGTCGGTCTCGCGGTCGATCTCGACGTGGATCCAGGACTCGGTGTGCCCGTCGTGC
Organism: Streptomyces sp. NPDC001068; assembly: GCF_042897315.1. Classification (NCBI taxonomy): domain Bacteria; kingdom Bacillati; phylum Actinomycetota; class Actinomycetes; order Kitasatosporales; family Streptomycetaceae; genus Streptomyces; species Streptomyces sp. NPDC001068. Next base: position 23,682 of record NZ_JBIAYD010000006.1, on the reverse strand, counting down.
GGCAGTTCCTCGCCGGCGACCGGGTTCGGCAGCATCTCGATGAGGTTGCCGGTGAGGTCGCGGCGGACCGTGAACTGCGGGTGGATCACGACATGGATGCCGCGTCCCTGCCGGGTCAGCTCGTTGGTGACCGAGTCGACGAGGAAGGGCATGTCGTCGGTGACGACCTCCACCACGGTGTGGCTGCAGGTCCAGCCGTTCTCCTCGACGCTCGGGGTGTGGACCCGGACGTTCGCGGTGCCCTGCGGACGGGTCTCGGCGAGACGGAAGTGCGAGACGGCCGCGCCGAAGACGTCGACCGGGTCACGGTCGGCGAGGTCCTCCGGCGCGGTGTGCAGGTAGTAGCGCTGAAGGAACGTGAGCACGGACTCCTGGTCCGCCGTCCCCGCCGTCCCAGTCGGTAGGTGCCCCCCTGCCGGGCTGTTCTCAGCTACCCGGGCGGCCCGTTCGAGCAGCTCGGCCTTGGCTTCGTCCAGCTTGGTCTGCATTGTCCTCTGGCTCCTGTCGCGCGCCATTGCGTGACGTAGAAGGAAGTACGGGCTCTTCCCCCTGCGGCTCGACGCCACGGCCGGGGTCTCCGGTCTGCTCCGACGCTATGCCGCAGGGTGAGACGAGCGGGGGGTATTCGGCCATTCTCGACATGGCCCGAGGGTGTGACGTGCCTCTCGGCACCGCCGCCACCAGGGCCGCTTCGGGTGCCCTCCGCCCGCGAGGACCAGCGAGCGTCGCCCGGTCACGGAGGTGTTCCGTGCTCACCGGGCGCAGGGCGAGGGCGTCGATGCCCTCGCGAACTATCGCGCTGATCACGCCACCAGGCTATCGCTCCTCACCCGGGAGCCGTCATGAGCCGTATGTGTACAAAAGAGGGGGGCGAACTTTGACGTTCTGCACAGCGACGCGACGCTCACGCGGCCGAGGGGGCCGCGCAGTGCCCGCGCCGCCCCGGGAGGGCGCTCCCGGCCGCCGTCTCCCGCGCGACCCCGCCCGACCCCGCCCGACCGAGTCATGCCACCAGCCGCTGGGCCTCCTCGACCGCCTCCGCCAGCGAGTCCACGACCGGGACCCCGACCTCCTCCAGGCTCGGCCTGCCGTGCGACCCCCCGGTGTACAGCACCGCCTTCGCGCCGACGGCCCGCGCCGCCACCGCGTCGTCCGCCGCGTCCCCGATCACCACGGTCCGCCCGGGCCGCACCTCCCCCAGCGACCGCAGGTGCCGCACCATGTGCTCGGCCTTGCTGCCCCCGGACGGCCCGACCCGGCCCTCGACCCGTATGAAGTGCGGCTCGATCCCGAACCCGCGCACGAGCGGGACGAGCTCGTCATGCACGTACATGCTCAGCAGCGACTGGCTGCCGCCCGCAGAACGCCACTGCGCCAGCAGCTCGGCCGCCCCGTCCGTCAGCCCGCACAGGGCCCGGTGCTCGGCGTAGTACCGGTGGAAGATCTCGTCCATGACCTCCCACTCGGCACCGGTCGGCAGCCGCCCCATGAGCCGCTCGTAGAACTTGGGCACCGGCACGCAGTACAACGCCCGGTACTGCTCCAGCGTGATCGGCGCGAGGCCCAGCTCGGCCGATGCCGCGTTCGTCGCCCCGATGATCGCGTCGTTGTCGTGGAACAGCGTCCCGTTCCAGTCCCACACGATGTGTGCGCTTTCGTGCTTCCCCATGCCGAAAACGCTACCCGCCACCGCTGACAATCAAGTCCGGCGGCGCATCACCGCAGGTCACAGATGCTCTGCTGAGCCGTGTCGGGTCGGCCGGCACCGCTCGGCCGGCACCGCTCGGCCGGCCCTCGCCCGACCGGCCCCGCGCTCGCGGGCCGGCGCTCAGCCGGCGAGCCCCACCAGGTTCGGGATCTCCTGCGTGGCGTACCAGAGCAGCTCGTTGTCCTCGGCCCCGTCCACGACGAACTGCGCGTCGTCGTCCCCGCCGTCCGCGGCCGCCAGGGCCGTCGCCGCCGCGGTGACGTCCTCCTCCGCGTCGTCGGAGTCGACGTGCACCGCGGCCGCCTTGGCCAGGGCCACCGTCCCGGTCACCCGGACCTCGCCCAGCGCCGCCGGGTCGAGTCCTCGGTCCGGGTCGGCCGCCGCGGTCCCGTCGGGGACGTCCACCGCGACCACGACCCGGCGGCGCGGCGCGCCCGGGTCGGCCGCCAGCAGCCGCAGCGAGGCGAGCGCGGCCCGGTTGAGCGCCGCGTACTCCAGCTCCTCGATGTCGTCGGAGACGTACCACTCACGCAGCGCGGGCGTGACCGCGTAGGCGGCGAACGGGCCGCTCCCCAGCTCTCCCGTCCTGTGCGCCTCGGCGAGCCCGGGGAGGGTCAGGGGGACGTAGACGCGCATGGCTGGCCGCTCTCTTCCGGGCTCTTCGACTTCGCTTCTCCCGGGGGGCCGACGCCTCCCGGAGGGCCTCAAGGATACGTGTGAGCGTCCCCTTTCGAGTCCCGGGCCGTGACGTCGACACCGTCAACCCGAGGCCTCGCGATTCACCCGGTGCCGCCGCCCACGCGACGGGTTTCCCGCCTCTCGGATCACTCGGATAAGTGAATCCCGCAGGACCCGGACACGAGCCGTCACCGCCTTGCCGCCGCCGGCCCGGGCCCCGTACAAGATCCCCGACCGCAAGTTACCGCCCGGTACTCGCCGGGCCCGCCCACCGGGGTTCCCCATGAACAAGGTCATGACCAGGACCGTCCAGCTCCGCCCGGGTACCCGCCCGCCCGGCCGCCGCGACTCCCGCCGCCCCGGCGTCTCCTCCCGCAGGCCGGTGACGCCTCCGTCGGCCCCGCCGGGTCCACGCCCCACCGACCTCTTCGCGGAGCGCCTGCTGGCCGTCCTCAGCGGCCGCCGCCCCGTCCACTGGATGCTCCGGCACACGGCAGGCCCCGCCTACGACGACCTGGCCCGCCTCGCCGAACGCGGCCCGCTGCGCACCCGCGGCACCGACCCCGTGGTCCGCGACATCGGCTATTTCGTCCCCCGGACCGGCGCGCTGGAGGTCTTCGCCCGCATCGCCGCGGGCGACCAGCTGCGTGCCATGGCCTTCCGCCTGGAGCAGGGCCAGGACCTGCGCTGGCGCTGCACGGCGGTCGAACTGGGTGGTCCCCGCACACCTCGCGGCGACCGGCCCTAGGACGGCGCCACAGGCCGACACGCCGGAAGCCTGGACGCCCGCCGGGAACCCGGCGCACGTGAGCCGAAGGGCCCGGCCGCCCCCGGTACGCGCGGGCCGACGGGCCCCGGAACCCTCGTGCGGACAAGCCGAAGGGCCGGCCTCCCCCGTGGGGCGGCCGGCCCTGTCCGCTTCGTCGGGGCCGTCACTTCCTGCGGCGACGGCTGCCCTTCGCCTGCTTGCGACGCTCGGCGCGGGTGAGGCCGTCGGCCTCGGAGCGGGTCGGCTCGTCGTCGTAGTCGAACTCGCCCTCGACGATGCCGCCCTCGCCGTCCACGGTGGCGGCCGAGAAGTGCATGCCCCGCCGCTGCGGAGCCTCCAGGCCCTTCGCGCGGATCTCCGGGCGGGAACCGGCCTGAGCCGGGACCGCGTCCTGGACGCCCTCCGCGACCACCGTGGAGTCCTCGACCGGAACCTCCTCGACCTGCTGCTCGACCTGGACCTCCAGGTTGAACAGGTAGCCGACGGACTCCTCCTTGATGCCGTCCATCATCGCCGTGAACATGTCGAAGCCCTCGCGCTGGTACTCGACCAGCGGGTCCTTCTGGGCCATCGCACGCAGGCCGATGCCCTCCTGGAGGTAGTCCATCTCGTAGAGGTGCTCGCGCCACTTGCGGTCCAGGACCGACAGGACGACCCGGCGCTCCAGCTCTCGCATGATCTCGGAGCCGAGCTGCGCCTCCCGCGAGGCGTACTGCTCGTGGATGTCGTCCTTGATGGACTCGGAGATGTACTCGGCCGTCAGACCGGCCCGGTCGCCGGCCGCCTCCTCCAGCTCGTCGATGGTCACCTTGACCGGGTAGAGCTGCTTGAAGGCGCCCCACAGCCGCTCGAGGTCCCAGTCCTCCGGGAAGCCCTCGGCGGTCTCCGCGCCGACGTACGCGTCGATCGTGTCGTCCGTGAAGTGCTGGATCTGCTCCTGCAGGTCCTCGCCCTCCAGGACACGGCGGCGCTCGCCGTAGATGACCTCACGCTGGCGGTTGAGCACCTCGTCGTACTTCAGGACGTTCTTGCGCGTCTCGAAGTTCTGCTGCTCGACCTGCGACTGCGCCGACGCGATCGCGCGGGTGACCATCTTGTTCTCGATCGGCACGTCGTCCGGCACGTTGGCCATGGACATCACGCGCTCGACCATCTGGGCCTTGAACAGGCGCATCAGGTCGTCGCCGAGGGACAGGTAGAAGCGGGACTCACCGGGGTCGCCCTGACGTCCGGAACGGCCGCGCAGCTGGTTGTCGATCCGGCGCGACTCGTGCCGCTCGGTACCGAGGACGTAGAGGCCGCCGAGGTCCTTGACCTCCTCGAACTCTGCCTTCACCGCCCGCTCGGCCTTCTCCATGGCGGCGGGCAGGGCCTGCGCCCACTCCTCGATGTGCTCCTCCGGGTCGAGGCCGCGCTGGCGCAGCTCCGCCTCGGCGAGGTCGTCCGGGTTGCCGCCGAGCTTGATGTCGGTACCACGGCCGGCCATGTTGGTGGCCACCGTCACGGCACCCCTGCGGCCGGCCTGGGCGACGATCGACGCCTCCCGCTCGTGGTGCTTGGCGTTGAGCACCTCGTGCTGGATGCCGCGCTTGGAGAGCTGCTGCGAGAGGTACTCCGACTTCTCGACGGAGGTCGTGCCGACCAGGATCGGCTGGCCCTTCTCGTGCTTCTCCGCGATGTCGTCGACGACCGCCTCGAACTTGGCGACCTCGGTGCGGTAGATCAGGTCGGACTGGTCCTTGCGGACCATCGGCCGGTTCGTCGGGATCGGGACCACGCCGAGCTTGTAGATCTGGTGGAACTCGGCGGCCTCGGTCATGGCCGTACCGGTCATGCCGGAGAGGCCGGGCTGCTCCTTGCCGTTGTGGTCGTGGCGCTTGTAGAGGCGGAAGAAGTTCTGCAGGGTGATCGTGGCGAGCGTCTGGTTCTCGTCCTTGATGTCCACCCCTTCCTTCGCCTCGATCGCCTGGTGCATGCCCTCGTTGTAGCGGCGGCCGGCGAGGATACGGCCGGTGTGCTCGTCGACGATCATGACTTCGCCGTCCATGACGACGTAGTCCTTGTCCTTCTTGAAGAGCTCCTTCGCCTTGATGGCGTTGTTCAGGTAGCCCACCAGAGGGGTGTTCACCGACTCGTAGAGGTTGTCGATGCCCAGCCAGTCCTCGACCTTGGAGACACCGGACTCGTGGATGGCGACCGTGCGCTTCTTCTCGTCGACCTCGTAGTCGCCGGTCTCCTCGATGCCCTTGAGCGGGTTGCCGGCCTCGCCCTTCTTGAGGCGCAGGACCAGCTTGGCGAAGTCGCCGTACCACTTGGTGGCCTGGTCGGCCGGACCGGAGATGATCAGCGGCGTACGGGCCTCGTCGACCAGGATGGAGTCGACCTCGTCGACGATGGCGAAGTTGTGGCCGCGCTGGACGAGCTCGTCCTGGGCCCACGCCATGTTGTCGCGCAGGTAGTCGAAGCCGAACTCGTTGTTCGTGCCGTACGTGATGTCCGCGGCGTACTGCTCGCGGCGCTGGGCCGGCGACATGTTGGCGAGGATGCAGCCGACGTCCAGGCCCAGGAACTTGTGGACGCGGCCCATCATCTCGGAGTCGCGCTCGGCCAGGTAGTCGTTGACCGTGATGAGGTGGACGCCCTTGCCCGACAGTGCGTTGAGGTAGGCGGGCAGCGTGCCGACGAGGGTCTTGCCCTCACCGGTCTTCATCTCGGCCACGTACCCGAGGTGAAGGGCGGCACCGCCCATGATCTGCACGTCGTAGTGGCGCTGGCCGAGGGCGCGCTTGGCCGCCTCGCGGACGGTCGCGAACGCCTCGGGGAGCAGGTCGTCGAGGCTCTCGCCGTCGGCGTAACGCTGCTTGTACTCATCGGTGAGGGCCCGCAGCTCGGCGTCGGAGAGGTCGACGAAGTCCTCTTCGATGGAGTTGACCTGGTCCGCGATGCGGTGCAGCTTGCGCAGGATCTTGCCTTCGCCTGCACGCATGATCTTCGAGAGGACGGACACGGGGGTTTGTCTCCTTGCCGATCGGGCCTGGGACGGTCGGTTTCGATTGGACGTACTGAGCAACGGCCATCGTATGCGAGGACCCGGCCACGCCGGGAGGCCTGGCGGCCCGAGGGCCGTCCGTCGCTTTCCCGAGGACTCTACGAGCCCCCTTCGTGTGACTCCTCCAGGTGTGCGTTCGGCGGTGCCGGGTGGCTTCGCCGGGTTGTTCTCCGATTCTTCACCGCTTCACAGGGGACAACGGCCGGGGCACCCGGTTGGTGCCGCGGTCCGGCGAGGAATTGCGCGAACCGTGATCGCCCGGCCACGGACCGCGAAACGGATGGCGCACCGGACGCCGGGCCGAGCAGAATCGGCCGATGGAACCCGTCACGCTCTCCACTCCCCGTCTGCTGCTGCGCACGGTGGACCCGCAGGACACCGAAGCCGTGTACGCGGCCGTGCAGGATCCGGACATCCAGCGCTGGACCACGATCCCCTCGCCCTACCTCCCGGAACACGCCCGGAGCTTCACGGAGCAGGTGGTCCCCGACGGCTGGTCCGAGGGTTCGATGTTCACCTTCGGCGTCTTCCTGCCGACCGGGGAGCTGGCCGGGATGCTCGGTCTGACGATGCGCTCCCTGGGAACGGCCGAGGTGGGCTTCTGGGCCGCCAAGGAGCACCGCGGCCGCGGCTACATCACCGAGGCCACCCTCACCGCCGCCCGCTGGGGGTTCACGCAGCGGGCGATCGACCGGGTCGAGTGGCGGGCCGAGGTCGGCAACCAGGGCTCCCGGGCGGTCGCGGAACGCGCCGGTTTCAGCATCGAGGGCGTCCTGCGCTCCGCCCTCAACAACAAGGGGGTGCGACGCGACTGCTGGGTGGGGTCCCTGCTGCCGTCGGATCTGGGCCTGCCCTCCGCCGCGCCCTATCTGCCGGCCCCCTCGCAGGATGAGGACCGCAGGTCGTAGGGGACTGTCAGTGCCACCCTCTATCGTCCGAGCCATGACGACCCTCCCGCGCCCCACCGCCGTCCTCTCGGCGGACGAAGCCCGCCGCATCGCCCTGAGGGCACAGGGCTTCCTCGGCGCCCCCGACCGCCGTTCGGGCGTCCGGGGCGTGCTCCGCCACCTCGGCGCGGTCCAGCTCGACACCATCTCGGTCCTCGCCCGCTCCCACGAGCTCATCCCGTACGCCCGCCTCGGAGCCGTCGGCCGGGGGACGGTCGACACCGCCTACTGGACCGACACGCACGCGTTCGAGTACTGGTCGCACGCGGCCTGCATCCTGCCCGTCGAGGAGTGGCCGCACTTCGCATTCCGCCGCCGCGCCTACCGCGACCGTCCGCACTGGGGCCACGAACTCCCCGAGGGCGTCTACGACCAGGTCATCAAGCAGCTGCGCACCGAAGGCCCGCTGACCGCCACCGAGTTGGGCGGCGCGAAGAAGACCAGCGAGTGGTGGGACTGGTCCGGCACCAAGGTCGCCGTGGAGCGTGCGCTGATGTACGGCGAGGTGGTCTGCGTCCAGCGGCGCGGCTGGAAGCGGGTGTACGACCTCGCCGAGCGCGCGATCCCGAGCACCCTGCTCCACGACGACCTGGACGACACCGAGTGCCTGCGCCGTCTCGTCGGGCTGGCCGGGCGGTCCCTGGGCGTCGGCACCCGCGCGGACATCGCGGACTACCACCGGCTCAAGGGTGAGCAGGTCGACGCGGTGATCGCCGACTCGGGTCTGGTCCCGGTGGAGGTGGAGGGCTGGTCCAAGCCCGCGTGGGCGGACCCGGCGGCCCTGGCCACGCCCCCGCGCGGCCGGCACCGTACGACGCTGCTCTCCCCCTTCGACTCCCTGATCTGGGACCGGGCACGCACCGAACGGATCTTCGGCTTCACCCACCGCCTGGAGGCCTACGTCCCGAAGCCCAAGCGGGTGTACGGCTACTACGCGATGCCGGTGCTGGCCGGCGGCCGCCTGGTGGGCCGGGTGGATCCGGCGCGTGAGGCGGGCGGTGTCCTGGTGGCACGCCAGGTGACGCTGGACGGCCCGAAGGCCGTTCCGGCAGTCGCCGAGGCGCTCGTCGAGGCGGCGAGCTGGGTGAACTGCACGACGGTGCGGGTGGAGCGCGTGGACGCCCCGGACCTCCGCGAACCGCTCGTCCGCGAAGTCACCCGCGCGCTGACGGCCGCGCTGCGCTGACCGGCACCGGCGTCGGTGCCGGCCGGCTCAGCGGATCTCCAGGATCTTCTCCCGCATCGCGTAGACCACGGCCTCCATCCTGGAGTGCAGCTGCAGCTTCTCCAGGATGTTGCGCACGTGGTTCTTCACGGTGTTCTCGGAGATGAACAACTCCTTCGCGATATCGCGGTTGTTCATGCCCGTGGCGACGAGTTTGAGCACTTCGAGTTCACGGTCGGTGAGCCGCGGCGCGGGTACCAGCCGCCGCTCGTCGGTGCGCTGGATCATCGACTTGAACTCGGTGAGGAGTTTCGACGCCATGGACGGGCTGATCTGCGACTGCCCGTCCGCCACCGCGCGAATGGCGGTGGCCACCTCGTCCGTCGAGATCTCCTTCAGGAGATATCCGGTCGCGCCCGCCTTGATCGCCTCGTAGAGATCGGCCTCTTCGTCGCTGATCGTCAACATGATGATCTTCGCGCTGGGGGCGACCTCCTTGATGGAGGTACAGGCCTCGATACCACCGCGCTTGGGCATCCGGACGTCCATCAGCACAATGTCCGGCAGCAGGTCGGCCGCCTTGTCGACGGCCTCGGCGCCGTCACCCGCCTCGCCGACGACCTGGATGTCCTCCTCGGCGGCGAGCACGATCTCCAGCCCACGGCGGAAGAGGGCGTGGTCGTCGACGACAAGGACTCTGATCGGTTCCTTGCGCGCGATGTCCGCCGCGTCCGGGCCCAGGCCGGCGACGCCGCCGTCGGCGGTGTCCTGCAGCGGTCCGAAGCTGTCCGCCATCGTTCCTCCCCCTGAAGGCTGTGGCCTGTGGTGCTGCGCCATCGCCAACCCAAGGCAGCGGCCCACCGGTTGGACCGTTGCGGCCATGATTCCATGCCCGGGCGGCAACGCGGAGACAGAGCGGTGCGCGAAGTGGTCGCACACCGGTGCCCCCAGGGGCGCACGCAGGCTTCCCGGGGGCACAGGCTCAGCTACCGGGCGGGCGGGTCAGCCGCCCAGCGTGCCACCCGCCGCCGGGGGTTGCGCCTGGGCGATCATCGGGTCGGTGCTGAGGTGGATGACGCCGTAGTCATAGGCGTGGCGCCGGTAGACGACGCTCGGCTCCTTCGTCTCGGAGTCGACGAACAGGTAGAAGTCGTGTCCGACCAGTTCCATCTCGTAGAGGGCCTGGTCGAGGCTCATCGGGGAGGCGACGTGGGTCTTCTCGCGGACGATGAGGGGGCCTTCGCCCTTCACCTCCAGGGAGCCCATCTTCTTGGTGGGCACACCGTCGGGCTCTTCCGCCGGGACGGGGGTGCCGTTCCCGTTGAGCGTCGCCGCGTCCGGCACGTGGTCGGCTACCTCGGCGGCCGGGATCCGCTGCGCGCCTCGGCGCGAGAACCGCTTGTCGTGCTGCTTGCGCAGCCGCGCGTCCAGCTTCTCCGCCGCCAGGTCGAGTGCCGCGTACGGGTCGCTGGCCGCTGCCTCCGCCCGGATCACCGGACCGCGGGAGCGGAGCGTGATCTCCACTCGGTCGCACCGCTCGGCCTGTCGCGGGTTGGGCTCCTTGGACACCTCGACGTCGAGGCTGATCACCTTGCCGTCGAGCTTCTGGATCTTCTCCAGCTTCAGCTTCTCGGCCACGTGCTTGCGGAACCGCTCGGGCACCTCGGTCTTGCGGCCCTTGACGACGATGTCCACGCAGAACTCCGTTCCCGGAGCGCTCCGCTCCACTGGCGGAGCATCTCCCTTTTTGCACCCGACTCCGGTGATCCCCGGAGCCTCGGACTCGGCGACTTCACCTCCTCCTCCCCCATGGGCAAGATCTGCACCCCAGCACCGCGATGATTGCGGAAAACCCGCGGCACGGCATTCGGATACGGGAGGCACGGCCTGCGGCTTTCTCCCTCACAACCGAACATATCTCGCCCGGACGGATGTCGTCACCCTCTACTGATGCGTACCTCCATTCAAGTGAATTGGCCTGGTCACTACCTGCAACGACGAGCGTTTACAGTCAGTTCCGGTTCTTTTCGAAAGAATCCGGTGCGGCCGCGACCACAGCCGCGCGGACCGGCCACGCGAGGACGTTCCCCGCGGTCATTCCCGGTGCGTCCCGTGTCCACTTCGCTCGTTCTTCCCTCGATCCGGCCGTCCGTTCCTCCCTTACTTCCCAGGGCGCGCGCCGATACACAGCCGTCGTCCCTCCTACCGCCCTTACGGGTCCCGTCGCCTCCCGTACCGCACGCGCCGCCTCGGCGAGAGTGGCACCGGTGGTGACCAGATCGTCGACGAGGACGACCCGGCCGCCCCCGAGCAACCCGGAGCCACCGGCCGTCACCTCCAGCGCGCCGCCGAGGTTCGCCAGCCGCTGCCGGGAGTTGAGCCCCGACTGGTCGGCCACGGCCCGCCCGTGCCGCAGTACCGGGACGACCCGGGCCGGGGACCCGGTGCGCCGCAGCTCCGCTGCCGCCGCGAGGGCCATCCGGCGCACCGGATCGTGTCCCCGCGCCCGCACGGCCCACGGGGCGGAGGGGACCGGCACGAGAAGCACGGGCCCGGCGCCCGGCACCCCGTCCGCACCACCCACCGCGCCGTCGCCCTCGCCCTCGCCCTCGCTCAAGGACGCCACGATCCTGACGGTCCGGGCCCTCCGGCTCTCCCGGAGGCCGGCCCGCACCGCTCCCGCCAGAGCCGCGCCGAGAGGCCCGGCGAGCGCCAGCGCACCGCGCTCCTTGTGGGCGAGGAGGGCCGCCCGCACCTCGTCCGCGTAAGGCGCCGCCGCGTACACCGCCGGTAGCCCGTGCGGCTCCGGCACCGGTCGCACCCGGCGCGGTACGGCCCCGCTCAGGGCGGCACGGCACTCGGGACAGAGCACCGTGCGAGGCGTCCCACAGCCTCCGCACTCGGCCGGGAGCACCAGGTCGGTGAGGTCCCGCCACCACCCCCGCATGTGCCCACTGTGCCCACGCCCGGCCGCACCTGCCACCCCTGTGGACAACCGTCTGTGGACAACGTCCTGTGGACGACGACGACCTGTGGACGACGGTCCGTGGACGACGACGGCCGGTGCACGACGCCGTGCGACCGGTGCCGCCCGTCCAACACGTCACCCGAACGGGTCAGGGGACGGCGTGGGACGGGTCGGGGGCCAGCGTGGAGGGCCGAAGGCAGGGACGGAGGGGCCGAAGGCAGGGACGGGAGGGCCGGAGGCCGAGGGCGGAAGGCACGGCGGAGCCGGCGCGGGACGGTGTCTTCCGCCGGAGAACCGAGAGCGGCCGTCCCGCCGGCTGTGTGCCGGACCGGAACGGCCGCTCTCACGTCACTCGCGGGTTCAGCCCGGATAGACCGGCGCCGAGCCGTCCTTGAGCACCTTCTGCCACTGGTCCCCGGACGGCAGCCGGACGATGCCGTCGTCCTGCGAGCGGGCCACCAGCGGCACGCGGTCGTCCTCGGACGCGGCGATCGCCAGGACACCCGTGAGCGCCGCGGGCGCCGGGCCGTCCGGTGTGGAGCCGTCGACCTGGACGTACCTCGTCTGCTGCACTCCGCCCTGTTCGCGTCCGACCACCACGAGCCTGCTGTCCCCGGCCCAGGACATCGCGGTGACCTCTTCGGATCCGGGGGTGGCGGACCGCAGTTCCAGGACCGAGACCTCCTGCTGGTCGTCGGACTTGGTGTGCTCGATCCGCCCCACGAACAGCGACTGCTTGCCGTCCTTCTCGACGACGAGCGCCATCCGCACCCCGTCCGCGGCGACCCGCACGTCCTTGATACGGCCGTCCAGCTCGGGGACCTGCACCGCCGTCGGCTGGCCGACGCCCTGCGCCAACATGTACAGCTGCGGTTTGGCGGGATCCCGGTCGGCCACCCACAGGTCGCCCCGGGCGTCCCAGCTCGGCGCCGTCAGCCGGTCGTCCTCGGTCGCTCCGTGGCTGGTCAGCACGGCGTCGCCAAGGGAACCCGCGGACGCGAGCGAGGTGACGTACATCGACCTGCTGTCGGCGGTGACCCCGGCCGCGGTCCGCTCGTCGCGGGCGACCGCCACCGAACGCAGCGACTTGGTGCCCTCCCCGAAGGGGCCCGGCACGGCGACCGCGCTGCTGCCGGTGGCGCCGGCCGTCATCCGTACCAGCCGGTGCTTGCTGTCGAGGAAGTACAGGTAGTCGGGTCGTTTGGCGGACGGGCGCCAGGCGGCGGCCTCGGCCTGCTCCTCGGTGACGTCGCACATCCGGCCGCCGTTGACGGACTTCAGCGCGACCGAGTCCACGGTGGGCGTCAGGTTCCGCAGCGTGAAGAGCACCTGGGTGGCCATCTCGGTGCACTTGGCCGAACCGATCCGGGACGCCTTGACGTTCAACGGCACGGTGACCCGGTTCTGGTCGTCCGGAGCCAGCCCCGACGCGCCCTTCTTCAGCGCCGTGCCGGTCGGGAAACTCGACCGGACCACCGGCCCGAGCCAGGTGGTGGGGCCGTTGATCAGCGAACGCACCAGCTGGGTCGTCGGATCGACCCGGCTGCGTACGAAGACCGGATCCGCGACCGCCACCGGCTGCCCGGTCTCCCCGGCCGACGTACCCGAGGCGAAGTAGTACTTGTTGACGGACGTGTAGTTGCGCTGGAAGTCGGACTTGCCCATCACGACGCCCTGCGGCAGCGAGTCGATCCGCCACTGCCTGCTCTTGGTGTCCTTGGTCAGGTGCACCGTCCGCTGGTACGTCCCGGTGGCGGGCGCGTACGCCTGCTGACTGTCGACGGTGGCCACCCGGCTGCCCTGCAGCGAGTACGTGATGCTGTACGTGTCGTCCCGGCTAGCCGGCCGCGGGTCCGTCTGGATGCTCGGCCCGTTCGCCAGGACCGTCGCCTGCGACTCCGGCCGCCAGGTCTTCGCGGCAGCCGTGCTCAGATACTTGCGTGCCGTGTCGTAGTGCGGATCGTCGCTGGTCAGAGCCTCCAGGAAGCCCTGGACGATCTCGGTGGAGGACGCGTCCTGCTGCGGCGGCATCGCGAACACCCGCACCTGTGTGTCCTGCCGCGGTGTGGACTCGACGTCCCGCAGGTCGCCGCTGTCCGGCATGGAGGCACAGCCCGCCAGCAGCACCGCCCCGCAGGCGGCGTACGCCACCGCGCGCACCGGTCCGGGCCGTGCGCTCCCCTCGCGGTCAGCGACCACGAAATGCCTCCCCTGGCTTGTTCCACTCGTCCGGCCCGCCGACGCTCCCGTCGTCCGCCGGGCCGGTCCCCGGCGTGCTCTCCTGGCGCCGTGCGCCCCCGCCGGGCCCGCTGGGTCTGGGCACCACCCGCGCGCCGTTGCCGGGCAACGCGGTCGGGTCGGCGGTCGGGGCCACGCCGGCCATCCGCTGCGCCATGGGAGCGAGCGCCGCCCCCTGCCCGCCGCCCGACTGCACCGGCACCGTGGCCCGCTTGTCCTCGCCGCCACCGGGCAGACCGGCGTCACTGAGTCCGCGGTTGCGCCGGGAGTCCTTGGGTTCCAGCGGTATGGGCGAGCCCCGTAGCGGTTCGTCGGCGGTCCTCGGCAGGGTCAGCCGGAACTGCGAACCGCCGCCCGCCTCCCCCCACGCCTGCAGCCAGCCGCCGTGCAGCCGCGCGTCCTCCAGCGCGATCGACAGACCGAGACCCGTGCCACCGGTGGTACGCGCGCGTGCCGGGTCCGCCCGCCAGAAACGGCTGAAGACCCGGGTCGCCTCGCCGGGCTTGAGTCCGACGCCGTAGTCGCGCACCGCGATGGCGACCGCCCCGCCGGCCGAGGCCAGTTTGACGACGACGTCCTTGCCCTCGCCGTGCTCCACGGCGTTGACGACCAGATTGCGCAGCACCCGCTCCACGCGCCGGGCGTCCGCCTCGGCCACCACCGGCTGCAGATCGCCGAGCACGCGTATGTGCGTGCCCTTGCGCTCCGCGAGCGGCGCGGCCCCGGTGACCACCCGCCGTACGACCTCCCTGAGGTCTATCGGCTCGGCCTCCAGCGCCGCGGCGCCCGCGTCGAAGCGGCTGATCTCCAGCAGGTCGGCGAGGAGCGACTCGAAACGGTCCAGCTGGTCGGCGAGGAGCTCCGCGGACCGCGCGGTCACCGGATCGAAGTCCTCCCGCGCCTCGTGGATGACGTCGGCCGCCATCCGGACGGTCGTCAGCGGCGTACGCAGCTCGTGCGACACGTCGGACACGAACCGACGCTGCATCCGGGACAGGTCCTCCAGCTGCTGGATCTTCAGCTGGAGATTCTGCGCCATCTTGTTGAAGGCCTCGCCGAGCCGCGCGATGTCGTCCTCGCCGGTGACCTTCATCCGCTCCTGCAGCCGCCCGGCGGACAGCCGCTCGGCGATCCCGGCCGCCATCCGCACCGGGGTGACGACCTGCCGCACCACCAGCCACGCGATGGCCCCGAGCAGCACGACGACGAACAGCCCGGCGGTCGCGAGGGTGCCCTTGACCAGGCTGAGGGACTTCTCCTCCTGGGTGAGCGGGAACAGGTAGTACAGCTCGTACGGGTCGCCGTTCGGATCGTTGACCTGCTTGCCGATGACCAGGGCGGGCTGCGACTCCTTGTCGCTGTCCTTGTAGACGATCCGCGTGTAGCTCTGCGCGGCCGTCATGGTCCCGTTGATCCGTGTACGCAGGTCGTCGGGCACGCTGGAGGTCGGGTCGACCTGCCCGGAGGCGCGCGGACCGCGTCCCCCGCCGCTGTTGTCGCCCGCGGGCAGCGTCACCACGTCGAAGGCGCCCTGGCCGCCGCTGGAGAGGGACTCCACGAGGTCGCTCATCCAGGGGATGAGGTTCTGCGACTGGCGTCCGTCCGGTGACACGGCCGTGTCACCGGTGCCGGTCGCGGCCTCGTCGGCCTTCTGCTTGGCCACCGCGAACCCGCCGGTGGCCTGGCTCTGCGAGGCCTTCACCTTGGCGTCCAGCAGGCCGTTGCGGACCTGCCCGATGACGACGAACCCGAGCAGCAGAACGACGCCCAGCGACATCAGCAGGGTCGTGACGACGACCTTGAGCTGGATGTTGCGCCGCCACAGCCGCATGACCGGCAGCAGCGGCCGGCGCACCCAGCGCATGAACAGCCGCAGCACCGGGCTGCCCTGGACCCCGCCCTGCAGCAGCCCGCCCTCGATGAGCGGCGCCCAGCGCGACCGGGGCCTCGTTCCGCCGACAGGCCGCTCCGGACGGTCCCCGGACCGGCCGGGGGCCGAAGCGGCACTGTCTCCCGGCATGTCAGCTCGGTCCGGCCTTGTATCCGACGCCACGGACCGTCACCACGATCTCCGGCCGCTCCGGGTCCTTCTCGACCTTGGACCGCAGCCGCTGGACGTGAACGTTGACGAGACGGGTGTCCGCCGCGTGCCGGTAGCCCCAGACCTGCTCCAGGAGCACCTCACGCGTGAACACCTGCCACGGCTTGCGGGCGAGCGCGACCAGCAGGTCGAACTCCAGCGGGGTCAGCGCGATCGACTGCCCGTCCCGCTTCACCGAGTGCCCGGCCACGTCGATGACCAGGTCACCTATGGCGAGCTGCTCCGGCGCCGGCTCCTCGGACCTCCGCAGCCTCGCCCGGATCCGGGCGACCAGCTCCTTCGGCTTGAACGGCTTCACGATGTAGTCGTCCGCGCCCGACTCCAGGCCCACGACCACGTCGACGGTGTCGCTCTTCGCCGTGAGCATCACGATCGGCACCCCGGACTCCGCCCTGATCAGACGGCACACCTCGATACCGTCGCGACCGGGCAGCATCAGGTCCAGCAGCACCAGATCGGGCTTGGTCTCACGGAAAGCGGCCAGCGCCTTGTCGCCGTCGGCTACGAAAGACGGCTCAAAACCTTCACCACGCAGCACGATGCCGAGCATCTCGGCCAGTGCGGTGTCGTCGTCGACGACAAGGACTCGTCCCTTCATAAACGACATCATCCCATTCTCATAACGGTGAAGGTTGCGCAGGTGACCAGGGTCACCGGCCTGTGACGATAGCCGCAGGGAGCCGTCACTGTCTGCCCCCGTCCGCCGTCGTCGATGTCGGTGACGGGTGCGCCGCTCCTCCGGAGAAGGGACGTGGTTCACGACGTACGGACGGAACGCGCCACTGTACGCGGGGCCCGGGCGCCGTGCGACGCCCGCCCGTGCCTCATGAACCGCCGCGGGCCGGGGCCGCCCTCAGCCCCGCGCCACCTGCCGTGACCTGGCGCACAGCCCGGCGAGAGCATCGGCCGTCACGGGTGACACGGCGCCTTCCTCGGTGACGATCGCCGTCACCAGCTCGGGCGGCGTCACGTCGAACGCCGGGTTGTAGGCCTGGGTGCCCAGGGGTGCCACCGGCATCCCGCCTCCCGCTCCCGTCACCGGCATCTGCGGCGCCGCGACCTCGGTCACCTCGTATCCGGGACGCTGCTCGATCTCGATGGCCGTCCCGTCCGGCGTCTCCGGGTCCACCGTCGTCGACGGCGCCACCACGATGAACGGCACATGGTGATAGCGCGCGAGCACCGCGAGCGGATAGCTCCCCACCTTGTTGGCCACCGAACCGTCGGCCGCGATCCGGTCCGCCCCGATCAGCACCGCGTCCACCTCGCCCGCCGCGAACAGCGAACCCGCCGCGTTGTCGGTGAGCAGCGTGTACGCCATGCCGCTGCGAGCCGCCTCGTACGCCGTCAGCCGAGCTCCCTGCAGCAACGGACGCGTCTCGTCCACCCAGAGCCGCCGCAGCCGCCCCGCCCGGTGCGCCTGCAGGGCCACGGCGAACGCCGTCCCCTCACCTCCCGACACCAGTGATCCGGTGTTGCAGTGCGTGAGGATCCGGTGCCCTCCCCCCGGCAGCAACTCGTCCAGCAGCGCCAGCCCGTGTCCGGCCATCCGGGCACTGCCCTCGGCGTCCTCCCGGTGCAGCGCCCGCGCCGCGACCAGTGCCGCCACGGCCGCCGCCCCGGTGTCACCACTCCTCGTAAGAGCCGACCGGTACGCCGAAGCGGCCCTGCGCACCCCGACCGAGAGGTTCACGGCCGTCGGGCGGGCGCCTTCCAGCGCCACCGCGGCCTCGTCCACGTCGAAACCGCGTACCGCGGCGAGCGCGACGCCGTACGCCCCCGCTATCCCGAGCAGCGGCGCCCCGCGCACCGCGAGCGTCCGGATCGCCTCCACCAGCGCCGAGGCGTCCGTGCACACCAGCTCGACCTCTTCGGCCGGCAGTCTGGTCTGGTCGAGGAGGACCACCACGGGGCCCTCGGGCGGCTCCTCCCACCGGATCACGGGCATTCCTGTCGGCCGCTTGTCCTCGCCGGGTTGCGCGTACTGATCAGCCATGCCGTCAGTCTGCCCCGTATCCGGCGGACCATTGAAGATGTGGAGCCTGTACCGCGGCAGGTCACTGGGTGACCTGCCCATGGCACGATGGCAGCCAACCTGCCACCGCGACCGCGGACGGGCACCGTGAAGGAGCTCCGATGAACGACACTCCGGGCTGGGCCTCGCCCGGATCCGCCCCGTCCGACGGGCGGGAACCCGGCGCGTCCGCCCCTGCCGACCGCCCCGTTCCCGCAGGCCCTGCCGAGCAGCCCACCGACCACCCGGGCGCGGACCCACAGGGCTCCGACTCGAAGTGGTCCAAGGAACAGCCGCCGCCCGGCCAGTGGTCCGCGCCCACCGGCGCCCCCGCGCCGGGCCAGGCACCACCGCCCCCGCCTCCTGGCTCCGGCTGGGGCGGCCGGCCCCCCGGCGGCGGTTACGGAGGCTACGGCGGGCCCGGTGGGCCCGGCGGATACGGCCCCGGTGGCTACGGTCCGCCCGGCGGATACGGCCGGCCCGGCGGATACGGCGCCTGGGGCGGCGGTTGGGGCGGTCCCCCGCCCGCCGCCAAGCCCGGCGTGATCCCGCTGCGCCCGCTCGGCGTCGGTGAGATCCTCGACGGCGCCGTCTCCACCATGCGCACCTACTGGCGCACGGTCCTCGGCATCTCGCTGACGGTCGCCGTGGTCACCCAGGTCGCGGTGATCCTCCTCCAGGGCCTCGTCCTCAACGACACCGAGACCACCGACACCCTCAGCGACCCGGGCGCCTCCATCAGCGAGGTGTTCCGCGCCGCGGGTGAGGTCACGCTCAGCTCGGGTGCCGTCCTGCTGATCTCGCTCGTCGGCACCATCATCGCGACGGCCCTGCTGACCACGGTCACCAGCCGCGCCGTGCTCGGCCGCTCCGTGACCACCGGCGAGGCCTGGCGCGACGCCCGCCCGCAGGTCGTCAAGCTGTGCGGCCTGATCGTCCTGATGGGACTCATCGTGGTCGGCGTGCTGGTCGTCGGCGCGCTGCCCGGCATCCTGGTCGCGGTCGCCGGCGGCCCCGGCGGTGCCATCGCCGCCCTGCTCGTCCTCGGTCTCCTCGCCGGCGGCGTCGTCGCCCTCTGGCTGATGATCCGCTTCTCCCTGGCCTCCCCCGCGCTGATGCTGGAGAAGCAGAGCATCACGAAGTCCCTGGGACGCTCCGCCAAGCTGGTCCGCGGCTCCTGGTGGCGGGTCCTCGGTATCCAGCTCCTGGCGACGATCATCGCCAACATCGTCTCCTCGATCGCCGTGATCCCCTTCGCCGTGGCCGGCGCCGCCTTCGGCGGCGACGGCTTCTCCGGCTTCCTGGAGGGCACCAGCGGCAACGTCGGCTGGACGTTCCTCGTCATCAGCGGCATCGGCTCGGTGATCGGCTCCACCCTCACCTTCCCGATCAACGCGGGCGTCACCGTGCTCCTCTACATCGACCAGCGCATCCGCCGCGAGGCCCTCGACCTCGAACTGGCCCGCGCCGCCGGTGTCGAGAACCACGGCGCCGGCACCCCCGGCACCGTCCCGGGGAGCTGATGCGGTGAATCCCACGGGGGGAGTGCTCACAGCGGTGCCCGCCGCCCTGCCACGCGCCGCGGACAAGGCCGTACACGGCCTGCTGCGAGCCCGGGAGGCCGCCCTGCCAGCTTCGGCCGGCTCGGACGGCGAACCGCCCGTGACCATCCCGCGCGACCCCGCGCGGGAGGCGGCACGGCACGAGCTGGCCAAGCGGATGTACCACGAGAACGACCCCGGGCTGTTCCAGCGCGCGCTGAAGGCGTTCCTGGACTGGGTCGACCGCCTGCTGTCCGCCGCCGCCTCCGCGACGCCCGGGGGCACGCTGGGCCTCATCGTCGTGGTCCTGGCCGTCCTCGCCGTCCTCGCTGCCCTGTGGTGGCGACTGGGCACGCCGCGCCGCGGCCCCTCCTCCGCCGCCGTCCTGTTCGACGACCGCCCCCGCAGCGCCGCCGAACACCGAGCGGCCGCCGAGGCACACGCCGCCCAGGGCCACTGGAACCAGGCCCTCCAGGAACGCATGCGTGCCGTCGTCCGCGCCCTGGAGGAACGCGCCCTCCTCGACGTCCGACCGGGCCGCACCGCCGACGAAGCCGCCGACGAAGCCGGCCGCGCCCTGCCCACCCACACGGACCGGCTACGCGCCGCCGCCCGGGAGTTCGACGACGTGACGTACGGCGGTCGCAGGGCCACCCAGGCCTCGTACGAGCGCATCGCGGAACTCGACCGCGACCTGGAACGCACCAAGCCGGTACTCACGAGCACCAGCGCCCTCAGCACCGCCCACAGCACCCGCCAGGGGGCCGCCGAATGACCACCGGCGAAACCCTCGCGCCGACCACTACCGCACCCACCACCCGCCAGGTGTGGACCCGGACGCGGGGCATCGTCCTCGCCGTGGTGCTCCTGCTGGCCGGCGCCGTCGCCATCGCCGTCGTCCGCTCCGACAGCAGGCACGGCGACCTCGACCCGCGTTCCGCCGACCCCCAAGGCAGCCGAGCCGTCGCGGAGCTCCTCGCCGACCGGGGCGTGTCCACCCGTGTGGTCACCACTCTCACCGGCGCCCGCGCCGCGGCCGGCCGCGACACCACCCTGCTCGTCGCCGTCCCCGACCTGCTCACGCCCGCCCAGCAGTCCCAGCTGCGGATGTCGACGGCCGCCTCGGGCGGCCGCACGATCCTGGTCGCGGCCGGGAGCGCCTCCGTCGAACGTCTCGCCCCCGGCGTCACCGCCGACCCCGCCACCAGTCCGAGGTCCACGCTCGACCCCCACTGCAGCCTCGCCGATGCCCGCCGCGCGGGCAGCGCCGACACCGGCGGCATCCGGTACACCACCACCCGCCTCGACGCCGACTCCTGCTACCCCAGCCAGCGTCTGGCCACGTTGATCCGCGTCCCCGCGGCCGCCGGTGGCGGCGACACCATCGTCCTCGGCGCGCCCGACATCCTGCTCAACGACCGGCTCGGCGAACAGGGCAACGCCTCGCTCGCGCTCCAGCTCCTCGGCTCCCGTCACCATCTCGTCTGGTACCTCCCCTCGCTCTCCGACGCCTCGGCCGCCGGCACGTCCGACCAGAAAACCCTGTTCGACCTGCTCCCCTCTGGCTGGCTCTGGGGCACGCTGCAGCTCTTCATCGCCGCGGCTCTCACCGCCTTCTGGCGGGCGCGCCGGCTCGGCCCCCTGGTACCCGACAAACTCCCCGTGGCGATCCGCGCCTCCGAGACCGTCGAGGGCCGCGCCCGCCTCTACCGCAAAGCCAACGCCCGCGACCGCGCGGCCACCGCGCTGCGCTCCACCGCGCGCACCCGCCTCGCCCCCCTCGTGGGCGTCCCCGTCTCCCAGGCGGATGCGCCCGAGGCCCTGCTCCCCGCCCTCTCCGCCCACCTCCACGGCGACGGCCAGGCCCTGCACGCCCTCCTCTTCGGACCGCCGCCCGGCGACGACGCGGCCCTCATCGCACTCACCGACCAACTCGACGCCCTCGAAAGAGAGGTACGCCGTCCATGATGGACCCGACCACTGACAACGCCGGGAACACCGGGAACCCGGCCGACGCCCGAGCCTCCCTGGAGGCCCTGCGCGCCGAGATCGCCAAAGCCGTGGTCGGCCAGGACCCCGCCGTGACCGGCCTCGTCGTCGCTCTCCTCTGCCGCGGACACGTACTACTCGAAGGAGTCCCCGGAGTCGCGAAAACGTTGCTCGTCCGCGCCCTCGCCTCCGCGCTGGAACTGGACACGAAACGCGTCCAGTTCACCCCCGACCTCATGCCGAGCGACATCACGGGCTCCCTCGTCTACGACACCCGTACCGCCGAGTTCTCCTTCCAGGCCGGCCCCGTCTTCACCAACCTCCTCCTCGCCGACGAGATCAACCGCACTCCCCCCAAGACACAGTCGTCCCTCCTCGAAGCCATGGAGGAACGCCAGGTCACGGTCGACGGCACACCCCGCCCGCTCCCCGACCCCTTCCTGGTCGCGGCCACCCAGAACCCCGTCGAGTACGAGGGCACGTACCCCCTCCCCGAGGCCCAACTCGACCGCTTCCTCCTCAAGCTGACGATTCCTCTCCCCTCACGCGAGGACGAGATCGACGTCCTCACCCGCCACGCCGACGGCTTCAACCCGCGCGACCTGCGCGCCGCCGGCCTGCGCCCCGTCGCCGGACCCGCCGACCTCGAGGCCGCCCGGGCAGCTGTCGCCAAGACGACCGTCTCGCCCGAGATCACCGCCTACGTCGTGGACATCTGCCGTGCCACCCGCGAGTCGCCGTCCCTCACTCTCGGCGTCTCCCCGCGCGGCGCCACCGCCCTCCTGGCCACCTCACGCGCCTGGGCCTGGCTCACCGGCCGCGACTACGTCATCCCCGACGACGTCAAAGCCCTCGCCCTGCCCACCCTGCGCCACCGCGTCCAGCTCCGTCCCGAGGCCGAGATGGAGGGGGTGACGGCGGATTCCGTCATCACCGCGATCCTCGCCCACGTCCCGGTTCCCCGCTGATGCCGCTCACCGGACGCGCCGCGCTCCTCGCGGCCATCGGATCCGTGCCCATCGGCATCTGGGAACCGAGCTGGACGGGCATCCTCGCCGTCGACGGCCCCATCGCGCTGGCCTGTGCCTGCGACTTCGCGCTGGCCGCTCCGGTACGACGCCTCGTGCTGAACCGTACCGGCGACACCTCGGCGCGCCTCGGCGAGTCCGCCGACGTCACGCTGACCGTGACCAACCCTTCCGGACGCACCCTGCGGGCCCGGCTCCGAGACGGCTGGCCGCCCAGCAGCTGGCAGTCCGGGACGGAGACCGAGGCCTCGCGGCACCGACTCACGGTGCCGCCGGGTGAACGCCGACGCGTGACGACCCGGCTGCGACCCACCCGCCGCGGCGACCGCCAGGCAGACCGTGTCACGATCCGCTCCTACGGCCCCCTCGGTCTCTTCTCCCGCCAAGGCGGCCACAAGGTGCCGTGGACCGTGCGGGTCCTGCCCCCCTTCACCAGCCGCAAGCACCTGCCGTCGAAACTCGCCCGATTGCGTGAACTCGACGGCCGCACCAGCGTCCTGACTCGCGGCGAGGGCACCGAGTTCGACAGCCTGCGGGAGTACATCCCCGGTGACGACACCCGTTCCATCGACTGGCGGGCCACGGCCCGGCAGTCCACGGTCGCCGTCCGCACCTGGCGTCCCGAACGCGACCGGCACATCCTCCTGGTCCTCGACACCGGCCGCACCTCCGCCGGCCGCGTCGGCGACGCCCCTCGCCTGGACGCGTCGATGGACGCGGCCCTTCTCCTCGGCGCCCTCGCCGCACGCGCGGGCGACCGCGTCGACCTGCTCGCCTACGACCGCCGAGTCCGCGCACTCATGCAGGGCCGCGCCGCAGCGGACGTCCTGCCGTCCCTGGTCAACGCGATGGCCACGCTGGAGCCCGCGCTCGTCGAAACGGACGCGCGTGGCCTCACGGCAATGGCACTCCGCACGGCTCCCCGCCGGTCGCTGATCGTCCTTCTGACGACGCTCGACGCGGCCCCCGTCGAGCAGGGACTGCTTCCCGTGCTCTCCCAGCTGACGCAGCGCCACACGGTTCTGCTCGCTTCGGTGGCCGACCCGCACGTCGCTCGGATGGCGACGGCACGAGGAGACGCCGAAGCCGTGTACGAGGCGGCGGCAGCCGCGCAGGCGCAGACCGAGCGGCACCGCACGGCGGAACAGCTCCGCCGACGAGGGGTGACTGTTGTGGACGCGACTCCCGAGGACCTCGCACCCGCCTTGGCCGATGCGTACCTGAGTCTCAAGGCCGCCGGCCGGCTCTGAAAGCCGTGGCAGGCCGCATGCGGGACTCACGGTCGGGCCTGCCACGGTGGCGGAATTCCGGGAATCCAAAAAGGATCCCGGAAAAAGATCCCGGAAATGCGAAAAGGCCCACACCGTATGGTGTGGGCCTTTCCCAAAAATTGTTCGGCGGTGTCCTACTCTCCCACAGGGTCCCCCCTGCAGTACCATCGGCGCTGTAAGGCTTAGCTTCCGGGTTCGGAATGTAACCGGGCGTTT
>NZ_JBIAYD010000005.1:529275-580490 GCF_042897315.1 Streptomyces sp. NPDC001068 | reverse complement strand
CCCCTGGCGTTCTCGACGGCCCATCGCCGCTGGGGCCACTGGCGAGCCCAGTCCAGCATGCGCTGGTATTCCTGGAGAGTCCCGTCGATGCGGATCGATGCCTGATCACGGTTGGTCCCGGGATCGACGGCCGTGGCCGTGTGGGTCGACTTGTGCGGATCGATGCCGATCAGCATCATCGGCGGTCTTCTTTCTCGGTCGTCGGTTCGGTGAAATCCGCAGCTGACATCCCGACTTCGAGAAACGTGGGGTGGCCGGTGATCATGCCTCTGTTGAGTCAAGCCGCGAACGGACACCGGGCAGGTCGACACACCCAAAGAGAGCCAGCCCTTGCGGGCGGCAGGAAGTACTCGAGTCAGCCTGCCCTGCGTCCTGCGGCACGTTACGGGCGGCCAACCCGATCACAACACCGCTACCCCCATACAAGTCGGAAGTACTGCCGCAGCAAGCCGTTGACGATTCTATGTCAAGCGGCCAGTTGGTGTTGGTGTCTGCCGCACGATCGGGTGACATCTTGACCTGCCCCACGGTTTGGGTTCCAGCTGCGGTGGCTGACTGGCTGCGTGGATGGTGTCTCTTGCGGAGAGCAGTTCGTACTCGATGGGGGTGCGGTAGCCCAGTGCTGAATGTCGCCTCCGGCGGTTGTAGAAGATCTCGATGACCCCGTTGCCCAATTGGGTGAATGCCTCTGATCTCCGCCTTTGTGGGTGGTTGAGGAGTGGAGCCTGAGGTCGGGGGCTTGGGTCGCGGGCTCGCCCTGGTCTCGGGACGGAGAATCTGACCGACCGCCAGGCGGCCCACGCGGTGCGCGCGAGAACGTGGTGGCGGTGAGGGCGTTGACCACTTTCACGATGAGGCCCTCGCGCGGGGTACCGGACAGGGCGACGTGCACGGGCTTGCCGGGGGCGTGTTGGCGGGCGTTGGCGAGTGCTTCCTGCGCGATCCGGTAGGCGGTTCGCCGGCTCGCACCGTGGGTGGTGCGGGCCGGCGAAGTGGATCTGTTCAGGCGGTCTGAAGTGGATCTGTTCAGGCGGTCTGACGCTGGGGTTCGGTTCCGCCGGAGTCGGCGGCTGCCTTGCCGGGCAGGAAGAGCAGCACGACGACCGCGCCGAGCAGGGCGACGCCCGCAGCTCCGAGCGCGGTGACGTGCATGGCGTGGATGAAGGCGTCGTGTGCGGGCTGCACCAGGGCTTTGCCGGCCGGGCCGAGCTTGTTGGCGACGGCGAGGGTGGCCTGGACGGATTCGCCTGCGGCGTGCCGGTCGGAGGCGGGCAGCACGTCCAGGTGGCCGTTGATGCCGTTGCGGTAGGTGGTGGACAGCAGCGAGCCGAGCACGGCGACGCCCATGGCTCCGCCGACCTGCCGGAAGGTGTTGTTGACGGCGGATCCCGAGCCGGCCCTCTCCCGCGGCAGTGACGACATGATCATGACGGTGGCGGGCGGCATCACATGCGCCATCCCGGTGCCCATCAGGAAGAACAGCACCTCCAGCACCCAGATCGGGGTGTTCTGGCCGAGCAGCAGGAAGCCCGCGAAGGCCACGGCGGTCAGGACGAGACCGCCGGCGCACACAGTGCGAATGCCGTAGCGGGCCACGGCCAGCCGGGCTCGCGGGGCGAAGAACATCTGCGAGACGGCCAGCGGTATCACGAGCAGGCCGGACTGCAGGACGCTGTAGCCGCGCACGCTCTGGTTGTAGAAGACGCTGAAGAAGGTGACGCCCAGGAGGGCGAAGAAGACCAGGCCGATGGCTGCGACGGAGGCGGAGAACCGCCGGTTGCGGAAGGAGGTGACGTCGAGTGCGGGATGGTCGCTGCGGGCCTCGTACATCACGAAGCCGGCCAGGACCGCCACGCCGGCCAGGATCGTCACCCAGGCCTCGGGCTGGGTGAAGTCGCCGAGCTGGCCGCCCTTGATGATGCCGTAGACCAGCAGTGCCAGTCCGGCGATCGACAGCAGTACACCGACGGGGTCGAGTCTGTTGGGCCGGGGGTCCTTGGAGTCGGGGACGATCGCCGTCATGGCCACCATGGCGGCGACCACGACCGGCACGTTGACCAGGAAGACCGACCCCCACCAGAAGTGCTGGAGAAGGATGCCGCCGGTGATGGGGCCGGCGGCGATGGCGAAGCCGACCACGCCGGTCCAGATGCCGATGGCCTTGGGCTGCTCCGCGGGCTCGAAGACGTTCATGATGATCGCGAGGGTGGCGGGCAGGATGAAGGCACCGCCGAAGCCCATCACCGCGCGGAAGGCTATGAGCTGCCCGGAGGAGTCCGACACCGCGGACAGCACCGATCCCACACCGAACACGGCCATGCCGAAGAGCAGCACCTTCTTGCGGCCGAGGCGGTCACCGAGCAGGCCCGCGGTGAAGAGCAGCCCGGCGAAGACCAGCGTGTAGGAGTTGACCGCCCACTCCAGCTGGCCCTGGGTGGCGCCGAGTCCGACCGGTGCGGGCTCGGCGATGGTCTTCGTCGCCACGTTGAGGATCGAGTTGTCCAGCATCACCACCAGGAGGCTGCACGCGAGCACGGCCAGGATGGCCCAGCGTCGGCGGTGGACCGCCTCGGACACGCGCCGCTGGACGGGCGGCGTGGAAGGTGCGGACGCTTGCGGCGTGGAGGGCTCGGCGGGGGTGGGCGGTGATGCCACGGGGGTCTCCAGTGCTGTCGATGGTTGTCTGATTGCCTGGCGCAGTCCATCGGTGCCGGACAGCGGCGGGAAGGGGGGCTTCCTGGCCTGCCGGATCCCGGCCACCAAAATAGATGTCACCACCAATCTAAACAGAGAGCTAAGATAGATGGCAAGCGACATCCATTTGAGGAGAGTGATTGCATGGGCCGCGTGTCCCGGGCACAGGCGCAGGAGAACCGGCAGCGCGTCGTGGCCACCGCCTCCCGGATGTTCCGCGAGAAGGGCACCGCGGTCAGCGTCGCGGACCTCATGAAGACCATCGGACTGACCCACGGCGGGTTCTACAAGCAGTTCGCCTCGAAGGACGACCTGGTCGACGAGGCCATCGCACATGCCTTCGCCGATCAGGGCGCACATCAGGCGGCCGACGGCACCGATGAATCCGCGGAGGAACACGAAGCCGTCCGGCAGAAGATGATCGAGGACTACCTCTCGATCTGGCACCGCGACCACCCCGGGGAAGGCTGCCCCGTCTCCGGATTCGCCGCCGACCTCGGACGTGAACCCGACCAGGCCGCCCGCTCCCGCGACCTCTACATCAACGGGGTACGCAACCGCGCAGCCAGGCTGGCCACCGGCGACGACGACGGCATGGCCCAGCTGTGCACACTGGTCGGGGCCCTCGCCCTCGCCCGCGCCACCCGGGGCAACCCGATCTCCGAAGAAGTGCTGCGGGCCGCACTTACCGCTCTCACCGAGAACACCAACGGACAGTCCGAAGCGCAGGGCACCGACTGACCGGGATCCGGACGGGCACGGCCTGCCACCACCCGCGCACGGCGGAGCCGTCCAGCGGCCTCGGCCGGCGTGCGCTCCCGGGGCAAACGCCCTGCAGGAAGCGGCTGCTTGCGGATCCAGCAGGAGGACCGCCTCACCAGGGTGATGCGTTGACGGTGGCGTCGCACCGGCCGGCCGGCTGAAGGCGGCATTCCACAGAAGTCGAGGGCGGACCATCCATCCGGATGGTCCGCCCTCGACGTTGCCGATGACAGACGTCGTACCGCGCGCAGGCAGGCACGGCAGGACCTGGGAAGGGCCTCGCTCCCCCTCCCCCGATATCCAGGCCCCTGACGAGGTCGATCACCCCGGCCCGCAGTCGGTGCGCTCGGCTCTGACTCGGGAGAGCCGTCCGGGCCTGCCGCTTCGGTCAGGTGGGCATGACCGGACGGACTTCCACCGTGCCGTGACCGGCGCCGGGGCAGCGTGCCGCCCACTCCAGCGCCTCATCGAGGTTCATGCATTCCAGCACGAAGAACCCGCCGAGCTGGTCCCCCGCGTCGGCGAACGGGCCGTCGGTGACCAGCCGTTCACCGTCCCGGACCGTCACTGTGGCCGCAGCGGCGGAGGGCTGCAGCCTTTCCCCTCCCCGCATCACGCCCGCTCGTACAGCCGCCGCCGCGTACTCCCTGTAGTCCTTGCCGAGCTGAGGCCAGTCCATCAGACCGTCGTTCGACTCGTTCTGGTAGATCAGCACCATGTACTGCATGATCAAGACCCTTCTTGAGTTCCATATCGAAGGCGACAGCAGTTGTCGCCTCATGTGAGGGAAACCGGGACCGCTCTCGACCGACAGCGGATCCTCAGGTGGCCGTGGGGGTGGGCGCCGCTGCTGCGACGGCCACGCCGGCCGCCCCGCCACGGAGGCGGGGCGGCCGCGGGCTCCGGGGTTCGTCCCCACGCACCCGGAGCCGCCCAGCGGGGCGGCATGCCCGTTCACCCGGCCGGCTGTTCGAGGGTCCCGGCCGAGCACGGCCCGCGCGGCCTCGGCGGCCCCGGCTGGGGTGCGGGGCCGGAGAGCGTCACGGCGGGGACACGGCGCACACGGGCGGAGCGATGTCGGCGCTCCGTCGCATTTTCCGGGATGACGCTGAAAGCGGTCAGCAGGCCACCGCGCGGCTCAGCCCAGGTAGAAGTCCTTGCGGGCGGCCACGAACTCCTCGACCGACTGCGCGGGAGCACCCGTCACCCGCTGGACGCCGTCGGCGGTGCGGTTGTAGCGGTCCTCCCGGTGCAGCCGGGCCATCGTGGCGACGTGCTGGAACAGGTGCGGCGCCATCCCCATCTTCGGGAGCTGGGCTTCCCACCTCTCCGCGGGCACGTCCACATAGGTCACCTGCCGGCCCAGCGCCCGCGAGAACTCCGCGGCCAGTTCGGTCATGTCGACCGAGCGGGGTCCGGTCAGCTCGTAGACCTGTCCGATGTGGGCGGCCGGGGCGCGGAGCACGGTGGCCACAGTCCGGGCGACGTCGTCCACGGCGACCGGCGAGGTGCGTCCCGTACCGAACGGCAGGGCAATCGTTCCGCTCTTCTGGATGGACTGCGCCGCCATCATGGTGAACAGCGGAGTGTCCAGGAAGGCCGTCGGCCGGATGTGCACGACCGGCAGACCCGACCAGTCGAAGACCTGCTCGGCCAGCCAGTGCAGCCGCTGCTGGTGCGACTCCCCGGTGCTGCTGGCGGTCATTTGCGACACCGTCATCTGTGACAGGTCCACCAGCGCGTCCAGTTTCCCGTACGCCTTGGCGGCGGAGGCCACCACGGTCGCCGCGAGCAGGTGGTCCGGCGACACGGCCATCGCGAAGTACATCCGCGTCACGCCCTGCAGCGCGGCCGCCACCGTCTCCGGCCGGGTCAGATCACCGATGACGACCTCAGCACCGAGCGCCCGCAGCTCGGCCGCCCGCTCGTCCTCACGCCGGACCATGAACCGCACCGGCACACCGTGGGCCCGCAGCTCCTCGAAAACGGCACGGCCCACACCGCCGGAACCGGGAACGAGAACAAGATTGCTGGCGACCATCGGCCTGACTCCTTCGAGGGGTATGGAACAACTTGATTGAGGTGTGACCAGAGCGCCGGCGAACCGTCAGCAAGACAGCGCCCCACCGGCATCACCGCTGATCCCGACAGCGACGTCACAGAGGTCCCGCGGCGCCGGTCAGCGGCTCCGCAGATGCCCACGCCGGGCCGTCCGCCACCGGAGGGCAGCAGGCGGGGCCACGTCCCGGCCCGCCAAGTGATCCCACTGCCCAAAATAGATGCTTTTCAACATCTAAACAGAAGGTACGATAGATGGCAAGCGGCATCTATTTAGGGAGGGTGAATCCGTGAGCCGTGCATCCCGGGCGCAGGCGCAGGAGAGTGGGTATTTAGCGGACGGCGGGCGGCGCTTGGGCCTCGCGGGCCTTCATCGGCGACCACTCCCACCACGCCGTGGGAGACAGCGCTACGCGATACTCGTCCTGTGGACTGGTTCGAGCAGGCCCGGGCGGCGGAACAGCTCCGGGATTGGGACGCGGCCATCACGTTGGTGAGCGCCCACGCCGAGTGCTACTCCTCCGATCACCACATGCACGGCAACCATCTGTGGCACATGGAATTACTCGCCCGCGCGAAGCGGTTCACCGAGCTCACGGAGCTCGGTCTCACGGATGTCCATGCACGTCGGAGACTCAACAGATCGCTCCGCGATCAGGGGATGGAGGCGGCTCTCCGCAGCCGCGCCAAAGATCGTGACCCTGACGCTCTGTACGTCCTCGTTCGGTTGCTGTGCGAGGCCAATCGGGTCCAGGAGGCTCATCAAGTGGCCCAGGACTTCGGCCCGGAAGATCAGTACGCACACCGGATCGTGGCCCGCTTTCGAACGCCGTGAAGCGGTGCGCAGTAATGCTCGACACATGCCTTGTCCGGCCTATCCGGAGGCGGTTCGGCCCCCGGCCCTCACCGACCGCCGCGACACCGCAGTCCACACGCCGACCCGGTTCATCGTCGAACTCCCCGAGAAGGCCGGGCAGGACGCGCTCATCCACACCAGCTGCTGCACCAAAACACTCACCCGCAGCAGGCCCATCGAGGCCGACCTCGCCCGCCAAGGGCTCGTCAACGACCCCCGCGGCTTCACCGCCTGCACCGGGTGCTGCCCGGACACCGAGCTCGGCATCGACGTCGCCCGACCGACACAGCGGGGCGGCGCTTCACACGCCGGACACCTCACGCAGCAGCTCACGGACCGCGCGGCGGATCGCGATACGGCGGGCGAAGCGTGGTGCGGCGTAGGCGGTACCGACCAGCGCGGCCACCGTAGCGAACGAGGCGAGCGGGCCGCCCCAGCAGGAGGCGGCGGGTGAAGGCGTAGAGCCGCTCGTCGTGCGGGAGGAGCACGGTGAAGTCCCCGTCGAATCAGCGTGGGCAGCGCCGGCCGCCTATGAGCGGATGCTGCACCGCCGTCCCGCCGCACCGAAGAAGTCGCTGCCGTGAGTACTCCAAGCCGTCACCGGATGAGTGGGCAGGTGGCGGAGACCGCCCCGTGGTAGGGGCCTGCCGCATGCTGCGGCTGCCGACCATCCGCGCGAAGTTCCCCGACCTGGCCGATCAGGCGTCCCGCAAGCAGATGTCCTACCTCACCTTCCTCGCCGAGCTGTTGCTGGCCGAGTGCGACGGGCCCGGCGTCGCACCGAGCGCCGGACCAAGGCCGCCGCGTTCCCGAGGGCAGAAGTCGGTCAGGGAATTCGACTTCGACCCCGACCCAAGCATCGATCCCGCCGTGATCCACACCCTGGCCACCTCCGAGTGGGCGAAGAAGGCACAGCCTCTCTGCCTGATCGGTGATTCCGGCACGGGCAAGTCGCACCTGCTGCTCGCGTTAGGGACCGAAGCGGCGATGGCCGGTTGCCGGGCGAAGTACGCCCTGGCAACGAAGCTCGTTGACGAGCTGGTCGAGGATGCGGAGGAAAAGCAGCTGAGCAAGACCATCGCCCGTTACGGGCGCGCCGATCTTTTGTGCATCGACGAACTGGGCTACATGGAACTGGACCGGCATGGAGCCGAGTTGATGTTCCAGGTGCTGACCGAACAGGAGGAGAACAAGGCCATCCCATCGCCTCCAACGAGTCGTTCGGCGGCTGGACCACAACCTCACCGACCCCCGGCTCTGCACCGCGATCGTCGACCGGCTCACTTTCAACGGCACGATCATCGAGACCGGCGCCGGCTCCTACCGCCTCGCTCACACTCGCAACAAGGCCGAGCAGTCAGCCGCTAACTGATCACAGCGGTGTCGCCAAAGGCAGGATCGGTGAACGAGACCGGCTTGCCGGTGGCTTGGGCGTACGCGATCTCCCTGCTCGTGGACTCACCGATATACCCGCCGGGGTTGACGACCAGAACCCGGTCAGCCAGGTCGATCTTGCGCAGGTGCAGGGCGCCCAGCGCGGTCTTCTGCTCGTTGGTGATCAACTCGTCTGCTTCGTGATCTCCGTCGCGCAGGAAGACGCCGGGCGCGACGACGATGACACCTGCGAGGGTCAGATCACGGTTCGCCGCGCTCATCTCGTCCATGAACCGAACAGAGCCGCAGATGCAGACAATCTCAGGTCGGTCGGGCACGTCTGAGTCCTTCGGGTCGAACGGGAGTCTCAATGTGCGCGTAGACATCACAGACCAGCACACGAGCCAAAAGTTTACGCAGCGAGAGGACGCCACGCGGCTGCAACGTCGCAGGCGGCAGGCGTGCCCTGTACCGGGAATGACGCTGCTCGACGCCGAAGTCTGGGAGGCACCCGGCTAGCCTGCTGGCACTCACCGACAGACGTTGCTGCCCGTCATCGACGTTCTCACCCGTGAGTCCCCGCGTGTTCTGGCACGAGAGTGGCACGGCCCTTCGACTACTCGTACATGACGGCTGCACTGAGGGCCCGCGCAAAGAACGTCCAGTCGCCGTCCGGCGGCATCTCTTCGCCGAGGTACCGGTATGAGCCGGGCGAGGCAGTGATCCACGCGGCGAGCGCACTGAGGTAGTCCTCCACGGTGAGGTTCTCCCACTCCTCACCCCGCCGGCGAAAGTCGTCGCAGAGGCCGTCGATCATGTCGGCGAGGGACTCTCGCGTCATGACTTCCTTGAATGGATCGGGCGCATGGTTAGACATGGCGGGACCGTAGCGTGGTCGGACCGGAGCCGTCGATCGGTGACGGCTCTCCGCTGGTCTCGACGTATCCCGTCCAGATCGATCACATAGTGTTTCCGGGGCCGGTCAGCCCACCGCGCAACCCTGATCGACAACCCGCTGCCGCTCCCAGATGTGGCACGGAGGACTTCTGATCCGTAGCTCTAGACAGATCGGTCAGTGACGGTCGTACAGACCGCGCTTCGGGTCTAAAAGGACGCTAGGGGACGGGACCGGTCGCGGTGGTTGCCGTACTCCGCTGCTGTGCAGCCGGAACGGAACTCAGCCTGCAGACTCCAAGAGGTCGTATGCCTGTCATCCGTTGGCCTCGGACGGTCCAAATCCGTTGACAACCTGGGATTCAGGAGTCGTTGCCGAAGCGCCTGCGTAGATCGCCTGAAGTCGCAGACATGACGGTGACGCCCTGTTGAGGAGCCGGCTCAGAGATCGGGCGCCCCACCTGCGGGTCGTAGCCTTCCATGCCGGCCTCGTGTTCGATCATCGCCGCCAGTGCGTAGTCGCGGGCGACGATCTCGTCGGAGGCGTCGCGAAGCCTGGAAGCCAGCCAGCCCGACAACGTCGCGCGGATGGGGCGGTCGCGTTCGCTCGCCGAAGCTCGGTCAGCAGGACGGCGTGTAGGCGGGGCCACACGCCGGCTTCGGTCCAGTCGCGCAGCCTGCGCCATGCCGTGACTCCGGAGCAGCCCACGCTCTCTGCTGGTACGTCGCGCCAAGCAACCCCGGTCCGCAGTACGTACAGCACGCCCGCCAGCGCCGACCGGTCCGGAGCGCGCAGACGTCCGGGGTAGCGACGACGACGCTCGGGAGCGGGCGGCAGCAGCGGGGCCACGCGTTCCCACAGGGCATCCGGAACAAGGTCAGCACGCACTCGCACAGCCTGCCGATCAAGATCGCCAGGAGCAAGATCGCGGACTCGCGGAGGGCGTCGGTAACATCGGCCCATGGCTTCGTTCTGGCAGGATCGACGTACCGCCGATGCCGCCTTCGCCGCGGCCTGCGCCGCCATCGGATGCGGCCCCGACGAGCGCCACGAGGAAGCTCGCGGGACAGCATTCTGGTGGACCAACGGCCGTGCTGCATGGCCCCACGGGGTGGTCGTGTTTTGGCGGCACGGCAACGACTGGCAGTTCATTCCCCTGGATCGCGATGAAAACCCCATCCGGGGCGACGCTGAACAGCTCCACTGGCCAGCTGAACTGCCACCGGACGAAGCCGCCCGGCAGGTCGCAGAACTACTGGGGGACCCCGCCTGACGTGAGGCGGACCCCGACGCAGCTGTCATTCTGAAACAAGCATCTACTCGAATTGAAGCGCTCCCTCTCAAGCGTGAATCCGTTCCCAGGGACCGCCGAAGGAGATGGGTCCAGCCCGCGACCACGGCGGAAACGGGTGACGGACCAGCGGAGGGTGTCGAGGGCGGGCTCAGAGCAGCGGTACGGCGAGGACCGAGGCACTGCCGGCTGTCAGGGTCCCGGTCCAAAATTCGATTCAGGTCGTTCAAAGAAGTGACCAGGCCGAAGCTGATCGCGCAGGACCAGATGCTGCGGGGCAAGACAACCTCCATCGCGCGCCCCGAGCCCTCTCAGCCTACGATCACCGCCAGTCTGCGGGGCGCTGCCGGTACGTCATTGCTGCGCGCTCGCAAGCTTCTGTCTTCCGGCGGCAGGTGGCTCCCGCCCCGCTGACGGCCACGGACACCGACGAGCTCGTCGATCAGCTCCTGGCCTCGCTCGGCCTCAAGCTCGGGGGTCTTCCCGAGGGCACGCCGGCGATGATGCGATCCATGCTCACGGAGCAGACTGCGGCCGACCACGTCCGCGCCTCCCTCGGCCGGCAGATCAACAGTGTCGGCGCCGCCGTATCCGCTCCCGAAGATCCCGAACCGCGTGCTACGCCGGCCTCCACATTGCTGGGCGTGACCATCGGCCGCCAGCTCCTCAGCCTGGCCGCACTACGTGAGGCCCCCGCGGATCACATCGCCACACCCGGCCACCAAAGCCCTCACAGGATCGCCGGGGTGCACGGACGGTGTGCGCGTTGTCCGTGGGATCAGCTTGGATGGAACTGTGTCTGTCCAAAAAGTCATCCGTAAGCTGCCGGAGATCTCGATCGTTCGCGACCGCTCCCGGGCCATGGCCGTCCTCGACGCCATCATGAGCCCGGACTGGGAGTCCCGGTTCTACTCGTTCGACTCGCGGTGGTCGCGGACCGAGGAAATGGCCTCCATGCGTGACGGGTGCGGCGATGACTACTCGATCGTATTCTCACCGGCAGGTGCCTATGCCCGCGGCTTCGATCACGAGTCGCCCATGAGCCCTTACCGGGTCACACCTCCTGTTCCATGGCCAGGGCTGTTCGACGGGGTGCCCGAGGCATTTGTCCACAACGTTTCGGAGGCAGCGTTCAGCGGACACGACGGGATACCGCGGGCGACCGTGTGCTTCTGGCGTGAACAGGCAGACTCGCTATGGAGGGCCGGGAGGGCCGAGGCCCTGCCTTCAGGCGTGGCGGACGGCGGCAGCGCAGAACGGCTGTTCGACGTCTTGGTGGATGGCCGCCCCGAGGCGTATCAGCAGTTCGCGCAGGAGTACTACGAGGTCACTGTGGACATCGAGGCCGTCCGCCACGTCTATGCGCTGCAACCTCTCACCCAGAGCGTCGTAATGGCGATGAATCCGGACCTGGGCGTCGCTGACCTTGCCGAGGATCTGAGGCAGATTGGATACCCGGTTCTGTCGCCGGAAGCCGACCCCGGAACCGCGTGATCACGGAGTAGGTCCGTTTCACATGTCGAGGATCGGCAGCAGGCTTGCGGTGGCCCGGGCCGCCGAGCTGCCGTGACGTCGGTCCGGCGGGGGCAGGGACCTCGGTGAGCCGTTACAGGAGTCGGTCCAGGGCGGCCTGTCCGTGGTCGGCTGCGACGACCGCCGAGGGCATCAGGAGTCGCCGGACACGTCAGAGTGACGGAGCGGTCCGGCACTGGTTTCACGTCAGAAACCGGCAGCACGCTTGCGGGCGTTCGCGGGTCGTAGCCGCGGGCATGGCATCACGGCGTTTGCGTCTCACGAGGCCGGGCCTCGGCCTGCAGTACGAACCACATGGTTTTGCCGGTGGCCGTCCGGACACTGCCCCACGCGTCCGCGAGCAGGTCGAGGAGTTCGATGCCCCGGCCGTTCTCGGCATCCACGTCGGCGGCGCCGCGTGTGGGGCTGGAGGTTTCGGTGTCCTCGACCTCGCACAGCAGGCGGAAGTGGCGCAACTGCAGGTTGAGCCGGAGCGGGCCACGGGTGTGCCGCAGCGCGTTGGTCACCAGTTCGCTGACCAGGAGCTCGGCGGTGTCGGCGAGGTCAGTCACGTCCCAGTCGTTCAGTTGCGTGGCCACCAGGTGCCGGGCCTGGCGTACGGAGGTCAGTTCCCGCGGCAGCGGCCATGAGGCATCCCAGGCGGTGGCGCAGCCGCGCGGTGCGTCGAGCGGCCGCAGCGGCGCGAGCAGGCGGGACCACAGAGCCCACTGCCGGGCGAGCCATGACGGTGCAGTGGTGCGAGAGGACTTCCTTACCCGGCGAGAGGCCGTGCGGTATCCGATGACCCAGGTGGCCATGGGGATCAGTCCCTTCGCTGCCGACCGGGCGGACGGCCTGCCGGTGATCACGCCTGGCGTACGCCAGACCCCGTGCGTAGCAGTCGCTACATCTTAAATATATACGTAGCTGCCGCTACAGTAAATACATACCCAAACCGCCCGTAGCGGAGAGTCGGGGGTTCCTGGCCGCCCGCACCCAGGAGCCTTCATGCCCCGCCCGCCCGATCCAGCCAAGCGACGCGAACTTCTCGACCGGGTCCGCGAGTACGTCACGCGCAACGGCGTCACGGACCTGTCCCTGCGCCCTCTCGCCAAGGCCCTGGGCACCAGCGACCGCATGCTCCTGTACTACTTCGGCACCAAGGAACAGATGGTCACCGAGGCCCTCGACATCTACGAGCGCCGGCCCCTCCTGCGCACCCGAGCACTGCTTGCGACCGTCGGCGCGCCCACCAGCCCCGCGGACCTACGCCGCTTCCTGGAAGAGGTGTGGCGGCAGTTCAGCGACCCCGAGGTCCGCGCGGCACTTCCTCTCTACTTCGAGATCATGAGCGCCAGCGTGCTCCACCCCCACCGCTACGGATCCGTCATGCGCGACATCGTCGCCGAATGGACGCTCCTGTTCACCACCGTCTTCCGCAACCTCGGCATGACCGAGGAGCAGGCACACACACAGGCCACCCTGCTCACCGACGCCTCCTTCGGCCTGCTGATCGCCCCGCTGGCTGACGGCCACTGGGATCGGTCCCACAAAGCCTTCCAGGCCCTCCTCGACCTCCTGGAACCCGGATGGCGCACCCCGACGTGAACCGGCCAGCCGGACCTTGCGATGGTCCGCCGTCGCGTTCACAGGTGGGCCCGGAGGGCGTAGGCAGTGACCAGGGCACGGTCGAGGTCCTTCTGGGTCAGTGGTCGCTGCAGGGGGTGAGCGCAGGTGTTGCGGACGGACTGGAGGTGGTAGATCCGCTGGACGCGGATCCGGATGAGGTTGTACAGGCAGGGAGAGGGGCGCGTGTTGTCGGGGATGTGGCAGCGCAGCCGGTCCCAGGCGGCCGACGTCCGCCTCCACAGACCGTTCCGCTCATGCTCCCGCGCCGGGACGCGGCCCGTCCGGCTCCGCGTCCCGGCGTGGGAGCTTTGCCGAGGCAACCCGGAGCAGCCACCTCGAGACCGAGTCCTGATCACTGAGTGACCTGGGAGAGGATCGAGCTCTTTCCCGAGAGTTAACCCCATCGATTGATCATGTCCTGATCTGCACCTTTACTGGCTCATACGTTTCCGCTCTGCGATCATCCAGGCATGCTCATGCCCAACGATGACTTTGGACATCTTTCCTACGACATGGCCGGTGAAGGCTCGCCCGTCGTGCTCGTGCACGCCGGTGTCGCCGATCACCACATGTGGGACGCAGTCGTGCCCGCCCTCGCGGAACGACACACCGTGATCCGCTACGACCTGCGCGGTTTCGGCGAGTCCGCGCCTCCCCGCGGCCCGTTCCGCGAGACCGACGACCTGCTCCGTCTCCTGGACCACCTCGGCCACGACCGTGTCCGGCTCGTGGGCGCGTCCTGGGGTGCCCGCGTGGCGCTGGACTTCACGCTCACTCACCCCGATCGGGTGCACTCTTTGGTGATGCTCGCCGCGCCCTGGCCGCGCTATCACTGGTCTGCGGACATGATCGCGTACGACGAGGCCGAGACTGCGGCCCTGGAGGAGGGCGACCTGGACGCCGCCGTACAGATCAACCTGGACATGTGGCTGCGCGGCCCCGCTCGCGGCTGGGACGACGTGGCCGACGGACTGGCCGACCGGCTCTGTGGCGCGGTGCGGACATCGCTGGTGAATCAGGACATCGTCGGGCAGCACTCCCAGGGTCCCGCGACCGGCGACCTCGCCGCCGTCCGCGTCCCCACCCTGGTGGCCGTCGGCAAGCTCGACGTCGCCGACTTCCAGGACATCGCCCGCCGCTACGCCACCGAGATCCCCGGCGCCACACTGGTCGAGTTCCCTGCCGCCGCGCATCTCATCGCCCTGGACACGCCCACCGAACTCATCGCTGCACTTGGTCCGTTCCTTGCCCGTTAGGGCGCGTACCGAATCTTGATCAGTCTGCGGGATCGGCTCTTACGGGAGGGCCTGACCGGGTAGATCATCTTGACTGGAGCGCCCGCAACTTACCGACAGCGAATGGGAGTTCGTCGGCCCGTACTTGCCGATCGGCAGGTGCGGACCGTCCCCCGAACGGCTGCGGCAGCAGTTCGGGGGTGTGATCTGGAGGTTCCGGCCCGGCGGGCAGTGGCGTGGGATGCCGCACGAGTTCGGTGCCTGGTCGACCGTTTGGAACCGCCTCCGGCAGTGGCGTGACGCGGGTGTCTTCGAGGCTCCGCTGGAGGGAATGGTCACGGAAGCCGCCATGCGGGGCGAGGTGAACTCGTCCTTGGTCAGCGTCGACTCCACCACCGCGCGCGCTCACCACGACGCTGCCGGGACACACCTGGGCGAGGACGTGATCGCCGCTCTGGAGGAGGCCGCCACCGAGGAGGAGAAGACCAGGCCAAAGGGGGCTGTCCTGAAGGACGGAGCGGACAGGACGCCGAAGTGGATCCTGAACGGGAAGAGCGGCGGCATATCCGGCGCCGGCAAAAACTCCGGCTGAAGGCCGCCCTCCTGGGACGCTCGCGGGGCGGGCAGACCAAGGTCCACCTTGCCGCCGACCGCAAGTTCCGCCCCCTGGCGTTCATACTGACCGCCGGGCAGGCAGCCGACAGCCCACAGTTCATCCCGGTACTGAAAGAGATCCAAGTCAAGCGGAAGGTCTTCGCGATCAACCCGCCGGCAGCAGCCCGCGACCGCCACGCGGTCACACGCAAGAAGTCCGACCCCGGTGACGTCCTGGTCCTGGCGAACATCCTGCGCACCGACATGCACGCCCACCGGCCCCTGCCAGACGACAGTGACCTCGGCCGAGCCATCGCCGTCCTGGCCCGCGCCCAGCAGGACGCCCTCTGGAACCGGCAGCGGATAGCCAACCAACTCCGCTCCCTGTTACGCGAGTACTACCCTGCTGCCCTGAACGCCCTCGCCACCTGGGCCAACGGCCTGTGCCGCCCCGAGGCCCGCGAACTCCTCAAGGCCGCACCCACCCCCAGCCGGGCGGCCCGACTGACCCGCCCCCTGCTGCAGACCGCCCTCAAGCGCTCCGGCCGGCAACGCGGCACACGGCCGAAGCCGACCGTCTCCATGACGCGCTCCGCGCCGACTGGGCCCACCAGCCACCGTTCGTCGAAGCGGCTCTGGGCAAGCAGATACGCGCCCTACTCGTCCAGTTGGAAGCCGCATGCACCGCCGCCGACGATCTCGCGAAGGCGGTGGAGGAAACATTCCCTCAGCACCCGGACGCCGAGATCCTGCTGAGCTTCCCCGGGCTCGGCATCCAGCTCGCCGCCCGCATCCCGGCTGAGACCGGGGACGACCGCACCCGTTTCAATGACGCCCGCGGTCTGAAGGCGTACGCGGGCTCCTCACCCGTCACCAGGGTCTCCGGCAAGAAGTCGTCCATCACCCGGCGGAGGGCGGAGGGTAGAGAACGACCGACTCAACCACGCCGGCTACCTATGGGCCTTCGCCTCACTGCGGGCCTCCATTGGGGCCAACGCCCACTACCGGCGACGACGCGAGCACGGCGACTGGCACGCCGCCGCCCAGCGCAACCTCTTCAACCGCATGATCGGACAGCTCTACCACTGCCTCCACAAGCGGGAACTCTTCGACGAGCAGTCGGCGTTCCCCGCGCCGACACCGGCAGAGGCAGCAGCCGCGTGACCAGCGAAGACGCCTTGCCCGTGGTGGCGATGCAAGCCGATCATTCGTCCATGAGACCCGAAGTGCGGACGTTCGTCGCCGACGGCCCGCTCCCCGACTGGGACGCGAGCGAAGGAGAGATCGACAGACGCATCAAGCAACTCAACGCGATCCCGAAACCGGTCACGAAGGAGGAAGCCCGCGCGCTCGTCCTTTGCTTCGGCCCGGACGACTGCTACGGCGTCGCCTGGAAGCTCCTCCACCTCGTCGAAACCGGCCCGAACCCCGCGTTCACCACCAAGCCGGAACCCGACGCCAACGAGTGGCACCAGCGGCTCTACGACCGCGCCGTGTTCTCAGGACTCATCCCGGGAAATTGACCGCATGGCAACGTGAGTTGTCTTGTTCAGCGACCAGTTCGAGCGGTCGTCGCGGCTCGGAGAGTCGTACTGCACGTCACCGATCACGACCGCCCCGTCGTGCGGTCGGGCGGCGGGCTGGCCGGCGTAGGCGGGCCGGGCACGGTCACGCGCCCTTGCGCACATGGCCCGCACAGGCTCGTCGAAGTCATAGCCCTTCTCGACAGACAGATGCCTCGGCTGCGGCGACGCCACCCCTCGCAGACCCCGAACATCGACTTCGTCGACTCGGTAACCCGGTTTCGTGCCGCTGGTGTGGTCCTTCACGTCAGTTCATCAGGTACCGAGGTACCGAGGTGGCGCAGGAGGGTTCCGACCTTGCGGTCCAGCTCGCGCCCCACATCGGTGATGTCGGAGCGGCCAAGTGCGGCAACAGTGTCGCTCGGCCGATCGATGGCGAACAACGTCTCGCCCGAGGGCGACTCGTGGATCGTGGTGCGCAGGGGTGCGTAGAGGAGGGATCCTGCGTCATGCCGGTACATGCGCTCGGCGATGGTGTGATTGCCCATCAGGTACTCGGTACAGCGGGCACGGTTGCCGGCCAGCCCGAACAGCGGCTGGGCGTCGAACTTCCAGTAGATCATGAAGCCCAGCGGGCCGTTTTCTTCGGCGAGGTCGATCACGGCGCTCCACGGCGCCTGCTGCGTAACGAGATCGAAGGTGCGCTCGTAGTCGAGTGGCGGAACGGCCTGTTCGTAGCGTGCCCGGAACTGTTCGTAGTCCTCGTCGACGGCGACCTCCAGCCGCGTGACGGGGCGGGAGGGCGCGCGAACCGGAGGGCGGGCCGCGGAGACGTTATGGGTCATGACGATCTCCTTCTGGCTCTCAAAATCAGCGTAGACCTGTGGGAGAAGTTGTGCCGTGCAGGCCGGCAGCACGCCGGTCCTGGCGAATGGACCCGATGTCTTCGCGGATCGCCTGCCCGGCCAGGTCAGCCGTTTCGCCGCCGCCCCAGGGTGGGACCGGGTTCGGACATGCCGCACACGGTGCGCCGCGCGGGCAAAGCGGGAATCATGGAGACAGTCGGCTGGATCAAGCAGACGACCGTCTGGGCGTCGTGAGCGGCGAGTGTCCGCCCACGACGGCAGCCGTGCGATCGGCGAGGCCCTGGGCAACCGTGGGACCGGGGTCGGCATGATCGCGTCGTCGCATGGCGGCCTGGGCGTCCGGCCGTGCCGTAACAGCCGCCCACCAGGTCTCCGCGCCTGACGACCTCGCCGCCCACGGCACATGGAGTCCGGGCAGTGCCACGGATTACGGGTCGGACAGTAGGCGCAGACCGGTGTCAGAGAGGCTTCATCATGACTGTCGATCTCATCCATGTCGACGCGAGCAAACTCGCGGAGCTGATCCGTACCGGGGAGGTTTCCTCGGTGGAGGTGGTGCGGGCACACCTCGACCGTGTCGAGGCCGCGAACCCGAGGCTCAACGCCGTCGTCACGCGCGTCGACGAAGCGCTGAACGCCGCGCGAGCGGCGGACGAGGCCCTCGCAGCCGGCGGCGAAGTGGGCCCCCTGCACGGTGTGCCCTTCACGGCCAAGGACTCCTTCGACACCGCCGGCGTGCCAACCCAGCGAGGTTCCCCGATCTTCGCAGGGCGTATCCCGGACACGGACTCCACCGCGGTGGCACGCATGAAGAGCGCCGGCGCGATCCTTCTGGCAAAGACCAATCTCCCGGAGTTCTCCTACTGGGTCGAGACGGACAACCTCCTGACCGGCAGGACGAACAACCCCTGGGATGTGAACCGCTCGTCCGGCGGGTCCAGCGGCGGGGAGTCCGCCGCCATCGCGGCCGGCATGTCGCCCCTCGGACTCGGCACCGACTTGTCGATCTCGGTGCGCGGGCCGGCGGCCGACACCGGCATCATGGCCCTCAAACCCACCCACGGACGCATCCCGATGACGGGCATCTGGCCGCGGCAACCACGCCGCAACTGGCACGTCGGGCCCATGGCCCGCAGCATCCGCGACCTGGCACTCGCGTACGCACTGCTGGCCGGACCCGACGGCGACGACGGCTTCGCCACCGTCCCGCGCGACTTCGACACAGGCCTGGGCACCTCACCCGACCGGCCCGTGCGCCTGGGCTGGCTGGTCGACTCGGGACTCGGTCCCACCCACCCAGAGGTCGCCGCCACCGTCCGCGCGGCCGCGGAAGCCCTCCGGTCAACTGGAGCGCAGGTCGACTCCGTGAGCATCCCGGCTCTCGAGCGCGACAACCCACTGGAACTCTGGAACAAGCTGAGCATCATGGAAGTGAAACCAGCCTTCCAGCAGGTCACAGCCGGCCACGAGGACCAGATGTTCAGCTACTCCAAGTTCGTGGCGCAACTACCCGACACATCCATGGACGACTACGTCCAGGCCGAGCAGGCAGTCGAACGGCTCCGGGACGGATTCGCGGAGTACTTCCACCACTACGACGCACTGCTGATGCCGGTCACGACGATCCCCGCCCACGAACACCAGCTCAGCGAGTTCACACTCGACGGCCGGACCATGGGCGCCTTCCATGTGTCATCAACGACCGTCCCGTTCAACCTGACAGGACATCCGGCCCTCTCGATGCGGTTCGGCACGAGCAGCGACGGAATGCCGATCGGTGTACAGCTGGTCGCCAACCCCTACGCGGAGTCCACGATCCTGCACCTCGCCTCGCTCCTCGAAACACTCAGCCCAGTCCGCGACCAGCACCCCTCCCTGTGACAAGCCGGCAACGGGCTACAACAGCATCGCCAAACTGATGCTGTGTCCAGCAGGTCTGCCTGGCCCTGTTCAGGTGGAGGGCGTCGGCGGCGGTGTTCTCCTCAGCGCTTTCCACGCGGCGGGTGCCCGGGATCGGGGCGATGTCCTCGCCCTGGGCCAGCAGCCATGCCAGGGCGACCTGTCCGGGGGTGGCCTCGCTTTCGGCGGCGACGGCGGCGACCTGGTCCGCCAGGTTCAGGTTGTGCTGGAAGTTGGCTTCGGTGAAGCGGGGGTTGTCGGCGCGGAAGTCGG
Organism: Streptomyces sp. NPDC001068; assembly: GCF_042897315.1. NCBI lineage: Bacteria > Bacillati > Actinomycetota > Actinomycetes > Kitasatosporales > Streptomycetaceae > Streptomyces > Streptomyces sp. NPDC001068. The sequence continues at coordinate 561,029 of NZ_JBIAYD010000005.1, read as the reverse complement.
TGGTGTCGAAGTCCGCCCGCGAGCGGATGGCGCCGGTCAGGAAGCCGCGGCCGAGGGGGGAGAAGGGGACGAAGCCGATGTCCAGTTCGCGCAGGACCGGCAGGAGCCGCGCCTCGGGATCGCGCGTGAACAGGCTGTACTCGGACTGCACGGTGGTGCCCCAGGCCGGGACCGACACCGAGGACGACGGCCTGCAGGCCTGGGCAGAACGGCTGACCGTCGCGTCCCGGCACGACACCGCGGCCGTCCTGGCCATCCTCGACGCCCTGCTCGCCCACGCGGGCACGGACACCACGGGACGGCCGCGCGCCCGAATCGTGCGCGGGCACATGCACCGGCGTGCCAAGCGGAACGAGGCAGCCCTCGCCGACCTGACCGCGGCCCTGGCCCTCGACCCGCAGCATCACGACGCCCTCGTGGAACGCGCCCACACCCACCAGCAGATGGGAAACGCCACGGCAGCGCTCGCTGACACGGACGAGGCGATCCGCGTCACCCCCGATGCCTGGACGCACGTGGTGCGCGGGCACATCAACCTGACAGCCGGGCACCGCGCCGCGGCCCTCACCGACTTCGACCATGCCCTCGAACTCGGCCCCAGGCAGGAGTGGGCCCGGGCCAGCCGCGCCGAGGCCTACCGCATCGAGGGACGCTGCGAGGACACGCTGGCAGACCTGGACCGCGCGCTCGCCATCGATCCCGAGTACACCTGGGCCCACGCGGAGCGCTCCCGAATGGCGTCCGAGAAGAGACCGTCGTCGTCACGAGGTGCTGACGGGACTACCTCCGCGACTGCTGGCGGTACCGACCGGGGGCCAAGCCGTACTCCCGTTTGAACGCTTTGGCGAAGGCGAATTCGGAGGTGTATCCGGTGCGCTGCGCGACGGTCTGTACGGGCTTGTCGCTGTCGCGCAGCAGTTGCGCCGCCAGCGTCATCCGCCACCAGGTCAGGTAGCCCAGCGGCGGTTTACCGACCAGCGAGGTGAACCGGCGGGAGAAGGCCGCGCGCGACAGTCCGGCTTTCGCGCCCAGCGCTTCGACCGTCCACTGCACGGCGGGATCCTGGTGGATATGGCGCAGCGCTGCGCTGATCGCCGGATCGCGCAGCGTCGCGGCCCACCCGGTGGCCCGGCCATCGTCGGTCTGCTCGTCGAACCAGGCCCGCAGGATGTACAGCAGCATGATGTCCAGCAGGGCCGACACGACTGCTTCGGTTCCGTGGACGGGGTGGGCGATCTCGTCGCCGAGCAGGCTGACGGCGGTATGGAGCGGCGTGCGGTGGCCGAGACGCGCCGGAAGGTGGATGACCTCGGGCAGTTCCTCGAACAGTGGATGTGGCCGGGTCTGGTCGAGCGTGTATGCGCCGCACAGCAGGACCGTCGTGGCTCCCTCGCCGCCCTCGGCGCTCGGCACCATCTCCCGCAGGGAGGCCGAGGGCGCACCCGACAGCGTCGTCGACGGGCTGTCGGCCAGAGCGTGCCCGCAGCCGTGCGGAAGGCATAACACATCGCCGACGCTCAGGGCGATCGCGGCGCCTGCCGGCGGGATCAGCCAGCATGTCCCTTCCAGGACCACATGGAAGCCGGTCCCGGAGAACGGCTCGGCCCGTACTGCCCACGGTGCGTGCTTGCGGATCTCACTGGAGTGCGGGCGCCCCGTACGCATGACGCCGATCGCATCGCTGAGCAGGTCCATTGCCCGATCGTATTCGGGAGGCCGTTACGCACAAGACGATCAGACATGAAACGGAGACGGTGAGCCATGGGGAGCAGGTCCCGGCCTCCATACGCTGAGTGCGCCAGACAGATTGACCGATCGGTCTACCAGGAGGGCAGGACATGAGCCTGTACACCGCCGTCGCGAAGGCGACCGGCCGCGACGGCCGCGCCTTCAGTTCGGACGGCAAGTTGGACGTCGAGCTCGCTCTTCAGAAGGAGTTGGGCGGCACCGGCGACGGCACCAACCCCGAACAGCTCTTCGCGGCGGGCTATGCGGCCTGCTTCGCCACCTCCATGCAACTGGTGGCGCAGAAGGAAAAGATCAACGTGTCGGGCATGTCGGTCACCGCCGAGGTCGGCCTCGTCCCGAACGGACAGGGCGGCTTCCAGCTCGAAGTCAGCCTGCGGACGAAGCTACCGGACAGCCTGCCGCGAGAAGTCGGTCACCGGCTCATCGAAGCCACCCACCAGGTCTGCCCGTACTCCAACGCCACGCGCGGCAACATCCCGGTCGAACTGCTCGCCGAGTAACCACCGCCGACCGGATCGAGGCCTGACCTGCCCCGACCCGGCGCCGTTGGGCGGTACCGTGCCGACAGGATCACCTCCCTCACGAATGTCGGCGCCCCCCCCGGGGGGGCCGGTCCGCGGAGCACCGGGCCTCCGGCTTCTGGCACCACCCGTGGAGCGGGCGCACAGGGCATCGGTCGTGGTCGGTACGCTGTCGGCCGCCATGGGTTGTTGAACGCCATGGTGGCCACGCGGCATGCGCGGCGCTCCTGCAGCGGTTGAGGCCGGAGCCCGCCGAGCAGGGATCTACACTCTGCTCGTGATCTTCATCGCTGATGGCCAGTCCGTCTATCAACTCAGCAAGTACTTCGGGTATTCCGACGTTGTCGTGTGGATCATCCTGGTCGTGATCTGGGTCAGGACAGCCGACTGGAGGCAGCCGTCGGTGGCACAGGGCGAGGACCCGGATCGTGTCCAGCAGCTGGCCCGGAAGCGGTCGCGCTGGACGGCCATATGTCTGGTCGCGGTGGCCGTTCTGTGGCCCGTCCTCGGTTTCTTCTTCCTCCTCAGCTTCGCCTGCGACTTCGCCACCTGCTAACTCATCGGGCATGGGCGGAGACCTCTCGGCCCGGTCCTGTGACCACTGCCCCTACGCCGCTGACGTCGGCCGGCGGGGCACCGGCGGAGCACCTGATGGGGGGCAGCCGTCCACGTCGACCATGCAAGGAAGCTCACCGACGCCTTGACCGCTTGGCTCGGAAGAGCTCCGCCAACGCACGAATGATCGCTGGGCGGTCACCAGGATCCGTGCCCCGCAGGGCGATCAGGAGCCCGGCCAGTCTGCAGACAGGAACAACCACGACGCCGATGACGAACACGAGTGGATCGATGCCGGAGAGGACGCTCACAGGAAACCCCTTCAGCCTCGTCCGGCTGAAAGGTCTGGAGCTCTCACCCAAGTGGGAGCTTCTCGACCTCCACCCGAACCAGGACATGACTGGTGGCCTGGAGGTCTCTTCCGCCGGCTACGAGAGCTGACCGACGGCACCGGGGTCGTTACTCGGACCCGTGCTGACGACACCGCCGCGAGGGAGTACTCCCCTCACACTTCGTCAGATCGTAGCGCCGGCTCTCGGAACGGGGGAACCATTCGGGCAGTTCCAATACCGTCGAACCAGGCGTACGACGCACCGGTGCCGTCCATCGGCTTGCCGTCCATGTCGACCTGCCGGGGATCGCTTCCGGTGGTTCGCCGCGTGCACGAGCTCCCGTATGAGGCCGACACTGCGCTTGGGCCGGCCCTTCAGGGCATCCCGCGCGGTGGTCGCTGTCCTGCGGATACGTTGCGCTCCGGCCTCGTCGTCGACCTCATGGGTCTGCGCTCCGGCAGAACCGCGGCCGGCCAGGGCGGTCTCGCGCTCGGCGAGCCAGCAGCCTCGGCCATGAACCCAGTCGGCCCGCAGCGCCCACGCCGACCGGGCCGTCAGCCCTGCCAGCCGCCTGCCCCTCAACGCCCAGGACCGGCGACTGACTGGACAGGCCCGTCAGTTGCCGGGCGGGGTCCTGCGCTGCCACTCACCTCGGTCTGGTGTCCGGCCGCCCCGGGTTCTGCAGCAGGGTCTGGATGTCGTCGTTGAAGCCCACGGTGTCGGTGAGGCCGAAGGCCACGCGCTGCAGCAGGAATCCGTGCAGCAGGCCCATCACCACGCGTGCGCCGTGCTCGGGATCCACCGCGGGCGCCACGGTACCCGCCGTCTGGCCGCGGCGCAGGGCGCCGGCGATGCTGCCGCGTACGGACTCGAAGCCTTCGAGGGCGTGGGCATGTGCGGCATCGTTGCGGAGCAGTTCCGACCATGTCTGCACGGCGCAGCGCAGCAGTTCCTCGACGGGCACGTCGTGTCCCGCGGCGTCGGTGACGGTCTCGGCGCTCAGCGCTTTGAGCGATGCGGCGACCAGGTCGGCGACGGTGGCGCCGGTGGCGCCGGCGGCCAGTTGCTCGATGGGCGTGAAGATCAGGCGGAACGCGTCTCCTGCGATGGCGAGGATGATGTCGTCCTTGCTCGCGTAGTAGCGGTAGGGCGCCCCGGCCGAGACTCCGGCCTCGGCGGCGATGTCGGGCATCGAGGTCTGGTGGAAGCCGTCGCGTGAGAAGCAGCGGCGCGCCGCCGCCACGATCTCGGCGCGCTTGGCCTCGCGGCGCTCGGGGGTGAGTCGCGGCACGGCCGGCCCTCCTTCAACGTGAATGAACATTTACCTTGACGAGTGTCGCCCGTAACCCTAGCTTAAAAGTGAATGCTCATTCACGGAAGTGAGGGCTCATCGTGACCCCGAAGCTACGCATCGCCGCCTACGCCTACGAGCACACCGAGGCACTGCTCGACGGCCGCGTCCCGATCGGCGACGTGGACGCCGCCTTCGAGACGGCCTCTCTGGTGTCGGACATCTTCCAGCGCACCGTCGAGCGGCGTTACGACGTCGCCGAGTACGGCCTGACCTACTTCCTGCGCACCTTCGACCTCGATGAATCACCGTTCCTCGCACTGCCGATCTTCCCGAACCGCAACTTCCGGCACTCGTCCGTCTTCGTGAACACCGCGGCGGGGATCGAGAAGCCCCAGGATCTCGCGGGCAGGACGATCGGTGAGTTCGCGATGTTCGGTCACGACCCCGGCGTGTGGATCAAGGGCATCTTCTCCGACGAGTACGGAGTGACCCCCGACCAGTCCCGCTGGGTCATCGGAGGCACCGACCACCCCGTACCCGCCTTCGACTGGATTCCCCAGCCCGTGCCGGAAGGGGTGGACGTGCGGCACGCGGCCGACAGCGAAACGCTGGGCGCGATGCTCGAGTCCGGCGAGATCGATGCACTCATCTCGGTCGACGTCCCCCAGGCACTGCTCGACGGCTCGACGAAAGTCGCCCGCCTGTTCCCGGACTACGAGACCGTTGAGCGCGACTACTACCGGCGCACCGGGATCTTCCCCGCCATGCACATCGTCGCCGTCCCCCGGGAGCTTGCAGGGCAGACCGAGCTGATGACCTCGGTCTACCGTGCCTTCTGCGAGGCCAAGGACATCGCCCAGAACAAGTACCGCCACGGTGCGCTGAAGCAGCACATGGGCGTGGTGACTCCCTGGTTCAGTCGGCACTTCGAGGAGAACCGGGCGCTGCTGGGCGAGGACTGGTGGCCCTACGGCCTCGCCGCGAACCGCAAGGCACTCGACACCTTTCTGCGCTACCACTACCAACAGGGCCTGTCGAAAAGGCTGATGACCAGCGAGGACATCATCGTCCCCGCCCTGCTCGACACCTGAGCGACAGCGCGACCAGCCCTGTCTCATGCGTCGAACCGAGCAGGTGCGTTCGACTCCTGTCGGTTAGACCAGGCGACCTTGCCGGGAAGCGAACGAGAGGTACGGCCGCGCATGTTCGGCGCATGACGCGGATGGATCTTCCTGCGTTCGAGCGTGAGTGGACTAGCTTTGAGTCATGGCTCCAGGCGAACTCGCCCGCAATCCACTCGATGTCGCGAAGACCGGCGGCCCCCGAACTGCTCATCGTGCTGCAGTCGCGGCTCGGCTTCGAGCTGCATCCGGAGTTCAAGGCACTGCTGGGGCAACATGGTGGAGCCGCTGAACCCGGCTGCGCAAAGGCTCGTCGCGCCTTTCTGCTAGGCCAGTGCGTGCTGCTCGCTGAAGGGCCACAGGAGCAAAGGCCCACAGGAGCGAGCGGCTGCGATGTGGTGGGGGTGGCGGCCGTCACGGGCTGAGCCGCTGTCGGCGCGCAGTGCCCGCGCGTCAGGGACGTCCGGTGCGCACTACGGACGTCCACTGGTTCCATCGTGCGGGTTCACGGTCGCTGGCTTCAAAGCGCCGACTTCAGGCTGGCCGCGCCAAGAGTGAGCGGCGAGGCCATCGGTCGGCCAGGTGATCAGGGTCTCGCGGCGCATCCCTCCGCTTCGGCCAGGTACTGCGCCACGGGGCCCAGCGTCAGCATTCCACTGGCGGCGCCGGCGTGTTCGGCACGGGCATCGCGCAGGAAGGACGCGGCGTGTGCGGCGATTCCGTGCTCGTCGAGGCGTACCGCGGCGCGGGCGATCAGACACCGCATGGCCTCCTGCAGATGGCCATGCGGTGGGTCGGGCACCGCTGCGAGAGCGGTTCGGGCCTCCTTGTCCCGGTGCTGGGCGAGCAGCACGTGAGGGCGCGTCCAGGGTCGGTACGGCCCCCAGTCGAGGTGCGGGTCGGTGGGTGCCGGCCGGTTGTGCAGCAGGCGCAGTCCCAGGAGTGCGAGCGGGAACAGTCCGCGGTGCAGTCCTGGCATTCCGGCTGTCCGGAGGGCCTCCTCGGCAGCGCGGTAGTGCGCTGCGGTCGTGGCGGCGGTCGGTCCGCCGGGTTCGGTGCTGCGGGCCGCCATGACCCGTGCCCTGAACCACCTGGTAAGGACGGAGACAAGGGGCGACTCGATCGTGCCAGCAAGCTGGTCGGCTTCCTGAGCATGCGCGGTTGCGGCGTCGAGGTCGCCGAGGGCCGAGGCGGATTGCAGGCGGACGAGACGGCCGAGAATGGCGAAGTTCGGCAGTCCGTGCCGGGTGGCCAGGTCGAGGATCTCAGCGCCGACCCGGTCCCGTTCCGCCGCGAGCCCGGGACGGGTGAACGACTGCAGGAACACCCCGTTGAGGGCGAACGCCAGCAGGGCGGGATCGGCCAGGTCCCGTGCCAGCGCCTCAGCCTGGTGTGCCGCTGCGTGTGCGCGCTTCAGCTCAGCCCCGGACAGGTCGGCGCTGCGGCTCTCCACCGCGATCGTGGCCAGGAGGCGGGCGGTCAGATCAGTGGGGCCGCCGGTGCCGAGCGCGGTCAGCGTGCGTTCGGCAGCCGCGACGACGGCGCGGGACTGCTCGGGGTCGTCCGACCGGCTCCAGAGGGCGGGCACGTCGTAGGCGCCGATGATCCGGGCGGTCAGGGAGAGGTCTCCTGTGCGCTCCGCCGCCTGGACGGCGACCAGGCGATCGCGCCGGGAGTGGACGAGTGCGTCGCCGCCCGCCAGGGCAAGTGTGCGGGCCAGGTCCACGGTGGTGCGTGGGCCGAGACGGACTCCGTGGCCGGCCCACGTGGTTCGTGCACCTTCGGGAGACACGGTTCCGTTGAGGATGTCCGACTCGAGACTCCGGAGTTCGGCACCGGGGTCGAGCCCGAGCTGATCAACGAGCATCGTGCGGGCACGGCGCAGGGTGGACAGCGCGTCGGCCTGGCGGCCCGCGCGGTGGAGCGCCCGGGCGAGCAGCCCCCAGGCCGGCTCGCGCCACGGATGTTCGGCGACGTGGGCGCCCAGTTCGGCGACGAGATCGGCGCCGTCCCCGGAGCGGAGGAGGAGACGGGCGCGTAGTTCCACCCCCTCCAGCCGCAGTTCCTCCAGCCGTGTCCGTTCACGCTGAGCCCAGGCCGAACCGGTCACGTCGGCATAGGCGGGACCGCGCCAGGCCGCGAGTGCCTCGCCGAGGTCGGTCACCGTGTCGGGGGTGCTGCGGGCTCGGGCCAGAGCGTCCTGGAACCGATAGGCGTCGACGTCTTCGCGGGGCAGGCGCAGAGCGTAGCCAGGACCCTCGGTGACAAGCATGCGCGGCTGGTCGCGGGGCGGCCGGTCGGGTTCGAGGGCCCGGCGCAGCGCGGCGACGAACGTACGCAACGCGCCCACGGCCCGGGCCGGTGGATCCGCCCACAGGTCGTTGACAAGGGTCTCGGTGGTAACCATCCGACCCTCTGCGGCGACGAGCCGGCCCAGGACCTCGCGATGGCGGGGCCCGCCCAGGTCAACCAGGGCGCCGTCGTCGTGGAGCGCCCGCACCGCACCGAGAACGTCGATTCGCATGCCCTCATCCTCCGTGCCGGACAGTGGCTGCGCCCGACCGTGCTGATCGATCGCTGATCGGCGTAGCCCAGGCTGATCCGGTCAGTTTCCAACCGAAAGGACGGCCTTCCATGACGCTCACCATTCCCGGCTTCGACTACATCAGACTGCCCGGCGTGGACGGTGTGGAGCTGGCTGCAGCCGTGGGCGGCACCGGCAGCCCGGTCGTGCTGTTGCACGGATTCCCCCAGACCCACCTGATGTGGCGGCACGTCGCCGAAAGGCTTGCCGACAACCACATGGTGATCTGCCCTGACCTGCGGGGCTACGGTGCCAGTGACAAACCTGCGGCCACCGGCCCCGATGTGTACGCCAAGCGCACCATGGCCGCCGACGTCGTGGCCCTGACAGCGGCACTCGGCCTCGAGCGATTCGCCCTCGTCGGCCACGACCGGGGAGCCCTGGTCGCCTTCCGCGCTGGGCTGGACCATCCGGAGACCATCACGCATCTGGGCATCCTCGACATCGTGCCGACCCTTGACATGTGGAACGTCCTGCACGGCGCGCCGGCGGCGGTCGGCTACCACCTCTTCCTGATGGCGCAGCCGCCGGGACTGCCCGAGACGATGATCGCCAACAGCGCGGACGCGTTCTTCGGGTCGTTCCTCGACGCCTGGGCCGACGACCCGGCCGCCATGCCCGAGGACGTGCGTTCCGAGTACCTGCGGGCGAGCGCCGCGGCGGTCACGTCGATCGTCGCGGACTACCGGGCCTCGGCGGGGATCGATGTCGTGCACGACCAAGCGGACCTGGACGCGGGATCGCAGCTGGCCATGCCCGTCGCGGTCGTCCAGCAGGACTGGGGCGCACGGTTGGGCTATGACGCTGCAGCGGTGTGGAAGACGTGGGCGCCCGACCTGAAGCACCGGCTGACCCGAGCAGGGCACTTCATGGCCGAGGAGGCACCCGCCGAAATCACGGCACTGATCCAGGACCTTCTGGCCCGCTGAGCCCCCTCCACTCGACGAGCCGGTGCCACGACGGGCAGCGTTCGCACGCTCACGAGGCCGGCAATCGGGACGGGGCTGCTACGGCTGGAACGGCCACGGAGCGTGCACGGCTGTGGACAGGGAACGCAGTGTTCGGCAGCTCCGGCTGACCGGCGAGACGGTGGAGATCGCGAAAGCCTTGGGCGTGGAGGTGTGGCTCCGCGGGGGCTGGGCCGTGGACTTCTTCATCGGCGAGGTCACGCGTGACCATGCGGACATCGACTGGTTCGCCTGAGCGAAGGACGCCTCTGCGCCGACCGCTGGTCTGCTGCGCTCCTGCTTTGAACCGTGGTTCTGATCTCTGGGCGTTGTTGATCAGCTATGGACTAGCGTCGGCTCAGCAGGATGTTGTCGCGGCGGAAGCTGTTCCGGGGAGGGGACACGTAGTGCAGACGGCGTTCGATGAGTCCGAACGACGGGGGTGGGCGGGACAGGCGCATGCCTATGCGGCGAGTTTTGCCAAGCTCTGCGCATATCCAGTGTCTGCGCTCCTCGACGCTGCCGGGGTCGGGGAGGGTCTGCGGGTCCTCGATGTGGGGACGGGCACGGGCACCGTCGCGGCCCTTGCATGTGAGCGGGGAGCGAAGGTGACGGCAGTGGACGCCGAGCCTGACATGGCCGCCCAGGCCGCGCCGGCGGCTCCGGGAGCAGACGTGCGGCTCGCCGCACTGCCCCAGGTGCCGTTCGCCGACGACGAGTTCGACGCCACGGTCGGCAACTTCGTCCTCAACCATGTCGGCCGGATCAGCAGCGGCAACAGCCTGGAGCTCTGGCGCCTGCGGATCCGGCCCGAGACCGAGCTGGCCGGTGTCCCCCACGCCACCGGCACGATCGAGCATCTGCTCATCTCCAGCGGATCCGTCACCGCGGGCCCCGTCGACGCCCCGCAGGACCTCGGCCCGGGCGACATGCTCGCGTTCGCCGGAGACGCCCCGCACTTCTACCGCACCGGCGCCGACGCCGTGGACATCACCGTCGTCTTCGCCTCCCCCATCAGCACCTGAACCATAAGGATCCCCGCATGACCACCATTGCCACCACCCCCTCCGGGCTGTCCTTCAGCAGCGACAACATGGCCGGAGCCTCCCCGCGGATAGCCCAGGCCGTCGCAGAGGCCGCTCTCGGACAGGTCCTCCCCTACGGCAACGACCCCTTCAGCGACCGCGCCCGCGCCCGGCTCGCCGAAGTCTTCGACCACGAGGTCCACGTCTTCCCCGTCTCCACCGGATCCGCCGCCAACGGCCTGGCGCTCGCCGCCCTCACCCCGCCGTGGGGCAGCGTCCTGGCCCACCGCGACAGCCACATCCACCACGACGAATGCGGTGCCCCCGAATTCTTCACCGGCGGCGCCAAGCTCGTCGGCCTCCCAGGCGACGACAGCAAGCTCGACCCCGACGCCCTGCGCGCGGCCGTCGGCCACCGCGCCGGCGACGTCCACAGCGTCCAGCCCTCCGCGATGAGCATCAGCCAGGCCACCGAGAGCGGCAGCGTCTACAGCGTGCCCGAGATCCGCGAGCTGACCGCCATCGCCAAGGACGCCGGCCTGCGCACCCATATGGACGGCGCCCGGTTCGCCAACGCCCTCGTCCACCTCGGCGTCACCCCGGCCGAGATGACCTGGAAAGCCGGCATCGACGTCCTGTCCTTCGGCGCCACCAAGAACGGCGCCATGACCGCCGACGCCGTCATCTCCTTCGACCCCGCCCTCGCCGACGAACTCGCCTTCCGCGCCAAACGCGCGGGCCAGCTCAACTCCAAGATGCGCTTCCAGACCGCCCAGCTCGACGCCTACCTCACCGACGACCTGTGGCTCACCAACGCCCGCCACGCCAACGCCATGGCCACCCGCCTCGGCGACGGCCTCAAAACCGTCCCCGGCATCGGACTCCTCGCCACCCCACAGGCCAACATCCTCTTCTGCCGCCTCCCCGCCCACGTCACCCAGGGCCTGCTCGCCGACGGCTACGCCTTCTACCACGACCGCTATGAGCCCGGCGTCGTCCGCCTCGTCACCGCCTTCTCCCACACCACCGAGGACATCGACCAACTCCTCGAAGCCGTCCGTCGCCACACCGCCTGAACCCCGAACCCGCCCACCGGCGAACAGCCCGCGACAACACCCTCACGACCCGAGGAGTCGAGCCCGAACCCGGACAGCACCCGCCCACCCCGGCACCCACCGCACCGCTCCAGGAGGCGCCACGGCCTCGGACCAGTGGCAGTAGCCGCTGCAAGGCTCGTCAAGCGAGAAACAGATCCCCTACCGCTTCAATTGTTCAATTGGCAGCCGGTGTCCTGTCGCCCCCGTGCGCGCAGACAGGACACCGGTCCCCTCGCCGACAGCAGCGGTCCGTCATCTCCTACGCACGGCTGGTCGCACCGCGCGCGCGGCTGGAGCAGGCGGCCGCCCAGCCGGTGATCATGCCGGAGACGGTGGTGGACCAGGGCCGGGTGTATGTGTCGGCGTCGTTCGTCTCCGCGTGCGAGAGCCTGGGGATCTCGGCGCAGCCGGTGCCGCCGGCGAACGGCCCGGCGAAGGGGAACGCGGAGCGGACCCTCCGCGCGAACGCCGACGGGTTCTCGGCGCGGATCAGCTCGGCGCGGGCGCGGAGTTGTTGCCCGGCGGGATGAGAACGTCCGTGAGCCGGTCGAGGAACTCGTCGAGGGCGGCCTGGCAGTCGCCGGCAGGCTGGTCCGGGTGCGGTGGGTGCGGACTGTTCCGCACGGCGGAGATTCCGCAGGATGAGGGAGTGCGGCTACCGGGGGCCTTCGACGGTGATCCACTCGACCTCCGTGAACTCTTGCAGGCCGGCTCGCCCACCGGATCTTCCGTAGCCGCTGCCTTTGACCCCGCCGAATGGCGCTTGGGGTTCGTCGTCGAGGGTCGTGCCGTTGATGTGGCACATGCCGACATCCATGCGCTTGGCGAGGTCCAGAGCAAGAGGAATGTCGCGAGTGAATATGGCCCCGGAGAGTCCGAAGTCACTGTCGTTGGCCATCCGCAGGGCTTCCTCCGGTCCGTCGGCGACAGCGACGCCGACGATCGGGCCGAAAGACTCCTCACGCCAGGCCCGCATGTCCGAAGCAACGTCTGCCAGCACGGTGGGTGCGAAACACGGACCGTCGGCCACACCGCCGGTCAGCAGCCGTGCGCCGTCCGACACCGCTTCCTCCACCAGGTCGGACAGCCGCCTGGTGCTGTCCGGTCCGACGAGCGGGCCGAGCGCGGTGTGCGGGTCGCGGCCGTCCCCGTAGGTGAGGGTTTCGGCGAGGGCGGCCAGGCGCCGTGTGAACTCCTCCGCGACAGTGCGCTCGACGATGACGCGTTCGGTGACTATGCAGCCCTGGCCGGAGTTGGCGAACGAACTGAAGGCGGCGACGCTGACGGCCTGTTCGAGATCAGCGTCGGCCAGGACCAGCATCGGCGCCTTGCCACCGAGTTCGAGCACGACCCGTTTGAGGTGCGCGGCGGCCTTCTCAGCGATGATGCGGCCCACCCGGGTCGAACCGGTGAAGTGCACCCGCCGCACGGCCGGATGAGCGATCAGCGCGTCAACCACGGCAGGGGCGTCTTGAGGTGCGTTGGTGACGAGGTTGAACACCCCGTCCGGCGGCCCCGCCTCAGTGAGGCACTCGGCGATCAGACCATGGGTACGCGGAGTCTGCTCCGACGCCTTCATCACCACGGTGTTGCCGGCAGCCAGCGCATTGGGCACCGAGTTGCCGACGAGCAGGGCGGGCGCGTTCCAAGGAACCATGCAGGCGATCACACCGACCGGCTTTCTGATCGCGACCGAGGTGCGACCCGGTGTTTCGGATGGGATGACCTCGCCGGTGAGGGCTTCGTGGACAGCACCCGCCGCGTAGCGGAACTTCTCAGCCAGGACGGCGGTGTTGTAGGCACCCCAGCGGGCGTGACCGCCCATTTCAGCCGTGGTGGCCCGGGAGATCTCATCCGACCGGGCTTCGATCCTTTCGGCCGCCGTCCACAGAACGCGTCGGCGCTCGCCCGGCGTCAGTGCCGCCCAGGCAGGAAAGGCATGCTGGGCGGCATGGACCGCGAGGACGACGTCCTCGGGACCGGCCGCTGCGGCCCTTGAGGCGACGCCGCCCGTGTACGGGTCGTGTGCCGTGTAGACAGCCGCGTTGGCAGCGTGCTGCCAGGTGCCGTTGATCAGGAGTTGCTGAACGGCGTTTTCGGCAGTGAGTGTCATGACGGTTCTCCGTGTTCGGGGCGTCGTGCCGCGTTCGGACCTCAACGCCCGAGGATGAAGGCAGGCGACGGGACGCCCGAGGATGGGGGCAGGCGACGGTCCGTCCTCGGTCGACGGCAGTCGGCGACCAGGCCGGCGCGCCGATGGCCTGCCTGTTCGGCCGCACACGGGCCGGAGCCTGTCAGGTCCGCAGCAGTTCAGCGGCCCGCTCCGCTATGGCGCAGACAGTGGCATTGGTGTTGGCCGAGGGGATCGAAGGGATGACCGAACCGTCGGCGACCCGCAGCCCCTCAACTCCCCGGACACGCAGGTTGCCGTCGACAACAGCCTGCGGGTCGACGCCCATCCGACAGGTGCCGACCGGATGGTTGTAGGTGGTAAGGGTCTTGAGTACGAAATTCCGCAAACCGGCATCGTCTGTCACGTTCAGTCCCGGCAGGACCTCACGCTCACGCCATTCGCCCAGCGCATACGCCTCGCCGATCTCACGGGCCAGACGCAGTCCCCTGACGACGACGTCCAAGTCCCTTTCGTCGCCGTAGTAGTTGGGGTCCACCACCGGCCGGCTGCCCGGATCTGCGCTAGCCAGCCGGACGGAGCCCCGACTCCGAGGCAGCATCGGGGCGACGGCGATGGTGTAGCCCCGTCCCGTCTCGGGCACGTCGGTCCCCGGAATGTGACCGGGAACGTCGAGGAAGAGTATTTGCAGGTCCGGACCGTCCAGCCCCGGCCGACTGCGCACCAGTCCGAACGCCTCACCGTGATTGTTCATCCCCGCCGGGACATGACGGGAGGCCCGATACACGACGTCGGACATCGGGTGGTCGTGCAGATTCTCCCCCACACCCGGCAGGTCCACCGCAACGTCGACACCCATTTCCTGCAGATGTCCCGCCGGCCCGATGCCCGAAAGCATCAGCAGTTGCGGTGACCTGAGGCTGCCGGCCGCCAGGACCACCTCGGCCGCACAGGCGACCGAGACGCTGCCGGCCGCGGTGCGATATTCCACTGCCGTGCACCGGCCGCCGCTGATGTGCAACCGGTGCACGAGCGCTTCGGTCACCACCGTCAGATTGCGACGTCCCATCGCAGGGACCAGGTAGGCGTCAGCGGCGCTCTGCCGCTGTCCGTCGACGATGTTCAGATCAGACCATCCGAATCCCTCCTCCGCTCCACCGCTGATGTCGGCCGCGCGCGGATGACCGGACTCCACGGCAGCCGCCAGCATGGCCGCGACAGTGGGATGTGGAGGGTCCGGTGCGCCCACCCGCAAAGGGCCGCTGGTCCCGCGCAGTGCCGGATCCCGTCCGAGGGTGGTCTCGGTACGCTTGAAACAGGGCAGCAGGTCCTCGAACCCCCATCCCGCGAGGCCGGCCTTCGCCCACGCGTCGTAGCTGCTGCGATGGCCACGAACGTAATTCATCGCGTTGATGGCCGACCCACCGCCGAGTGCCCGCCCACTCGCGACCGGAATTCTGGTCCCGGTGGCCCGCTGCGGGACCGTCACATCGCCCCAGTTCGCGGATGTCCGCAGCAGTGCCGGCCAAGCCGGCGGCGTGGTCTTGACAGCCGAGGCGCGCGCCGCGCCCGCCTCCACCAGGAGGACTCGCAAGCTGTCGTCCTCGGACAACCGGGCGGCGATCACGCACCCGGCCGTCCCGCCCCCGATCACAATGTGGTCGAAGTTCTCGATCATCGATGGCATGGCTCCTCCAAACGCGTCGAAATCACCAGGGAGGGGATTTCGGAGCGCCATGCGCGCTGTTACAGGGATAGCGCGAAAAATCAGCCGGAAGACTTCTCGTTCCGCTGAGTGAAACAGGATCCCGAGAGTCGCCACAGAGATGCCGATCACCCCTGGAACCACCGGTCGCGCTTCCGATCGATTCACGAGGAACGGGCCGCACCTGGTTTATCCGTCAGCCGAGAGGTTCACCGATCATGCGGCTCGAAAATGTCACGTCGAATCCCACCCCAGGGAATTGGCAAGCCGCACCGGTCCGAAGTGGCGTTGCACTCGGATATTCTTCTTCGTCAGGGATCAAGTCGGCGCCAGTCGGAAAGGATCAAGTCAATGGTCCGGTCCAGCGGACGCTTGAACGGCTCCAGGTTCACGCCCCTGGGCTCAGCGAGGGTAAGAATCACGGCGCCACCGGCGGGTAGGGCCACGGGCGTGGCGATGCAGTCGATCTCCGGGTGTGCCTCCCCGTACTCCGCCGCAAGTCGTCCCTGGTCAAGAGCACGCCAGACGGCGGAAGCCGGATGCTCGCCGCCGTGTCGTTGCTCGGAGGCGGTCGCGGCACTGCCCATCCGTGTCCCGTAGGAACGGGTGACGGCAGCGAGCGGCTGTCCAGGTGACTGTAGGTACAGGAAGAGCGTCGCCCCCGTGGCACGGGTCACCGCATGCATACGGAGTTGAGCCACACCGGCCAGGTCGGCTTGAAAGGTGGCTCGTGACAACCCGTGCAGCCCTGTTCCCAGTTCCCATTCGTGGTCACGGCGCTCGACCACACCCTCACGCGCCAACTGTTCCAAGATCCGGTGTGCCGTAGCCTTGGGCAGGCCCGCCGCCGCGGCCAGCCTCGTGACGCCCACCGGATGCCCGGCCTGGGCGAGGACACGTATGAGCCCAAAGGCACTACGGATGACCCCGTCGTTCCGGCCCAGGCGTCCCCCCGCAGAAACACGCTCCGACGGGAAGCCGTCCATCATCGCTCGCCCTTTCGCGTGCCGACAGGGCACCGGCTGGACACTCCACCCCAAACGTAATGCGATATTCCCTTTCTCGCCCCCGCTGCGACGCGTGCAACTGAAGGGCACCGCAGGACTCCAACGGGGCCGGCTGACCGCACTCGCGCTGCCCGCCGAGCAGACGGCCGACCGGATCCGGACCAAGCCCGGACCCGCCGCCGCCCACCCGCCGGCCTCCCGACCGCACGGACAGTGCCCACTGCGTCATCCCCGCCAGTCCGTCCGGCCCCGCATTTGCGAGAGGGACGGTCAAGGTCAGGTGTTCGGGATCTCCTGGCTGGGCGCGGGGGCGGGAGCGGTCATGTCGAGGAGCATCATGGCGTCGTGGTCGGGGGTGCCGGGTTCGGCGGTGTAGACGCCGATACGCTGCCCGGGGGTGCCTTCCAGATGCATGGACTGGGAGGTGAGTGTGACCGTGCCGACGCGGGGATGGTTGAAGGTCTTCTGGGTGGGCTTGCGGCCGGTGACCTCGTAGCGCTCCCACAGCCGGGCGAAGTCGGGGCTCTTGAGGAGAAGTTCACCGACCAGGTTGGTCAGGTCAGGAGCGTCGGGGGCGGTGCCGGCGACGGCGCGGAGCCGGGCGACGCAGCCGGTGATCTGCCGGTCCCAGTCGCCGAAGAGGTCCGGCGCGGCCGGGTGGAGGAAGAGGTAGCGGGCGAGGTTGCGGTGTTTGGCCGGCCAGTCCTCCAGGCCCGCGTACAGGGCGAGGCCGCCGGGGTTCCAGGCCAGCAGGTCCATGCTGCGGCTGATCACGTAGGCGGGGTTCGGGCGCAGCGATTCCAGCAGCAGTTTCAGGTGGGGGCGCACGGTGCGGCTGGGAGCGGGCGGAGGTTCGGGGGCGTAGCGGGCGGCGCGGGCGGCGAGCTCCCGCAAATGCTGGTGCTCTTGATCGTCCATGTGCAGGGCGCGGGCGAGGGAGTCGAGGACGGTGGGGCTGGGGCGTGTCTCCTTGCCGCGTTCCAGGCGCACGTAGTAGTCGATGCTGATGCCGGCGAGGGTGGCCAGCTCCTCGCGGCGCAGGCCGGGGGTGCGGCGGATGCCGGCGCCGACGGTGAGGCCGACGTGTTCGGGGCTGGTCTGGGTGCGGCGGGCGCGCAGGTAGCGGCCCAGCTCGGCGCCCTCGCTGTGCGCGTTCGTCGATGCCATGACTCCAGTCTCACCCGATGGGCACCCGCTGCCCGGGCGGGAGGGGGGCCCTGTCATTACCCCCGAAGAGCCCGCCCTGCCACGCCTGAGCCGTCAGAGCGAAGGTGGATGAGGAAGACGCCGGCCACCCTTCGCCGCCACCCGCGTTCCCGGGCACCGCCTGCCGGACCGGGTGGAAGCGAAAGGCCGGACAACCCCATGATCGGAAGAGGGCGAGATGCGGTACATCAAGCTGCGTGACCTGGAGGTTTCCCGGATCGGGCTGGGCGCGATGGGCATGTCCCACGGCTACACCGGCTCCGGTACCGACGACGCGGAGTCGATCAGGACCGTGCACCGGGCGCTGGAGCTCGGCGTCACGCTCATCGACACCGCCGAGATCTACGGCCCTTACACCAACGAGGAACTGCTCGGCCGGGCGCTGAAGGGCCGCCGGGACCAGGTGGTGCTGGCCACCAAGTTCGGCCTGGTCTCACACGCCGGGGAGGGCGCGTGGAACCTCGACTCCGGACCGGCCAACATCCGCACCGCGGTCGAGGGCTCTCTGAAGCGGCTGGGCACCGACCACATCGACCTGTACTACCAGCATCGCGTCGATCCGAACACGCCGATCGAAGACACCGCCGGCGCCGTTGGCGAGCTGATCACCGAGGGCAAGGTCCGCGCCTTCGGACTCTCCGAGGCCGGCCCGGACACCATCCGCCGGGCCCATGCCGTCCAGCCCGTCACCGCGGTCCAGTCCGAATACTCCCTGTTCACTCGCGGGATCGAGGAACGCGTGCTGCCCGTCCTGCGGGAGCTGAACATCGGCCTGGTGCCGTTCTCCCCGCTGGGCCGCGGTTTCCTGACCGGGACCGTCCGCTCCACCGACCAGTTCGACGAGAACGACTTCCGGCGCGACAACCCGCGCTTCACGGGCGAGAACTTCCAGCGCAACCTGGCGCTCGCCGACGAGGTCAAGGCCCTGGCCGACGAGGCCGGTGCCACGCCCGGCCAGGTGGCGCTGGCCTGGCTGCTCGCCCAGGGCGACGACATCGCCCCGATCCCCGGCACCAAGCGCGTCAGCCGGGTCGAGGAGAACACCGCAGCCGACACGGTCACGCTGACCGCCGAGCAGCTCGACCGGCTCTCCAGCCTGCCGCCCGCCGCCGGCGCCACCCACACCGAGGCGCAGGCCCGCATGCTCGAACGCTGAAGGTCGCCGTCCCTCCCCCAGCACGATCCCCGTTTGGAGTAGCACCCTCATGCGTGCAGCAGTGATGTACGGAGCCGGCGACGTCCGCGTCGAAAGCCGGCCCGACCCGAAGATCGCCCAGCCGACCGACGCGGTGGTACGCACGCTGGCCGCATGTGTGTGCGGCAGTGACCTGTGGCCGTATGGGGCGATGCCCGCCACGGACACCGGCCGCCCCATGGGCCACGAGTTCCTCGGAGTCATCGAGGAGACCGGCGCGGACGTGACCGGCCTGAAGAGCGGTGATCTGGTCGTCGCCCCGTTCACCTACAGCGACAACACCTGCGACAACTGCGCCAAGGGTCTGCACATCTCGTGCGGGAACGGCGGCCGGTACGGCTTCGACGGCGTCGACGGCGGGCAGGGCGAAGCCGTCCGAGTCCCCTACGCGGACGGCACCTTGGTGAAGCTGCCGGTGGCCGCCGACTCCGCGCTGCTGCCGTCGCTGCTGGCGCTGTCCGACGTGATGACCACCGGCCACCATGGCGCCGTCACCGCCGGGGTCGGCCGCGGCGATGCGGTACTGGTCGTCGGCGACGGCGCGGTCGGCCTGTGCGCGGTGATCGCCGCCAAGCGGCTCGGTGCCGAGCGGATCGTGCTCGCCGGCCGCCACGAAGCCCGCACCCGCCTGGGCCGCGCGTTCGGCGCCACGGACGTGGTCGCCGAGCGCGACGAGGAGGGCATAGCACGGATCCGCGAGCTGACCGGTGGTGTGGACAAGGTCATCGAGGCCGTCGGCACCCGCCAGGCGCTCGACATCGCGCTCGGTGCGGTCCTGAACGGCGGCACCATCAGCCGCCTGGGCGTCCCCCAGTACGAACAGGGTCCCATCGGCCCGGCCGAGTTCATGCGCAACATCACCCTGACCGGCGGCGCCAGCCCCGCCCGCGCCTACATCGAGCAGCTGATGCCCGACGTCCTGGACGGGACGATCGCCCCCGGCCGTGTCTTCGACCAGGCCTTCGCCCTCGACCAGGCACCCGACGCCTACCGGGCCATGGCCGACCGCCAGGTCCTCAAGGCACTCTTCCGCCCCTGACCACCCACTCCCACCCGCACAGCGAAGGACATCCCGCTCATGCAGAGCGTCACCCTCAACAACGGCGTCGAGATGCCGCTCCTCGGCTTCGGCGTCTACCAGATCCCCGCCGAGGACACCGAACGCGCCGTCTCCAAGGCCCTGGCCGCCGGCTACCGCCTGCTGGACACCGCCGCCGCCTACGGCAACGAGGAAGCCGTCGGCCGCGCCATCATCTCCAGCGGCATCCCGCGCGCGGAGCTGTTCGTCACCACCAAGCTGTGGGTGCAGGACGCGCCCGCCCAGGACAACACCCGCCGTGCCTTCGAAACATCCCTGACCAAGCTGGGCCTGGACCACCTCGACCTGTACCTGATGCACCAGCCCTTCGGCGACGTCTACGGCCAGTGGCGCGCCATGGAAGCCCTCCACCACGAGGGCCTGACCAAGTCGATCGGTGTCGCCAACTTCTACCCCGACCGGCTGATCGACCTGATCCTGAACAACGAGATCACCCCGCAGGTCAACCAGATCGAGACCCACCCCTTCTTCCAGCGCGCCGACTACCAGCACCTCATGCGCGAGCACGGCGTGCAGATCCAGTCCTGGGGCGGCTTCGCCGAAGGCAGGAACGACCTGTTCGCCAACCCGCAGCTCGCCGAGATCGGCAAGGAACACGACAAGTCCGTCGCCCAGGTCGTCCTGCGCTGGCTCACCCAGCGCGGCGTCATCGCCATCCCCAAGTCCGTGCGTGCCGAGCGCATGGCCGAGAACATCGCCGTCTTCGACTTCGAGCTCACCGACGAGCAGATGGCCCAGATCGCCACCCTCGACACCGGCAGCCGCTGGTACCAGCATCGGCGGGAGGCGACCTCGCGCTGCCGTGGCGGGAGCTGACCGGCCGCCGTCTCAGCGCCATCCACGGCCGGCGGTTCGGACACCGGCGCAACCGGTGCTGGAGCCGGCGGACGCACAAGCGAGCGCGGTTGCCGTGGGGCCTGCGGCCATTCCGGCGCGTGGACCCGCCCCGACGAGACCGGTCCGGCACCTGCGCGCCGCCACCCGGCCGGGAACGACCGATCCCCCACTCCCCCGGCGGAGGTGGTCGACGCACGCTTCACGTAGCCGCGTCGCTCTGCCGCCGCACCGGAGTGGGGGATCGGTCGTATGCCGAGGGACTCCGGCGCGGGCGTGGGCGGATCACAT
Source organism: Streptomyces sp. NPDC001068 (assembly GCF_042897315.1). Taxonomy (NCBI): domain Bacteria; kingdom Bacillati; phylum Actinomycetota; class Actinomycetes; order Kitasatosporales; family Streptomycetaceae; genus Streptomyces; species Streptomyces sp. NPDC001068. Next base: position 540,336 of record NZ_JBIAYD010000005.1, on the reverse strand, counting down.
CCCGCCGCCGCCGATCCGGGTCGCGCCGACCAGTGCCGTCAGCGCAGCGTGTACGCCGTGGGGATGGTCTGGGTGACGGTGTCGCCCTGGCTGTCGGTCGCGCTGATCCTCAGTCCGACGCCCTTGGCGGCCTTGTCCCGCCGGGGGTCCTTGATCGTCGTGGTGAACGTGTTCTTGCCGGTCACCCTGGTGGTCGCCGGCTGCCAGGTGCCGCCGCCGTCGATGGTGGTCTCCGCCTTCAGGGACGTCACCTTGGGCAGGTCGGTGAGGCGTTGCTGGTAGTAGCCGACGATGGTCACCTGGTGGTTCTCGCCGCCCTTGGCCGTGTTGTCGAGGGCCAGGCCGAGGTCGTAGCGCAGGAAGATCAGGGGTTCCGGGCGGCAGGCCGCCTTGTTGCTGCCGACCAGCTCGCCGATGCACGGGCTCTGTGTCGGTGCGTCGCCCTTGGTCGCCGTCGCGGAGGTGTAGTGCCACACCGTCCTGACGCCGTCGGTGTTCGTCTCGAACGTGTACCGGGCGGACTTCGCCGGCAGGTCGTACGAGACGAGGTCACCGCCCTTGCAGCTGGAGAGCACCATCACCGCCGCGGCTGCGAGCAGGCCCCTCTGCGGCGCCCGCGATGGCACCAAACGGGTCGGCTGGGTGCTGTGCTCGTTGCTCAGCCGGTAACGGTGCGGCGGTAGATCGCCGCTTGCCAGGGCTCCATGGTGAGGTCGGCCGGTGGGGTCGCGAGGTTGGTCAGTAGCAGTTCGGACGACGACCAGGCGGCCGCGTCGTCGATCTCCGCTCGGACGGTCCCGTCCGTGAAGTTGCCGATGACCAGGAGTTCGGTGGTGCCGAGGCGGCGGGTGAAGGCGTAGAGCCGCTCGTCGTGCGGGAGGAGCATGGTGAAGTCCCCGTCGACCACGGCCGGTTCGGTGTGCCGGAGGTCGATCAGTCGCCGGTAGTAGTGGTAGACCGAATCCGGGTCGTCCTGCTGGGCTGCGGCGTTGATCCGGACGTGGTTGGGGTTCACGGGAAGCCATGGCTGTCCGGTGGTGAAGCCTGCCTGCTCCGAGGAGTCCCACTGCATCGGTGTTCGCGCGTTGTCGCGGCTCCGGGCCCGGAGTACGGTCAGTACCTCTTCGGGGTTCCGGCCTTCCTTCTCGATCGCTTCGGCGTACTGCCCCAGGGACTCGATGTCGCGGAAGTCGGCGACGTCCCTGAAGGGATAGTTGGTCATGCCGAGCTCTTCGCCCTGGTACACGTACGGTGTGCCGCGGTGCAGATGAAGAACGGTCCCGAGCATCTTGGCCGAGGCGACCCGGTTGTCAGGGCTGTCGTCGCCGTAACGTGAGACCGCTCGGGGTTGGTCATGGTTGTTCCAGTAGAGGCTGTTCCAGCCGCCTTCCGCGAGACCCGCCTGCCAGCGTCCGAGTATCGCCTTGAGGCTGGTGAGCCGGAACGGGACGAGCTGCCACGGGTCGACGCCCCGGTCGGTCCAGACATGGTCGAACTGGAAGACCATGTCGACCTCCCGTCGCCGCGGGTCGGTGAAGCGAATGGCCTCGTCGACGGTCACGCCCGGCATCTCGCCGACCGTCAGCAGCGCGTCGCGGCCGGCGAAGACCCGCTCGTGCATCTCCTGCAGGAACTCGTGGACGCGGGGGCCGTTGACGTAACCCGCCGAGTCGTCCGGGAAGACGGTGGTGCCCGTCACCCGGCCGTCCGGCAGTGTCGCGTCCTTGGAGATCAGGTTGATCACGTCCATCCTGAACCCGTCCACACCGCGGTCCAGCCACCACCGCATCATCGCGTGGACCGCATGGCGGACCTCCGCGTTCTCCCAGTTCAGGTCCGGTTGCTTGCGGGAGAACAGGTGCAGGTAGTACTCGCCGGTCTTCTCGTCGAACTCCCATGCCGATCCGCCGAACGCGGCGTTCCAGTTGGTGGGTTCGGCTCCCGGTGTTCCGGGTTCCATGCCTTCGCGGGCGGGCCGCCACCAGTACCAGTCCCGCTTCGGGTGGGTCCTGTCACTGCGGCTGTCGAGGAACCACGGGTGCTCGTCGGAACTGTGGTTGACCACCAGGTCCATGATCAGCTTCATGCCGCGCCGGTGGACGCCGGCGAGCAGTTCGTCGAAGTCTTCGAGGTCACCGAAGATCGGATCGATGTTCTGGTAGTCGCTGATGTCGTAGCCGTTGTCGTCCTGCGGAGAGGGGTAGACGGGCGACAGCCAGATGACGTCGACGCCGAGCCCGGCCAGGTGGTCCAGGTGGTTGATGATTCCGCGAAGGTCACCTACGCCGTCGCCGTTGGAGTCCGCGAAACTCCGGGGGTAGATCTGGTAAACGACGGCGCTTTTCCACCAGGGGTTCATCGTGTTTCCTCTCGTAGCATCGACGTCACGCGTTCCTGGGCATTGCCGGCTGATCTCATCGGTGAATGCCGGGACTGTTCGGACCATCGATGTCTTGCGTCCGACGCGGACTGTTCGGTGTTGCGTGGGCCGTCGGCAGGTCACCGGTCCCGATTGCGGGGCGGATTCGCTGTCGAGTTACGGTCGGCGCACCGTCGGCAAACCAACCGACGGTGCGCCACCTCGCCCGTCTGCCGGTCCTCGGTTCGCTACCTGGGCGTCTGCCTGCCCGGTGCGTCCACGAGTCCGGTCAGTCCGGCCTCGGGCTCAGGAGATCCGAACGGAGGACATCTGGTCATTCGCCGCCCCCACATTCGAGTTGTCGGCCGTGTACGTCCACTCGGTACCGTCGAAGTTGCCGTCCTTGAAGACCTCGACCGTCCAGCCGGCCGGCACCTTGAGTGAACTCATCGTGTCGTTCGCGATACCCGCGGCCTCGATCTGGGCCACCGTGTAGCTGCCCTTCGCCAGGGAGACCGCGGAGCCTGCGTAGTTGGCGTCCTCGTAGAACGTCGTCGCGCTCGAAGTTCCCGTGAGGGTCACGTAGTCGATGTTCGCCGCGACGTCACCGGAGTCGTACTGGAGCTTGATCGTCGCTCCGTCGGGGACGGATACCGACACGGTGGTGTCAGCGAACGTGGAGTTCCAGTTCCCCGTGTACGGGAAGTCGACTTTGCGGAGGTAGCTGCCGTTCACATAGAGGCTGAGCCTGGCTCCGTTGTTGGCACTGGCGGTTCTGAAGGTGAGCGAACTCGCCGACGAGAGGTTGCGGAACTCCACGCCCGCCCCGGCTTTGTCGATGCTTCCGACCAGTTGGCCGTTCGATGCCAAGGAAGCCGATTCGTTCCTCCCGGTGCCGTATTTCTGGCCGGTCTCCGCTTCGATCTTTCCGGAGAGCTTCTGGGCGGCGAGGGTGTAGGTCATCGCCGCGAGGCCGGAGGCCACCCCTGTCGACCGCCCGTTCGTCAGGGTCTGGTCGAAGGCCGCCGAGGGGAGGTCATTGTTCCGGTGGTCGTACGACGACTGCGCGTTGTTGCCGAGCCAGTCGAGGTACTGGCTCTGCTTGGCCATCGTGATGAACTTGTACAGGCCGCGGAGGAAGATGCCCTTGAAGACGATCTCGTAGCTGTTCACCGGGTCGGGCCGGTAGAGGCCGCTCTCACCGACAGCGTCCTCGTTGACGATGATCTGCTTGCTTCCGGTCGTGAAGTGGGCCTTCGCGAAGTCGATCACCTTCCTGCCGTCGGTGATGTAGGTGCTGTTCTTCGTCAGGTCGTAGAGGTTGGCTCCCATTTCCAGGAAGACGCCGGCGTTGTAGGTGTAGAGGTTGTTGTCCCAGTCGCGGCCGGAGAAGGAGTTCTGGAGACTGCCGTCCGACCGAAGGAAGCTGGTCTTCAGCCAGTTGTAGGTGTCCTGGGCGATCTGCAGATAGGTCTTGTCCGTGTTCATCGGGTTGTTGTGCACCGTGACGTTCGGGTAGTAGCGGGCCAGTTCGGCCGCCGCGATCCCGAAGCCGTTCGAGGGGACGTCCTTCTGGTCCTTGGTCGTGCGCTCGCGCCAGAAGCCGCCGCCGTCGGCGCTGTCGTAGTAGTCCTTGTAGAAGAAGTCCAGGTGCCACTTCGCCTGGTCGAGCATGTGCTGGTCACCCGTGGCCTCGTACGCGTCGAGGGCGAACTGCGTGGCCCAGGAGTAGTCGTCGTTCCAGTCCGAGTCGTTCCCGATCCATGTCTTCGGGTTCCCGAAGCGGTTGGCGGAATGGGTGTTCTCGTACCGGTAGTACGTCTCGCTGATCTTGTCCTTCCACTGTCCGGTGAGTCGCGAGGCGTCGGTCAGGGTCTCCCGGTCGAAGGACGCCTCCCAGAAGTGAATGGCTCCGCCGTCGGTCAGGCTGGTCTTGAAGTCACCTCCGTTGATGTAGTAGTTGCTGAGGAAGGAGTTCATCGTTCTGACGAGGTCGGACTGGCTGAAGGTCGCGGCCGCGCTCGCTTTCGTGATGTTGGCCAGCAGGCCGGTGACGAGCAGGGCGAACGCGATCACGAACCCTGTCGCTCTCAGCGCGTGGGTTTGGTTCCTCATGGACTGCGGCTCCTTGTGGGTGTCGGTGAACGGCGTGACGCGAGTGGCGCGGAGTGGTTCCCGGTGTTCCCGCAGGACGACAGGGCGGCGAGGGCGCAGGGTCAGCCTTTGAGACCGCCCGCGGTCAGGCCGCTCACGATGCGGCGTTGCAGGAGCAGTACGACGACGATCAGCGGGATCGTCACGACGAGGCCGGCGGCCATCGTCTGCGTGTAGGGGACGATGTGGGGTCCCGCGGTGAAGTTCGCGATGGCGACCGTCGAGGGCGCCACCGCTGTGGAGCCGTTGGAGAGCACGCTGGACAGCAGGTACTCGTTCCACGATGCGAGGAAGACCAGGATGGACGTGGTGAACAGGGCCGGGGCGGCCAGCGGCAGGATGACCAGTCGGAATGCCTGCCCGGCGGTGGCGCCGTCGACCCGGGCCGCGTCTTCGAGGTTCCATGGCATGGCGGCGAAGAAGCTGGTCAGCGTGTAGACGGCCAGCGGCAGCGAGAAGGAGATCTGCGGCAGGACCAGGGCCTGGTAGGTGCCCAGCCAGTGCCAACCGCTGAAGAGCTGGAAGAGCGGGGTCAGGATGGCGACGCCGGGGAACATCGAGGCTCCGAGGATCACCGCCAGCACGACGCCCTTGCCGCGGAAGGACAGGCGGGCCAGTGCGTACGCCGCGAAGACCCCGATCACCATGGACAGGACGGTGACCACCGTGCCGATGACGAGGCTGTTCAGCAGCGACCGCGCGAAGGGGTTGTAGTCCGCGTTGAACGCGTACGTGAAGTTGTCGAACGTGACGTGGCTGAACCACAGGTCGGTCGAGAAGGTGTAGGCGCTGTCCCGGAAGGAGAGCACGAGCATCCAGTAGAACGGCGCCAGACACCACACGAGGATGACCACCGTGGTGGCGGCGGTGCCGACGGTGTTCCAGCGGATCTTCCGACGCGGCCGCGGCCGGACCGACGTCTCGGTGGTGCGGGCGGGGACTGCGGTGACGGTGGCCATCTCACCTCACCGCCTTCGCGTGCGCGCCGAGGATGTTGGCGTTCAACAGTCGGACCAGTCCGAACGCGATCACGAAGATGAGGACGAAGGTGATCGTGGACAGCGCGGATGCCGAGTTGACTCCCCTGGTGAGTTGGTCGACCACGAGGATCGAACTTGTCGTCGTTCCGTTGGCACCACCGGTCAGGATCTTCGGCAGGTCGTACATGCGCAGGGTGTCCAGAGCGCGGAAGATGACCGCGACGGCCAGGGCCGGTCTCACCAGCGGCAGTGTCACGCTGGTGAAACGCCGCCACGCGTTCGCCCCGTCGATCTTCGCCGCCTCGTACGTCTCCTCGGGGATGTTCTGCAGGCCGGCCAGGACCAGCAGTGCGATGAAGGGGGTGGTCTTCCAGGTGTCCGCGATGACGATCGCGGACCGGGCCGGCCACAGCGAGGAGGTCCAGGCGTAGTGGGTGCCGAGGACCTTGTTGACGCAGCCCTGCGGGTCGAACATGACCTGCCACAGCTTGGAGGTGACCGCCGTCGGGATGGCCCACGGGATGAGGATCGCGACCCGGACGGCGGCACGGCCGCGGAACGCCCGGTGCATCATCAGGGCGAACACCATGCCGATCACGGTCTCCAGCGTGCACGCGACGACGGTGAAGCCGACCGTGACGCCGACCGAGCCCCAGAACTGCGACCCGGGGGTTCCGCTGGGACATGCGGTGTAGCCGCCCTCGGGGGTGGCGCACCGTTGCAGGAGCCAGTGCGTGTAGTTGTGCAGTCCGAACCAGGTGTCCCCCGTGGTGAACAGGCCGGTGGCCTGGTCCAGTCCCGGGTCGGTCAGGAAGGACTGGTACACGGCCTTGACGACCGGATAGCCGACGACGAGTGCCAGCAGGAGGAGGGTGGGGGCGATCAGCACATAGGCCAGTCGTGCTTCGCCGGAGTTGCCGGCGCGTCGGCGTGCCGTGGACCGGCGACGTCCGCCATCCGGTTTCTTGACGACTCTGTGCTCTACCTGACCGGTTGCGGTCATGGCTGCTCCTTGCGGTGGGGACGCCGTCCGAGGTCTTGATCGGCTGGGAGGATCGGCCGGGGCCGACGCGCCGGTTCGGGCGCGCCGGTCCGGCAGTTCGTGCCTGTGTCCGTCCGGTCAGCCGCCGGCGGTGGCGGACTTGATCGCCGCCTGCATGTTCGTCAACGCCTGCCGGGTGGTCATGCGGCCCTGCAGGGCGGCGTAGGCGTTGGTCTCGATCGCCTCGGTGACGCCCGGGTAGTACGGGGTGATGGGACGGGGCACCGCCGTCTGGATGCTCTTCAGCAGGTCGGGCAGGTAGGTGAACTTCGCGACGAGTGCCGGGTCGCTGTACATCGAGGTGAGGACCGGCGCCAACGTGCCGACGGTCAGGTTGTTGCGCTGGACCGCGTCGGACTCGATGAACTTCAGGAAGTCCAGGGCGGTCGCCTTGTGCTGGGAGTACGCGCTGATGCCGAGGTTGTGGCCGCCCAGGGTGGACGCGCCGTGACCGGACGGGCCCGGAAGGGGGGCGACGGCGAACTTTCCGGCGACCTTGGAGCCCTTGCCGTTGAGGACGGCGACGGCGTACGGCCAGTTGCGCATGAACATCAGTTGGCCGGCCTCGAACGCGTTCAGGCTCTGGGTCTCCTGGAAGCCCAGCGCTTCCTTGGGGATGTATCCGTCCTTGAAGCCCTTCACGAGGAAGTCCAGGCCGGTGGCGGACTGTGCGGAGTCGACCGTAGCGCTGCGTCCGTCCGGTCCCACGATCGAGCCGCCCGTGGCGTTGATCGCTTCGGCGGCGTTCACGGTGAGGCCCTCGTACTTGGCGAACTGACCCGCGTAGCAGGCGGGCTTGGCACCGGTGATGGTTCCCTTGGCGGTCTTGCCCTTGCAGTCGGCGATCAACTGCTCCCAGGTGGTGGGGGCGTTCTTGGCCAGGTCGGTGCGGTAGTAGAGCAGTCCTCCGTCGGAGCCGTACGGTGCCGCGTAGAGCTTGCCGTTGTAGGTCGCCGACTTGACCGTGGCCGGCAGCAGTTCGGTGGTGTCCAGGGCGTTCGGGCCGGTGAGCGGGATGATCCAGCCCTTGGCCGCGAACTCGGCCGTCCACACCACGTCCACGGTGACCACGTCGTAGCCGGGGTCCTTCGCCTGGAAGTGCTGTTCGAGGTCCGACAGTTGCTGGTCGGCCTGGTCGCTCTGCTGCTTGATCGTCACCTTCTCGTCGGGATGCGTCTTGTTCCACTCGTCGGCGATGAACGGAAGGACGCCACTGTTGTCCTTGCCCGTGACGAACGTGATCGGGCCCCGGGCGTTCGCTCCCTGCGTCGCACTGTCGCCGCCACCGCCCGAGCCGCCGTTGCCGCAGGCGGCTATGACCAGCGTCGCGCTGAGCAGGCCGACTGCGGCCGACACGCGTCTTGCACCCATGAAACGCTCCCCTTCATCACCAGTCATCGATACGATTCGACTGGGTTTCGAGCACGCTAGGGCGCCCCTGAGGGGGTGTCAACGCATGGATTCTTCCTGGGTGTTACGGATGGATAACGGCTCAGTGCGCGGAAGGAGCGGGGCCGGAACTGGCCCGGACGGTCAGTTCGCCTTCGAACAGCATCTGCGAAGGGCCGCTGAGCTGCTGTCCTTCGATCCGGCGGATCAACATCTCCGTTGCCGCCCTGCCCATGGCGGCGGCGACCGGCCCGACCGTGGTCATCGTGGGCGTCGTCATCAGGGCCGCCTGCGCCGGCATGTCGATGGAGACCACCGAGAAGTCCTCGGGGATGCGCCGTCCGTGCTCGACCGCGGCGGCCATGATGCCGGGCGCGGCCTGTTCGTTGAACGCGATGACGGCCGTCGCCCGCGGATCGGCGGTGAGCAGTTCGGCGAATGCCTCGCGGCCACCGGCGATATGGCTCTGGCAGGTCAGCGGGGTCAGCGCGACTCCGAGGTCCTGTGCCGCCCGCACCATGCCGTCGCGCAACCGGATCGCGTTGCCGCGACCGGACGCGATCGTCGCGGCATCCTGGTGCACGAAGCCGAGACGCCGGTGCCCCTGGTCGGCGAGGTGCGCGACGGCCAGCCGTGCGCACTGGTCGAAGTCGGTGTCGACGTAGTCCATGTCGCCCGGGTCAGCGGTCTGCCCCAGCATGGTGAAGGTCAACTCCGAGTTGAAGAGGACCTCGACGCGCGGGTCTTCCAGGCGGACCTCCATCAGCAGTGCGCCGTCCACCAGACCCTGCTGGGCCAGCCCGGCGAGATCGTCGAGCTGCTCTGCCCCGGAGGTCCAGAGCAGCAGGTGGTAGCCGCGGTTCTGGGCGTGGTCGGACGCGCCGAAGATGTACTCCATCGAACCGAGGTTCATGCCCGGCTCGCCCTTGGGGAACAGGACCGCGATGATGTGACTGCGTTTGCTCTTGAGACCCCGCGCGAAGACGTTCGGCCTGTAGCCGAGATCGAGCATCGCCTGCTGGATGCGGATCCGCGTGGCCTCGGAGATGGGCCGAGCACCGGTCATGGCGTAGGAGACCGTGCTGGGCGAGACGCCGGCGCGGCGCGCCACGTCGACCATGGTCGGCACCTTGTCACCAGAACTGCGGGACATGGTCCCCTCCATCCCAGGTCCCCGCAGCCACCCAGTATGACCACTCGCAGGACGTCCGCACCACGAGATCCTGCTCCGTGGCGCACATGCTGCGTAAGTCTAGTCACGGACGGTTGGCTACGGGTTCGGCTGGGTGACCGCCCCAGGCGTGCGAGACCAGTCATATCTCCAGGCACACACCTCGATTCGCCGTACGGCTTTGGCGGCTGCGTCCTCACGACACCGCGGGCCGGGGCGGCCCCTCCCCCGGCCCCATCTCTCCCTCGCGATCTGAGTTCAGCCGCGAGGGCTCGTGATGTGTTCGGGCTGGATCACGTAGATCACGCGGACCTGGTCGCGGCCGCCGAACCAGGGGTAGGGGCCACCGAGGTACTTCTGCGCCAGCGCCTCGATGTGTTCGGCCGCGCCCTCGGTGGTCACCTGCACCACGCGGCCGCGGATCTGAGTGTAGGAGGACGGTGCCGAAGGGTCGGAGACCGCTATGGCCACCCGCGGATCGCGCGCGATGTTGCGGGTCTTCTGGTGCGACTCCACGCTGTTGATCAGAACGTGCTCACCATCGGTGTCGACCCAGGTCTGGGTGAGCTGGGGCGAGCCGTCGGGCATCGTCGTGGCGATGTAGCAGGTACTGGGGCGTCGCAGCATCGCCACCAGGTTCTCGCCGAGGGATTCGGGCACGGGAGTCTCCAGGAGTAGGTCCGGCGGATGGGGCCCACGGTATCCACGTGGGCGGACCGGTCCTCACAGCGCCCCGGAATCCCACGCGGCGCGGATCACCCCAGGGTGACACGAACGCAGAGCCGCGCGACCGACGGCGCGCAGCGGCGCAGATAGCCTGCCTGAGTGAATCGGTTTCAACGGGCCGCCGGCGTGGTCGTGGGCTCGGCGGTGGGTGACGCCCTGGGCGGCCCCTTCGAGTTCGGTCCCGAAGGGGCCTTCTCCGCCCGGTTCCCGACGCCCGGTGCGGGGCGCGAGATGTGCGGGGGTGGTGGCTGGGACCCCGGCGAGGCCACCGATGACACGCAGATGGCCGTCCTCGTCGCGGAGTCCCTGCTGGGGCGGGGTGGACTGGATCTGCCGGACATCTTCGACCGCTTCCAGCGCTGGGCGGCAGCGGATCCCAAGGACATCGGCCTGCAGACCGAGGACGTCCTGACCAACGGCATGTCCTGGGACCTCGCCGCCAAGATCCATTTCCAGGTCAACCAACGAGCGGCAGGAAACGGCTCCCTCATGCGGGCATCGACCTCCGCGGTCTACTTCGCGCCCGCCGGACCGGAAGCCACCATGGACGCGGCCCGCCGCATCGCCGCTCTCACCCACGGTGACCGCGCGGCCTGGGAGGGCACCGCGCTCTTCCACGAACTCATCCGCGTCACGTTCGAGGGCACCGACCCCGTCACCGCGCTTCCGGGCATCCTTGGTCTTGTTCACCCCGACCACCGCGGCCGCTACGCCACGGTCCTCGCGCCCGACTGGCACCCCGACCAGGCGACCGAGTTCAACGGTGCCGTCTGGCCCTGCCTGGGCTCCGCCGTCTGGGCCCTGCGTACCACCGACAGCTTCGAAGACGCGATACGCGCGGCGATCGACCTGGGCGGTGACACCGACACGGTCGCCGCCGTGACCGGAGGCCTCGCCGGGGCGTACTACGGTCTGGACGCAATACCGGCTCGTTGGACCCGGCCGCTCCATGTCCCCCTCCCCGGATTCGACGGGCGGGTGCTCCACCTGGCGGACCTGCTCCAACTGGCGGACCGTCTCGGAGGCGGGCGTTGACGGCCCCCACGTGGCTCTCGGGTAAGGGGATTCAGGGTGTTCGGACAGTTGGACCGGTCGAGACCCTCTTCCGAGGAGCCGTGTGACCCGGCCGTGGGGGCCCCCCCCCGCCCCGGGGGGGGGGGGGGCGGCGGGGGGGGGGGGCGGGGGGGGGCCCCCCCCCCGCCCCCCCCCCCCCGCGGTCCACCGCGGGGGACCCCCCCCG
>NZ_JBIAYD010000005.1:204136-529265 GCF_042897315.1 Streptomyces sp. NPDC001068 | reverse complement strand
GGGCGGGTTTGTGGGTGGGGGGTTTTGGCCACCGGGGCCGCCGGCGCCCCCCCTGCCCGGGGGGGGGCCGCCCCGGGGCCGCCCCCCCCCCGGGCGGGGGGGGGGGGGGGGGGCGCCACGGCGGGTCAGCCGGGTAGGGCCGCCACCACGTCGATCTCCACGAGGATGTCCATCAGGTCGGATCCCACGGTGGTGCGTACGGGGCAGGGGTCCTCGAAGAAGGCGCGGTAGGCCGCGTCGTATTCGGCGAAGTCCCGTTTGAGGTGCTGGAGGTGGGTCGTGACCTTCACGACGTCCCGCAGGGTCAGTCCCTCGGCGGCCAGGACCGCGCTGATGTTGCTCAGCACCTGGGCGGTCTGCGCGCCGACGCCCTGAGGTATCTCGCCGGTTGCCGGGTGTTGCGGGCCGAAGCCGGCCGTGTGGAGGAAGCCTCCCGCGACGATTCCCTGGGAGTAGGCGCCGGCCGGACGTGGTGCGTCGGGGGTGCTCACGGGACGCTTGCCGTTCGGTGTGCCGGTCATCCGGTCAGGTCTCCGTCGCGCTCGTTGACGGCGGCGTAGTGGCGGAGCTTCTCCTCGTCGACCGTGACGCCCAGGCCGGGTCCGGACGGGACGCGCAGTCGGCCGTTCTCCAGGTGCAGCGGCTCGATGATGTCGTCCGCGTGCAGGTAGTACATGCTGTCGATGGCCCGTGACAGGATGGGGGTGCTCGCGACCACGGCAAGGTGGGCCGCGGTGGCGATGCCGAGTTCGCCGCCGCTGTGCAGGTTCATGCCCAGCCCGAAGGTCTCGCAGTGCGCGGCGAGCGCCTTGGTCGCGGCGATGCCGCCCCACTTGTAGACGTCGCCGTGGATGACGTCGACGGCGTTGAGCCGCATGGCCGGGGCGAACTCCTCGAAGCGGACGACGCACATGTTGGTGCAGAGCGGGATGCGGACCTTCGCCTTGACCTGGCTCATCCCCTCGATGCCCACGCAGGGGTCCTCCAGGTACTCCAGGTCCAGTTCCTCCAGGGCGATGCCCGCGCGTATCGAATCCGGCACGGACCAGGCCGCGTTGGGGTCGACGCGCAGGTTCAGGTCGGGCAGCGCCTCGCGGACGGCGCGCAGGATGGCGACATCTCCCCGGGAGTCCCGGGTGCCCTTGAGCTTGACCGCCTCGAAGCCGCCCTCGGCGACGACGCGTACGGCGTGCTCGGCCATCGCCTTGGGCAGGTCGGCGCCGGTCGCACCGGGTGCGTCGGCGCGGGTGATCAGCGCGGTGATCGGGACCTCGTCGCGCACGGGCCCGCCGAGCAGATCGGTGACGGACTGGCCGGTGACCTTGCCCATGGCGTCCCAGCAGGCGACGTCGACGGCGGCGATCGCCGCGTAGCCGAGGTAGCCGTGGAAGAAGGGGATCATGTGCTGCCTGCGGTGGAATCCCTCGACCGCGAAGGGGCTGGTGCCGATCAGGTCGGGAATCATCCGGCGGACGATCGCCGCGACCGGCCGGCCCCACATCGTCTCGCCCCAGCCCTCGACGCCCGTGTCGGTGCGCACGCGGACGACGGTGCGGGTCTCGCCGGTCTTCGTCTCGAAGGAACTCGTGAAGGGGTTGACGAGTGGGAGGTTGACGACCCACACGTCGACGTCGGTGATCTTCATTTCTTCTCCTCGTGTCATCGGGCTGACCGGCTCGCGGTGTCGAAGGCCCGGATCGCGTGCGCCAGTGCGCGCGCCCGGTCGTCCAGGAGCAGGCCGCCCCGGTCGGCGTCGGCGCCGGACGGGTCGTCGGTGGAGCCGCCGACCCGCTCCCACTCGCCGTGGCGTTCCACGGTCAGGCCGGGGTGGGGCGGGTTGTCGAACAGGGGTGGGGGTTCGACGGGGGTACGGGCCGGTACGGGCGTGCGGACCAGGTCGGGGTGGGCCGCCAGCATCAGAGACGTCTCGAACCATCCGGCGTGTCCCGGGGTGACCTCGGGCCGGCCGGCCGGGTCGTCGCCGGTGGTGAGGGTCCAGTAGGAGCAGGCGGCGACCGTCACCTCGGCGCGCAGCGCGAGCCGTTTGACGGCGAGCCGCATGATCTCGTCGTTGCCGCCGTGGCCGTTGACGACCAGGATGCGGCGGCAGCCGCTGGTCACCAGGGAGTCGAGGATGTCGTCCAGGACCGCGGCGAGGGTGGCCGCGGACAGCGAGACGGCCGCCGCGAACAGGTGGTGGGGGCTGTGCCCGAAGGGCAGGGCGGGCAGTCGTACGACACGGGGTGCCTCGGGCTCACGGTCCAGGAGGTCCAGTGCGCGGTCGACGACCTCCTCGGCGAGCAGGGTGTCGGTGCCCATCGGCAGGTGCGCGGCGTGCTGCTCCTGCGAACCGATGGGCAGCAGGACGATGCCCTCCTCGCCGGCCCGGCGTACCTCACGCCAGGTGAGTTCGGTCAGCCTCAATTGACTCACGGTGCTACCTCTCCGAAACGGGGCCATGGCAGAGTCGGTGCATGGTCCACAAAAGTTCCCTGTTGCGACTGGTCCCCGATGCCGCGGAGCAGCCGGCCGCTCCTCCCGCGGCGCCGCGGCTGGGCGCCGTAGAACTGGTGCCGGGCCGGGTCAGGGCGGCGGTGCTGTCGATGGCCGGCCGCGTCCTGGACCGCACCGAGTCGTCGTACGACGCGGCGCGTGCCCTCCCTGCCGACATCGACCGGGCCCTGGCCGGGGTCGCGCCGCTCTTCGCCGAGCACCGGTTGCAGGGGATCGGGGTGGCGGCGGCGGGGCTCGTGGATCCCGGCGAGGGCCGGATCCTGGAGGTCAACGACGTGCCCGCGCTGCACGGCTATCCGGTGGCCGGCCGGCTGGCCGCGCTGACCGGGGCCGAGGTGCGGGTGGAGCACCGGGCGCGGCTGCAGGTGCTGGGCGACCGCTGGTTCGGCGCGGGCCGCGGGCGGCGTACGTTCGCCTCGGTGTCCACCGGCGAGGTGCTGGGCGTGGGCATCCTGTACGACGGTGAGGTGATGGCCCCGCCGGGCGGCCGCAGCGGCGCGCACATGACCGTGTCGGCCAGCGGTGAGCGCTGCACCTGCGGCAGCCTGGGATGCTGGAAGACGCTGGCCACCACCGGCTGGCTGCGCGCACGGGCGAGTGCCGCGGGGCTCGGCGCAGGCTGCTCGCTGGAGTCGCTGGTCGCCTGCGGTGATCCGCTGGCCGACCGGGTGGTGGAGGAGTACGCGCACAACCTGGCACTCGGGCTGGTGAACGTGCAGCAGCTCTTCGCGCCGGGCCTGTTCATCCTGCACGGCGAGGCCCGCGAGGGCGGGGAGCGGTTCCGCGTCGTGGTGGAGGAGCGGCTGCGGGACGCGGTCGCCTTCGTGGGGGCCGAGCAGCCGCGCGTGCTGGTCGGCACGGCGGCCGTCGACGACGTGGCGCTGCTGGGCGGGGCGGGGCTGGTCCTGTCCCACGCGTAGGGCGGGTGCGGAGGCGGGGTCCTGTGCCGTGGGCGCGGGGGCCGCGTCGAGTGGAGCAAGCGTGTTCATCGGCTCTGCGCGCCCGTCGTCGCGGCGGCCCGCTCGGCGGCCCGGCGCCCGCGGCGTGGGTCGAGGACCGGTACGGCGTCGAGCAGGCGCCGGGTGTACGGGTGCTGCGGGTCGCGCAGGACCGCCGCCGCCCCGCCGACCTCGACGAGGCGGCCCTTGCTCATCACCGCGACCCGGTCGGCGACCTGGGCCACCACGGCGAGGTTGTGGGAGACGAACAGGTAGGTCAGGCCGAGCCGTTGCTGGAGTTCGGCCAGCAGATCGAGGACGGTCGCCTGTACGCGGACGTCCAGGGCGCTGGTGGGTTCGTCGAGCACCAGCAGGCGGGGGTGGAGGGCGAGGGCGCGGGCGATGGAGACGCGCTGGCGCTGGCCGCCGGAGAACTCGTGTGGGTAGCGGTCCTGGATGCCGGCGTCCAGGCCCACGGCTTCGAGGAGTTCCCCGACCCGTTCCCGGTTGCGGGCCCGGGCACGCCGTCCGCGGGCCTCGGGATCGTGGGTGACCAGGGGCTCGGCGACGATGTCGGTGATGCGCATACGCGGGTTCATGCTGGAGTAGGGGTCCTGGAGGACGACCTGCATCTGCCGCCGGATGCCGCGCAGTTGGGCAGCGGAGAGGGACGCGAGGTCCTGTCCGTCGAAGCGCACGCTGCCGGCGGTGGGTTCGAGCAGGCCGAGCAGCAGCCGGGTCAGGGTGGTCTTGCCGCAGCCGGACTCGCCGACCAGGGCGAGGGTTTCGTTCTCGTGGACGTCGAGGGAGACGCCGTCGACGGCGACGTTGGTGTGCCGAGTGCCGAACTCCTTGCGCAGGCCCACCAGTTCGAGGATGACCGGAGCGGGCGCTGTCTCGGGCGTGGACATGGGTGTGGTGCCGTCGGTGCTCATGCCGCCTCCAGTCGCGGGGTGGCCGCCAGCAGTGTGCGGGTGTAGGGGTCGGCGGGCCGGTCGAAGACGTCGAGGACGTCGCCGGTCTCGACGACCTTGCCCTGGTTCATCACCGCGACCCGGTCGGCGGTCTCCGCGACGACGGCGAGGTCGTGGGTGATGAGGACCACGGCCATGTCATGCCTGTGCTGGAGGGTGACGAGCAGGTCGAGGATCTGGCGCTGCACGGTGACGTCGAGGGCCGTGGTCGGTTCGTCCGCGATCAGGACGCGAGGGCGGGCCACCAGGGCCGTGGCGATCATCACCCGCTGGCGCAGGCCGCCGGAGAGTTCGTGCGGGTACTGGCGGTAGCGTGCGGCCGGGTCGGGGATGCCGACCTCGTCCAGGGCGGCCAGCGCGGCCTCGGCGGCGTCCGCTCGGGACATGCCGGTGTGCAGCCGCAGGACCTCGGCGACCTGGCTGCCGACGCGCTGGAGCGGGTCGAGGCAGGTCATGGGGTCCTGGAAGACCATCGCGATGTCGCGCCCGCGAACCTTGCCGAGTTCCTTCTCGGAGAGTTTCAGCAGGTCGCGGCCGTCGAAGCGGATCTCGCCCCCGGTGTAGACGCAGGGTGGGCTGGGGTTGAGCCGCAGCACGGACAGCGCCGTGGCGCTCTTGCCGCTGCCGGACTCCCCCACCACAGCCAGTGTTTCACCGGCGTGGACGTGCAGGGAGACGTCCTGGACGGCGTGGACGACGGAGGTGGGGAGCCGGAAGTCGACGCTGAGGCCGTCGATCGCCAGCAGCGGTTGCTCGTCGTCCGTCCGCCGGGACGGTTCGGGGGTGGGGTGGTCGTTGGTCATCGGCGGTAGGCCTTCGGGTCCGCGACGTCCCGCAGGGCGTCGCCGGTGATGTTGATGGCGAGGGAGGTCAGCATCAGGGCGATGCCGGGGAAGACGGCGACCCACCAGGAGGTGCCGAGGTAGAGCTGGCCGTCGGAGAGCATCGCGCCCCAGGTGACGGTCTCCTTGGGCACGCCCAGGCCGAGGTAGCTCAGGGAGGCCTCGGCGACGATAGCGGCTGCGACGTGCAGGGTGCCGATGGTGGCCAGCGGTGCCATCACGTTCGGCAGCAGGTGGCGGCGCATGATGGTGACGTCCGTGACGCCTATGGCACGGGCCTCGGTGATGAAGTCGCGGCTGCGCAGCGACAGCACCTCGGAGCGTACGACGCGGGCGTAGGAGACCCAGCCGGTGAAGCCGAGGACCAGGATCACCATCCACAGTCCCGAGCCGAGGAAGCCGACGACGGCGAGCGCCAGCAGCAGTGCGGGGAAGGCGAGTTGTACGTCGGCGAGGCGCATGAGGGCGCGGTCGACCCAGCCGCCGAGGTATCCGGCGGACAGGCCCACGACGGTGCCGATGACACCGGCGAGCAGGGCGGCGCCGGCGCCGACGAGCAGGGAGACCCGGGCGCCGTAGACGACGCGGGAGAGCATGTCGCGGCCGAGTTGGTCGGTGCCGAGGAGGTGGGCACCGCTGCCGCCGTGCTGCCAGGCGGGAGGCCGGAGCCGTAGCAGCAGGTTCTGGGTGTTGGGGTCGTAGGGGGCGATCAGGGGGGCGGACAGGGCGGCGACGAGCAGCAGCGCGAGGACGACGAAGGCCGCCACGGCGAGCTTGTTGCGCAGCAGCGCCCGCAGGACGACGGACCGGGAGCCGGTGGCGGGGCCGGGGCCGCCGTTCGGTGTCCGCGCCGCGGTCCGGTCGGTGGTGGCGGGGGTCGTGACGGTCATCGTGACGTCCTCACCCTCGGGTCGAGGAAGCTGTAGGAGAGGTCGACGAGCAGGTTCACCACGACGAAGGTGGTGGCGAAGAACAGGACGGTTGCCTGGACGAGCGGGAAGTCGCGGTTGGAGATCGCCTCGACGGTGAGCTGTCCGACTCCCGGCCAGGAGAAGACCCGTTCGGTGAGGATCGCGCCGCCGAGCAGGTTGCCGACTTCGAGGCCGACAACGGTCACCACGGGCAGGGAGGCGTTGCGCAGTCCGTGCCGTAGCACCACCTGGAGGGGGCCGAAGCCCTTGGCGCGGGCGCTGCGGATGTGGTCGGAGGAGAGCACGTCGACGAGCGAGGAGCGCAGCAGCCGTGCCACGACGGCGACCGAGTACACGGCGAGGGTGACCGCGGGCAGGATCAGGTTGGCGAAGGTGCCGTAGCCGGAGGCGGGCAGGACGCGCAGCCAGACGGCGAAGACCAGAATGAGGAGGATGCCGACCCAGAACGGCGGGGTGGACTGGCCGAGCAGGACTCCGGTCATCACGGTGCTGTCGGTGCCCCGGCCGCGTCGCATGGCGGCGAGGATGCCCGCCGGGATCGCGATGACGAGGGTCACCGCGAGGGCGGCGGCGGCGAGTTCGAGGGTGGCGGGCAGCCGGTCGGCGAGGATCTCGCTCACGGGCCGGCCGTAGACGAGGGAGTCGCCGAAGTCGAGGTGGAGCAGTCCCCAGAGGTAGTCGAGGTACTGGGAGAGCAGGGACCGGTCCAGGCCCAGGGAGTGGCGCAGCGCCTGCTCCTGTGCGGCGGTGGCGTCCGGCGGCAGCAGGATCTTCACGGGGTCGCCGGACAGGCGTACCAGGAAGAAGGCGACGGTCGCCGTGCAGAAGAGGACGAACACGGCGACGGCCAGGCGTTTTACGACGTCGCGCAGGAGTCCCGTCCTGCGGCGCGGGCGGGCGGCCGGGGCCGCCGGTGCGGGGGGCCGGTCGAGGGTCGGTGTGGTCACCGGGTCACCTCCGCGCTCTCCATGGCGAGGACGCCCGCGGATCCCGGGGTCCAGCGGGGCCGGTCGTTGCGGGCGTAGATGTTGTCGATCTGGTAGAGGAAGACGAAGGGTGCTTCCTCGCGCATCAGCCGTTGCAGGTCCGAGAGGGCCCGGGTGCGCTCGGCCGGGTCCTCGGACAGTTCCTCGATGTCGATGAGACGGTCCGCCTCCTTGGAGTGCCAGCGGCTCTGGCGCCGGTCGCTGCGGACGTTGGACTGGACGATGCTGGCGCCGTCCAGGGTCCACACGGTGCTGGCGGCCAGGTAGATCGGGCCGAGGGCGCCGCGGTTGTCCGAGGTGAGCCGGGCGGAGTAGGTGCCGGGGTCGAGCAGGTCGACGCGGGCGTCCACGCCGACGCGGGACAGCAGTCCGGAGAGGGCCTCGGCGACGTTGGCGTCGACGTTGGAGGCGGTGAGCGAGGTGGAGAAGCCGTGGGGGTGGCCGGCTTCGGCGAGCAGACCGCGCGCGGTGTCCAGGGAGCGGGTGAAGGGCTTGACCGACGGGTCGAAGCCGAAGGCGCCCCGTGGGACGAGGGCGGGGGTCTCGGTGGCCTTGCCGCCGAGTACGGCCTTGATCAGGAGCGGTACGTCGATCGCGTGGTTGAGCGCCTGGCGTACTCGGCGGTCCTGGAGGGGGCCGCGTTCCAGGGTGTTCAGCGACAGGTAGGCGGTGCGGATCCCGGTGTGGCCGTCGATCTTGATTCCGCCGTAGCCGTCGAGCTGCTGGGCGGCGTCCGGGGTGAGTCCGGCGACCAGGTCGACTCCGCCGCTCTGCAGGGAGGCCAGTGAGGAGGAGGCGTTGGGCGCGGGGCTGAAGACGACGCCGTCGAGGGCGGGGCGGCCGCTCCAGTGGTGGTCGTAGGCCCGCATGCGCAGTTCGTGGTCGCGCTGCCAGCTCTCGAAGACGAAGGGGCCGGTGCCGACGGGGTGTTCGGCGAACGCGGCGTCGCCGGCCTCGGCGAGGTGCCGGGGCGGCACCACGACGCCTCCGAACAGGGAGAGTTTGGCGGGCAGGATCGGGTCGTGGACGGTGGTGTGCACGTCCACGGTGTGCCGGTCGACCACGGTGACGCCTTTGACGAAGCGCAGCTCGACGATGGGCGACTTGGTCGCGGGGGCGAGGAGTCGCTCGATGCTGAAGGCCACGGCGTGCGCGTCGCACGCCTCGCCGTTGTGGAAGGTCACGCCGGGGCGCAGGGTGAAGCGCCAGGTGTGCGCGTCGGTCGCCTTCCAGGACAGGGCCAGCCTGGGGTGCAGCCGGTTGTCCAGGCCGCGGGTGGTGAGTGTGTCGAACATGTTGATCAGCACGTTCATCGACACCATGTCGCCCTGTTTCTGCGGGTCGAGTGTCTTGGGGTCGCCCGGCTGGGAGACCCGCAGGACGTTGCCGGCCCTGTCCGCCGCGGCGGTCGTGCCGCACGCGGTCAGGAGCGCGGGGGCACTGAGGGCTCCGAGGAGCAGACCACCGGTCCGCAGGACCTGGCGCCGGCCGGGACGGCCGCGGTCCGCCGTGCACCCCCGAGGAAATCGTTCCATTGAAGAACACCTCCGTTCCGTCAGATGGAATGCGGTTGGGTTAAGCTAAGCGACATGGTGAAAGCGGTCAACACCCGGTCGGTCGATCAGGAACCCGTGAAGGGCCCCGTCGACAAGGCCATGGAGGTGCTCGAAGCACTCGTCCAGCCCGGTGGTCCCCATCGGCTGGGTGAGATCGCGAGCCGTACGGGGCTGACCAAGCCCACCGTCCACCGGCATCTGCGCACCATGGCGGAACACGGTTTCGCGGAGGCCACCGACGGCGGCAGTTACCGTCCCGGGCCCCGCCTGCTGGGCCTGGCCGCGGCGGCGCTCAACGACAGCCGCGTCCTCGAACTCGCCCGGCCCGCCCTGGCGGACCTTCGCCGGCACACCGGCCATGTGGCGTTCTGCGCGGTCCGCGACGCACGGGACGCGGTCTGCCTGGACCAGTCGGAACCGGCCCGCGAGTACCGGATCAGCATCCGGCCGGGTCACCGCGCCCCGCTGTACGCCTGCGGAGTGGGTCTGGCGATGCTCTCGGCGCTGCCGGCCGACGAGCGCGACGGTGTGCTCGGCACGCTGGACCTGGAGGCCCGCACCCCCTACACCCCGACCGACCCGGCACTCCTCCGCACGCTGCTCGCCGAGGCGGTCGAGCGCGGCTACGCCGTGGACGACGAGTACGACGAGCTGGACGTACGGTCCGTGGCGGCGCCCGTCACGGACGCGGCGGGCCGTCTCGTGGGGGCGATCGGGATCGCCGGGGTGACCTTCACTCTGGACCAGGAGAGCGTGGAGGTGTTCGGCCCGATGGTCCGGGCCGCCGCGCGCACGGTGTCCGCCGGGCTCGGCGCCCGCGCTCCGATGCTCGGCCTGGTGCAGGCCGAAGCCCGGGAGGTGCGCCCGTGAGCCGGCCCGCCGACCTGCTCGCCCGGGGACGGGCACGGGGCATCCACTCCGGCGCCGCCTGGTCCGTCGGGGACGCGTCGGGCCCGCTGGACCGGGGCTGGATCGGAACCCGGAGCTGGGACGGACCGCCCCTGGACGGTACCGACGTGTGGGACCTGGCCTCGGTGACGAAACCGCTCGCCGGGCTGGCCGTGATGGCCCTGGTGGAACGTGGCGTACTCGGCCTCGACGACACGGTGGGCGCCCATCTCTCCCACTACCGCGGCGGCGACAAAGCCGAGTTGACGGTACGTCAACTGCTCACACACACCTCCGGCATCCCCGGCCGGGTCCCGCTCTACCGGGAACACCCCACCCGGGCCGCACTCCTGGAGGCGGCGCGCCTGCTGCCCCTGACCGCGCGGCCGGGCACGCGGGTGCAGTACTCCTCACAGGGGTTCATCATCCTCGGGCTGATCGCCGAGGCGGCGTCCGGAGAACCGCTGGACGCCTTGGTGGAGCGGCTGGTGTGCGCGCCACTGGGCCTGCGGGACACCGGCTTCGCACCGGACGCGGCGCGCCGGGCACGGGCGGTGGCCACCGAGGACTGCCCGTGGCGCGGGCGTGTGGTCGTCGGCGAGGTCCACGACGAGAACGCGGTCGTGCTCGGCGAGCCCGCCGCGCACGCGGGCCTGTTCTCCACCCTGGAGGACATGGAACGCGTCGGCGCCGCGTTGGCCGCCGGGGGCCGCGGCCTGCTGCGCCCGGACACCTTCGCGCTGATGACGGCCCCGCACACCGACGGTCTGGGAGCGCGCCGTGCGCTCGCCTGGCAGGGCCGCGACCCGGTCGGCTCCCCCGCCGGCGAGGTGTTCGGCCCGGACTCGTTCGGTCACACGGGCTTCACCGGCACCAGCGTGTGGGTCGACCCGGCCGCGGGACGCTACGCCGTACTGCTCACCAACCGCGTGCACCCCAGCAGGGCGGGCGACGCGATCACCGCCGAACGCCGGGCGTTCCACGACCTGGCCGCCGGGGTCGGTACGGGACGGCACCGGCCGGACTGAGCGGTACGGTGACCGCTCGACCCTCCGGCACCGAAGGCCGCGCGGGTCGGGGGTGTCGAGCGCGTCCGGTCGGCGACTCCCGGCCGCTCCCGTCGGACAGCGGCCGCCTTCGCTCCACCGGCCGGAGCAGGACTCGAAGGTCATGCGGGAACCGGGCGCCGTGGACGCCGTTTCCTGCGCGCCCACAACACACCGGCAGCGGCAGACTCACCGGGAATCAGATGCCCGGCACGGACCGACACCTCACCGGGTGACGCCTGCGCGATGCGGGACACGTCGCCTGCCGACAACCGGTCGTCCTGGACCGCGGGATACGCAGGGCGGCCCGTGCCTCCGGAGGGACCGCGCTCAGGCAACTCTTACTCACGTTCTGACAAAGGCACTCACTCAACCCTTGACTGGTCTGGACCAATCAGGCTTTGCTGCTGAGGCCACCACTCACCCCCTACCTCTGGAGTGGCAGATGAGCTCAACCATGCCCGGCGAGCGTCACAGATTCACATATGGCAGGTACATGACTGTACTGCTGACCGTCCTGGCCGCCCTCCTCGGCACGTTCACCGTCCTCGGCTCCGCGAGCCCCGCGGCGGCGGCTGGATGCGCTGCGGCCTGGAACTCCGGCGCGGTCTACACCGGCGGGATGACCGCCTCCTACAACGGCGACAACTGGCAGGCCAAGTGGTGGACACAGGGTGAGACACCCGGCGTCGCCGAGGTCTGGGCCGACCAAGGAGCCTGCGGTGGATCGGGCGGCGGAGGGACGGGCGGCAACTGCAACTACCCCGCCTGGGCAGCCGGACAGTCCTATGCGACCGGGGCCATCGTGCGGTACACCCCCAACGACCAGTACTACATAGCCACGCACGACAACCCCGGGTACGACCCCACCATCAGCACCTGGTACTGGTCCCCCTACACCTGCTCAGGGGGTGGCACGGGCGGCAACAACGGCGGATTCGTCGTCAGCGAGGCCCAGTTCAACCAGATGTTCCCCAACCGGAATTCGTTCTACACGTACAGCGGCCTGGTGTCCGCGCTCAGCGCCTACCCCGGATTCGCCACCACCGGCAGCAGCACCGTGCAGAAGCAGGAGGCCGCGGCGTTCCTGGCCAACGTCGACCACGAGACCGGCGGCCTCGTCTACATCAACGAGGTCGACCAGTCCGGAAACTACTGCGCGAACGAGCCCTACGGCTGTCCCGCCGGCACCTTCGCCTACTACGGACGCGGCCCGATGCAGCTGAGCTGGAACTTCAACTACAAGGCCGCCGGTGACGCCCTGGGCATCGACCTGCTGGACAACCCCGGCCTGGTCGCCTCCGATCCGGCGATCTCCTGGAAGACCGGACTCTGGTACTGGAACACCCAGACCGGCCCGGGCACGATGACCGGACACAACGCGATGGTCAACGGCGCCGGCTTCGGTGAGACCATCCGCAGCATCAACGGCAGCATCGAGTGCAACGGCGGCAACACCGCCGAGATGCAGAACCGCGTCAACGACTATCTCTCCTTCACCTCCATCCTCGGCGTCCCGGCAGGCTCCAACCTCACCTGCTGACCGCCGCCCACCGGAACGCCCGGCCGTCAGCTCCTGTCACCATCCGCAGAGTTCCCTTGACCACCGGGCCGCCGAATCAGCCGCTCGGGTCCACCGCCGGTCAGGCGGCGACCCGAGCGGCTTCCCCGTCACCGAGCAGCCGCCCCGACTCCCAACAGGGCGGCCACCACGTCATCCCACCCGCCGGCGTCCCAGCGTTCCGAAACCACTCCCTCGCGGTGCGGGCCGGGGTTACAGTCCGAGGCGTCCGGATGTGCGTTCAGGTGCCGGTCCCGTCCGATCAGGAAGAGCATGAGCGAATCAGTACACTCCGGAACTTCCGGCGGCCCAGCCCCAGAACGGCAGCACCTCGACGGTGCAGCGGCAACGGAACCCGGACGTCTTTCAGCCATCCAGGCGGCCAGGGCGCAAGCCGACTCCCAGATCGACAAGGCGCAAAACGACAGAAGCACTTCAGCGCAGAAGGATTTCTTCCTGTTCGGAGTGCCGGCCTTCTTCATCGGCTTCGGCGCCCTGTTTGGACTCGTGACCTGGAAAAGCGCCGACTCCTCGGACTCGCCTCCTTTCAACGGCTGGTGGCTCATCGGCGCGCTGGCGGTACTCGTACTCGGGGGGCTCGTCGCAGGCGTCCGTGGTGTCAGCAGAACCGCCGTGGTGGACGAAGTGGTGCGCACGGAGGAACTCAACGTCCGGTTGGTCGAGCTGGACTTCGTCCCGGATGCGGATGCACCATTGGCGTCCAATCGCGAACTGCTCCGCGAATACCACCGGTTGTCGACCACGCAGGCGCGTGCCGCCTTCAGGCTCGCCATCTGGGTCATGGGCGCATCGGCACTGCTCGTACTGGCCGGCGCCGGTGCCGTGGTGGCATCTCAGAGCACCGCGACAGCTGTCACCCTGGGGGCGTTGACCGCCTTCATCTCCGCGCTCGGCGGATACGTCTCCTCGACACTCCTCGCCACCTACCGCGTCTCCGTCGAACAAGCC
Organism: Streptomyces sp. NPDC001068; assembly: GCF_042897315.1. NCBI lineage: Bacteria > Bacillati > Actinomycetota > Actinomycetes > Kitasatosporales > Streptomycetaceae > Streptomyces > Streptomyces sp. NPDC001068. The sequence continues at coordinate 516,059 of NZ_JBIAYD010000005.1, read as the reverse complement.
CGCTTCTACTTCCGCGAGCCCCTCGCGGGCGGCTACCTCCTCGCGGCCGAACACCTCGCCAAGCGGCTCGACACACCCGAACACACCGCTGCCCTCGGACGCGTGGTGGACGGCTTCATCCAGGCAGCCACCAACGTCCCCGGAGCCCTGCCCGACCCAGCTCCTCACCAGGCACCGCCACACGAGCCCACCTCGCCGGCCTGAGCGCCGAACACGCTCCCGCGACTCGGAGGACTTCGGGGCCAGGCCGGCCGATCCTCGTACCCAGTTCGACGTAGCGTGCGGGCATGCACTTCCGCGGACAGCCAACGAGGACAGACCGGAGTCTCCCGCCGGCGGCGGCCCTGACAATGAGGGTCCTGATCGTCCGGGTGCTCGGCACGGCGGCGAACACGCGCGCGTCGACACCGGTGTGGCCGTCCCCACGGAGCAGGGTCCGCGACCCGTGCGGTCCGGGACGTCGCATAGGTTCATGGCATGTACGAAACCGAGCGATTCGACCTCGACGCCTATCTGGAACGCATCGCGTGGGACGGAGTCAGGCGCGCCGGCCTTGCGACCCTGCGGGACGTACACCGGGCCCACGCCCTGTCGCTGCCCTTCGAGAACCTGGAGCCGCTCACCGGCACGGCTCCGTCGCTGGCCCCGGAGGACCTCGTCGCCAAGATGGTCCGGGGGCGTCGCGGCGGCTACTGCTACGAGCACAACACCCTCCTGGGACTGGCCCTGACCCGGCTCGGCCTGACCGTGACCGGGCTCGCGGGGCGGGTCGTGCTGGGCGCGCCGAGTGTGGAGAGCAGGCCGCGCACGCACATGATGCTGCGGGTCAGCGTGCCGGGAGAGCCGCGGTCGTACCTGGCCGACGTCGGCTTCGGGGCGGCCGGGGCACTGCTGGAAACGGTGCCGCTGGCCCTCGGCGAGGAGCACGACGGCGCGGGCCGGCGGCACCGGTTCGTGCGTCTCCCGCACGACGGTCCACTGGAACTGTGGGCGCTCCAGGCGTACGACTTCCGGAAGCCGGAATGGGTCAGCCAGTACGCGTTCACACTGGAGCCGTTCGCCGCCTCCGACTTCGAGGTGTTCAACTGGCATGTCGCCACCAACCCCCGCTCACCCTTCACTCGGCGCCCCTACCTCCAGCGCACGACCGACGAACGGCATCTCGCACTCGACGGCGCGGTCTTCAGTGAGACCCGGGCCGACGGTGTGACGACCGAGCGCACGCTCACCGACGAGGCCGAAGCCCGCCGGTTGGTGGAGGAGGAGTTCGGGATCGCCGTGCCCGACGGTTTCCGGCTGCTGGGCTGATCAGGGCGATCATGGGTGCGGTCGCGCTCCCTGATGTCGATTGCCCACGTGCCGTTGGCCGCGCGACCATCACCGAGTGCGAGTTCCACCCGCTGGGCGGGGCCGCCGCCGAGGTCTTCCGCTTCGGCACCGAGTGGATCGGACGCGCCCTCAACGGAGAGTTCGCCGAGCCGGGCCGCGACGTGCGCCACTACGTCCACAGCGACGGCGGACCACCGACGGCACCGCCCACCCCGCCTGGTGGCTCGGCGCGGTGCCCGCCCAGATCACCGACGCCCGCCGGGCATGACGGCCGTGACACCCGTGGAGAGGGGCTCGAACACCCCTCTCACCGGGTGGCCCACCCGGCCCGGTCCGGCTGGACCCGCGCCTTCGGCGGCGGAACCGCTCGCAGGACGGTAGTCGCGGGCAGCCACCCTCCGATAGCGTACCGACCAGGCGGTACGTCCGTGCTCTGCCACGTGCCGTCATGTACGCGATGGACTGCAACGTCCCCTCCGCCCCAGGACGGCGAACCACTCATGACCCAGAACACGGACCGCGACAACCTGGCCCTCGCACGCCAGACCTGGAGAACTCTCGAGCCCTACCACGGGGCTGTCTACTTCTCACCCGAAGCCGCGGGACAGTACGCCGAGTTGGGTGTCGACCCCAGAGCCGGGTATTTCGCCTCCCGCTCCGCCGCGCTCGGCACCGTTCCGGCAGACCTGGTGATCGCCACGTTCTACAACTTCAATCCCGACGCGGTGCGCCCGGCCATGGCCGCGGCCCGAAAGGCCGCCACGCCTCAGCAATTCGCCGCCGCCCGGCTCACCGGCATGGATGCCACGCTCCGCCGCATCCTCGGCGCGGACGTCTCCTCGCCGGAACTGGCCCGGGCCGCCGAACTGGCCCGTACCGCCGCCGAAGCGACCGTAAGTCATCCACAGGGGCGCCCCCTCTTCGCCGCGCATGCCGCACTGCCGTGGCCGAGCGCACCCCACCTCGTGCTCTGGCACGCTCAGACCCTGCTGCGGGAGTTCCGTGGCGACGGTCATGTGGCGGCACTGGTGTCCGCCGGGCTGAGCGGGCTGGAGGCGCTCGTCACGCACGCCGCCACCGGTGACATCGACGCTGGGGTGCTGCGCGACTCCCGGGCCTGGTCGCCCGAGCAGTGGGGACGGGCCGTGCAGAATCTGCGCGAGCGTGGTTGGGTCGACGACGAACCCCGCCCGGCCCTGACCGAGGAGGGCGCGCGGCGCAGGGCGGAGATCGAGCACACCACCGACAGGCTGGCCGCCCTCCCCTACATCACCCTCGGTCCCGCCGCCTGCGCCGAACTCCGGTCGCTGGTCCGTCCCTTCAGTCTCGCGCTCGCCAAGGAGCTGCTGCCCTGGGCGGCCGACCGCCTCAGCGAGGAGAACGCCTAGGAACGGAGCCCGGCGTCGGGCACTCCTGGCGAGGACAGGTTCCGTCTCGACGGCTCCCGAAGCAGTCGTCGCAGCCACCGCGAGACCTCACGTCGTCCGGCCCTTCATGGACCCGGCGTATCACCGGCAACGACGCCGTGATCACGTTCGGTCTCATACAAAGGCGATGTGGCGCGCCTCGGCCGTCTCCTCTCTCCGTCGGTCGTACTCTTCAGCCACTCCCAGGGCCGCGGTGTGCGGGGCGCAACCGGCGGCGGGAATCGCCGTGGAGACGACCGTCTCCTGGGCACCGACTTCCAGGAAAGGCGCGACGTGCCGGCATACGGATTCTTCGTCGAACTCGAAGCCAAGCCGGGCAAGGAGGACGACGTGGCCCAGTTCCTCGTGGACGCGAAGGCCCTCGTCGATGCCGAGCCCGGGACTCTGGCCTGGTTCTCCTTCCGGCTCGGCCCCAGCACGTTCCGGATCTTCGATGCCTTCGAGACCGAGGATGACCGGGAGGCGCATTACCAGGGCAAGGTCCGTCAGCAGATCGAGCTCCGCGGGGCCGAGCTGTTCAGCACACCTCCCACGATCACTCCCGTGGACCTTCTGGCATCCAAACTCCCCCGCTGAAGGTCTCCGGGTGGGACAACGTGCGACGAGGTCGCCGGCCTCGCACCGGTTGGACCTGGGCTTTCGTCCGGAGTGACGAAGGGGGTCCCCGTCCGAGCCCTAGCGGCCGACCGTGCTCCAGTCGGCGGGGGCGGGCGGCACCGAGCGGCCGGCGGCGTGTTCACGGAGGCGCCGGGTCATTTCCGGCAGGTCGAAGGCCGGGAAGGTCACCTGTAGCAACCGGAGGTCGAACCGCGACGGGATATCGTCCCTGAAAATCGCCGCGTCCCTCGGTTTGATCCTGACGTCCCACGCGTCGGGGGCCGCCCAGTGGGTCATCCGCACGTAGAACGCCTCCCGTGGGCCGGCGTTCGCAACGGCCGCGAGGAAGTCGAGGCCGCTGTCGACAGGGAAGTCGATGAGCATCCACCCGCGCCGGGACTCCAGCCACCGCGCCATGTGCGGCAGCTTGTCCGGCCAGCTGGCGTTGCTCTCCGCGAGGTCCTGGCAACAGGTGAAGGTGTCGAATCCGCACTCCCAGATCGCCTGGATCGTGGGTGCCAGCAGTTCGTCGATCTGAGCGTGACGGTTGCCCACCCGGACGAGGACGGTGGGGTGGACACCTTCGTAGGACGTCATCGCGACAGGATAGGAGCGAACGCCGACATCGGCGCAGCGGTTTTTCCCGGAGCCGCACATGGCGCGCCCACCGGGCCCACCGGGGACACTCCGCGGAGGCCGGTCGGCCGCCGGCACGGCTCCCGTCCCTCCCCGGAACCGACCGGGGACTCGGTACGGATGGCGCACGACGGGTGTCCACGCCGGTCAACTCCGCGCGATTCGACCACAGTTGTGGTTCACCTGCGCGATCCGCCTTCCGGAAAGCCCTTGATCCATGCACCTGGCATGTAGATGCTTCATACCGGTCAACCCACCGAGTACGGAGGCACATCATGAGACCGAACCGCGCCGCGATGGTGATCGCCGCGACCGTTGTGACGCCCGCTCTCCTCTTCACCACACCTGCCTTCGCGGCCGGCGCCTCCACGCCGACCACCCCCGTCGCCACCACGCCTGCCACGGCCTGCCCGGACGTCTCCTCCGGCACCGGAACCCCTGTCGACGACCTGACAGATGATCAGGTCCGGGCGGCGATCCAGGACATCCTCACGGACGACGACGCCGGGACGGGCGTGCTCCGCGAGGCCGACAAGGCACTGAGCGGGACGACGCAGGACATGCGCGCATTCCTGGCGACGGGATGCCGCCTCGCCCAGGCCGAGGACGACTCCGTCGCGGTCGCCCACGTCCTGGCCGTGGCCACCCAGAACGGCGACAAGCGGGTGATCAAGGCTGCCAACGCCGCCCTCGACGCCAACACACCGGAAGCGTTGCGCGCCTTCCTGCAGACGGGGTACGCCCGGGCCCAGGTCGAGGACGACTCCGTGGCCGTGGCGCACATCCTGTTCGTGGCCACCCAGAACGGTGACAAGAGGGTGATCGCGGAGGCCGACGCCGCTCTCGACGCCGGTACCGCCGAAGCCCTGAGCACCTTCCGGTGGACCGGGTACCGGCTCGCGCAGGCCGAGGACGACTCCGTGTACATCGTCCACATGCTCACGGACCCCGACATCAGCGACGCCATGTACGACGCGATCCAGGCGGTCCTCGACGACGGCAGTCCGGAAGCCCTCCGCTACTTCCGCACCGTCGGACAGTACGAGATCGACGGCTGAGCCCCGCACCGTCGCGGATGCCCGCCGGGCCGGACCGGGCTGCGCCCGGCTCGGCCCGGTGGCGTCGCGGACCCTTCCGGCTGCTCGTCGTCCGTGACGAGTTCAGCCGGAAGGCGGACCGTAGAGCGCGGCGACGGTCTTCGATGTCGCCCACCGGCTGTAGGTCGGGGACTGGGGCCAGCCCTCGGGCGAGTCCTGCCACTCCTCCTGTCGTCCGTACGGCAGGAGGTCGATCAGCGCGAAGCTGTGGCTGAGCTGCTCGGTGCCTCGGCCGTCCGTGTGCCAGGTGCGGTAGACGGTGTCGCCGTCGCGCAGGAACACGTTGACCGCGAATCCCCCGTCGGGCGGGGCGCCGACGTCCGCCCCGAACGGGCTGTTCGCCGTCGAGTACCACGCCATCCGGTTGCCGACCCGCTGCCGGTAGGCGAGCGCTTCCTCGATCGCTCCCTGGGTGACGATGACGAATCGGGCATCGTAGTCGTCCAGGAATTCCAGGCGGGTGAACTGCGAGGTGAACCCTGTGCAGCCCGGGCACTGCCATTCCTTGCCGGTGAACCACATGTGGTTGTAGACGATGAGCTGCCGTTTGCCTTCGAAGACATCCACCAGGCGGACGGGGCCGTCCTTGCCTTCGAGCGTGTAGTCGGGCATCTCGACCATCGGCAGACGGCGACGCTCCGCGGCGATGGCGTCGAGTTCCCGCGTCGCGGCCTTCTCGCGGGCACGCAGCGCCTCCAGCCGGTGTTCCCAGGTCCCGGCGTCGACGACGGGTGGTAGTGGGTGGGCGTTCATGATCCCTCACAGATCTCGTGCACGGTTGCGGCTTGTGCACGGGCAGACTCCCCCGGGCTCCGGAACTCATCGGTGGGTGAGGCGCGGGATCGGCGGTCCGCGAAGCCCGCTACGTCGTGACGGCGATGTTCGTCAGGCCCTTGCCGCCGGTGACCGTGTTGCCGGCGTACACCGTCGTCCTGCAGGACGAGGTGGCGTTGGTGACGTCGATGGCCAGTTGGGTCGGGCCGGTCGCTCCGCTGAGCGATGACCTGTTGTTCCTGAAGACGGTGCCGCAGCCCCATCCCGACTGCTGGGTGTGCGTCTGGTAGCCGTCGTTCGTGGTCTTCGTTCCGGTGTTGCCCTCCACGAGGACGTTGTTGCCTTTGACGTCGACCCAGGAGTCGTCGTAGTTCGCACCTGTCAGGCCGCTGCCGTCGAAGGTGTTGCCGACGACCTGCGCGCCCGTCGTCCCCTCCTTGATGTCGACGTTCTCGCCGCCGATGCCGGGGCCGAGCGTGTTGTTCCGGATCTGGACGTCGTCGCTCCTGTCGGAGAGGGTGTTGGCCGTGCCCACGTACACGCCCTCGCCCATTCCGCGTCCGTCGTGGCCGGTGTCGTAGATCCTCGAATTCTGGATGACGCCGTCCGAGCTGGAGTTGCGGAAGTGGACCCCTTCCATGTCCAGGTCGTGCACGGTCACGCCGTCGACGACGACGCCACGAGCGGAGTCGATCATGATGCCCTTCTGGCCGCCGGTGACGGTGATGCCCTTCACCGTCCAGTACGAGGCGCCGTCGAGGTGCAGGCCGTAACCGCCGCTCGCGGTGAGCACGGCCTTGGACGAGCCGGTGAGGACGATGCGGGAACCCGAGCTCGCGGCCTTGCTGGTCTTGAAGTTGCCGCTGTAGGTGCCGTCGGCCAGGTGAATCGTGCCGCCTGAAGCGACCGCGGCGAGGGCCGACTTGAGCTGGGCCGCGGTCGAGACCTCGATGACGGCCGCCCGGGGCGACGCCATGGCCGGAACGGACAGCGAAGCCAGGCAGGCCGCGACAGCGGCCGTGGCGAGCAGTGTGCAGGAACGCTTACGCATGGGGGGTGCCTTCCTGTGATCTGACTCGTTCATGTTCATGACCGATGTACGCATTCATGAACTTGGATGGCGACGACAGTAGGAGCGGCCAAAACCGACGTCAAGGCATCGCGCGGGCCTCGTCCGCCGGTGATCTTCAGCGCCTACCTCACCCACGCGCCGACGGCGCCCGCCCGAAATCGCCCATTCGAGCGATGTGCGCCATGGCCGCCTCGCCGCAGGGTGGGTGCATGCGGTCATGCCGGACAGGATCCGGACCGCACTCGGCCGGACACCGCAGTCGACCGTGCCACGGCACGCGAACACACTCCGGGCCGTCCACATGCCCTACCCCCGTACGAACGCTCCCTGCCATCCACGTGAGGCACGGAGCGGGACGATCCTGAAATTCTGGGAAGAGAAAATGCCTCACCTTCTGCACATCGACTCCAGCGCCCGCGATGCCGACTCGGTCAGCCGTCGCATCGGCGCCCGGTACGTCGCCGCCTGGCGCCGACAGAACCCCGAGGGCACCGTGACCTACCGGGACGTGACCGTGAACACACCCGCCCTCGTGTCGGCGGACTGGGTCACCGGGGTCTTCGCCCCCGCGGAGTACCACACCCCGCGGAGCAGGGCCGCCGTGGACGCCGCGGCCACCCTCATCAGCGAGGTCGAGGCCTGCGACGTACTGGTGCTCGGTGTACCGATGTACAACTTCAACGTGCCCGCGGCCTTCAAGGCCTGGATCGACCAGGTCTGCATGGCGGGCCGCACCTTCGCCTACGACGAGAACGGCCCCCGCGGTCTCCTCGCCGGCAAGAAGGCCGTCGTCGCACGCGCCTCCGGCAGCGACTTCAGCAACCCCGCGTTCGCCCCCATGGACTTCCACGCTCCCTACCTGCGCGGCATCCTCGGCTTCATCGGCATCACCGACGTCGAGTTCATCGCCGTCCACGGACAGACCCCCGAGCAGGTCGAGGCCGGCCTCTCCGCGGCCGACAGGTCGATCGCCGAGTCCCTCAAGGCTCTGTGACGGCACCGCGAGGACCACGGGACACGAAGTGGTCCGGCGCGGCGGCCGAGGGCACGTTCCTCGCGGTACGTTCTCCGCGGCCGCCGCGCCGTCCGGGCCTGCCGTTCTCCTACGGGAGGCAGCCGGTCGCGGCCCACCGGTGTCCCCGCCCGCCCGCGGACTCTAGGACGACGAGGCCCTGCCGGCGAGCCAGTCGGAGTAGTGCACGCCGCCGATCCGTGCGCCCGGCGGCGCGATGACGGCGTCCTCGGGAACGGCGCCGAACAGGCCCGCCGACTCGTCCACCACGACCGGGCGTTCCACTCCGCGCGCCCGCAGCGTGATCCGGCCCAGTTCGTCCAGCGGGAAGACTTCGGGGCCGGCGACGTCGACCGTGCCGTTCACGGGCGTGCCGGTCGCCACGTCGACCAGCGTGGTGACGACGTCGTCCACCGCGACCGGTTGCAGCCGGGTGGTAGGCAGCCGGACCACGTCACCGTCGGTGGTCCACGACATGACGGTCTCCACGAACTCCATGAACTGCGTGGCCCGGACGACCGAGGACGGGATGGGGCCCGACCTGATCAGGTCCTCCTGCAGGATCTTGGCCGTGTAGTAGTCGACTCCCGGAACCCGGTCGATCCCGACGATGGACAGCAGGACGATGTGACCGGTGCCCGCCCTTGCGGCCGCGTCGAGGAGGTTCTCCGTGGTGCGGCGGAAGAACGGGGATGCGGCCGCGTCGAAGGACGGTGCGTCGATCGTGAGCACGACGACGTCGACGGACCGCAGCGCGTCCGGCATTCCCTCGCCGGTCAGCAGGTCGAGACCCGTGGACCTGCCGTGGGCCGTCGCCTGGTGTCCCGTCGCGTCGAGTCTCTGCACGAGCCTCGTCCCGACGAAGCCGGTTCCGCCGATCACGGCTGTCCTCATGCTCCGCCTCCTCGTGGAACCGTCTGCCGCTTCGAGCGTACGGCGGGAACCTCCCGGCGGCCGCCGGGAGTACGCCGTGCGGGAACGCGTTGCGCTGTTCCTCAGCCGGCTTCCCCGGCGATGCCTCCGCGCTCCAACGCCAGCCGGGTCAGTTCGACCCGTGTGTTGATGCCGAGCTTGGCGAAGATGTGTTTCATGTGTGTGTTGACCGTGTGCACGGACACATAGAGACGTTCGGCCACGGCCCGGTTGGTGAGGCCCTCCGCGACGAGTGGAACCAGTTTCCGCTCGGACTCGGTCAGTTGCTCCCACCCCACGGGACCCGCCACGTGCCGCGGTGCCGCGCCGACGCGCACCCCCAACTGCCTCAGGCGCCGTCGAATCCGTTCCTGGTCGCGCAGGGCTCCCGAGGCCGACGCCAGCTCAGCGGCCTCCTCCAGACAGGGGATCGCGGCTTCCGGATCCGCCGATCCGGCCAGCAGGACCCCGAGGTCCTCGCAGGCGGCGGCGAGGGCCAGCGGCCTGTCGCAGTTCCGGTAGGCGGTGACGGCGTGGGACAGTTCGCCGGCGGCACCGCCCAGGAGGCCGTCCACATGTGCGCGGACCGCCGTGATGATCCGCTGGTCCTCGTTCTGCTCGGACAGGTCGCGCAGGGCCCGGGACAGGGCCCGGGCCAGCGCGGGGTCACCTCCGTGCAGGGCCATCCGGGCGATCGCCTGCCAGTGTGTCGGCGGCACCGCCATCAGGCGCGGCACCGCTCCGCCCCCGAAGCCGTCGGCGAGCAGGACCGCGCTCGCGGTCTCCTGGCCTTCCTCGTACGCGAGGGAGGCTCGCGCGAGGGAAACCCACGGGTCGTAGGGCTGCCGTTCGGTGCCGGAGGCGCCCTCGGCGGCGCGCAGGTGGTCCTTGGCCCGCGTGAGGTCACCGCGCCTGATCTCGACCAGCGTCAGCAGGGCGCGGGCCTGCGGGTTGGCCCGGGTGATCTCCAGTTCGTCCGCGACCGTGAGGCCGGATTCCGCCTCGACGGCCGCGTCGTCCAGCGCCCCCTGTTCGAACAGCGCGCAGGCCCTGCAGAGATGCCAGTAGGGAAGTGACCAGCCGAGTCCCATGGCCTCGGCCTCGCGCTGCCCCTTGCCGAGTATCCGCTCGGTGTCCGCGAGACGGTCCGTCGAGGTCGCCACGGTGCCCAGCCACAGCGCCGGAATGCGCGGAGGCCGCAGGTGGAGGGCGGCACGCTCGGCGCCGGCGCGCTCGGCGGCCTGCTCGGCCAGGCCGAGGGCGCGAACCGTGTGCCCCCGGTAGAAGGAGGTCTGTGACCTGAACAGCTCGGCGCTCACGATCAGGGCCGGGTCACCACTGCGATAGGCGGCCTCCACCAGCCCGGTGTCGGTCTCCTCGGCGGCGGCCACGTCCCCCAGGTAGATGTATCCCGTCGCCTTCGTCTTCAACAGCAGGACGCGCAGGTCCGACGGGAGGGCGGGGAGGTCGAGGGCCTGCCGGAGGTGGGTCATCGCGGCTGCGTCGTCGCCCGCCGCCTGGTGGATCTCGGCGGCGGCCAGACGCAGGGACGCCTCCTGCGGCGGGTCCAGCCGGTCCGACAACGTCGAGTCGACCAGATCGAGCGCCTCACGGACCCGCCGGGTGCGCCCGAGGTATTCGGCGGCCTCGGTCAGCAGCGTGACGCGGCCCGGGTCGTGCGGCGGCAGCAGCCCGGCGATCCGCTGGGCCAGGTCCGCGGCGGCGTCGGGAGCCGTCGACGACAGCTCCCGGACGGCGGTGTACAGCGTGGTGTCGGCGCCGTCGCCCACCGGGCCGCCCGCCATCACGACGTGCCAGGCCACCTCGGACGGCGGCCCGCAGACACCCCGCAGGATGCCGGCGGCCTCCCGGTGCAGGGCCGTCCGTGCGGCCTGGGGCAGGTTCTCGTAGACGACCTGCCGGATGAGGTCGTGCCGGAAGACGAGCCGCGGGCCGTCGCCCAGCAGCAGCTCCGCCTCCAGGGCCGCCTCCAGCCCGGCCAGCAGGCTGCCGACCGGGCGGCCGAGCATCCGGCCGGCCGTGCCCAGGTCGAATTCGCGGCCGAGGACGGAGCCGATCTGGAGCAGCCGTACGGCGTCCTCCGGGAGGCGGGCGAGCCGCGCGGTGACGTTCTGCCGCAGGCCGACGGGGATGTCGTGCCGCAGCAGGCCCGCCACACCCCCCTGGACCGCGACCGCGCCGGTGTCGGTGAACGCACGCGCCAGCTCGATCGCCTGGAACGGGTTGCCCGCGACGGTGCGCAGCAGTCCGGCGAGATCGGGCGAGAGCGTCGCTCCCAGCACGTCGGCGACGACGTGCTGCAGTTCCCGCTGGGACAGGGGGCCGAGCGTCAGCCGACGGGCCCCCAGGCGGTCCAGGTCCTCGCGCATCCTGGCGGCGACGGGCCGCTTGCTCTCCGGCCGCACCGCCAGCACCCAGAGGATCGGCGCGGCGGCCAGCCGTCCCGGCAGGGTGCGCAGGGCGAAGAGGGTGGCCGGGTCGGCCCACTGCACATCGTCCGCGAGCACGATCACCGGGGCCCGCTGTGCCCGGTCCTCCAGGGTGTCGGTGACGCTGTCCAGGAGCTGGAGCCGCTGGTCGTCGGAGAGGACGGGGGTGCGGCCCGGCGCGTCGGGCGACCGCAGGGCCGTCTGCAGGGCGGCTCCGGCTCCGTACTGGTCGGGTTCGTCGGCGTGCACGGACACCACGTCGAAGCCGAGGTGGCGGGCCGTCTTCTCCAGTTCGGCCAACAGCCTGCTCTTGCCCGCGCCGGCCGCGCCCTCCACGACGACGCAGGCGCCCCGTCCGCCGCGTACCGAGTCCAGAGCCGCGCGGAGGGCCGCCAGCTCCCGGTCCCGGCCCCGCAGGCGCGGTTCGCTCATGTGCGGTGGCCGGCGCCGTGGGTCCGGCGTCCCGCCGACCCGGTTCTGTACATGTGACAAGCATGCCGCACCACCCGCGGCCGCCTCAACGCGGATCTCCGCGGTGGCCAGGCGTTTCACCCGGGTGATTGTCGCCTCGCGCGCCTTCTCTCACCCCGGTGCGACGCATGCTCCGAGACGTCCAGATCTCATGTCTCGGAGAGGAGCACGACGTGCGTACAGGCAAGGAATACCTCGAGGCCCTGAACGACGGGCGGACGGTGTGGGTGGGTGACGAACTCGTCGAGAACGTCGCCACCCACCCCAGGACCCGGGCGTACGCCCGGAAGATCGCGGAGTTCTACGACCTGCACCACCGCCCGGACCTCCAGGACGCCATGACGTTCGTGGACGAGGACGGCGTCCGGCGGTCCATGACGTGGTTCCGGCACCGCTCCAAGGACGAACTGCGGCGCAAGCGGCGCTACATGGAGACGGTGCTGCGGGAACTCGGCGGCGGGGCGGTCCCGCGCACCCCCGACGTCAACAACTACGTCCTGCTCACCTACATGGACGACCCCGAGCCCTGGAGCAGCCAGTCCGTGGGCACCGACGGACGGGACCTGACCGAGGGCATCCTCGGCTTCTGGAATGAGGTGCGCGACGGCGACCTGAACTCGACGCCGGCCTTCGTCGATCCGCAGACGGACCGTTCGCGCGAGTCCGCGCAGGCCGAGTCCCCGGCCCTGCAGGTGGTGAACACCTCGGACGAGGGCATCACCGTGCGCGGTGTGAAGGCGATCGGCACCGGCGCCGCCTTCGGCGACCGGATCCACATCGGCGTCTTCTACCGCCCCGGCATCCTTCCGGAGCAGGTGATCTTCGCCGCCGTGCCGCCCAACGCGCCGGGCGTCACCATCATCTGCCGCGAGAGCAACGTCCGTGACGGCGAGGACGTCGAGCACCCGCTCGCCTCGCAGGGCGACGAGCTGGACGCCGTCATCGTCTTCGAGGACGTGTTCATCCCCTGGAACCGGGTGTTCCACATCGGCAACCCCAAGCACGCGTCGCTGTACCCGCAGCGGGTCTTCGACTGGCTGCACTACCAGGCGCTGGTGCGCCAGATGGTGCGTGCCGAGCTGATGCTCGGTCTGACCCTGCTGGTCACCGAGCACATCGGCACCTACCAGCTGCCTCCGGTCCAGGCCCGGATAGCCCGCTTCGCCGGCTTCCACCAGACGCTCAGGGCACATGTGATCGCTTCGGAGGAGGAGGGGTTCACCACCCCCGGCGGCCTCTACAAGCCCAACGTGCTGATGTTCGACTTCGGTCGCGCCTACTACCTCGAGAACATCGCGGACATGGTCCACGAGGTCATCGACCTGGCCGGCCGTGCCTCGCTGATCTTCCCGACCGAGGGCCAGTGGCAGCGGCCGGAGCTGCGCCCGTGGCTGGAGGCGCTGCAGACCGGTCCGGTGGGCCGTCCGCACGACCGGCTGAAGATCAGCCGGGTCATCCGCGACCTGTTCCTGTCCGACTGGGGCGACCGGATCAGCACCTTCGAGAACTTCAACGGGACGCCGCTGCTGGCCATCCGCACCCTGACCATGAAGCGCGCCGAGCTCTCCCCGGGCGGCCCCGTCGCAGATCTCGCACGCAGGGTGTGCGGCATCGACCCGGTGGAACGGGAGCAGGACACCGCGTACTCGGCGCAGGCGGAGTACGCCCGGCGCCAGGACGCCTCCTAGCGCGGAACGCCAGGGCCCGGATCAGAGCACACCGCACTCCCGGGCCCTGGCCACCGCTCCGCTCCTGGTGTGCGCGCCGAGCTTCCGGAAGATCGACCGCACCTGTGTCTTCACGGTGTTGTGGGACACATGGAGTTCCGCGGCGATCTCGCGGAGTGTCAGGGGCCCGCACAGGGCTCGCAACACCCGCCGCTCCCCCAGAGACAGGTCCTCGGGACCCGCAGCCGCCGGCTCGGCGGGCTCGTGCCCCGCCGTTTCGGGCATCAAGTCCATGAGGGTCTCCGGGAACACGCAGGCCTTCGCCGCGCGTTCGGCCTCCGCACGGGAGTTCCGCGCCGCCTGCGTGTCGTGCCGCGCGCTCTCCAGCCTGGCCCGGACGAGGTGGTACAGCGTGCGGACATGGGGTTCGCTCCCGGTCGGGGCGAACCTCGCCAAGGCCGCCTCCGCCGCGGCCAGGGACCGCGCCGCCCCGTCGACGGCACCGTCCTCGAGGAGGACACCAGCCCGGGCGAGATGGGCGGGCGCCGCGACGAAGTGCCCCTGAAGACCCGACACTTCGGCTTCCCGGACGGCCTCGTCGCTCAGGGTCCGCGCCCGTTCGCACCGGCCGGACAGCAGCGCGCACAGCGCCCGTGAGCCCAGGGCCCGTACGAGTGCCAGCCCGTGCCCGGCGGCGTAGGCGTCACGCGTCGCCTCGGCGAGCAGTTCCTCCGCCTCCGCGTAGCGGCGGCTCCAGAGCAGTGCGGTTCCCCGCGCCGTGCAGGCCAGCGCGTGCCAGTAAGTCAGCGGCGGGGTGCCCGCGACCGCGGCTTCGCCGAGCCGGTCGGCGGCCAGGACCTCGCCCCGCAGACAGCTGGCGACGGTCTGGGCGACGGCTGACGCCCCGGACACCGTGCCGCCCGTACCCACCGGCTGCCGACCCGACTGCCTGAGCCGCGCCACGTCCAGCCAGAGCCGGCCGGTGTCGGGCGCGCCCTCGGCGAGGCCCGCCATGGCCGCCACGACGCACAGCCTGGCGTCGGCGGCGACGGCGCGGGACGGCAGGAGGCCCAGCCAGCCGGTGACGTCCGCGCCACGCCCCGCCGCGATCGCCTCCTCCCAGTCGCCCAGGACGACCGCGACGGCCGCGTCCCCGTCGCCGGCGAGCAGGAAGTGCCGTACCGCCTCGGTCGTCTCGCCCTGTCGGGAGTACCACGACGCCGCCGCCTCGTGCAGCCGGGTGGCGGCGTCGGGCGTCTCGGACCCGAGGATGTCGGACAGCAGCGAGGTCAGGGCCCGGTGCCGGCGGTAGGCGGGCGTGTCGGACGCGACGGGGACGAGCAGGTGCACGGTCCGCGCCAGCTCGCGCAGGAGCACGCCGGCCCGCTCGCCGGTGAGGGCCCGGCACGGACCGGTGCGCAGTACGTCGAGCACGCTCGTGCGCAGGAGGAAGTCGCGCTGTTCGGTGGTGAGCCGGTCGAGGACCTCCGTGGTCAGGTACTCCGCGACCTCCTGCCGGGCGCGCGCCAGGTCGGCCGCGCCGGGTTCGGCGCCCGAGCGCCTGAGGGCGCGTCCCATGACGCACAGTCCCGCCGCCCATCCTTCGGTGGCCTCGTACACGGCGCCGAGGGTCGGTTCGGGGCAATCGGTGCCCAGCAGTCCGGTCACCACCTGCCTGGCCTCGTCGAGGGTGAATCGCAGGTCGTGCTGGTCGAGTTCGGCGACCATGCCGCGGGCGCGCAGGGCCGGAAGCGGTGTTCCGGGTGTGTGCCGGGTGGACAGGACGACACGGAGACCCCGGGGCAGCCGCGCGAGGAAGGCGCCCATGCTGTGCAGGGCCTCGGCGTCCGTTATGGATTCCAGGCCGTCGAGGACCAACGTGAGCGGACTCCCCCCGTCCAGGCCGGTCACCAGGTCGGGCAGGACCTCCTCCAGCCATGCGGCGAGCGTCCAGGCCGCGCCGTCGGCGCTCTCCGGCAGCCCGGGCCGTACCTGGCGCAGTGCTCCGAGGATGCCGTTCCAGAGTCGGCCCGGGACGTTGTCGTACGTGTCCAGGCTGAGCCAGGCGCACTCCTCGCGGGCCGCCAGGTCCCGCGACCACTCGGCGAGGAGCACCGTCTTCCCGGCGCCGGCCGGCGCGCGGACGACGACCACCGGCTCGGTCACGGCGTCGAGCCGGCGCGACAGGCGTGGCCTGGGCAGGAGATGAGGGGGCTGGGTCGGCGGTCGCAGTTTGAAGGCCGGCACGGAGCGGGTCATGGCACCTTCCGTGGAGTCGTCGGGACGAGCGTGGCCCCGAAGCCCGCCGGGGAGCTGGGGGGCGGCGGGCTTCGGGGGCGGCGGGTTTCGGCGGCGGCGGCCGGTTCCGGCGGCGTCGCGGGCCGGTGGCCGGCGGGCGTGAGTGTTGCCGAAGGGGGTCAGGCCGTCGTCACGGGCTCCTTCGGGCTGCCGAGGCTGCCGAAGCCGCCCGCGAAGTAGACCAGCGGCCGCCCTCCCGCCCTGTGGTCGAAGTACCGGACGTCACCCACGAAGATGGTGTGGTCGCCTCCGGGGAGGGCGTCGGCGACATCGCACACAACCGCTGCGATGGCGTCCTTCAGGACCGGCACGCCGTGGTCGTCGTGGGTCTCGACGCCCGCGAACTTGTCGGGTTTCGAGGCGGCGAAGTTCCGCGCCAGGTGTTCGCTCTCCTCGCCGAGGACGTTCACGGCGAACCGGCCGTGCTCGGCGATGGCGGTCCGTGTGTACAGGTGGTTGCTGATACAGACGATCAGCTGGAGGGGGCTCAGGGACAGAGCCGTCACCGCGCTCGCGGTCATGCCGATGGGCGCGCTCCCCGACCTGGTGGTGATGACGCTGACACCCGTGGCGAGCCGACTCATCGTGGCCCGGAAGGTGACCGTCGTGTCATGGGTTTCAATCATCGGGGAACCTCCGTGATACGGGGGACTGAGCCCTGTTGGCCGATGTGCCGAGCGTGCGTCAACGCCTGTTAACCGCAGGGAAATCGACTGGTCGCCTGGGTTGCGCCCGCGGCCGGTAGGGCCCACCCGCTCAGCGACGCAACCGGTCGACCAGGCGTTTCAGGTCCGCCGACGGTGGCACCCCGAGTTCGTTCATGACCCGGAGGTATCCGCGGTACAGGTCGAGCAGTTCGTCGTCGTCTCCGACGGCCTCAGCGGCGTGCAGGGCGAGTCGCCAGGCCTGCTCCCGGTACGGATCCGCGTCCAGTACGAGGCGGGCGAGCCGCCGGGCGTCGCGGACGCGGCCCACGTGCAGGGCGACGCTCGCCGCGTCGACGCGCGCCTGCGTGAGGGCGCCGTCGAGTTCGGCGCGCCGGGCGTCGAGCCAGTGGGTCGAGACGGAGTCGAAGTAGGAGCCGCGTTCGGCGAGGGCGAGGGCACCCCGGAGCGTGTCCCAGCGGTGCTCCCCGTCCTGCCGGGCGGCCTCCGCGAGCAGGCGCCGGAAGGTGCCCGAGGAGCTCGCGACGGCGGACGCGGGCGAAAGCCGGTACACGTCGCCCTCCTGATGGAGCGTCAGCCCGTCGGGCAGCACCTCGCGCAGCCGGTACACGGCCTGCCGAAGGTAACTTCGCCCGGTCGCGTCGCTCCGTCCCGGGAACAGCGCCTCCAGGAGTGCCTGGCGTCTGGCGCCGGCCTGCGGTCGGGACGTCAGGTAGGCGAGGAGTTCGACGCTCTTGGCCAGACGCGGATGGATCTCCCGCCCCTCGGCGACCAGCCGCACCGGGCCGAAGTCCTCGATCCGCAGGAGGATCCGGTCGCCTCCGGCCCCCGGTACCGGGGTCGAGAGCGCGGACACCAGTTCGTGCCAGCGTGAGCCGTGGGCGGGTTCGGCGTCGGCCCGCCGCGCGGCCACGGACGGCATGTCCTCCAGAGCCTGCAGCAGCAGATGGCGGGAGCCCTGCCCGTCGGCGACCCGCACCGCCAGGTCGGCTGCCTCGTCGGCGCCGTCCTCGTCTCCGGTGCGCCACAGCGCCTCGCTCAGGTAGACCGCGGCGGAGGGAAGTTCCAGACGCCGTCCGCCCGCGGACATTCCGGCGACCGCGGCGGCCAGGTGGGGCAGCGCCTCCGCTTCGCGGCCGGCCGACAACAGCTCCAACCCCCGCCAGGTCCCGGCCAGTTCACGGATGAAGGCGTAGCGCGCGCCTCCTCTGCGCTCGGCCTCGGCCAGTGCACGGGCCGCCCGGGGAAGATCGTGATCCAGCCGCAGGGCGAGCTTGGCCTCCAGGAGCAGGCTCAGCATCTCGTAGACGCGGGAGCCGGTGGCCGCGATCCGGTCCCGTCCGGCCAGCAGCGCGGCCCATGCCTCGTCCCGGTGCCCGAGGTCCGCCATCAGCTCCGCGGCGTCGATCGCCTCCAGCCAGGCGGGCCTCGGCCCCTCCGCCGACGACCCGTAGGCCTCCTCCGCCTCGGAGATGCGTCCCCCGGCGCGCAGGGCTGCCACGGTCCACGGGATCCCCGACGACCGCCGCCAGGGACCGGGGACCGAGGCGTCCTGCAGTTGCCGCAGTTGCCCGGCCATGTACGCGATGCGCATCACCATGGCCTCGAGAGGCCCCGGTGCGCGGTGCAGATGGTCCGTGGTGAGCCGGACGGTGCCGTCGTCCGCCAGCGCCAGCAGTGCCGCCACGATGTCACGGGGAAGCCCCGCGGGCATGACGTCCAGGATGTCGCGGGTCTCGTCGAGACGTCCCACGTGCCAGAGGCACCAGGCCAGGAGTGCCAGGTCCTCGGCGCCTCCGGGCCGCCGGCCGAGTCCGGTCCACCAGAGGCGACCGTGGTGATCGGCCAACTGCGCGCCACGCCAGCATTGTTCGAGTCCGAAGGCGACCCGGAGCCCGGCCGTGGCCAGGTTCGGTGCGAGTGGCCGGGGAGCCGGACGCATACGGTCGAGCCAGCTCTGCGCGGTCGCCAGGTCGAGCCGGCCCAGGACGTCGGGCAGGACACGTTCGGCGGCGTGCCGGGCGCTGTCTGTCTCGCCGCACATGAGCAATTCGGCCACCGCGTCCTCGTGACGCCCGCTTCCCTGGAGCAACCTGGCGTATCCCTGCCGGAGTTCCCGGAGGCAGTCGTCGTCCAGGCACGCGGCCTCGCGTCGGAGGAAGTCACGGAAGCGGGGCAGGGCGACCATGCCGCGGCGGTCCGGAGACCAGCTGAGCGGCAGACTGCGCCCACGCAGGACGGCCATGGTCCGGTCCGGCGAGGCCAGCCCGAGGGCGTTGGCCTGTTCCGCCGTCACGGCGCCCTCGATCAGGCTCGTACGGACGAGCAACGTGGATTCGGCGGAGGTGAGTTCCCGCAGCAGGTCGGCCGCGAGCCGGTCGTGCTGCGCGGCGGATGCGGACGGGTCCTCGCCCCACCAGTCGTGGATGACACCGCTGATCCAGCCCCGCATGGCGCCGACGGAACGGCGCGCGTCGTCGTCCCTGCCCATCCGCCGCAGGGCTTCCTCGGCTTCGGCGACGTCGAAGGCCAGGTCCCGGTCCTCCAGGAAGCCGACGCGTTGGACGTCGCCGAGACCACCGAGGTCGGTGGGCAGGTCCGTCCGGGAGATCAGCACCAGTCGCGGCCCGGCAGGCAGTCCTTCGACCAGGGCGCCGAGCATCCGCTGCGCACCGGTGCTCCCCCGGGTCCTGTCCACACCGTCGACGACCAGTACCAGGCCGGTGCCCCCCGGCGTCCCCGCGAGGACGGTGCCGGGAGTGGGCAGAGCCAGTTCCCGACCCGGGGTGCCGGCCGACATCGTCACCGCGTCCGGTGCCCAGGGTCGTACGGCGGCCGCCAGGACGCGGGCCAGGGTCCCCCCGCACCGTGGTGCGCGGGGGATCGAGACCCAGGCGACGGGGCCGGTGAGCTCCCGCACGGCCTGGGCGACGGCGGTCGTCTTGCCCGATCCCGCCGCGGCCGCGACGACGAGCACCGGGCGGCGTTCCAGCGAGGCGTGGATCCGGGCCGCCAGACGCGGCCGCGGCACGAGATGGCCGGGCAGCGGGGGCGGGGCCCCACCGGTCTCGCCGGTCTCGCCGGTCTCATCGGTCTCATCGGTCTCGCCGGTCTCGTCGCGGGAACTTCTCGTCATCGAAGCGGGCCTCTCGACTGCATGGGCAGGGCGGCTGGGGCGCGCTCAGTCCGCCACCGGCGGCGGGGCGCGCTCAGTGCGCCACCAGCGGTTCGAGGACGAAGGTGTGCCGCAGCAGGGTGTACGCCTCGTCGGTCCGCCCGCCGCACGGTCCGGCGCCGGCCGCGTGGTCGTCGTACGTCGCGACCAGCGACTGCTTGACCCCGAACACCGGGTCCGCGTCCAGGTAGAGGTCGTCCGAGGGGAACAGCATGGTGGTCACCCGCTGGAACCCGGCCGCCTCGATCATCAGGTGGACATGGGCGGGGCGCATCAGCGACCTGCCCGTCGCGGACATGAACGCGCCGACGGTGCCGTCACCGGGAATCGGATAGCTGGCCGGGCGGATGGAACGGAAGCTGAAACGCCCGCCCTGGTCGGTTCTGATGAGCCCGCGCATGGCCGGGTCGGTCCGGTCGGGCACGTCCACGTCGTAGTGGCCCTCGGCGTCGCTGTGCCAGATGTCCACCGCCGCACCGGCCACCGGGGTTCCCTCGCGGTCCACGACCTGCCCCTCGAAGAACAGCGGTGTTCCGGGCAGGCCCTCGGAGATGTCGGCACCGTCGGAGTGCTCGGGCCGGTCGTCCCTGAAGAAGGGGCCCAGGACGCTGTTCTGCGTGGCCTCGGCGGGGCGCTTGTTGTTCAGGGCGTCGACCAGCATGGTGATGCCGAGGACGTCGGAGAGCAGGATGAACTCCTGCCGGGTCGGGGTGCACAGCTGCCCGGTACGGGTCAGGAAGTCCACTCCGCGGACCCACTCCTCCTCCGTCAGGCCGACTTCGCGGACGAAGGAGTGTACGTGCCGCACGAGCGAGTCCAGGATCTCCGCGAGGCGGGCGTCCTTGGTGTCCCGCATCGTCGCGATCACGGCCTCGGTGATGGTGTCTTCGGTCAGATCACGCATGGTGAGCTCCAGTGATGGTCCGGTGTCCGGTGTCAGTGGTTCCGCCTCCGGGTGGCGTGTGCGGTGGCTCCCCGGCCCAGGCGCGGGTCAGCAGGTCGCGGGCGGCGTCCCGGTCCACCGGCCGCGGGTTCCAGTAGCCGTCCCGCACGATCAGCTCGGCCGCCCGCTCGATCCCGGACTCCGGCATGCCGAGGTCCCGCAGCCCGGTGGGGGCTCCGAGCCGCTCGGCGAATCCGAAGAGCGCGGCTCCGGTGTCCTCGCCCGGCAACGCCCGTCTGATCCGTGCCACGGCTTCCGGAGCCGCCGGCGCGTTGTAGGCGACCACGTGCGGCAGGACGACGGTGTGCGTCTCGGCGTGCGGGAGCCCGAACGTGCCGCCCAGTACGTGACACACCTTGTGGTGCAGGGCCATGCCCACCGTGCCGAGGCAGGTGCCCGCCAGCCACGCCCCGTACAGCGCGTCCGCCCGCGCCTCGGCGTCGTCGGGGCGCCGCACGATGGCGGGAAGGGCCCGTGTGAGAGCGTCGATCGCCTCGCCGGCCATCAGGAGGGCGACCGGGTCGCGGTCCTGGGCGTACAGGGACTCCACGGCGTGTGCCATCGCGTTGACGCCGCTGACGACGGAGACCGCGGCGGGCAGCGCGAGGGTCAGGTCGACGTCGTACAGCACGGTCCTGAGCAGTACTTCAGGCAGCCGTCTCGTGGTCTTGCGGCCATCCTCGGTCTCGCCGAGGATCGGCGTCATCTCCGATCCGGCGTACGTGGTGGGCAGCGCCAGCTGCGGTAGTCCGGTGCGCAGGGCGATCGCCTTGCCGAGACCGATGGTCGATCCGCCGCCCACGGCGAGCACGGAGTCCGCGCGGACGGCTCGAACGTGGTCGACGGCCCTCGCGGTGACGTCGACCGGCGTGTGCGGGGCCGCCTCGGCGAAGGTACCGACGACTGCCGGGCCGAGCAGGTCACCGATCTCCGCGGCCTGGTCCGTCCGGCCCGGGGTGCACAGCACGAGCACCCGGCGGCAGCCGAGGGCGTCCGCCTCCGCGGCGACGAGGTTTCGCGTACCGCTGCCGAAAACCACCTTCGTGATCTGCCCGCGATGCACGAAGGAGGTCATGAGAATTCCCTGGGTCGCACCTTTTCTGAACTCACCGGAAAAGCATCGAACAATCTCCGGACGCACGTCAATGGAATGCTCGGGCGATGACGGCTGCGGCTGCCTGGATACCGCGTCCGCGCGATGCCCGCCCCGACCGCGACCTGGGACGCCTGGCCGATATCACCCATCTGCGGTATGCGGGGCACGGGTTGGGACTGGAGCCTGGGAGCGGACGGAAGCGGACCGGAAACGGACGGAAAGCGGACGGGGAAGGAATTCAACGAACGCATTCTCGGGGACAACCGGCGGAAAAGCCTTCTCCGTCGAATACGGGTGAATCCCCCGCAGCGCCCGTGGCGGCAGTGCGCCGAGCAAATGCAACGGCGAAAGGCAGAGCGGAAGGGAACGGACAGAGGGTGCGTCCCGTCGGCAACCGCTCAGGCGACGCCGCGACGACGGCCGAACCGCTGTCCAGCATGCCTCCGCGGACATTTCCTGACCGAGGCCGACCGAGGACAGGCGGCCGGAATCGGAGCGACACGGCGCGGACCTGCGCGTATCGTCCCGGCCGTGACCGCGACATACGTGCTGGACGGCACACAGATCAGAACACTGGAAGACTTCTGGCGAGCCATCGGCGAAGCGATCAACGGCCCCGGGGGCTACTTCGGTCGGAACCTCGACGCCTTCGCGGACTGCCTCAGCGGTGGCTTCGGGACGCCCGACGACGATGACTATCTGGTGGAGTGGCGCGACCACCGGGTGTCTCGTGAGCATCTCGGCCATCCGGAGACAACTCGCCAGTTGGAGATCCGGCTGACACACTGTCACCCCACGAACCGTCCTTCTGTCGGCGCCGACCTTGCCGCAGCGAGAGTCGGACGCGGGTCCACCGTCTTCGACCGGCTGGTCAAGATCTTCGACGATCGGGCTCCTGGCGTCCTGCGACTCCGGTGACCGGTCACGAGAACGCCTGGTGCAGCACGCAGGGGGGTGAAGGTGCTCGACTTCGACTTCACGGCCGTACTGAACTCTCGCCGCCGGCATCGACCGTGATCTCGACACCGTCACCGCCGGACCGGCAACGCGGCTGAGTGCCGATACCGCTCGGGAGGAGAACGCCCGCATCAAGGCGCAGCTGGTCCGCCGTGTGGAGGACGGGTGGTGGCACTTCGAGGTCGGCTGCGTCACCGACGCGTGGCGCGAGGCGTAGTCCAGGCGACCACTGAACCCGGTGCCGTGGTCCAGGCTTCCGGCTACGACCCCGGGTCGTCGGACTTGAGGCTGTCCCCCGTGTTGGAGACGAAGACGACCAGGAGCTTGGCCGCCTTGACCGGGCTCGTGTTCTCCGTCAAGAGGTGGTGGGCGCCTGGCTGCTCGACCCAGTTCTGCCCTTGGTGGTACGTGGTCACGGGCTTGCCGTCGAGCTGACTGCGTACGGTCCCTTCGAGCACGTAGGCGTAGACGAACGCCTGGCCGTGCCGGTGCGGCTTGGCGCGCGCGTCCGGCGGGAGGTCGACGATGGCCGCGGTGAACGTCTTGCCCTTCACGTTCGGAAGAGCCTGTTGCAACAGCTCCTCGAGGTGATCGGTCGGGCGTGTCGATGCCGTGGCCGTGACCGTGGTCGCTCCTTCGGCCCGCGCACTCGGGTCCAGGCTTGCGCAGGCGGTGGCCGTGGTCAGCGTGGCGACTGCCAGCAGGCCTCCCGCGATCCGTGGTCCGATCATGATCGGTCTCCTGTCCGGTCTGCGGTGATGCCGATGATCGTCCGCCGGGAGTGCGCCTGTCGACGCCGGGCGCGGAGGGTGCCCCGGCCGAGGGACACGCGGTGATGTCGTTCCCGGCTGGTGAAGAACGGGCGGGTCCGCCGGGGAGGCTCTCCCACCGGGGCCTGGCGGCCGGAGGGACCAGCGCGGATGCTCGCGGACATGAACCACCTTCGGTGGGTCCCGAGCGTCTCCAGCTTAGGCGGCCCGCCACGGCCCGGCATCGGCTGTGGCCGACCGGTGCCTTTATCGGTGCCGATGCCGGGCGCTGTGCCAGCGTCGGTGTCAGTGCCCGTGTCGGTGGCGCCGCAGACGGGGTGTGACCGTGTCTCGCGGTATTCGACGTTCCGCCGTGCCGCACAGACCTGACACCGGATCACCAGCCGAGTCCAGAGACCTGAGTCCAGAGACCAGAGACCCGAGACCAGCGAGGAACTTCTCGTCCTCCACGGCCATCTGCCGCTTCGGTCACTCGGCCGAGGCTCCCCCGGTG
Organism: Streptomyces sp. NPDC001068; assembly: GCF_042897315.1. Taxonomy (NCBI): domain Bacteria; kingdom Bacillati; phylum Actinomycetota; class Actinomycetes; order Kitasatosporales; family Streptomycetaceae; genus Streptomyces; species Streptomyces sp. NPDC001068. Next base: position 492,218 of record NZ_JBIAYD010000005.1, on the reverse strand, counting down.
TCTCGTCGAGCCTGCGACGGCCTCAGACGGGCCGCACGATCATGTCGACGAGGGTCCTGGCCGCGGCCCGCAGCCGGTCCGGATCCTCGTACACACTCTCGATGACGACGTTTCCGCGGGTCGCGGTGACCAGGACACGGGCAGCCTCGACCGGCGGCACCGTCAATCGGCCGGTGGCGTCGTCCTCGGAGAGCCGCCGGGTGAGGACGGCTTCCAGGCCGTCCAGCATGCCGCGCAGCGCGGCCTGGATGGGTTCCGTCGCGGCCCGGGTGTCGGTCGCCGTCCTGGTGGACAGGCAGCCACGGGCGGGGGTCCCGAGCGTGATGGACTCGATGGTGAAGTCGAAGAAGTCGAGCAGTGCCTGACGCAGATCGGGCTGAGCGAGCCGGGCGGCGGCGTCGGCGAGGAAGGCACTCTCGTAGTCCTGGAAGACGCGCAGGAACAGTGCTTCCTTGTCGCGGTAGGCGTGGTACAGCGAACCCCGCTGCACGCCGGTCGCGCTCGCCAGGTCTGCCATCGAGGTGGCGCCGTAGCCCTGGCGCCAGAAGACGTCCAGGACCTGCTCCAGCGCCTGTTTCTCATCGAACTGACGTCGCCCTGCCATGTCCGCAGACTAATTCATCTTTGACGCAGTCGTCAAAGTTTGCAACGCTGTCAAACATGACGAGGCTGTCAAAGATGGCGGCTCGGCACCCCAACCTCCTTTTTCAGCTCCGCGACCCCACCCCTCTTCAGCTTCGCGGCCCCACTCCCCCATGGAGGCCGCTTCGTTCGCAGAAACCGGATCATTCGCATGTCCATCTCCTCCGCAGGACAGGTCCCGCCCTGGCGCGCCATCTCCGCCGGCGCCTCGGCGAGCTTCGTCGGTATAGGCCTGGCCCGCTTCGTGTACACCCCGCTGCTGCCCGAACTCATCCGCGATGGCTGGTTCTCCCAGACGGCCGGCGCCTACCTCGGCGCCGCCAACCTCGCCGGCTACCTGATCGGAGCCCTGGCCGCCCGCCGCGTCAGTCGCCGGCTGGGGGATCTCCGGGCGCTGCGCTGGTCGATGGTCCTGGCGACCGTGTCCATCCTGGCCTGCTGCGTTCCGGTCTCGGTGACCTGGTTCTTCCTGTGGCGCCTCGCCTCCGGGCTGGCCGGCGGGGTCATCATGGTGCGGGTGGCGGGTGCCGTGCTGCCTCATCTCCCGGACCGGCGCCGCGGGCTGGCCGGCGGAGCCGTCTTCCTCGGGCTCGGCCTCGGCATCGCGGCGACCGGCACCCTGATCCCGCTCCTGCTCGACCACGGCCTGCGGGTGACCTGGATCGGGCTCGCCATCCTGTGTGCCGTCCTGACCGCCTTCAGCTGGAGCGGCTGGCCGACCCCCGCCTCGGCGCCGTCCACCGCCCCGCGGGTGGCGCCCCTGCGCAAGGCGGCGCGCCGGGGCACCGGATCCCTGGAGCTGAACCTTGCCCTCGGTGAGTACGGCATGCTCTGCGTCAGCCTCGTACCGACCATGGAGTTCCTCGTGGACTTCGTCTCCCGCGGCCTCGGCGAGGGCGCGGGACGCGGCTCCCTCGTCTGGATCGTTTACGGCCTCGGGGCGATCGCCGGCCCCACCAGCTACGGACTGCTGGCGGACCGGATCGGCTTCCCGGCCACGATCCGCCTCACCTCCGCCGTCCAGGCCGCGGCACTCGTCGTGCTCTGCACCACGCACGGCCTGCTTCCGATCATGCTGCTGAGCGCGGTCATCGGCTCCTTCCCGCCCGGCATCGTCCCCGTCTTCCTCGGACGGGTGCACCAGCTCGTACCCCGCGGCCCCGAGGCGCAGGCGGCGGCCTGGGGCAGGGCCACCATCGTCTCGGCCCTCCTGCTGGCCCTGTCCTCCTACGGCTTCTCCTACCTCTTCGACCGGAGCGACGGAGACCACCGTCTGCTGTTCACACTCGGCGTCTGCGCCGTGGCCGTCGGCCTCCTCCTCGACGGCGCGTGCCACCTCGTCCGGTCCCGAGCCTCCGCGAGGCGGCCGGACACCGATCAGGCCGTCGAGGTGGCCGGCCGGTAGCAGCCGTCCCCCTGGCGGCGGCCGACTTTCAGCCGAGCCAGCTCCTCCGGTTCGCGTATCGCGTACCTTCCCGCGGGCTTCAGCCATCTGACTCAAGTCATCGGCTCCGGCCGCTGGCATCGTGAAGACAGGAGACACACCGCGGTGCTCACACGAGGGACCACCGACACGCCCGACGGGAACACCGCCCGCATCGGGAGCCGGCCGGAGAAGTCTCCCCTCAGTTCGGCGAGTTCGGCGAGTTCCCTGTCGGCATGGAGCCCGGGGACGGGCTCGTCGGGTACCCTCGCCGCCCGGTCAGCTCGAAGGGGGCGAAGTGATGTGGCCCATACGGGCGTTGACGCACTCCGTTCCGCCGCCCGCCGCGGGGATGAAGCACGCCCGCACGGACGTCCCGGGGCTCACCACGCTCATCCGGGTGTGGACGTAGGTGTCGGCCTCGTCGCGGCTGGTGACCCGGGCGTACCGCAGGGCGCCGTCCGGGCCGGCCGCCCGGATCTCCACTCGGTCGCCCAGGACCGCGCCCCACATCCGGACCCAGGTGGCGCCGCATTCCTGGCTGTAGCGGACCTGGAACCAGGCCCCCGTGGCCGTCTCGTGCTCGGCCACGGTCAACGGGCCGGCGGCGCAGTTCATTTCGATCGGGTCCTTGTTCTGACAGGCCGCGTGCCGACAGCGCGCCCCGGCGGCGGGCGAGGGCGTCGCGACCACCGGCGTCTCCTTGCGATGCGAGGGAGGAAGGTGCGTGATCACGAGCGTTCCGAGGATCACCGCGCAGGCCGACGCGAGGGCGGCGAGGACGGTCACCCGCCGGTGCCCGGCCGGGCCGGTGCGGGTTGCGTCGGCGCCTCTCCGGCCCGTCCGATCCGTATCGGTGTCGGGCGGGCGTGCCTGCGTCCGGTCCCGGGTCTGGGCCGCGTGGTCCGGGACCGTATCGCTCCGGTCGGTGTCGGGCGGGCCGCCGGTGCGCCGTTGTTCCGAGGCAGGCCGTCCGGCTTCTCTCCGGTCCTTCCGGGCCATGTCCAGGAGTGCCAACGGGTGTTCGGCGCTTTCACCGGCGAGGAGGCACAACTCCTCCACCGCGCTGCGCGGTGGCAGGCTCTTTGAGTTGAGATAGCGCTCCCAGGACGACTTGCTGAACGTCGTCGCATCCGCGAGCTGGGCCAGGCTCAACCCGGTGCGTTGCTTCAACTCCTGCAGTACGGCGGCCAGTCGGGTGCCCGACGGTGAGGGTGCGCCGGGCGTCATCCGCGGAGCGCCTTCCATGAGCGCGGCCCCAGCATTCCGTCGACGACCAGGCCCTCGCGATCCTGGAACGTCTTGACCGCGCGCAGCGTCAGCGGGCCGAACATGCCGTCGATCCCTCCGGGCGAGATGCCGGCCCGGCGGAGCAGGCACTGGGCCTCGGCGACGTCGGCACCGGTGTCGCCGTAGGTGATCTCGGCGTCCCGGCCGTTGTTGACACCTGCCGACCAGCGGCCGTCCGCACGGGTGATGCGGCACGTGTAGGAGGGTTGCGGCGCGGCCGGGGCGGCGCCGGCCGGCGAGGCGACGGCTGCCGGGGTGACGTCCTCACCGAGACGCAGTACGAGCAGCAGCGTCGCCGTGAGAGCGACGGCCAGGGCGGCCACGCCTGCGGTGAGGGCGATGTGCGGCAATCGGCGTGGAACCGATTCCCCCGCGGGTGATTCCGCCGGCTCCTTCGGCGTGACCGCCGTCCCGGGGACCGGCATCATCGGCCCCGGCAGCGGCTTCCGTTCGCGCTCCTGCTCCCGCCGCTCGCCCTTCTCATGCTCCGGCCGTAACCGCTCCTGCGGCTCCTGCGTGGTGGGCCGCGACTGTACGGCGGGCTCGGCACGGCGGATGTCCCAGGAGGCGGCGGCGACCTCGTGCAGCGCGAGCAGGCGGACGGGATCGGCGCCGGTGACACGGGCCAGTGCCTCCACCGCCGCCCTGGGCGGCAGCGACGTACCCCCCAGGTACCGCTCCCACGACCTGGAGCTGTAACCGGTATCGGCCGCGAGGCGACGCATCGTCAGCTCGCCGTGCTCCTTGAGTTCGCGTAACCGGACCACCAACTGCGCGGCAGAGGAGTCGAGTTCGGCGGGCAGCGGCTTGAAGCGCGGCATCTTTCCCCCAAAGCGGACTTGATCGTACTCGTGGTCCCCTCCGCTACTCCGCATTCTGCATGAGCCCGTCACATCTGTCACAGCCGTCCCATACGGCCGTCCCGCGACCCCGTCCCGCCGAACACCGTAGCCGCAGGTCAGCCGGGTGATCGTCCCGAAAATCCGCCACTTCCCCCGTAGCCGTGGCCGCATCACCACAGCACCCCGCACCTTTGGTCTCGCCACCTGCCCGCCGAGCGGGACAGGTGCCGACCCACGACCGAAAGAGGAACGCATGCGACCGAACGCTCTGGGCAGGACCATCGCCGGCCTCATCACCGTTGTCGGCCTCGCCGCCGGCAGTGTGGCGATCGCGGGCAACAGCTACGCGGCGACCGCGACCACCGCGCACACGGCCGTGGCCGCCGCGCCGGCCGCCGTGGCCACGACGCAGAACTTCGGTCTGACCACTGCCGAGGCCAAGAACGTCCAGGAGTTCCTCGCAGAATACTGGGGCTACACCGACAGCATCGACGGCCAGCTGGGCACCAACAGCTGGAAGGCCTTCCAGCGCTGCCTCAAGACGTACTGGGGCTACACCGGCGCCATCGACGGCGACCCCGGCACCAACACCATCAAGGCGCTGCAGCGTCTGCTGGCCGCCGACTACGGCTACACGGGCGCGATCGACGGTGACGCCGGTTCGGGCACCAGGGCCGCGTTCAAGCGCTTCGCCGCCTGACCGGTTCGGCCCACCCAACCGGTCGGTTCCGCCCGCCTGTTGAGTGAACGACCCCGGCCCGTCCTCGCCCGGCGAGGACGGGCCGGGGATCGGTGTTCCCGCCCGCCGTCCACGCCGGGTCACGGCCCGGGGCCATGGTCACGCCGAAGTCCGCAACCCGTCCTCACGGACGCATCGACCGCCAGGGCGTCGAAACCGCCGCGTCGAGCACTCGTCCGGGTCGGCGCCGAGCGGGTCACCTGGGTGACCCGCGGCATGAGCGCACAGACGGCCTCCCGCTCCGCCAACCGCCTCGCACCGCACCTCCTCGTCGCGCCGCGCCGGACACCTTGAACAGCCGCCCGGACCGGAGGCCCCGGGCGAACACGATCGCCTCCCACTTGACGCACCGTCAGGCCGCGCATCCTCATCCTCACCCTCAGACGACGCTCCAGCGATTCGAAGGAGAACCCCGCCACCATGGGAAGACGCGCATTCCTCGTTCCGACCGAAGACACGAGATCACGGCATCGCGACGCACCCCGCACCGCGACGACGTGGCGGATCCGCATCGGGACCTTCGCAGCCACCGCCGCGATGGTGTCGGCCGGCGTCGTGCTCGGGGCAGGCCCTGCGAACGCGGCGGCGCCCACCGCGATCAAGCTGACCTCCGCGTCCTGTCCCACCGAGATCGTGCAGGGTCAGGCGAGCGGCTGCGTCACCGAATTGCAGCGCCTCCTCAACGCGCACGGCGCCGGTCTGGTGGTGGACGGTCAGTTCGGGGCGAACACGCTCTACGCCGTCCGTGAGTACCAGGCCGCCACCGCCATCGCCGTCGACGGACGGGTCGGCCCCCAGACCAAGAGCAAGCTGTACGCGACCGCGGGCACGGCACCCGCCGCCATCAACCTCCAGTCCTCCTCGTGCCCCGCGAACATCGTCCAGGGCGACAAGAGCGGCTGCGTCACCGAACTCCAGCGTCTGCTGGGCCACTTCGGCTACTCGGTCGACGTGGACGGCGACTTCGGCGCCGGCACGGCGAGTGCCGTCCGCAGCTTCCAGGCGTCCCACGGCCTCACGGTCGACGGCCAGGTCGGCGCCAACACCAAGCGGGCGCTGTACGACGACGACGAGTCTCCGTCGACGAGCCTGGACCTTCGCTCGTCGTCCTGCCCCGAGAACATCGTGGAAGGACAGAGTGGTGGCTGCGTCGCCACGCTGCAGTCCCTGCTGAACGGCAAGGGTCAGAGCCTCGACGTCGACGGCAGCTTCGGCCCTCAGACCCTGACGGCCGTGAAGGCGTTCCAGTCCGCCAGCGGTCTCACCGCCGACGGCCAGGTGGGCCCGAACACCAAGGCCGCCCTGTACTCGAACATCGGCGGTGGCGGCGGCAACGGCGCGCCCGCGCCGATCAACCTCAACTCCGCCTCGTGCCCCGCCGAGATCGTGCAGGGACAGCGCAGCGGCTGCGTCACGGAACTGCAGAGCCTGCTCAACCACCACGGCGCCGATCTCGCCGTCGACGGCGACTTCGGTCCGCTCACCGACAGCGCCGTCAGGGACTTCCAGGCCGAGAAGGGCCTCTCCGTCGACGGCCATGTCGGAACGAACACCAAGGCCGCCCTGTACGGTGCGGTGACGCCGCCGTCCTCCACTCCGCCCGGCGGCGGCTACGCCAAGATCCTCGACGTGGCCGAGGCCGAGGTGGGCACGGTCGAGGGCAGCGCCCGCGCGAACAGCTACGGTTCGGCGGTGGGTCTCTCGCTGTCCACCAGCGACTACGCCTGGTGCGCGACCTTCGTGAGCTGGGTGGCCAAGCAGACCGGCGCCAGTTCCTACCGCAACTCCTACGTGTCGGGCTGGGTCAAGCAGGCGCGGGCCGGCAACTACCACCTGTCGGTGACGACCAGCCCGCAGCCGGGTGACATCGTGGCCTTCGACTGGGACGGCGGAAGCGACTTCACCGGCGGCAACGAACACATAGGCATCGTGCGGACGGTGTCCGGGTCGTCGTTCACCACCGTGGAGGGCAACACGGGCAACCCGAACGGCGGCAGCGACGGCGTGTACGTCAAGTCGCGCTCCAGCAACAGCAGTTACGACGTGGTCTTCATCCGGGTCCGCTGAGCGACGGGGCCTTGGTTCTCGGGGGGGCTCGACTTCGTCGAGCCCCCCGTCACCGCTTCATGGCAGTGGCTCGGCCGCCCTCGGCTCGCTGTCCGGTTTCGAAGGCGGGAGCAGTGCGAGTTCGGCCCCGGTGTCCGGCACCAGGTTCACGATCCGATTCGGCCGGTGCGGGCCGGTCCGCCTCGACGGTTCTGCCGGTGCCGCGGCCGGCGGGTCGGCGGCGTGAGACGGCATCGGGTGCCGTGCGCGGCGCGGTTCGCCGTTCCTGCCCGAGCCTTCGATCTGCGTGTCTCGTGTGAGACACGCGGCTAGCATGCCGGATCCCGCCGCGGCCGGCCGTACAGAATGCGGGTGATCGGGCGTCGGGCCGGGTTCGGGGCGGGACGCGCCCTGCGGCGCCGTCCCGGCTGAGGGCGGCGGAAAGCGGTCGGCGTCCTGACGGGTGCATGCACCTTGTGGGATCGGTGGCGCGCGAGCCTGGCGGCGGACGTGGAGAAGGCGGCCGCCCGGGAAGCGGACTCGGGGCTCGGCGCACGGCTACGGCCTCCCCGCCCGCAGGGAGACCGTCCGATATCCGGCTTCCGCTCTCCGCCCAGGACTGATGGCAGGGCAGCCGCACAGCCGGGCACCGGACGTTGCCTTTTGCATTTCTCCTTACTTTTATTTGAACTACCGAAAGCAGAGCCGCGAGCAAGCGGAATGCGGCGATTCACGTTCCGCTTGTCCGGCACACCCGGAACGGTGCTCTTTCCGAAGCGGAACCTCAGGGTGCTCCAGGTGCGCCGATGTTCCGGCGTCGCGGATGGGCAACGATGTCGAACGCCGGGGCGCGACGAAATCAGTTGCTGACGGCCTTCTCGCTCGTCCCGGCACGACCGGAAAACGCTTGCCCATTTCCTCTTCCCGGAATCCGGTGTCCCGGGGACGGGGCGATTGGCGTGAATCGGGCCTTGATCCTTTCGTCCGGCTGGAAGAACTTTGATTGCTGCCGGCCGCCGGTCGGTACGAGACGCTTCGAGAAAGGACCGTCATGAAGTCGACTGTCGCCATGCGCAAGAAGGCCGGAACCAAGAAGATCGCGGTGCGCCGCACCGGCGACGTGCGCCTGACGTCGGCCGCCTGTCAGTGCCCGTACTCCGTCCAGGCCTGACCGCCTAGTCGTGCCACGACCGGGTGCGCCGCCCGCCGGCGCGCCCGGGCTTTTTCTCATCAGGAATACTTGGAGGGCCTGTGGCCGGTGACGGCCTCGTTTTCCATGAACTGAGTTTCGTTCCGGAGGGCGACGAGGTGGTGGTCGGCCGCCTGGACACCGGTTCCTACGCGGTGTTCCCGGCCGACGGGGCGGAACTGCTGAGACGGCTCGGACAGGGAATGCCGTTGGACGCGGCCGAGGAATGGTACGAGACGGCCTTCGGGGAGGAGGTCGACCTCGACGACTTCCTGACGACACTCCGCGAACTCGGCTTCGTCAGCGACGAAGCCGGGACCCAGCCCCTCATTCCCGCGCCTCGCGTGCGGCTGCGCGGTCTCGGCCGGGCCGCCTTTTCCGCTCCGGCATGGCTCCTGTACGCACTCGCGGTGGGCCTCTGGATCCGGGCTGCTGTCGTACGACCCGATCTGACCCCGGATCCCGCGCAGATCTTCTTCACGCACTCACTGCTCGTGGTCCAACTGGTCATCACCTTCGGGCAGGTCCCGCTGCTGTTGCTGCACGAGGGATTCCACATCCTCGCCGGCCGCCGTCTCGGGCTCCCCACGCGTCTGAGCGTGAGCAACCGCCTGACGTACATCGTCGCCGAGACGCAGATCAACGGGCTCCTCAGCGTGCCCCGGGCCAAACGCTATCTTCCCTTCCTCGCGGGGATGCTGTGCGACGGCGTCGTCTTCGCGCTGTTGGGAATCGTCGCCGACCTGACCCGCGATCCGGGCGGTTCGTTCTCCTTCGCCGGCCGGCTCTGTCTCGGGCTGGGTTTCACCGTGGCCGTGCGCATGTTGTGGCAACTGCAGCTCTACCTGCGCACCGATCTCTACTACGTGCTGGCCACCGCCTGGAACTGCCACGATCTCCACGACGCCGGAGTGACCCTGCTGAAAAACCGGGTATGGCGTCTCCTGAACCGCCCGGACCGTGTCGTGAACGAGGAGAACTGGACGCCCCGTGACCGCCAGATAGGTCGTTTCTACGGGCCGTTCATCGTCCTCGGGTACTGCGCGCTCGCCGCGATCACGGTCTTCGTCAGTATTCCCGTGACGGTCGACTACGTCCGCATCGCAGGACGTGCTCTCGGATCCGGCGAAGTGAACGCGGGATTCTGGGACGCGGTGCTGTCCCTGTGCATGAACGTGGCACAGATCGTTTCACTCGTCGTCCTGTCGCGGCGCAAACGCCGTGCGAAGAAGTCCGCCCACTCCATCACGTCATCGTCCCCGGAGGTAGAACTCGCATGACGGGCCATCTGCGGATCGTCGGCAACACGAGAGGTGACCGTCTGCGAGCCGTCGCCGCGCACACCCGCCAGGCGCTGGTGGTCCGCTGTCACCAGCGGTTGCGCGGCCCGTACACCGGGGTGGACACCGTACTGAGAGCCGTCCTGCCCGAAGCCGAATCCCGCTGGCCGGAGCTGGTCGAGGAGAACCGCGTGGCGCTCCTGTACGGCATGCCCGAACTCGAGCAGATCATCGGCCCGGCACCGCGGACCCTGGCCGACGACGCCCCGTACGAGGAGCGGACCAGGTTCTTCGGTGCCGGATGGATCCGGTGCATGAGCCAGGGCATCGTGACCTTCCTCCTCGAACACGTCCGGCGCTCGCACGACGGCGGCGCGTTCGAGATCGTCTTCGAGGAGGCGCACGCCGCCGAGGCCACCGCACAGGAGCTGATCGCCCTGCTGCTGCGCCGGGCCGATCCACGCCTGTTGCGTGTCGTGGTCTCCGCCGCCACGGGCAGGCTCTCCGACGAACTCGAGGGCGCGCTGGCCGAGATGGACGTGGTTGCGGCCCCGGCTTCGGAACGGCCGTCGGCGGAAGACCGGTCCGCCCTCGACTGGGCCCGCGTCTACGTGGACAGCGACTGCACCGACGACGATCCCCGTGCCCTGGCCGGCTACCGGCAGACCGATCCCCCGACTCGGGCCCTGCTGCACGACCTGCGTGGTGACGCCCTGGCCGGGACGGCCACGTGGGGGACGCGGATGGGAGCCGTGGCCCATCACCGCGAACACGGCAGCGACCCCGGTGGAGCCGGGCGCGCCGCCCTGCTGGAGGCCCAGCGGCACGCCGTCGCCACCGGTTTCTCCGCCGCCGTGGTGGACCTGGGGCTGCGGGGCAGGAGGGTGACGGACCCCCTGCTGCACGAGCACGACTACTGGGAGTTCACCCGGGAAGCGGCCGCCGCCTGCATCCCGGTCGGACGCCTGGAACAGGCAATGGAGCTGTACCAGGGACTGCTCCGCCGCTTCACCGAACCCAAGATCCACATGATGACCAGCTACGCGCTCGCGATGCTGCACACCCGGTTCCTCAGACCCCGCGACCACGAACTCGCCGTCCAGTGGCAGCACAACGCCGTCGCCATCGCCGGGATCCTGCCTGATCCGGCCGAACGCCTCACGTACAGCGTCTTCCACGACAACGGCCTGGCGCTCGTCGAGATGCACCGGGGAAATCCGGGCCGCGCCCTGGAACTCGTGGAGTCGTGCATCAGCCGCCTCGACGAAAAACTCGACGAGGGACAGTGGACGCTGCACCGCTCCCAACTCCTCTACAACCGCGCCCGTCTGCTGGTCGCGCTGGGCCGGCCGGACGAGGCGCACGCCGACTACAGCCAACTCGTCGACATGGACCCCTACTACACCGACTACCTCTCGGAGCGGGCGCGCATCTCCCGTGACCGCGGAGACTTCGACGCCGCCCTGGCCGACTACGACCGGGCGGTACGGCTCGCCCCGCCCTTCCCCGAGTTGCACTACAACCGCGGCACGGCCCGCGCGCAGGTCGGCGACTTCGCCGGGGCCCTCTCGGACTTCACGCTCGTACTGGAGATGGAGCCCGGGGACCTGGACACCCGCGTCGCGCGGGCGGAGCTGCTCCTGGAGACCGGAGATCTCGCAGCGGCGGAGTCCGACATCGGCACCGGCCTGCGCCTCCACCCCGACGAGGTGCAACTCCTCTGCCTCCAGGGCACGCTGCTGTTGCAGCGCGAACGACTCGACGAGGCGCTCAGGGCCCTCGACCGGGTACTCGCGAAGGATCCGCGCTATCCGGCCGCGCTGATCAACCGGGCGGTGGTGCACTTCCGCCGGAAGAAGCCGGAGAGGGCGGTCGCAGACCTGTCGGCCGCGCTCGACGCGGTCGGTGAGGACCCGGACCTCCTGCTCAACCGCGGCATCGCCCACCTCGCCGCCGGCCGCTCCGACCTGGCACTCGGGGACTTCGACCGGGCCCTTCTCCTGCCGGACGCCGACACGGACGAGATCCGGGAGCAACGCCTGCTCTGCACCGCGCCGTCACTGGCCTCGCCGTCATGACTTCGGGGCGGGTGCGCCGCCTCAGGAGCCCGCGTTGAAGCACTCACGGTCGGGATGGCCGGCGGAGGGGTAGTAGCAGCACCGCAGTCCCGTGACGTGCGCGGCGGCGATCATGGCGGTCGTGACCATCTCACCCGCCGTCCGCGGGGCAGTTGAAGCGATGGTGACCTGAGCGTGCCCCTCACGGCTGGTGACCTCGATACGGAATCCGCGGTGCGTGGGCCAGCCGCGTACCCATCCGGCCTGGCAGCTCGGGCTGAGACGGATCTGCAGCCGGGTGCCGTCGGCCGCCGTACGCGAACCCACCGTCACCGGATCTTCGCAGGCTGTGGTCAGCGGATCACGGCCCTCGCAGGAACGGAGACGGCAGACGGGCGGGCGGGCGGTGGCCGACGGACCCGTTCGGTAGGAGGCGTGGATGACCGCTGCGGGTGCGAGCATCGCCGTACACAGGAGCAGGACTCCCGCCGTGGTGGCCCAGGGGCGTGCGACGATCAGGGTGGAGGAGGCGACCAACGCCCGATGCACGAAGCCGCGGACGGCTCGGGGTTCCCTGCCGTCGAGACCACCGCCGGGGTGAGCCTTGGTCCGATGCGGCTCGGGTTCGGCCGGGGACGCGGTGCACCCTCGCCGGTTCCATGCCGCGTCCGCACGTTCCCACCGAAGCAGTACGGCTTCCTCGCTCACGTGCGCCGCCCTGCACAGCGCCTCCACGGCCTGCCGAGGAGGGAACTGTTTGGCGTTGAGGTAGCGCTCCCAGGACGACTTGCTGATGGCGGTCGCCCGTTCCAGCTCCGTCAGGCTCAGCCGACTGTCATCCTTGAGTTGACGCAGGTCGCCGACCAGATACCGGTACTCGGTCGGCAGGATCTGCGGCAACATTCGCCAGTGGGGACTCCGGGGTAAGGGAGTCATCGATTTCCTTCCTCGCCGCGGTGCGCGGTCACTCCACGCTGCGCAGCAAGGACCATGTCTGCTCGCCGACGATTCCGTCCGGATAGACGTGGTCCTGCTGCTGCAGCGTCTTCACCTGTGCTTCCGTCCGCTTGCCGAAGTAGCCGTCCACGTCACCCGGCGACAGGTGGTGACGGCGCAGGAGACACTGGGCTTCCGCCACCTCGGGCCCCGTGCTGTTCAGCGCGACGAGGTCGGAGTTGGTGGTGCTGTTGCCGGCGAGCATCAGATCTCCGTGCCGGACATAGGCGCAGCTGTACCTGCCGACTCCGGTGGCGCTCCCCACGGGGTGGCCGGCAGCGTCGGGGCGGTCGGCCATCAGCCACCCGGAAACACCGGCCGAGAGCAGTAGGACGCCGCCGACGAGGAACAGGACCGTCCAACGGACCTCCCCCTGCTCCCGATCGTGCTCTCCGGCTTCGCCCGGGCCCGGCGGCGAGGCGGGGGGAAGTCGAAGAGGAGCGGCGACCTGCGGGGCGGACGTCGAGCCGCCTTCACGCTCACAATGGGGGCGTTCCGTAGCGGCACCGGACTCCTGCGTCGCCTCCCACAGGGCCAGCAACGGTGAGGCATCGGCACCGGACAGGCCGGCAAGGGCTTCCACGGCGGCCGCGGGCGGCAGCGCCTTTCCGTTGAGGTACCGCTCCCAGGATGAACCGCTGAAGGGCGTCTTCGTCTGAAGCATCTGCAGCGTGAGACCACTGTGGTCCTTCAACCGCCGCAGCTCCCACACGAGACGTCGGCCGTCGGGGCCCAAGGTCTCGGGCAGTTCTCTCCATCTCATGACATCACCCTGCGCATGAGTCTCCTGGATGCCTGGCCTCGTCTGCCATCCCCACCGCTGCGAGGCCGCGCCTCGTCACCTGAATCCGGCCACCGACGCCACGCCCGCCAAGACGGGTCGGCGGGATTTCCCGAGCAGGCCGTCGCCGTACACGCGTTCCCGAACGTCAGGGCCCGGGACGTCCCGAGACATCACGGGACGCCCGGCACATATGGCGATCGACCCGGGCGCGTCGAGAAGCTCACTCAGGCATATCCACGCCGTTTCGCCGTGCGGACGACGTAGCCGCCGGGAAAGGCAACCCGTCCCAGAAAGGGGTACACATGATCACCCGCTCACGGCTGGCATTGATGTCCGCCAGCGCACTTCTCGTCGCCGGCGGTACGCTCGTCGCGGCACCGTCCGCCTCCGCCTCCGCTTCCGCCGGCTGCTACGCGAGCAGCTGCTACGGCAAGGACCCTGACAGCACGGGGTGTTCAAACGACGCCCAGATGATCGACAGGGTGCCCGCTTCGGGATCCAAGTACGTGAAGTTGGACTACAGCCCCACGTGTCGGGCCGCGTGGGCGAAGGTGGTCGGCGCCGATCTCGATACCGAATTCTGGGTCGCGACCAAGAACACGGGCCAGGAGCAGGTCCGCTACTCGTACGGGGCCTACGGCTGGACGCCGATGGTCAACGACGCCGGAACGACGTCCCACGCGTGCTTCTACTACTACGCCGACGACAACACCTCCAAGTGGTGCACCATCTACTACTGAGCCTGTTCCAGCAAGGCTCAGGGGGTGGCGGAACACGTCTTCGTGGCGCCCGCGTTGGCCGTCCCCGCGTGATGACCGGAGAGCAGGGGCGCCGCGCCCGGCGGCTGCCCGAACTGAAGGCCGGTCAGGTCACGGTCACCCGGGCGACGTCCCTACCGACTGACACGGCCGGCGACCGAACACGGCTCCGGTGTCCCGCTCGGACACCGGAGCCGTGTTCGGTAGCGTGCCGTCGGACCCGAGGGCAGGACGGCGGCGGGGCCCAGGACCCTGCCGGTCGCTGGTTCCATCGGGATTCGTCCGAGCGGGAAGGCGTCCGTCACCCGCTGCGGGTCACCCAGCGGTGTGGGGGATGCGCGAGGATATGGCTCGGCGGGCGAATGTGACGGTGGCCGCCACGATCGCGGCGAAGATCGGGCCGGTGGCGATGTGCACGATGCCGAGGACGACGGGTTCGTCTGAGCGGTAGTAGACGACCTGCAGGATGGCGTTGACGATGTTGACGGCGATGCAGACGCAGGTCGAGACGGTGTAGACGCGTCGCAGGGGCGCGATCGAGCGCCAGCCGGACGGCCCACCGATGACCTTGTTCAGGAGGACACCGGTCAGCGGGCGTTTGATCATGACGCTGACGCAGCAGAGGGCGAGCACGACGAACGGGATCAGGGCCGGGACCAGGAAGAAGCCACGTGCCTCGCCGGTCAGCGCCGCGACCGTGGCGCACACGGTCACCGTCGCCAGGCCGATGACTGCCTGGCGGACCTTCTCCCTGCGCATCAGCCGCCATGCGAACGCGGCCGCGGCCGCCACCGCGGCGGCGACGAGTCCCGCGGTCAGCGACGCCGTGGCGTTGGCCACCAGGAACGCGATGGTGGGAAAGGCCGCGACCAGGACGCCGGCCGCCTTCTGCCACCAGCCGCCCCGGCGGGCGCGGGGGGCCTGCGTCTCGGTGGGAACGGATGGCGGGTGCTGGGCGGAACCCACGTCGGTGGTCCCGCCGACTGGACGGATTTGGTTCATGTTCGTGTCCTTCGAGGTCGCCGAGAGGAGCGGGGAGGCGGGAGACTGCGGGGCGCGGTGGGGCGCGGTGGGGCGCGGTGGGGCGCGGTCAGGAGGCGAACATCGCGCGCTTGACGGCCGGAACCCGGTCGGCGACCCGCAGCAGGGTGCGGAAGGCGGTGCGCGGCAGGCGAGCCGCGTTGCCCGCGTTGCGCGCGTTGCGCAGCGAGGCGGCCACCGCCGGGTTGGCGTAGGCCCGCATCCGGGTCTCGTAGGCGGCGACGGCCGTCACCAGATCCCGGCGGCCAGAGGTGACGTCTCCCAGTGCGCGACGCAGCTCGGCCGCGTCCCGCAGTGCGGTGTTGGCGCCCACGCCGGCCATCGGGGTCATGTTGTGGATGGCGTCGCCGAGCAGCGTCACGTTACCTGCGGGCCAGGGGGTCAGTTCGGGCATGCTCCGCAGGGGGATCGGGGCGACCGAGTCGACGGCGCACCGGGCGACCAGGGTCGTCAGCGCGGGTGACCAGGTGTGGATGCGGGAGAGCACCAGTTCTCGCAGGGCGGCCGGGGTCCGCCGCGTCACGTCGGCGGGCAGGGAGGCACGGTCGGCGATGTAGGCCCACACCACGTACGGGTGGTCGCCGGTGTGCCCGGAGGCCTGGTCAGTGCCGGTGCGCCATGCGCATACGAACATCCAGCCCGGCCCGGCGGGCACGATGCTGTTGGGCGTGCCGTCGAGGATCCCGGCGGGCAGGCCTGCGGTGGCCCGGGGGGTCAGCGGGCTGCGTCCGGCGATGGTGAGCACCCCGGTGTCCTGGCGGGTGATGTCGGGCAGGTACTGCCGGCGCACCCGCGAGTTGCTCGCGTCGGCGCCCACCAGCAGGTCGCCTTCGGCGTGGGTGCCGTCGGCGAAGTGGGCGCGTACCCGGCCGGCCGGCAGCTGCTCGTAGCGCTCGAACTCCTTGCCCCAGTGCACGCGCCGTTCGTCGAGTCCCTCCAGCAGCGCGTCGCGCAGGCCGAGGCGGCCGATCGAACGGCGGCCGCCCCGGCGGCCGTTGTCGACGCGGGTCAGCGGGCGCAGCCGGTGGTCGTAGAAGCCCGCGGTACTGCCCGCCTGCCCGGCACGCGCGTCGATCTCCGACCAGTTCGCCGGCGGCAGGATCTCCCGCAGCGCGGCACAGCCCGCCTCGTCGAGGTGCAGGCCGTATCCCTGCAAGCCCACGCCGCGGTCCGCGCGGCGCTCGAAGACGTGCACGTCGACGCCGTCGCGGGACAGCCCCTGCGCCAGGGCGAGACCGCCCAGACCCGCCCCTATGACCAGAACCCTCATGTCCGCTCCTCCAGTGGTTGACCACTTCAATGTCATCCAACTTGATGACAAAGTCAAATGAATGAATGACAGATCACATGAGTGGATGAACTGGCAGGTCAGGAGGTAAGCTCGCCGCCATGGCAACGGACAGACGCCCCCGTCGGGCCCCCCAGGAGGAAGACCGTCGCAGGGATTCCGGACGTACGCGGGAGCGGATCATCGGCGCCGCCGTCGGCGAGTTCAGCGCGCACGGTTACTCCGGCGCCCGCGTCACCCGGATCGCCAAGGCCGCGGGGGTGAACGCGCAGCTGATCTCGTACCACTTCGACGGCAAGGCCGGCCTCTACCAGGCCGTCCTGGAGCGCGGCACCAGCGCCCTGGACCCCCTGCCGGCCGCCGACAGATCGCTGAGCGACATCGCCGGCGACTACGTGCGGGTCACCGGCCGCAACGCCGACATCACACGCCTGCTCGCCTGGGAGGGACTCGGCGACACACCGGAGGCAGGTGAGCATGCCGCCATCGAGGGACACGGCCAAGGGCGCGCCGACTTCATGCACGGCATCGTCGCCCAGCTGCGCGCGCGCCAGGCGGACGGTGAATTCCCCGAGGACCTCGACGCCGGCCACCTCCTCCTCGCCGTGTACGCCATGGCCAGCGCCCCCGTCCTCCTGCCCCAGGTCGCCCGCCAGATCTTCGGCGCCGACGCCGGCGACGACGACTTCCAGGAGGAGTTCGCCCAGCAGGTCACCCGTCTCGTCGCGCACCTCGCAACACGCCACGAGACGGGCTGACTCCCGAGGCCGACACCCGTCTCGGGGAGTGGCGCGGGGAGGAAGCGTGGACGCGGGACGGACCGCCCTACGACCGCACTCGTAAGCGCCCCCCTCCCGGGCCGACCCAAGGGCTTCCGGGCGCCGCCCGATCACCCAAGCCGTCCGGATCCGCAGCCACTTGGGCGCGGTGCGGGACGCCGCAGTCGTCGCCCATGACCGCACCGGCCCAACCTCGGAAAGACCTGGAGTTCGTGGCCCCGCAGCGGCCTGGAACAGTGCCTCGGACGGCCCCCGGACGCCCGCCGCGACATCGCGGCCGGCAGGACCGACCGCTCCGCCAGGGCGCTCCCCGCAGTGCCTCCAGCGCCCGTCAGTGACCGCGCCAAATCTACCCTGACCTGGTGTTTCCTCGAAAATCTCCTAGGCTGGGGGTGCTTTGTCGGACATCCTCGGAGGGGACATCGTGAGCGAGGAATCCACGCGATTCGACGCCAGCATGATCACGGTTCTGGAAGGTCTGGAGGCTGTTCGGAGGCGGCCCGGGATGTACATCGGATCGGTCGGTGAACGCGGGCTTCACAACATGGTGTTCGAGGCCGCCGAGCCTGCACTGAACGAGATCCTCGGCGGCACCGCGACCCGTGTCGAGATCACCCTCACCGCCGACGGAGGCATCCGTGTCGCCGACGACGGCACGGGCGTCCCGGTCGAGCACGCCGGCCACACCGAAGGACCTCCGCTGGAGTCCCGGCTGACCGTGCTCTGCTGCGCATCACGGCCCGCCGACCGCCGCTCGCTGTACGGCAACGCCTTCGGTTGCGGGCTGGCCGTCGTCAACGCACTGTCACGCCGCCTGACGGCTGAGGTCAGGCGCGACGGCGCCGGCTGGGTGCTCGACTGCGAGCGAGGCGTGGTCCTCGCCGCGCCCACCCACACCGGGCCGGCGGACGGAAGCGGGACCACGGTCGCCTTCTGGCCCGATGCCGAGATCTTCGAGACGCTGGAGTTCCCGTTCGATGCGCTGGCCGAGCGCTGCAGGGAACTCGCCTTCCTCAACAAAGACTTGGACATCACACTCGCCGATGACCGTGACCCCACGGCACCGCGGGGCGTCCGCTTCCGTTTCCCGGGCGGGCCGCGCGACCACGTCGTGGAGCAGAGCCCCCTCTCGCGCCCGGACGTGACCGGTTTCGAACGCGAGTACCCCGGGATGGGGGGAACCGTCGAGGTGGCACTCGCCTGGTGCGACTCCCGCGAGCAGCGGATCGCCGGCTACGCCAACAGCCGGCCGACGACCAGCGGCGGAACACACGAGCTCGGCTTCCACGACGGCCTGGCGGCGGCGGTCAACGCCTACGCCCGGGAACGGAAGTTGCTCAAGCCGTCCGACCCCGACTTCTCCCACGCCCAGTTGTGCGCGGGCCTGACCGCGGTCGTGTCGGTGAAACTCGACCACCCCGAGTTCGAGGGGGCCACCCTCGGCCGACTGGGCAACGGACTCGTGCGCGAGTGCGTCGCCCAGGCCGTCCAGGAGCACCTGACGGCCTGGCTCCGCGCCAACCCGGTTCGGGCGAAGGCCGTTCTGGCCCGGATCTCGATGACCGCACGCGACTGACAGCAGTACGCCCCGGACACCGACCGGCACCTCGTCGGGGGCGCACCGTCACCGGCGTTTCCACCCGGACCGACCGGCGTCTTCCTTCGTAACCGCCGACCCGTGCGGCTCGGGGCCGCAGACGGATGACAGCGGACAGGGCTCCGCGGAACCTCGCCCCCGACCGGGCCGCACCGCTTCGGGTGCCGCACTTGGGCCGGCAGGTCTCAGGGAAGTTCGGTGCGCTCGGTCCTGCTCGCCCTGACGCGGTCGGCGGCGAGCCGGCGGGCCTCTGTGCCAGTGAGCGGGGGTGGCGGTGGGCGGCGCTGCACGAGCCCGGCGTGCGCCGGTAAGCGCGAGATGGTCCGTGGTCCCACCGGATCGCCGCCGTCTTCGCTCCCCGCCTGCGCCTCGCGGGCGGATTCGACAAATTTATGTAGATTCCAGCTTTGTGCCAGGACGTAACGCAATCAGCCGTCGATCGGTGCTCAAGGCCATCCCAGCGGGCCTCGCAACGCGCCCGGGCGGGCTCCCCGCCGAACGGCCCGCGGCGGTGCCGTCCGTGCCGTTTCCGCAGCCGGCCGTGGTCGCCTCACGGCCGGTGCCGGGGCGGGGTTCGCCGGTGCTCGACCACACCCTCGACGTCCGGTTCACCGGCATCGCCGTCCCGGGCTACGGCCCCGTCACCACGCGCACCTACAACGGGGCTGTTCCCGGGCCGACTCTGCGCGTGCGCGGTGGGGACGTGCTGCGGCTGACGCACGTCAACGGCCTGCCGCCCAACCCGCCCCACGAGGGCGATCACAACAGGCCCCACCACGCCAACAGCTTCAACCTGCACACCCACGGCATGCACGTCTCCCCGTCCGGGCACGCCGACAACGTCCTGCGCGAGTTCGCGCCGCGCACGGCGGCCGAGGCCGCCGCCGGTGCGGCGGAACCGCGGTACGTGACGGTCGTCGACATTCCGGCCGACCATCCCGCGGGCACCTACTGGTACCACCCCCACCTGCACGGATCCACGGCCGAACAGATCGCCGGCGGAATGGCCGGGGTCATCGTCGTCGAGGGCGACGTCGACGACGTACCCGAGATCAAGGCGGCCGCCGACGTCGTCGTCTGCGTCAGCGAACTCAAACTCGAGGACGGCAAGGTCCCCGCCTTCACGTCGGGCCACTGGATGACCGGTGTCCCGTCCGTCTTCACCGTCAACGGCGCCGTCAACCCCACCCTCACGCTGCGCCCGGGCGAGGTCCAGCGGTGGAGGCTGGTGGCCGCGACCGCCTTCACCGCCCTCCGGCTCACGATCGGCCCGGAGCGCGGCAGGCCTTCCCTGCACCAGATCGCGCAGGACGGTGTCACCTTCGCCGGACCGGTGCCCAGGACGCAGGTGCATCTGGCCATGGGCAACCGCGCCGACGTCCTCGTGCGGGGCGGCGCACCCGGCGACTACACCCTGCGGGCGGCCGGAGTGCCCGCGCCGCTGATGACGATCCGGGTGACGGGAGAGCCGCTGGACCCGCCGATGGCGCTGCCGGTCTCACTGCCGCCGGGAAGACCCTTCCTCGACGAGCGGGAGGTGGCGAACCCCGACGCGGACCGGGAGGTCGTCTTCCACGCCGACGCCGGCGTCTTCACGGGGGCCTTCCCCAACGCCTTCCGGATGCTCGGCACGAACGCCACCCCGGCGGCGGATCCCGACGGCGACCTCACCCACGACCCGGCCTACGGCCTGTTCGACCCCGACCACATCAATCACACCCTGCGCCTGGGCACCGTAGAACGATGGACGGTCCGCAGCGACGAGACCATGCCCGCGTTCAACCACCCCTTCCACCTCCACACCAACCAGATCCTTCTCACCCACAGGAACGGCGAACGGCTCGACCCGCCCGTCTGGCACGACACCGTCGGACTGACCGGCGGTACACCCGGCCAGTCCGCCACGTTCCTGGTCAGGTACGAGGACTTCACCGGCCGCACCATCGCCCACTGCCACCAACTCCACCACGAGGACCTCGGCATGATGCAGACCGTCGACTACGTGCAAGGCCCTGCGCCGGCACCCCGAGACCGGCGCCCTGCCGGGTCCGGCGGGCCACGCCGCTCCTCATCGCCGGCGTGACCGGTGCGCCGGCCGGATGGCCTGCTTCACGGTGGTGCCGGCCGCGCCGCGCCCGGACCGGCACCCGTCCCGCGCCGTCCCGCCGACGGCCAGGTCCTCAGGCGCCCTGGAGGGCGGTGAGCACCCGCTCGGCCGCGCTGACGCTGGACTGCGGATTCTGGCCCGTGATCAGGTTGCCGTCGACGACCACGGTGTCCGACCAGGGGGAGCCGGTCTTCAGCAGCGCCCCGCGCTCCGCGAGGCGGCTCTCCACCAGCCACGGCGCGGCGTCGCCGAGACCGCCCTGGCGCTCCTCCTCGTCGGTGAAGCCGGTGAGGGTGCGGCCCTCGAAGACGAACGTGCCGTCGGCGCGCTCCGCGCTGAGCAGGGCGGCGACACCGTGGCACAGGGCGGCGACGGTCCCGCCCCGGCCGTCCGCCTCGACCAGCAGGGCGCCGAGTTCCGCGCTGGCGGCCAGGTCGGCCATCGGGGCGTGGCCGCCGGGCAGGAAGAGGGCGTCGTAGTCGGTGCCACGGACGGCCGCGAGATCGAGCGGGGCCGACAGATCCGCTTCGACTGACTCCAGGTAGGCGCGCAGGGCGGCACCGGTGGCCGGATCCACCCCGCCTCGCTCGTCCAGGGACACCGGGTCCACCGTCGGCCGGACACCGCCGGGGGTGGCGATGTCGACCTGGTGGCCGGCCTCGACGAGCACGCGGTGCGAGGCGGCGACCTCCTCGGCCCAGTAGCCCGTGGGGTGGGCGCTGCCGTCGGCCAGGACCAGGGTGTCGGAAGCCGAGATGACCATCAGGATCTTCGCCATGGGAAAGGGACCTCTTCTCGGACGGGGACGCGGTTCGGGTGCGTCCCGGTGTCGGTGACGCCGTCCAGCATCCATCAGGTCCGCTCTGCCATCACGTTCGTTCCATAAGCCTGCTTATGTATCGTGGTTGCGTGACCGAGCTCGATCTGCTGACCACCTTCCTGGAGATCTACCGCCGAGGCTCACTGACGGCGGCCGCAGGTGCGCTGGGCGTCTCGCAGCCGGCCGTCAGCGGACAGCTCGCCCGGCTCGAGGAGCGGCTCGGCGACGACCTGTTCACCCGCTCGCGCAACGGTGCCCGCCCCACCGACCGGGCGCACGAGCTCGCCCGCCGCATCGGCCCCCACCTGGACGGCCTGCGCCAGGCATTGGCCGAGGACGCCGGCGAACCGGCCTGCCGGGGCACCGTGCGGATCGGTGCGGCGGGCGAGTTCACCCAGGCCCGGCTGCTGCCCGCGCTCGCCCCGCTCAGCCGCCGGGGGCTGGTCCTGCACATCACCCTCGGTCTCTCCGAGCCGCTGCTCGTCTCCCTCGCCGAGGGCGGTCTGGACCTGGTGGCGTCCTCCGTCCGTCCGCCGGCGAAGCTGCGCACACTGACCGCGACGCCCTTCGTGGACGAGGAGTTCCTGCTCGTGGGCACTCCGACGGCGGCCCGCTCCGTCGACCCGCTGCGGCTCGCGGAGGATCCCGTCGCGGCCCTGGCGCATCTGCCGCTGGTGGCCTACGCCGAGGAGTTGCCCATCATCCGGCGGTACTGGCGCAGTGAGTTCCGGAGCCGGCCGCCCAACCCGGTGTCCGTGGTGGTGCCCGACCTGCGGGCCGTCCTCACAGCGGTGATCGCCGACGCGGGGATCACGGTCCTTCCGCGCTACCTGGTCGAACCGGCGCTGAACGCCGGGTCCCTGGAGCAGTTGCACCGCACCCCGGTGCCGCCGCTCAACACCCTCTACCTCGTCACCCGCGCCGAGCCCGCCGCTCCCGCCGTCGAACTCGTCCGGCGCCGTCTCCTGGAACACGCCACCACCTGGGGACCACTGTGACCTCTGGCGGTCGGACGTAAGGTCCGAAAGCGCCGAGGAGCGCGGCCGAGCGGCCGGGAGCCGGTCCCGGGACCGGGGCGGGCGAGATCGCCGGCACCTGGCGCCGCGCGGTCACAGCCTCCTTATGGCTGGGCGGGGCCGACTGCAGGAACGCGTTGTCGGCGCAGGAGCAGGACTGCGGGCCTCCACAGGACGAGGGCCAGGCCGAGGCCGAGCGGGACCTGCAGGAACTGCTGGATCACCGGAGGCCCGGGCCTGCCCCCTCGCACGAGCGGGGCATCGCCCCGTGGATCGACGGTCACCGCGTACGTGCCGCCGACCACCCATTTCCAGCCCATGAGCCCGTTCTCCTCGATCGGTGCCAGCGGCGGGCCGTCGATGACGGTGACCGTGTAGCGGTGGGCGCCGGCGCCCATGCCGTCTCCGGCGGACCACCCGATCTGTCGGACCCTGACGTGTTCGGTACGCCCGTGCTGGTGCAGTGCCCGCTGGTCCAACTCCAGGTTCTGCAGGATCAGTACGCCCAAGAGGCACATCGCACCCACGAGCCATCTGAGGTCCACGTACCAGCACGTGCAGAGGAGCACGCAGCCGAGGAGGATCGCCGACGCGCCCAGCACGTCGATCCACGATTCGTGCGCGACGAAGGCTGTGCGCGCGACCAGACGCACGATCGCCCACAGCGCCAGCGCTGCTCCGGTGCTCGCGGCGCCCACCAGCACTCGCCGGCCCACGCCTGTCCGTCCTTGGCCCGCTTCCTCCGCGCTCACCCTCACCCCTGTCCTCGACGAGACCGTCGGCCCGGTGGTGCACGCCGTCCAATGTATGGATCGTTCAACGATCCTTCAATAGGATGAATAAACGTCCAACCGTCCGCTCCGTGGACGACGAGCAGCAACCACCCGGAGGACTGAGGGAGATGAACAGGCGTCAGTACGAAGAGGCCGACGACCACGGGCAGATCCTGTTCTGCGACGACCCCGCACTGCGGCTCGAGGGCGTGCTGATGGGCCTGGAGACCGCGGAGGGCACAGTCACCCTCGATCACGCTCAGACGCGTCACATGCCCACGGCCCTCTTCGAGTTCAGGCGGGCCCGGAGCGTCAACGGTTACGGAATCCAGTACGCCGTGCCGCAGGCGGCCTCGCTCGACGAGGTACCCGAGGAACCGCAGATCGAAGGCGCCATCCTGTTCGGCATGCGGCGCCTGCCGCCCGGGTTCTCCGACCTGCGCCTGCCCGAACCACCCCCGTCCGACGACGAGGTCCGCCTCGGCAGGAAGCGGCCCACCGTTTTCGACGAGCTGCGCATGCGCGAACCACCGCGACGCGACCCCGACGAGGTCTACTTCGGTATGAGACGCAGGCCGCCCGGCTACGCCGACCTGCGTTCGATCCCCGGATGGGAACTGCACGAGACACCCGATGACCAGCCAGGACCGTGGCAGCACTTCGGCCACGCCTACTCCAGGCTGGAACTGCGGATGCCGGACGGTGACCTCTACTCCCGGACCTGGGTCCCGCACGACCCCGAGTGGGAGGCCGCCGCCCTGCGTCAGGGACACGTCGTGTGCCTGTGCGGTGTGCAACTGGGAGTCCGCACGCCGTACGCGATGACCGCCGCGCAGTACACCCCGGACATGCGCCACGAATACTTCCGCAGCGGATGCGCGGTGGGCCTGACCGTCGGCGGACTCGTCGCCTATGTCGGCCACCGCTGACGCGCGGATCTCATGACGGACCTGCGTTTCGAGGCGTTCGGCCGGGACGCGGGACTCGCGAGCATCGCCGGAGTCCCGCCTGACCGGCACGTCCTGGCCGTCGCCTACGGCACAGGAACGCCGGGTCAGCGAGCGGCGACGCTGTCCGCAACCCCGGTCACGGGGGCCGCCTCGGTGTCGGGTTCGAGGGGTCGGGTGTTCTTCGGGCCGCGCAGGGTGACGTAGAGGAGCAGCACGGTCATGACGGCGGCGCCGACCCACATGGACCGCTGCCAGCCCTCGACGAAGGACTGCTGCGCCGCGTGGATCACGGCCTGGGCGTGGCCACCCGTCGTGGGGGCGACCTCGACGGCGTTGGCGATGCCCTCGCGGGCGGTGTCCGCGGCGGCGTCGGGGATGCCGTCGAGCTTGCCGTCGATGGCGCCGCGGTAGCCGTCGGCCAGGAGCGCGCCGAGCATCGCGACACCGAGGGCGGTGCCGAACTCGCGGGTGACGTCGTTCAGGGCGGAGGCAACGCCCTGCTTGGCGCGGGGCAGGGAGCCGGTGATGGCCTCGGTGGACGGCGTCATCGACAGACCCATCCCGACGCCCATGGCGAGCATGCCGGCCAGGATGGACAGGTACCCGCCGTCGACGGAGACGAACAGCGCCATCAACGCGAGGCCGATCGCGGCCAGGGCGACACCGACGGCCATGGTGGAGCGGGCGCCGATCCTGCCGGCCAGCTTGGGGGCCAGCCCCGACGCCGCCATCATCATGACGGCCATCGGCATCATCGCCACGGTGGACAGCAGTCCGGACCAGCCGAGCACGGCCTGGAAGAACGGGAAGAGGACGACGGCGATGCCCGCCTGGACGCCGAAGACGACGAGCAGGGTGACGGAACCGCCGGCCAGGCCGCGCTCGCGGAAGAGGCGTACGTCCAGCAGGGCGGTGTCGCGGCGGTGCAGTTGCCAGGCCACGAAGGCGGTGGCGGCGACGATGCCGACGGCCAGAGCGAGCAGGGTGACGAGGGCGGTCCAGCCGCGCTCCGGGCCTTCCTGCAGGACGAAGATGAGGCCGGTCACGGCGATGGCGAAGACCACCGCTCCGACGGCGTCGAAGGAATGGGAAGGCCGTTCACGGGAGTCGGGCACCGACTTCAGAGTCATCGCCAGCGCGACGACGGACAGCACCACGGGCAGGACGAACAACCAGCGCCAGTCGGCGACGTCGACCAGCAGGGCGGAGAGGAACATCCCGAGGATGCCGCCGCCTCCGGCGACGCCGGTCCACACGCCGATCGCCTTGCCGCGCTCCTCCTCGGGGAAGGTCGAGGTGATGACCGCGAGAGTGATCGGCATGATCATCGCCGCGCTGACGCCGGCGGCCACCCGCGCGGCGATCATCACCCCGGCAGACGGGGCGAGGCCGGCCACCACGCCGGCGGCGCCGAAGATGATCAGGCCCGTGATCAGCATGGGCTTGCGGCCGACGCGGTCACCGATCGCGCCGAGCGGCAGCAGCAGGGCGGAGAGGGCGAGGGTGTAGATGTTGATGATCCACAGGACGGTGGTCTGGGAGGCGCCGAACTCGACGGCCAGGTGGGTCTGGGCGACGTTCAGCCCGGACACCGAGGCGATGACGGCCATCAGCGCGATCGAGACGGTGACCAGGATCGCGCGCAGCTGACGCGCGTCCGGCGTTCCCCCGCCGGTATTGGGTCCGGGTACGGGTGCGGCCGCCTGGGGAGGCTGGTGGGTACTCATCGTTTCCTTCCGAATGGCATGCGGGACCGGCGCCGGGACAAGTCGGCGCCAGGTCGGTGGGACTGGGGGTGCTGCAGCCCTGACTGTTGGACGGCCCGTCGCACGGCGCTTCTCCGGCTCCGGACCGCCCTCGAAGCGGACGAGGTCATCCGTCGGTCGGCGGTGCGGCCAGGCGGGGGGGAAGTCCGCGCGGACATGTCGCGCCCTTTCGTAGAACGCGGCCCCCGTGCTGGACCGTCCGGCTCCGACGTTAGGCCCGCTTTGCATCAGGGGCATACGATGTTGCCCATGACGCAAGAAGATGGCCAGCTCGACAGCCTCGTACGCAAACGGATCCGCGCACTGCGCGTCGCACAGGGCTGGTCCCTGGAGGAGCTGGCCGGGCGGGCCAACCTCAGCCAGTCCTCACTGAGCCGCATCGAGAACGGTCAGCGCCGCCTCGCCCTGGACCAGCTCGTCACCCTCGCCCGCGCGCTGGACACCACCTTGGACCAGCTCGTGGAGAACGCCGCCGACGACGTCGTCATCAGCCCGATGATCGACGGCAAGCACGGCCTGATGCGCTGGCCGGTCAAGGGTGACCCCGGCATGAGCGTCATGCGTCAGCGAATGACCGACCCGCCGCCCGACAACCCGGCCCGCATGCGCGCCCACCCCGGACGCGAGTGGCTCGTCGTGCTGTCCGGCACCGCCGTACTCATGCTCGGCCACCGGCGCTTTCGCATCGAGACCAACCAGGCCGCGGAGTTTCCGACCATGATGCCGCACGCCATCGGCGCCGAGGGCGGCCCCTGCGAGATCATGGGCATCTTCGACCGCGACGCCCGCCGCGGTCACCAGAGGTACGCCGATGCCGATGACTCCGACGCCGGCTGAGGAGCCGCTCGGAGCCCCGGGAAGGGCGTCCGCGGTCACCCGTAGCGCCTCGGCCCGGTCGGCGATGTTGCGTGACCGGCAGGACAGCAAGCCATCCTCTTGCGCATTCCGCAAGGAACCCTGCGGCAGGCGCATGTCGACCCTACGGTGACGCCATGTCCCACACGCATCATCAGACCCCCCGCCACGACGACGGCGTCCATCGACCCGAGCACGAACACGAACACGCACACGACCGCGACCGCGACAGTCGCCACGACCACGACGACCGCGGTCAGGCAGAGATCCTCGAGCTGGACGCCGAGGTACTCGCCCAGCACATGGCGGCCGTCACCGCGTGGCTGCCGCTGAAGAGCGAGCCGCGTCAGATCGTGGACCTGGGGTGCGGAACCGGCGCGGGCACCTTCGCGCTCCTCGAACGCTTCCCCGATGCCCACGTCACCGGCGTCGACAGCTCGGCGGGACACCTGCGGCTCCTGCACGAGAAGGCCGCCGCCCGCGGTGTCGAGGGACGCACAAGGACCGTGCGGGCCGACCTCGACGCCAGTCACTGGCCCGACCTCGGCAGGCCGGATCTGGTGTGGGCCTCGGCCTCGCTGCACCACATGGCCGACCCCGACCGCGCCCTGGCGAGCGTCCGTGAACTGCTCGCTCCCGGCGGCCTGTTCGCCGTCGTCGAGCTCACGGACTTTCCCCGCTTCCTGCCCGCACACGCTCCGGAGAAGCGGCCTGGCCTCGAAGAGCGCGTCCACGCCGCGATCGACAGCTTCCACGCCGAGCGTGTTCCGCACCGCGGCGCAGACTGGCGGACGACGCTGACGGCCGCCGGCTTCACCGTCGAGGACGAGCGCACCCTCACGGTCGACATCGCCGGTGAGCGCAGCGAGGCTGTCGGCCGCTACGCCTACGGCAGCCTGCAGCGCATCCGCGCCGTCGCGGCACCCGCCCTCGCCGCCGAGGACCTGGCCGCACTCGACGAGCTCCTCGACATCAGCGGCCCGAACTGCCTTCTGCACCGCGAGGATCTCGCCGTTCGCACCGAGCGCACCGTCTGGGCAGCCCGCCGCGCCTGACCCCCGGCCAGGCATGCCGGGTTGGCCGGCGGACCGCATCAGCAAGCCCCAAACCTTCGTGGGGCGGGAGCAGGAACGAGCGTCGGTCCGACGCATGACGCGTCGGACCGACGAGCCGAGGTCAGTCGCGGAACGCGATCCTGATCGGGGTGCGGACGGAGTGGCGGGGAAGGGTGATCGTCAGTGTGTCCGTGGTGGCGTCCCAGGTGTAGGCGTGGGCGGACAGGGTGGCGCCGGCGGCCGTGACGCGGGTCGGCGCCTGTGTCCCGCGGACCGACACCGTCCAGGTGCGCTGCCGGGGCTGGCCGTGGAACGTTCCCCGGGCCGGGCCGATCGTCAGGGTGTGGACGTCGCCGGACTCCTTGTAGCGGACGGGGGTGGTGGCGCTGCGGGCCCGGCCGACGGCCTTGCCGTCGTCCTCGTAGAGGGTGGTGGAGCCGGAGGCCCCGGCGGCGACGGTGAGGGTGACGTCGGTCAGGGGGGCGAGATCGTCCGCGGCGACGTCGTGGGTCCGGGTGGGCACGATGCCGCCGGCCCTGACGAAGACGGGCATCGTGTCGAGACCGGTGGTGATGTCCTGGGTCGTACCACCGGTGTAGGTCTTGCCCGTGAAGTAGTCGGTCCACCGGCCCGGCGGGAACCAGACCGAGGTGGTGGCCGAGGTGCCGCCGGTGGTGACGGGGGCGACCAGCATGTCGGAGCCGTAGAAGTACTCGCTGTCGGCCGTCGTGTAGGCCTTCTCCTCGTCCGGGTACTCCAGGTACGTGGGCCGGACGATCGGCAGGCCGGTGCTGTTCGCCTCCTCCGCGAGCGTGTACGTGTACGGGACCAGCGCCTCACGGAGGTTGAGGAACTTGTCCGCCGACTTCCGCGCCGCCGTGCCGTACTGCCAGGGCAGCCGGTCGCTGTGGTTGCTGTGCAGGCGGTCGATCGGCTGGAAGGTGCCGAGTTGGACCCAGCGGGCGTAGAGGTCGTCGGGCAGCTTGTGCGTGGTGTAGGTCCTGCCGTCCGAGGTGTAGGTCTCCGAACCGGTCAGCCCCGTGGTGTCGTTGTGGCCGCCGATGTCGTGGGTGATGGCCGCCATGCCGGTCGCCGCCGACTCCCCCGGGGTGTAGCCGACTTCGAGTTTCAGCGTGCCCCAGGTGGACGAGGTGTCGCCGGTGAAGTGGACCGTGGAGCGCTTGTCCGCCCACGGCCCGGTGGGCAACCCCTGCTGGCCGCTGTAGCCGCCGGCCTGGAGTGATCCGTAGGCCCGGGAGAGGACGAAGCCGCGCCCGATCCGCTGTGCGGTGGCGGTGGCGTACTGCTGGTTGATCCAGGCGTCCGGGGTGACGCCGGGAAGGGTCGAACGGGCCGCGTCGCAGCACCAGTCGAGCCACCAGAAGTCGTTGCCCTGATCGTCCATCGTGCGGTGCAGGTCCAGGTACGCCTTGAGCTGGTCGGGGTCGCCGAAGTCGAAGGTGTAGCAGTCGTCCCCGGCGCCCGAGGCGCAACCGCCCTTCACCAGCTTGCCCTTGGCCGTGGCCTGCGCCTGGGCGAACTGCGGGTCGGACGCGAGGATGCTGGGGTGCACGTTGAGCGTGTTGTGCAGGCCCTGGGCGGCGGACCAGTCGAAGAAGCCCTTGGGGTCCGGGAACTTCACCGGATCCATCTCCCAGCCGCTCCAGCTGTTGACGGCCTTGAAGTCCGTGTCGGTCACCAGGACGTCGAGGGGGACGCCCTCGGAGCGGAACGCCGGCAGGATCGTGTTCCGGTAGTCCGCCGCGGTGCGGTCGATGTACTCCGAGTACCAGACGCCGTAGGCCCATTGGGGAAGGAGCGCGGGCGGCCCGGTGAGGGTGGCCAGGTCGGCGAGGCCCTGCTTGTAGTCGTGCCCGTACGCGAACAGGTAGCCGTCCTGGTACGGGGCGCCGCCGTGTCCGGGACGCTGCGTCACCTTCTGCGTGCCGGTGTCGTAGAGCGCAGAGGTCGTGTCGTCGAGCAGGTACCAGCCGTCGCGGTCGAGCAGTCCCGGCGTGGTGACGAGGGGGCCGCCGTTGCCGGTCACGCCGTCGAGTCCGCGCCGGTAGCCGCCGAGGGCGATGTGCGGGGGCGGGGCCGCGCCGGTGGGCGTGGTGACCGCGAGGGTGTCCGCGTTGACGTGGCAGCTCGTGGCGTCGGGGCAGCTGAGCGTGATGTCGTCGGTTCCGGCCTTCAGGGTGACGGGGACGGAGGCGGTGCCCCAGGTGTCCCAGTCCGCGGTGGCGGGCATCGACAGCGTGCCGCTGGTGCCGGCGGCGGACACCGTGGCGGTGCGTGTCCGGTGCAGGCCGTCGCCGCCGGTGCCGTTGGCGTAGCGCACGTGCAGGGTGTAGTCGCCGTCGGCGGGGACGCCCACCACGTGGGTGGTCAGGGTCGAGCCCTGGTTCAGCTCGGCGACGAAGCCGCCCCCGGCGTACCCCTTGTGGTCGGTGGCCCTGACGGCCGTGCCGTCGGTACGGGCGGCCTCCGCCTCGCAGCTCACGGCGAACCGGCAGTCGGCCGCGGCCGTGCTGGAGACGGGCGGGTACGGGTCGCCGGGGCGTACGACGGCGACGCTGTCCACGTTGACGTTCCCGGAGTCCGTGGCCGTCCGGGTGAGGGCGAGCGTGTGGTGTCCGGC
Source organism: Streptomyces sp. NPDC001068 (assembly GCF_042897315.1). Classification (NCBI taxonomy): domain Bacteria; kingdom Bacillati; phylum Actinomycetota; class Actinomycetes; order Kitasatosporales; family Streptomycetaceae; genus Streptomyces; species Streptomyces sp. NPDC001068. The sequence goes on along the minus strand of NZ_JBIAYD010000005.1, from coordinate 461,484 downwards.
CGCGAGGTGCAGGGACGCGGTCGCGAGCTTCCAGGTGTCCCAGTCCGCCGTGGCGGGCAGGCTGACCGTCTGCGGGTTGCCGCCGTCGACGGTGACGGACAGCGTGCGGGTCTGCGTCTGTCCGTCGCCACCGCGGGAGTTGGCGTACCGCAGGGCGAACTGGTAGTCCGCCGCGGCGCTGACATCGATGTCAGAAGTGAGGGAACCGCCGGTGCCCTGGAATCCCGCGGCGAAGCCCGTGCCCGTGTAGCCGGTGTGGTCGGTGGCCACCGAGACCCCGTCGAGCCGGAGGTTCTCCGCCTCGCACAACTCGCCGGTGCGGCAGGTGAGATGCTGCCAGGGAGTGGCGGTCGCCGGGGCGCCGCCCGCCGTCGTGGCGACGGAGAGGTTACCGGTGTCGAACTGGCCCGAGTCGATCCGGTAGCGCAGGGTCATGGCGCTGGTCCGGACGGTCAGCCAGCCGTCGGACCGGTCGGCGGTGTAGGCGGCGGGGGTGAATCCGGCGCGCCCGATGGCGTTGAAGGTCGGGGCGTCGGTGAACTTGCCGTCACCCGCGTACTCGGTGCGGATCAGTGTCGGCGAGAGTATCTCGAAGCGGGCGTCCCCGGCGGTGACGGACGGGATCCGCAGCCGGGGGCTGCCGGCCGTACTCGTCGCGCCTTGAGCCGACGCGGTCGACGCACCGGAGAGGGCGACGGCGGCGACCGTGCCGAGGGCGGCGGCGATCCCCGCCCATCGGCGCGGGGATCTCGACCGCCGTCTCCTGTGAAGAGACCTCATGAGTGACTCCGTTCTCGGTGACCGGTGACGGACCCTGCCGCACCCGCACGCGGGTGTGGGACTCCGCTGGTTTCAACGATGCAAAAGCACAGGGGCATCACAGCACACCACCCGTGACGCCAACCAGGGTCATGCGCCGCAATCCTGAGGGTGCGTCGGGCATCGTCGCGCCCGGTGGGTCCGTGACGGCGGACGAGGGCGGCCCTCCCCTGTCAGACCCCGGGCACCGGTGGAGCCGATCGCGCACCGGGAGCGGACGAACCCGGCCCTGGCGCCGAGTTCACCGGCCCGGGGTCAGCCAGCCGCGCTCCTGCGCGAGCAGCGCGATCTGGAAGTGGTTGCGCGCGCCCAGGGCCGTGCCGATGTCACTGATGTCCTTCTGCACCGTGCGTCGGCTCACCCCCAGCGTGCGGGCGATCGACTCCTGCTTCATGCCGAGCGAGAGCAGCCGCAGCACCTCGCGGGCCCGCGGGTTCGGCGTGTCGGAGGCGGGCGCGGGTGGCGCCTGGCGGCCTTCCTGTCCCCAGGGCACCCCGTGCGACCACAGGCTCTCGAACAGCGCGGTCAGTACGTGCAGCAGCGTCGGGGAGTGCACCAGCAGCGAGCCGGCCGCCGCGTCGTCCCGCCGCAGGGGCATGATCGCGGTGGTGCCGTCGAAGATCACCAGCTTCATCGGCAGGCTGCTGGACAGCCGCACCTCGCCACCGATCTCGACGCCGCGCCGCGCGGTCTCCAGTGATATCTCGTCGGTGAGGGTGTCACTGTCGTAGACCGACCGGAAGCGGACGCCCGTGCGGATCGCCGCCGCTTGAACGGTCAGCCTGTCCGGCACGCCGTCGACCGCCGCCACGTACGGCGGCATCACCAGGTGCAGCACCTCGTGCCGGGCGGCTCGCAGCTGGTGGGCGTAGCGCGCGGTGACCCGGTCCTCGGTGCCGAGGATCTCGAACTGGTCCGTGGCGAAGCGGTGGTCGGTGGCCGCGATGTGCATCTCGTGGAGCAGCTCGGCATGGGTCTCCAGACTCGCCAGCTCCTCGCGGCGGCGGGCCAGGAGGCTGCCGAGCGCCGGGCGCGGCGGGCTGGCGCTCCAGCGGCCCGCGTGTCCACTGACCCGGACGGCGAGCAGTTCCGACTCCAGCAGCCGAAGTGCTCGGGTGGTGGCGGAGGTTGACGCGCCCAGGGCCGCCGCCGTCTCGCCGGGAGTCGTCTCCGGGTGCCCGACCAGGTACTCCAGGATCCGTCCCGCCAAGGGCGGCAGGCCCAGGCCGCTCCAGGGCACCTGCGGGATCTGCGGCACCTGCGGCTCCGCGGGCATCGGGCGGCCCCTGCTGTCGTTCACCGGTGGGAGTGCGGCGATCCTAACCCCGTACCGCGCGCACCGGTCCACCGCGGGAGCGTTCCCACGCCGTCACGACCGGGCCCGTAAAGCAGTCCAAACCATGGCATCGAAGGGCCAATCGCCCTCCGGTGCGACGCTCCCGCGTCGCGCCAATGCGCAACTGCGCTCAACCGCACCGGCATTCCCTTGTCCGCGTCGGCGCACCCGTCACATGGTGATCAGCACCTTCTGCCGCACACCCCGGTACACCGCCACACCGACCCCGACGGCCCGGGCGTTTCGCGGCGGCGGGACCGGCAGGAGCTGCCAGCGCCGGCAGACCCGCACCCGCGCCGCCCCCGAAGTCCTCGCGCGCAAGGAGCACATCGATGCACCGACAGGCAAGACAGGCAGCGGCCGCACTGGCCCTGCTGATCCCCCTGGTGGCGGCCGGCCCGGCCGTCGCCGCGCCCGCCGGCGGTCCCGGACCGACCGCGCCCGCACGCCACAGCCTGACCCTCGCGGACGGCTCGAAGGTGGCCTGGGCGGACGACGGCGCCGGCACTCTCACCGACGCGCGGGGCCGCACCCGCGCCTTCCCCGTGCCGCGTTCGGCCGGCCGCACCGGACTCGGGGCCACGATCAGCCCCTCCGCCACCGCGATCACCGCACGCGCCCAGGCCGCCCTGGGCGGCCCGTACACCCTCGGCACCAGGCAGGGCGCCGCCGCCCAGCGGACACCCATGCAGCCGATGAACACCGGCCCCGTGAAGTTGACCGCGGCCGTCAAGGCCGTACTGCGACAGGACGCCCGCAAGGCGCCGCAGCCCGCCACGACCACCGGTCTGCCCGCCAACGACGGTCTCGGCACGTCCTTCCAGTCCTACCTCAACGCCCAGGGCGTGGACGCCGCCGGCGTCTTCGCGGACGCGGACACCTACCTGCACGCCCTGCCCGGCGCCGGACAGATCGTCACCAACGTCTCCATCGGCGACCTCACCGACCAGTCGATGGCCGACAACGGTGACGACTACGTACGCGCCTACGGCCCCACCACCGTCGTCAAGGACGGCCGGCGCTACCTCGACGAGCCGTCGATGCCCCTCATCCCGACCTACACGGCCGACAACGATGCCAAGTTGGATCCCGGCGGCTCGACCGAGGGCCAGGACCCGAACCTCGGCGAGGTGCTTCTCGACTTCTCGATGATGGCCCCTCTCCCCCACGACCGGCAGCGCCCCGGGGCGACCGGCAGCGGCGCCACCGACCTGCTCGGCCTGGCCCCCGGCGCCCAGTACCGCCTCGTCGTGCCGAAGGAGGCCAGCTACGAGGGCATCACCGCCGCGCTGAAGGCCGCCGCGAACCAGAAACCCCGGCCGAGTGTCATCACCGCCAGTCTCGGATTCGGCACCGACGAGTCGATCGGGTTCCCCGGCCGCTACCTGGAGGACGACCCGACGATCCGGGCCACCCTGACCTCCATCGTGAAGTCCGGCATCGCCGTGGTCGTCTCCTCCAACGACGGCACCCGGCTCGCCCTGCCCGTCTCCGTCGGCCCCGACGGCGGCAGCACCCCCACCGACACCACCGGCAGGGCGGGCGCCCAGACCGACATCGACGACGTGGAGCCCACCACCACGCCGTCGAAGGTGGTCGACAGCGGCGTGATCGTGGCCGGCGCCACCACCACCGACGACACGCTGAGTTCCGCCGACACCCGGCAGGGCGTCTACCCGACGACCCGCTACAACGGCTCCACCGCCTACTCCTCCGGCTTCGGCACCCGCGTCGATCTCGCCGCCCCCGGCGACGACCTGCCGTCCCTCATGCACGTCTGCACCTCCAGCCCCTGCGCGGCGCAGGACGTCGAGGTCGTGCTGAACGGCGGCACCTCCGCCTCCGCGCCGGAGATCGCCGCCGCCGTGGCCGACGTGCTCCAGGCCGCCAAGGCCACTCACCAAGACCTGACGCCGCGTCAAGTCCGGGATCTCCTCGTCTCCACGGGCAACCCCGTCGCCCAGCCCCCGCAGGCGGACCGGCCGCTCACCATGGGCACCCAGCTCGATGTGACCCGCGCCGTGGAGAAGGTCCTCGCCAAGCGGTACCGCATCGCGCCCCGGCCCGTGCGACTGTCGGTGGCCCAGCGGCAGTTGCTGCCCACGCAGTCCGGCACCGCGTTCACCGAGTCCACCGACCCCACGGCGATCGACCTGTCCGGTCCCGTCGACGGCAACGGCACGCCCTCCGGCCAGAACGCCGTCTCACCGATCACCCTCGGCCTGGACATGACCGGCGACCGCGACGGCCTGACCTACCGGGTGAAGGTCGGCGACAGGGGCGTCTTCACCACCAGCACGCCGAGCCTGCGCCTGACGCCCGCCCAACTGCTGGGCGCCGCCGGGCTGCCGCTCGCCTCCGCCACCGCCCGCAGCGTGCCCGTCACCTTCCAGGCGCTGCGCGGCGGCAAGGTGGTCGGCGGCCTCTCGCGGCGTCTGACGTTCCTCGCCGACGACGGCACCTACGCGCAGGCGCTCGCCCCGGCGGCCCCCGGCGCCACGCCGCTCGGCCGCTCCGTGACCGTCTCGTACGACCTCACCGGCGTCCGTGACCTGGACAGCCCGCGCCTCGTGCTCTCCTCCGTCGGCCACTACACGCCCAGCGCGGGGGTGGACGACTTCAACGTCCAGTGGTCCACCCCGCTCACCCGGACCAAGGGCACCGTGACGATCCCCGCGTCCGCCTTCACGGCAGGTGGCGCCGGACTCTACGGCGTCGGCATCCGGCAGGCCGACCTCTACGGGATACTCCCCGTCTACGGCGACTTCCGCGCCCTGCGCATCGGGCTCGGCGCCGGCGAACGGCCCGACGCCCCGCTGCTGACCACGGACGGCTACACCCGCGCGCACGCCGCCGACACCGTCCGCAGCGCGTCGAAGGCGACCGTGAACTGGGACGCGACCGGTGTGTCCGGCGCGGACGGCGCCGAGTTCGAGGTGATGTCGCCCGGGCCCACGCTCTACGGCTCGCTGAACACCGCCACCAACCAGAACGGAAGCCACCGCGACGACGACGGCTTCAACCACCCGTCCACCCTCACCGTCAGGCTGCCCGCGGTGAAGGGCCACACCGTGCTGGACCTGTCGGCGCTCAAGCTGCCGACCGGGCTGCAGTACCCGGTGCGGGTGCTCGCCACCCGGCACGGCTCACCGATCGGTCAGGCGTCGCCGACGTCCTTCCTGCAGTACCGCGACGGGGATCCGGTCGCCGGCACCGTGGAGAGCTTCACCGTCTCCGGCGGCAGGGCGCTGATCTCCACCGACTCCTTCACCCCGACGGGAGGCGACGAGGGGTACCACCTGGACCGTTCCGCCACCACCGGCTACGACCTCGCCACCGGTACCGCCGGTTCCTCCTTCGCCCAGTCCACCGACGGGCGGACGATGCAGGCGGTACTCGGCGCCGACCCGGCCACCGGTCACGCCCTGATCATCCACACCCCGTTCGCCGGCTCGGCCGGTTCGATCGACGTGGAGAACCCCTCGACCGGCGCCCCGGTGAAGGTCACCGCGCTCTCCGACCTGCTGGAAGGCAACGCCTATCTCGAGGGCGGCACCGTGGACCCGGCCCGCCACCGCGGTCTGGTCACCACCTACGAGCCCGACAGCGGCCTCAGCCGCGTCTGGCCGGTCGACATGAACACCGGACGGGTCGGCAAGTCGCTGGCCCTCAACCCGGACAACCTGTACCGCTCCTACAACAGCGTCTCGGTGGACGCCTCCACCGGCGAGGTCTTCGTCGCCACCGGCGGAACGATGGGCCCGTGCCTGGGCGGCCGCGTCCCCTACGGCGCGGTGGGCGCGGACTTCGCCACCGGCACCGTCACGCCCGTCACCTCGCTGCCGCTGTGCGTCTCGGCACTGCTGCCCGACGGCAGGGGCGACAAGGTCTACGCGGCCGTCGGTGCCGCCCAGCCCGACCCCGAGGGCGGCGACTTCCCCACCAGCACCTGGCTGACCGCCGACCAGAAGACGCTGACGCCGTCCACCACGGTCGACACCGGTACCCGCGGTCCCCTCTGGCCGACCCTGGACGGCGCCCATCAGGTCGCCGTGGAGGCGAGCCTGTACGAGAGCGGAGTCGAGACCGACAACAACGCGATGAGCGAGATCACCGTGCTGGACCCGGCGACCGGCAAGGTGCTGGCACGCCACGCGGTGGCCAACCTCGTGGCCTCCACGATCGCCGGCTCCAACTTCGACTTCACCGGCCGTCAGGGACTCTTCCTCGATGCGCACACCCGCACGGGGTGGGTCGTGAACGGCTGGGGCACGGGACTGGAGCGGTTCTCCTACTGACACCCGCATCACGGCACGGCCCGTCACGCCCCGACGCACACCACGGCCCGCGCCCGCGGGGTCCCGCCGAACCGGCGGCCACCCCGCGGCGCGGGTCGGTGTCCCGGTCCGGCGTCCGGCGCACCGCCCCGAGCCGCTCTGCTGCGGCCCGCCGCACGAGCCCCGGACCCGTGGGTGTCCACGCACGTGACAGACCAGTAGTCCAGATTTCAAATATCTCCCTTTTCCTTGTGCAGCGGATCAGCTCCGGTCCGTCAACGATCCAGGAGGCAATGTGCGTTCTCCGTCCACGCGAAGATCAGGTGCTCTGGCGGCGACCGTCCTCGCCGCCGCCCTGACCTCTCCCGGGGTGGCCCACGGCGCGCCCCCGCGTCCGACCCCGCAAGCCGCCGCCGACGGTGTCCCCGTGGCGCGGGGCGTCCCGGTCACGGTGACGCTGATCACCGGCGACAAGGTGACGGCGACTCAGCAGCCCGACGGATCGGTGTCCGTGGACGGCGTCACGGGCGTGACGGGAGCGGACGGATCCGTCCGCGTCGCCGTCGAGGGCCGGGACACCTTCGTCTACCCCGACCGCGCCATGCCGTACATCGCGGCCGGACGACTCGACAGGCAGCTCTTCGACATCACCCAGTTGATCGCCCAGGGCTACGACGACGCCCGTACGAGCGCGCTGCCGTTGATCGTCACGCGCTCCCCGGCCGGGAGCGGCGCCCCCGGCGGGCGGCTGCGGTCCGACACCCCGCTGCCGGGTACGAGGACGACCCTGGCTCTCCCCTCCGTCCACGCAGAGGCCGTCCAGGCGCGGAGGTCCAGGACACCCGTGTTCTGGGACGCCCTGACCGGCACCGGCGGGCAGGCCGCCCCGAAGGAGGCCCCGGGTTCCGACAGGGCGACGGGACCGTCCTTCGCGGCGGGGGTCGACAAGGTGTGGCTCGACGGCAGGGCGCGCGCGGACCTCGCCGACACCACGGCGCAGATCGGCGCGCCCAAGGCGTGGAAGGCCGGAGGCACCGGCGCGGGCGTCCGGGTGGCGGTGCTGGACTCCGGTGTGGACGCCACGCACCCGGACCTGGCCGACCGCGTGGTGGCGGCCCGGAGTTTCGTCGAGGGAGAGGACGTCACCGACCGCAACGGGCACGGGACCCACACCGCGTCCACCGTGGCCGGGACGGGGGCGGCGTCCGGTGGAAAGGAACGCGGAGTCGCCCCCGGGGCGGACCTGATCGTCGGGAAGGTCCTGGGCGACAGCGGATCGGGGCCCATATCCGGCATCATCGCCGGCATGGAGTGGGCGGCCCGGACCGAGCACGCCAAGGTGATCAACATGAGCCTGGGCACGCCCGCGTGGCACACCCAGGACGACCCGTTGAGCCAAGCGGTCAACCAGCTCAGCGCGGAGACCGGCGCCCTCTTCGTCATCGCCGCGGGCAACTCCGGGAACGCCCCGTACGGCGTCAGCGCGCCGGGAACGGCGGACGCCGCGCTCACCGTCGGCGCGGTGGACGGCGCCGACCACCTCGCCGACTTCTCCAGCGCGGGCCCCCGGCTGAACGACGACGCCCTCAAGCCCGACCTCACCGCCCCCGGGGTGGACGTACTGGCCGCACGCTCCCAGCTGATGAGCTCGGGTGAGGGCTACTACCGTACGGACAGCGGCACTTCGATGGCCGCGCCGCATGTCGCCGGAGCGGCGGTGCTGCTGGCCCAGAAGCATCCGACCTGGACCGGGCGGCGGATCAAGGACGCCTTGATGAGCACCAGCGCCCTGACGCCCGAGTACAGCCCCTACCAGGCCGGTACCGGACGACTGGACGTGGGCGCCGCCTACCTCCAGGACCAGGTGGTCGCGAGCGGATCCGTCGACGCGGGGCTCATCCCCTGGTCGGAGGACCGGAATCCGAAGCCGGTGAAACGGCGGATCGTCTACACCAACCCGACCGGGCACGCGATCTCCCTGCGGCTCGGGGTGGACCGCGGCGACACTCCCGCAGGCGTGTTCACCCTCGCGGCCGACCGGGTCACGGTGCCCGCGCACGGCACCACCGCGGTGACGGTCACCGCGGACCCCCGGGGCCTCGCGCCGGGACAGTACGCGGCCCAGGTCACCGCCGGCTTCGCGACCGGCACCGTGCACACCGCCACGGGCCTGTCCGTCGAGTCCGAGAAGCACACTCTGACGGTTCATCTGAAGGACCGGTCGGGCAAGCCCGTCAGCGGTGAGGTCGAGATCACCGGAGCCGACGGGCGGACGACCGTCATGTGGGCCCCGAACGGCACCCTCACCAGCCGCTGGGCCTCCGGCTCCTACACGATCGTCTCCACCCTCGACGTGACGGGCCGCAACGGACCGCACTCCCTGGGATACGCCGTACTCACCGTGCCCGAACTGAAGTTGACGTCGGACAGGAGCGTCGACCTGGACGCGTCGCACGTCCGCCGGGTCAAGGTGGCGACGCCCAGGCCGACTTCCGTCGGCATCAGCCGGATCGACCTCTACCGTTCCTTCAGCTCCGATCGGCCGACGCCCGCCGACGACCGGGCACTGCACGAGATCCTTATGCCTTCACCCGCGTACGACAGCCTCTGGGCCCTGCCGAGCAAGAACAAGGTGACCCGGGGCAGCTTCGTCTTCACCACGCGGATCCGTGCCAAGCAGACGCCGCTCGCCATCACGTACAGCGGCCACCGCCTGGAGGACTCCCTCTTGGTCCAGCCGGGGTCCGCGCCGTTCCACGACGGCTCCGCGCATGTGGCCGCGGTCTTCGCCGGCGACGGAGCGCCCGCCGACTACACCGGCCTGCACGCCCGCGGCAGGGCCGTCGTCGTCCGACGCAGTGACCAGGTGGCGCCGGCGGACCAGGCGGCCGCGGCGCGAGCCGCGTCGGCGGCCATGCTCCTCGTCGTCAACGACGCGGACGGCCGCGGGTACGACTGGTACGGCGACCCGGACCAGCGGACGGCGGGCTCCCTTCCGGTCGCCTCGGTCTCCCGGGACGACGGAGAGCGCATGATCCGCACCCTCACCGCCGCCGCAAGGAGCGGCACGGTGCTGGCGGTCGAAGCCCACCCCGCCCCGGCGTACCTGTACGACCTGGCCGACTACCACCAAGGAGGGGTGCCGCAGGACCCCTCGCCCGCCACGGACCCGGGCAGCCTCGCCCGCGTCGACAACACCTTCTCCCCGCCGGCCGGCCGGCAGATCCTCGAGAGCCGGGAGGACAGTCCGTCGTACGAACACTGGCCGGCCGCCTACCCCTACTCGGTGTACGGAGGCACGCGCGTCCCGCCCTTCCCGCGGGAGCCTGTGGCACCCGGGCACCGCACCGACTGGGTCTCCGCCGGAAAGGGCGTCAAATGGCAGCAGTACGCCTCCATCGACGGCTGGTCGACCTTCACCGACATCGCGAGCTACCGACCGCGCAGCGTGCACGGCGAGAACTGGTTCGGCCCCGTCACCCGGCCCCGCATGCTCGGTTTCGAGGTTCCGCACCGCGTCGGCGACGCCATGGGCGGCATACTCGCGGGATTCGGTGACGGAGGTTCCGCCCACAGCGGTGACACGGGCCTCATGTCCCGGAGCTTCGCGCTCTACCAGGGCGACAGGCTGCTGATGCGGAACGGCCCACGGCCCGACTTCGGGGTGGGCGACCTGGCGCCCGGGAAACTGCCGTACCGGCTCGTCGCCGACACGACGGGGAACACCGACCTGACCCCCTACTCCTCCAGCACGCACACGCAGTGGACGTTCGTTTCCGGCAACGCCGACGACCAGGCCATCCCGCTCGCCCAACTCGACTACGGGACCGACCTGGACGGCGCGGGGCGTGCGGCACGCACCTCGGACTTCTCGGTCCGCCCCGTGGTGCTCGGAAGCGACGCGGCCAAGGACGCCGTCACCTCGGTCCGGCTCGAGGTGTCCTATGACGACGGCGCCTCCTGGCATCCGCAGGCCCTGAAGGAGACCCGGGGTTCGTGGCGGGCCCGGCTCCACGCACCGGCCGGGGCGAAGTTCGTGTCGATCCGTGTCACGGCCGAGCAGCGGAACGACGGTGGTGTCCGACAGACCGTCAACCGGGCCTTCGGCCTCAGGTAGTCCGCGCGAGCGGCCGGGACCGACGCCCACGGCGGCGTCCGGGCCCCGGCCGCTCCGGGGGTCCGTCGGATCACACGGCTTCGGGGAGCCGCTCGGAGCGCGGGGCTCAGGCGCGGAGCTGCATGTATTCGAAGACGGAACCGTCCGGGTGGCGGGCGACGACTCTGGTGCCGTTGGGTACCTCGTTGGGTGCTTCGAGGATTTCGGCGCCCGCTTTGCCGAGGGCTTCGAGAACGGGGGCCAGGGAGCCGACGATGACGGTTCCGTTCTGCGAGACGTACTTCTCGAGAGGGCCGGAGTAGAGCAGGAAAGGCCCTACCAGTGCCAGTTCGAGGTCACGATAGGGGAATCGGCGGACTTCCGTTTCTCCGGTCAGTTCCTGGTAGAGCGGGATCGCGGTGTCGAGGTCGTCCACCTCGACGTTTGCCACCATTGCGTGGATGTTGCTGCTCATTTCATTCCTCATCACTTCTTGCGTCGCGGTTTCGGTGTGGATGTAATCGGCGAGCCCGCACTGCGCCCTGAGCCGCCTGCCCGTGCACCGAGCGTCACGCGCGCACCACAGTCCGCACGGGGAGGCGGGCCTGGTTATGGACTGTACGGTAAAGAACGGAGTTATGGACCGGCCGGACAAAAACGGTGGTGCGAGGTACGTCACCTGCGGCTTCCCCGCCGGGCGACGCCTGAACGCCTGCACGGAGCCCGCACTGAAGGCCTACGCCTGACAGTCCAGGTGCGCGCATGCCGCGTCCGGCACGGTGCCGACCTCCCCGGCCCGTGATGCCCTCGGCGCCCTCGGTGCCGGCCCGGCCAGGCGCGGAGACCACGCCCGACAAGATGCAGCGCCACGACGCGCGTGGTGGACTGTAAGGCGTCGTCGGCGTTTTCACGACCGCCTGTTCCACGCCGACGCCGAATACGTGGACTCCGGGGACTTTCGGATATCCCCGCTTTACCGTGCCGGGGAATTACCGGCCGTACCGGTGCGGCAAAGGGCGCGCGATATCCCGCCTGACGGGTGTGTCAAGACCCTGGCGTCCTGCTTGCTCAGCGTCCCGCGGAGGGCAAGGTATGGGGTCGGACATTGACGTACTCGTCGTCGGAGCCGGGCCGGCGGGGTTGCTGCTCGCCGGGGACCTGGCCGAAGCAGGACTTCGCTGCACCGTCGTGGAACGGCGGGAGAACGAGTCGAAGCTGACACGCGCGTTCGCCGTCCACGCTCGGACGATGGAGCAGTTGGACGCTCGAGGCCTCGCCGACGAACTGCTGCCCACCGGACTTCGCAATCCCGTTCTGCAGTTCCTGCGGATCGACCTGTCCCGGCTTCCGACCCGCTATCCCCATGTGCTGGTGACACCGCAGTACAACACCGAGCGCCTGCTCCTGTCCCGTGCCCAGGCGCGTGGGGTGACCATGGTGCGGGGCCATGAGGTGACCGGGGTCGAGCAGGACGAAACCGGGGTCGACGTGGCGGTGCGGGCGCCGGACGGGTCCGAGCGGAGCCTCCGCGCGGACTACGTCGTCGGCGCGGACGGGCGCAACAGCTGCGTGCGCCGCTCGCTCGGCCTTCCCTTCCCGGGCCGGTCCGCCGTCCGTTCGATGATGCTCGCAGACGTGCGTCTGGCCGACCCGCCGACGAAACCGCCCACCGTGGGAGCGATCGGAGACGCCTTCGCCATCGTGGTGCCCTTCGGTGACACCTGGTTCCGGGTCATGGCCTGGAATCGGCGTCACCCGATGTCGGACGACGCGCCGGTCGAACTGGACGAGATCCGTGAAGTCGCCCGACGGGCCCTGGGCAGTGACTTCTCCATGCACGACCCTCGCTGGCTCTCGCGTTTCCACAGCGACGAACGCCAGTGCCCGCGCTATCGGGTGGGCCGGGTCTTCCTCGTGGGTGACGCCGCGCATGTCCACTCCCCCGCCGGCGGTATGGGCCTCAACACCAGCCTCCAGGACTCCGCCAATCTCAGCTGGAAGCTGGCTGCCGTCCAGCGCGGCCGCGCACCGGACTCGCTGCTCGACAGCTACGAGAGGGAACGGCACCCTGTGGGACGCCGGGTGCTGCGGATGAGCGGAGCGCTGCTGCGCGGTGTTCTGACCACGCCGCGAGCGCTGTGCGGGGTCCGTGATCTCTCGGCGCGTACGGTGCTGAAGACCCCTTGGATCGCCAGACGGCTGGCCAGGGCGATCTCGGGACTCGACATCTCGTACGCCTCCGCGGCCGGCGCGCATCCTCTGGCAGGAAAGCGGGCTCCGGACGTCCCGCTGAGCGACGGGCGCCGGCTCTACGAAGCACTGCGCGCCCGACGGTTCGTGCTCGTCGTCCCCGACGACTCCCCTCGGCTCTCCTCGCTGATCAGCGAGTGGTCCGACGAGGTGGAGATCGTGTCCGCCCAGGGCTCGACGAAGAAGAGTGTGCTGGTCCGGCCGGACGCCTACATCGCCTGGGCCGTCTCGGACGAGTCGCCCGAACGACGCATGGACGCGACCCGCCGGGCGTTGGCGGACTGGTGCGGCCGGCAGCCGGCGAGCCCGGGGAGCAGGACCTCACCGGAATGACGCCGCGGCCCTCCGGAGCCCGGCCGGGTCACCGCGCGGCAGGGTATTCGGGGAGGAACGTGCCGTGAACCATGCCCTTCACCGTGCGTGCCGCGAGTGCGGCGTAACCGAGGGTGGCGAGCGCCAGGAGAGCGTACGTGATGACGTGTGAATGGGCGACGTCCTCGGCTCTCAGCCAGACGATCACATCGGTGACGGCGGCGACGTAGGTGAAGGCGAACGCCCAGTAGGGCGGGCCGAAGGGAGCCGTCCGGTACGAGGGAATCATGGAAATCTGCACGAGTGCCATGAGCAGTGCGTATCCGGCGAGCCCGCTCGCCACGAAATCCGCTCTTCCCCCGTTCATCGCGAACCAGACGTTCCCGGCCACGACGGGCGGAGCGAATTCGATGGCGATGACGGGAACCAGCCGGCTGGGCAGCGCGGGCTGTGTGAACAATCTCAGGAGCAGAATCGAGCCGAGGACGACCCAGCAGATGAATCCGAACCCGAACATGAGCTCGGAAAGCCTGACCCAGCCGAATGCCGCCGCCCCACCCGCCGCCAGCAGGCCGCCTGCCACGGTAGGCAGGAAATATCCTGGATGCCAGTCGACCAGATTCATCTCGACGCGAATCCACGTCCCGGTCAGCAATCCTCCCAGAACGACCGTGACGACGAAAGCGACGAGGTAGACGCACTTGCCGGCCGTGTCCGCGTACGGCTTCAACGCGACACCGACGAGCATGGGAACGATCGGCACCAGAGAAATGAACGGGCCGGTGACCGGATGCGTGAATTCCTTTCCCAGAGATCCCCGGGAACGGACGTTCACCGCGTAGGCCACCATGGTCAGCAGCCACAGCAGGCTCGCGCCCACCCACAGAACGATTCCCGGCCACTCCGGTGCGCGCGCCACGCCGTGCGCCACTGTCCACGCCTGAGCGAGCCCCGCCACACCGAAACTGATGCCGAAGAGATTGGGAGCCACCAGATATTTCCGGCCGACCAAAGAGCTGCTCCGTTCCGTGACCACCCTGCTCCGGGTGCTGCCGTGACGCCTTCCCGGCGATCATGTCTTCCGCAGGCTGCCGACGCGAGGCGACGCTCCCGGCGAACTCCACCGGGAAGGCGCGACGTACGGAGTACGAAGCACGGGGACTAGCGAAGGAAGTGGCCGTCAGGGAAGCGGCCTTCCGGCGTCCGCGGATCAGAGGTCGCTACATTATGTACAACTCGTCCCTGACGGGGACGGTCCTACGGTGGGAACCGCTGACGGAAACGTGTCAGCTCTTCCCGAACGTAAAGGCCGTGACCGGACATGACTTCCACCCGCTCCTTCTGGCTCGCCGGCCGTCAGGCCGGCGGCGAGACCGCACTGGACGTGACCTCGCCCTGGACCGGCCGACCGGTCGGCCGGGTCAGCGTGCCGACCGACGATCAGGTCGAGGAGGCGGTGGCCGCCGCGTACGCCGTTCGAGAGGAGTTCGCGGCAACCCCCGCCCACCTGCGTGCCGCCGCTCTCGACCACGTGAGCAGGCGACTCGCGGAGCGCACCGAGGAGATCGCGCAGCTCATCTCCGCGGAGAACGGCAAACCGATCAAGTGGGCCCGCGGCGAGGTGCGCCGCTCGGTGTCCGTGTTCCGCATCGCCGCCGAGGAGGCCCGCCGCTTCAACAGCGGCGAGGCACAGCGCCTGGACACGGATGCGGCGGGCCAGGGGCGTCTCGCGCTCACCCGGCGCTTCCCGAAGGGCGTCGTACTGGGCATCACGCCCTTCAACTTCCCGCTCAACCAGTGCGCCCACAAGGTCGCCCCGGCCATCGCGGCAGGCGCCCCGATCATCCTGAAGCCGGCCCCGAACACCCCTCTCTCCGCCCTGGTCCTCGGCGACCTGCTCGCCGAGACCGAACTGCCGGAAGGCGCGTGGAGCGTACTGCCGGTCGCCAACGACCGGATGCCCGCACTGGTCCGGGACGACCGCCTGCCCGTCATCTCCTTCACCGGTTCCGAGAAGGTCGGCTACGCGATCATGGACTCGGTGCCCAGGAAGCACTGCACGCTCGAACTCGGCGGGAACGGTGCGGCCGTCGTACTGGGCGACTTCACCCGCGACGAGGACCTCGACCGGGCCGCCGACCGGATCGCCACGTTCTCCAACTACCAGGGCGGACAGTCCTGCATCTCCGTACAGCGCGTCATAGCCGACGCCGCGGTGTACGACCGGCTGCTCCCCCGTATCGTGGCGGCGGTCGAAGCGCAGATCACCGGGGACCCCTCGGACGACAGGACCGATGTGGGCCCGCTCGTCAGCGAGGACGCCGCGTGCCGCGTCGAGTCCTGGGTCGACGAAGCCGTCGTCTCCGGTGCCACCCTTCACACGGGAGGCAAGCGCGACGGCGCCTCCTACGCGCCCACGGTCCTCGCGGACGTTCCGGCCGACACCACACTGGCCTGCGAGGAGGTCTTCGGACCGGTCCTCACCGTGCTCAGGGTCTCCGGCGAGGCCGAGGCCTTCGCGGCAGTGAACGACTCCAAGTACGGTTTGCAGACGGGGGTGTTCACCCACGACCTGCAGGCGGCGTTCCGGGCTCACCGGGCCCTGGAGGTCGGCGGTGTCGTCATCGGTGACGTTCCCTCCTACCGGGCCGACCAGATGCCCTACGGCGGCGTCAAGCAGTCGGGGGTCGGCCGCGAGGGAGTGAGGTTCGCCATGGACGACTACACCTACGAACGCGTGCTGGTCCTCACCGACCTCGCCCTGTGATCACTGACGGGTGACCTGAAGAGGCCCCGAGGCCGGTGGCGGAGCCCGGCGCACTGTGCGGTGCCGGGCTCCGACGCCGCCGGCTCGTTCGCCTCCCGGCAGGGGGCCGACGGTCCTCTCGTAGATCCGCCGGAACCGGTCGCGGAGAACCGGCGAGACCCGCTTGAACACCTGGCGATGGGGTGATCATTAGGGTGACGCGGACCAGTGGGTCGCCGGAGGTGGCAGTGTTAGAAGTTCTCGGACTGGACAAGCCTGCACAAGCCTTGTATCTCGTCCTGGTCGACAACCCGCCCATGTGCGTGGACGAGTTGTGCCACCGCCTCGACATCGATGTCGAGGTCGCCTTACAGGCCCTGATGCGGCTGGAGGACGGTGGTCTGATCTCCCGGCTGCCCGGCAGTATCCCGTCCTACACCGCTCTGCCACCCGACCACGCGCTGGAAGTGCTGATACTGGCCCGCGAACGTGACATCCACCGGGTGCGGGCACTGGCCGAGAGGTTGACGGAGCGTCATCGAGAGGCTCGTCGCAGCCGGGACTCGGCGGCGTTGATCGAGGTGGTGACCGGACGCGACGGAGTGGCCCGCTGCGGGCAGCAGTTGTTCAAGCGCGCGGAGCGGGAGATCCGAGGAATCGACGCGCCTCCCTACGCTCAGGCGAGTGACGGCGAACGCGTCAACTCCGCCACCGAGGTGGTCGGTCGTACCGTGCGCAGCCGCTTCATCCATGCTCGTGACACCCTCAGCGTGCCCGGTGTGGTGGCGAGGGTGGAGGCAGACATCTCGGCGGGCGAAGAGGTCCGTTTCCTGCCCGAAGCACCGATGAAACTGATCATCGCGGACGACCAGGCAGCGCTGATCCCGCTCCTGGCGACACCGCAGGTCCTGGACGCCTGCATCCTGGTGCATCCCTCGGCGCTGCTCGACGCGTTGTCCACGCTCTTCGAGTCGCTGTGGGGGCAGGCTCAGCCCTACCTCCCCGGGGCGCCCGCGTCCGTGAGCCCCGACGAATTCGTCAACGACGAGGAGCGGCAGATCATCTCCCTGCTCGCCATGGGGATGTCGGACGAGGCCATCGCGCGCCAGCTGGGAATAGGTCATCGCACGGTGCAGCGTCGGGTGCAGGCGCTCCTCGGCCGGCTCGGGGCGGCAAGCCGGTTCCAGGCCGGGGTGCTGGCGGCCAGCCGTGGCTGGTGGCAACCGGATCAGGAACGGCCCGGCGGGCCCTCGGGGTTGCGCGGGCAGGCCGGACACATCGGTTCCTAGCCGCGGGTGCGCGGGACGCGTCCGCGGCCGCATCCACGGCCGGCTGCGGCACGTCGGAGGCGTCCATGCCGCCGACGGCGAACCGTCCCGGGCCCGCATCGCTCAACACCGGGATTTCCTGTGGAGCACCTGTGGTGACCTGCGCAGAGGTCCGACCATTGGCGCCGGCCGGCCACCGCGGCCACCTGGCGGTTTGACGCCGTGTCGTATTCACGCCTTTGACACATAGCGGTGAGCGCGCCCCCCGTGAGCACGTCATTCGTTCGGTCAGCGGACACACGGAACCCACGCATTCCCTGTGAAACGCCCATGAATCATGACCGCAGGGGCTCCTGACCATCAGTCACATCTGACAGACGGTCATCGCTGTCACCCAACGCACATGATTGACAGGGGAATTACTGATGCCGCTAATTGGCCCCCGGGTGAATGCCAACCCATTCACCGTCGCCCGAGAGCCGTGTACGGGTCGACCCCGGCAACCACGCATGGGAGTCACACGTTGCGCACCACAAGCAGCACAGCGAGATCCAGATCCCCTCTCCGTCGAACCCTCTCCACCGGTCTGGCCGTCCTCGGCGCCACCACGATGGCACTGCTCGGACTGCAGGCCCCCGCGTCGGCGTCGAGCGCCGCGCACGCCTCCGCCTCCGCCTCCGCCTCCGCGAAGGACGCCCGCCCGCTCTTCGAGCCCACGTGCGGGGTCGCCGAGCGCAGTCACTTCTCCTGCTTCGCCCTGCGCCGCTCCGACGTGAAGTCGGTCAAGGGGGTGATGCGGGCGGCCGACACCCCCGAGGGCTACGGCGCCACCGACCTGCAGAGCGCGTACAACCTGGGCGCCGACGGAGGCAGCGGGCAGACCGTCGCCATCGTCGACGCCTTCGACGACCCGACCGCCGAGGCGGACCTGGCCGTCTACCGCGAGCAGTACGGACTGCCCGCCTGCACCACGGACAACGGCTGCTTCCACAAGGTCGACCAGCGCGGCGGCACCCACTACCCCACCCCGGACCCGGGCTGGGCCGGTGAGATATCGCTCGACCTCGACATGGTCTCCGCGATCGCCCCCAACGCCCACATCCTGCTCGTCGAAGCCGACGACAACAGCTTCGAGAGCCTGTCCTCGGCGGTCGACGAGGCGGTCGCGCTCGGCGCGAAGTTCGTCTCCAACTCGTACGGCAGCGACTACCGCGGCGGCAACGGCGAAGACCCGTCCGAGACCACCACGCTGGACTCCCACTACAACCACCCCGGTGTCGCGATCACCGCGTCCACCGGCGACTACGCCTACGGTGTCGGCTATCCGGCGGCCTCCCAGTACGTGACCGCCGTCGGCGGCACCACGCTGACCCGGGCGCCCTCCACGCCGCGCGGCTGGACCGAGGCCGCCTGGAACCTCGCCGGCTCCGGCTGCTCCCTGTACGAGCCCAAGCCCGCCTTCCAGCACGACACCGGCTGTGACCACCGGGCCCTCGCCGACGTCTCCGCCGTCGCGGAGGACGTGGCGGTCTACCAGACGTACGGCAACGGCGGCTGGGCCGTGTACGGCGGCACCAGCGTCTCCTCGCCCATCATCGCGTCGGTGTACGCGGACGCCGGAACGCCCGTCGCCGGCACCTACCCGAACTCCTACCCGTACGCGGCGAGCGCCGGGATCAACGACATCACCACCGGCAGCAACGGCAGTTGCTCCCCGTCGTACCTGTGCAACGGCACCGCCGGCTACGACGGTCCCACCGGCCTCGGCACCCCCGCCGGTCTGGCCGCGTTCCGCAGCGGTCCGCACGGGGTGATCTCCGGCACCGTGACCGACAGCGCCACCGGCAAGCCGGTCGGCTCGGCCACCGTCAGCGCGGGCACCAACGTGGCCCACACCGACTCCTCCGGCGCGTACTCCCTGACGGTGCCGACCGGCACCTACGACATCAGCGTCCAGGCGTTCGGCTACGCCGACGGCACGGCACACGACATCGTTGTCGACGACGGCGCCGCGCTCACGAAGAGCTTCTCCCTGGCACCCGTGGCCAGCCGGACCGTCGCCGGCAAGGTCGTCGACGGCTCCGGCCACGGATGGCCTCTCTACGCCAAGATCACCGCTGACGGTGTGCCCGGCTCCGTGTGGACCGACCCGGTCACCGGCTCCTACAGCCTCGACCTGCCCGAGGGACACACCTACACCCTGCACGTCGCCACGGCCTCGACCGGCTACCGGGCCGTCACCAAGAAGGTCGACGTCGGCGGCGCCGACCAGACCCTCGGATTCTCGGTTCCGGTCGACTCGTGGGCGACCAGCACCCCCGGATATCAAGTCCGTGACAACGGCGACACCGAGCCCTTCGACGCCACCGACGCCCCGCCGAGCGGCTGGAGCGTGGTCAACGCGGACGGCACGGAGGGCGGCTGGGAGTTCGACGACCCCTCCAACCGCGGCAACGGCACCGGCGGTGACGGGGCGTTCGCCATCGCGGACAGCGACCACTTCGGCGGTGCGGCCACCCAGGACACCTCCCTGGTGTCCCCGGTCTACGACTTCTCCGCCAAGGACAACCCCGAACTGGCCTTCAACACCCAGTACCAGCAGTTCAACAACCAGACCGCCGACGTCGAGGCGACCGAGGACGGCGGAAAGACCTGGACCAAGGTCTGGTCCGCGGGCTCGTCCATCTTCCCCGGCCAGCGCGTCACGGTCCCGCTCACCGACTTCGCGGGCAAGTCGGCGGTGCAGCTGCGCTTCCACTTCACCTCGCACTTCGGGTGGTGGTGGGCCGTGGACAACGTCTTCATCGGCGACCGCGCGGTCACACCCACCCCCGGTGCCCTCGTCGTCGGCACCGTGAACGACGCGAACACCGACACGGGCGTGGTCGGCGCCACCGTCACCAGCCAGGACAAGCCCGCGGAGAAGGCCACGTCGGTCGCCACCCCTGACGACCCGAACCTCTCCGACGGCTACTACTCCCTGTTCTCGACCACCTTCGGCAGCCACGCCTTCACCGCCGCCAAGTCCAAGTACTCCTCCGTGTCCAAGAACGTGAAGGTCGGCGCCGACAGCGCGGTGGAGGCCGACTTCACCCTCAAGGCCGGGAATATCACCGTCACCCCCGCGTCCGTCGCCGCCACCGTCGCCTGGGGCGGGTCCAAGACGCAGAACCTGACGGTGAAGAACACCGGCGGCGCACCCGCCACCGTCAAACTCGGCGAACAGTCAGGTGCGTTCACCCAGCAGGGCAAGGGCGCCGCGCTGCGGACCGTCAAGGGGGACTTCACCCCGCTGTCCAGCAAGGCCCACGCCAAGAGCGGTTCGGTCAAGCCCGCCGCCGTACCGGCCGACGGCCCCTGGCAGGCGGCCCCGGACTTCCCGGGCGCCATCATGGACAACGCCGTCGGCACGGACGACGGCAAGGTCTACTCGGCCTACGGATACACGGGGACGGCCGACAGCAAGGACATGTACGCCCTGGACCCGGTCGCGGGCAGCTGGACGAAGCTGGCGAGCGCGTCCGACACCCGTGAGGCCCCCGCGCACGGCTTCATCGACGGCAAGTTCTACGCCGCCGGCGGCTGGGGCGCGAGCGGCAACCCCGACGCCAATCTGGAGATCTACGACCCGAGTTCGGACAGCTGGACCACGGGCGCTTCCGCACCCAAGCCGTACGCGGGCTCCGGCACCGCCGTCCTCGACGGCAAGCTGTACATGATCGGCGGTTGTGGCGCCGACTCGTGCGGCACCACGGACGCCAGTGTCTACGACCCGAAGTCCGACTCGTGGTCCGCGATCGCCGCCTACCCCGAGGCGATCTCGTGGCAGGCCTGCGGCGCCGTCGACGACCTGCTCTACTGCGCGGGCGGTCTGGGCTCCGGCAACAGCGACGTGATCCACACCTACGTCTACGACCCCGACGCCGACAACTGGTCCCAGCTCGCGGACATGCCCGCCGCGCAGTGGGGTTCGGCCTACACGGCGGCCAACGGGCAGCTGCTGCTGGCCGGTGGCGTCGGCAACAACGCGCTCACCAACCGCAGCCAGGCCTTCGACCCGAAGGCGGGCACCTGGAGCGCACTGCCCAACCCCGCCGTCCCCACCTACCGCGGCGGCGGAGCGCCCGGCTTCTACAAGATCGGCGGCGGCACCGCGCCCAGCACCCCGACGACCAAGACCGAGCTGCTGCCCGGCTACGACCAGACCGGATCCGGCGACATCACCTGGCTGAGCGAGAGCACCCAGCAGCTCACCCTGCAGCCCGGTGCGAAGGCGACCGTCACCGTCACCCTGGACGCCTCGGTTCCCGAGGTGACCCAGCCCGGTGACTTCACCGCCGCGCTCACCGTGGGCACCGACACGCCGTACTCCGTGCCGCGTGTGCCGGTCAGCCTGCACGTCAACCCGCCCAAGACCTGGGGCAAGATCACCGGGACCGTCCTCGGCGCCACGGCGTCCGGCGGTACCGCGCCGCTGGCCGGAGCGACCGTGCAGATCGACAGCTGGGCCTCGACCTACACCCTGACCACGGCCGCCGACGGCACGTACGGCCTCTGGCTCGACACCCGCAACAACCCGCTGACCGTCATCGTCGCCAAGGACGGCTACCAGCCGACCGTGGCGACGGTGAAGATCCAGAAGGGAGCGACGGTCACGAGCAACTTCACCCTGAAGCGCAAGTAGCCCGCCCCCGCCGACAGCGCGCGGCCCCGCACCACGCCCCCGCCGCCGGCACGACGTGCACGTGTGAAGGTGGGCCGACCCCCTGGGGGCCGGCCCACCCGTGCCTGTACAGACGTACCACCGACAAACCCGCAGGAACGGACCCGGTGACAGGACGCTGACGCCCGACGCGTTCCTTCGTCGGCATCCCGCGGCGGCCCAGGATCCGATGGCGGTCGCCGGTGCGGGCGAGAACCGCGGTATGGCGGCCCGGGCGCTCGGTCGCCGCTGCGGCAACCGTGTCGTCCGACGAGATGCACACAGCCGGCGTCCGAGCGGAGGGTTTGCGGCATCCCGGTCCAACCCGATGTTCGCCCGCCTCGTCGAAAATGACAACTTGCAGCGACGGGCGAACCGCAGCTGGAGCACCAGTCCGTCTCCTACGGATCACGAAGCGGGCACCTCCCGTACTGAACCCACGGGGGTGTTCGGTCCGGCTGGTCCTGTGACCGCTATGGTTCGCCGGGTTGAGAGGGAGGACCGTGGTGTTCGTCGAGATCGTGTTCGTGGGGCTGCCGATCGATCGTGACGAGGTCGAGGAGGCTCTGGAGTCGGCGTTCGCGCTCGACGGCGAGGTCACCGGCGCGGGCAGTGGCATGGGCCTCTGCCATCTCGATCTCGAGATCGCCGAGGACTCGGACCCTGCTGCGGCCCTGGAACGGCTTCGGGCGGTGCTGTCCGGGCTGGGGGTTGCGGACTGCGCGACCTGGAACGTCAGCGAGTGATCCCGCGCGTGCGCCCCGACGGATGTCGCGGTGACCAGTGGGTGAAGGGCTGACCGAACTTGGCCGGGCGGGTGGTGGCCGTCGCGACGACGACGGTCCATCGTCAGGACTGAGCAGGCAGGGACGGCATCCCGCCCGGCGAGGGGCCAGGCAGGCCAGGCCGATCTCGTAGAAGCGGTGAATCACGTCGCGCACCGTGTCCTCGCTCGCATGGCCCGCATGTGCTCTCGATCGCCAACGGGATCGGGTTCTTCTCAGTCTCATCGTGTTCGGCGAGCAGTACCAGCGGCAGTTGGTAGCCAGCCGGGTCGTCGGTGATGTGCCGACCCCCCGTGGAGTGCTGGTCGCCATGCCACGGTCCGGGAAATGGAAGGTGTTCCCGATCAACCCGCTGGCACCAGCCCGCGACCGCGATGCAGTTTCACGCAAGAAGTCCGACCCCGGTGATGCCCTGATCCTGGCGAACATCCTGCGCATCGACATGCATACCCACGGGGCCCTGCCAGACGACACCGATCTCGGACGCGCCATCGCTGTCCGCGCCCGCGCCCAGCAGGACTGCCTGAAGAAGAAGAGGATCTCCGACGAATCACTGGCCTTCGGACCCGCGTCCGCCGCGGGCGTTCCGAGTGCGACCTGAGACGGTCAGCCGCCGGTGAGGCAGGCTTCGAGGGCTGTCCGCTGCTGAGCGGGCAGGTGGTCACCCAGAGGAGTTTTGCGGGGGCTCTGCTCGCCTTCGCAGATCCAGCTTCGTTCGTCCTCGTCGAACCACCAGTCCGCAGCGCCCCACATGGGGTGGCCTTGGAGCAGACACCTGGCCAGCGCCTCAGTCACCGCGGGAGCACCGTGAGCGACGAGCGCCCGGCCCACGGCCGTCACGGCCTCCTCCGGAACCGCAGTGTCGCCGAGAACCGGCAGAAGGAGAAGAAGCCGGGCGTGGGGATCGGTGACGCCCGTGGCACCTGGCGGTGCCTTCAGCAGGGCGGCGAGCTCGGGCCAGCACAGCCCGGGACCGATCCGGTCCTGATCGTCGCTGGCCAGGACGAGGTCCTGGCTCCAGTCGGGATGCGTGAGGAAGTAGTCCGTGGTCGTGAATTCCTCGCCACTGTTGTAGTGCACGACGATCGCGAAGCCGCGGGCCAAAGGCACCCTGAACGCCGGCCACGCCGACGGATAGTGGAGCCGCTCCAGCATGGCGTCGGCGTCGGCCGCATCGGAGCCGAAATCCTCGGGCGTGAAGTCTTGGGCCAAGTCCGCCAAGTGGGCCGGCCAGAAGCCCGGCTCCTGCAGAAGCGGATGCCCGTCCACAACGGGCGCCGAGGAGTACCAGTGCCGTGCCATCACCATGCCAGCATTCTCTCCAAGCCCGTTGGAACTGTTCGAAGCACCCTGGCACAAAGCCGCATCTGAGGGGGACGCCTTCATCGTCGAATGGGGCGTCTGGGACTGGACCGGGAACCGGCCCGCGGTGTCGCTTGGACGACTTCTCGCGGTCAACGAGATCGGCGATCGACAAGATCCGTACTGGCAGCCCCAGTACTGGAAGGTGGAGTTGCAGGCATGCTTCGCCGAGGACCCGGCCTGGGCGGACCTGCACATCAGCGGTGGCGGAGACAGCGGCTTCGATCACGCTGCCATCGGCGAGCCGAGAGCGGATGCGCTTGCTGAGACGCGCCGGTTCATCGATCAGGAACCGATCCTCAATGCGATGTGGCGGTCCACTCCGATCGGCATCGAAGTCATGCAGGAACGCGCAGATTAGCCAAACCTCCGGGTCATGAAGATTCCGGCGACATGATCCACCGGGGACCGCGAAAGTGGTCAGGGGCGCCTGTCGCAGCGCCCCTGAGTGGTTCTGGCCCGTTGAGCGGTGCCGGTCAGGCCGTGGAGACCGCGCAGGTGCCGCGTTCGGCTCTCATCGGTCCGGCGTCGCTCGGCCGGATGTCGAAGTCGAAGATGGAGGTGGGGATGTAGAGCGAGCAGCAGGCGTTGGGGATGTCGACGATGCCGCTGATACGTCCCTCGATGGGGGCGGAGCCGATGAGCAGGTAGGCCTGCTCGCCGCTGTAGCCGAACCTCTTGAAGTACTCGACGGCGTTCAGGCAGGCCCGGCGGTAGGCCAGCGTCGCGTCCAGGTAGTAGTTCGTGTCGGTGTCGTGGTCGACGGAGATCCCGATGAAGGTGAGGAACTCCGTGTACCTCGGCTCGACGTTGCCGGGGACGAACACCGGGTTGGTGGAGATGCCGTACTTGTCCATGCCGCCCTTGATCAGGTCGACGTGGAAGTCGATGAAGCCGCCCATCTCGATGGCGCCGCAGAAGGTGATCTCCCCGTCGCCCTGGCTGAAGTGCAGGTCGCCGCCGGAGAGTTTGGCGTCCTTGACGTAGACGGGATAGAAGACCCTCGAGCCCCGGGTGAAGTTCTTGATGTCGTGGTTGCCTCCGTTCTCGCGGGCCGGCACCGTGCGGGCGCCCTCCTCGGCTATGTGCCGCGCGAGGTCCCCGGTGGCCTTGCCGGCCAGCGCGTTGCTGGCGTCCGGTGGTACGGCCAGCGGTGGGACCCGGTTCGGGTCGGTGTCGATCAGCGCCTTCTCGCGGGCGTTCCAGCTGGCGAGCATCTCCGCCGAGGGAGCGGTTCCGAACAGGCCGGGGTGGGTGATGCCGGTGAACCGGATGCCGGGGAGGTGGCGGGAGACGGCCTGCTGGCCGTGGAAGTCCCAGATCGCCTTGTAGGCGTCCGGGAAGTAGTCGGTCAGGAAGCCACCCCCGTTGGCCTTGGCGAATATGCCCGTGTAGCCCCAGCTCTGGCCCGCGGCGTCGCCGGTCTGCTGGGGTACGGGGCCGAGGTCGAGGATGTCGACCACGAGCAGGTCGCCCGGTTCGGCTCCTTCGACTCCGATCGGCCCGCTCAGCATGTGCGGGATGGTCAGGTCGATGTCGCGTACGTCGTTGGCGGAGTCGTTGTTGCCTATCTGGCAGTCGGTCCAGTCACGGCATTCCATGCGGAACTCCGACCCGGGCTTCACCATGGCGGCTGTGGGGATGTCAGGGTGCCACCTGTTGTGTCCGGGGACGTCCTGATCACGCATCGACTTGGTCTGGTCCACTTTGAAGATTTCTTCGGGCATGGCAGCTTCCTCGTTGGATCTGATCCGGTCATGCGGATGCGGCCGGGCCGGACGACGGGGTCGTCGGGGTGGTTGGCGGGTTGGACGGGGATGTGCGGACTCGATCCCGCGCCGCTCGGGTGAGCGGCCACAGCGCCCCGAACACCACGACGGCGAAGGCGCCCAGTGCGATGGCGGTCTCGTCGGGGTGTTTCCAGTAGCCGGAGAGCAGCAGTCCGGCGGGTATCACGCCGGTGACCCATCCCTCGATCGCGGTGACCCAGCCGACATAGGGGCGGAGTCTCTCCTGCCGGAGACCGAGCAGCAGGAAGAACAGGAACCAGAGAAACGCCCAGTAGAGCCAGATGGCTCCGAACGGGTAGTCCTTCAGCAGGTGGAAATTGGCGAACGAATATCCCAGGGCGGCAACTGCCACGAAAAGCGAGTAGTAGCCGACACCGTCGCTGTCGATCCCCGTGAGGAGGCAGACACCCACATAGAGATAGGTGAACCCGAACAGGTAGATCCCGGACGCCGCCAGGATCTTTTTCGGGTCGTTGTCCGCCGTGAATATGAGGTACGTCGGCGTGAGCACCTGGAGTGCGCCGATGAAGAGGTTGAACACCGCTCCTGACCGGGCGTCCACCTTGTAGAGGAGAACGAGCCCGTTCATGAAGAGCACCGCACCGACGAAGAGCAGTCCCGCGTTTGCCACCGGGACGCACCTCCTAAGTCCGGGTGGGGAGGACGCCCGTGTCCGGGTGCCGGCACGTGATACGACACCATGTGCCGAACACCGCGAGCACCGCCCTCAGAGTCGTGGCAACCGGGAGAGTGCGGGGTGCGGTTGCCTGCGCGCCGTCCTGACGGGCGGCACCTCGGAGACAACTTCCGGGGCCTCTCGCGACTGCTCCTCACGGCTGTGGAGTGCAGCTGCCGCGGCTGAGGTCCGCGCGAGGCCCGGGGCGGAGTACACACGCCTGGCGGCTCCTGCGCAGGCAGGGCATTCCCAGGCTTTGGGTGCCGTACCGATCGGCAACGTCACATCGAAGTTCCCGCAGCGACCGCATCGATATTCATAGGTTGCCATCAGCAGCCTCCGACACCTTTCGCCCCTTCCAGGAGACGTCTCGAAAATCCCCATGTCAAGTTGGTGAGTGTCGTCCAAGGTCGCGTCGACGTCCGGAAACAAGCGCCGATAAAATCGGTGCACTGCGGCTGTGGCGACGTATTCGAGTCGCGGCGGTCGCCCCGCCGAATCGTCCGGGCTCAGGACCGGCAACTCGTAGAGGAACTCTCCGCGGA
Organism: Streptomyces sp. NPDC001068; assembly: GCF_042897315.1. Lineage (NCBI taxonomy): Bacteria > Bacillati > Actinomycetota > Actinomycetes > Kitasatosporales > Streptomycetaceae > Streptomyces > Streptomyces sp. NPDC001068. The sequence continues at coordinate 434,520 of NZ_JBIAYD010000005.1, read as the reverse complement.
CTCGACGGCTCGGCAACCGACGAGGGGAGCGGCGCGGTGGGAGAGGTGCGTCTGTCCGGGGACGACCCGCGTCGGCACGCGCGCGTGCTCGCCGTCGTCGCCGTGGGCGGAGCGGCGGGCGCCTGTGCCCGGTACGCGGCGGCGCTGCTGTGGCCGACGGGTTCCGCGGCATTCCCCTGGACGACTCTGTGCGTGAACGCGCTGGGGTGCCTGATCATCGGGGTCTTCATGGTGATGGTCACGGAACTGTGGAGTGCGCACCCGTTGCTGCGTCCGTTCTTCGGCACAGGGGTTCTCGGCGGCTTCACGACCTTCTCCACCTACTGCGCCGACATCGAGCGTCTGGTGCGGGAGGGCATGGCCGGCGCCGCCCTGGCATACCTGGCGCTGACGGTGGCCGCGGCGATGGTCGCCGTGACGATCGGCGCCCGCGTCGGCCGGCGGGCCGTCCGGCGGTTCAGGGGGTCGGGATGACGTCCGACGGGACCGGTCCGGAGGCGGTGGGTGCATGAGATTCGTCATCGTCGCGCTCGGTGGTGCCGTCGGCGCCCCGTTGCGGTACCTGATCGACCGGGCCGTCCAGCGCCGTCTCGGCACCGGCTTCCCGTGGGGGACCTTCGCCGCCAACATCACCGGATCGGTGATCCTGGGCGTGCTGACGGGAGCGACCCTGGCCGGGTCCGCCTCACAGGATGTGCAACTCCTGCTGGGCACGGGCTTCTGCGGAGCACTGACCACGTATTCCACGTTCTCGTACGACACCTTGCGCCTGGCGGAGGCCGGTCTGCGGTTCCTCGCGGTGGTCAACGTGGTCGTCTCGGTTCTCGCCGGACTCGGGGCCGTCTTCGTCGGCCTGGCCCTCGCCGGGACCGTCACGGGATAGCCGTGCCCGCTTCCGCGGGGCGACGGACGACTGGCGACGACTGACGGTCATATGCGGGTCCGGCCCGACGGTCTCCGACGGGCGGAATAGCCGCTGAGGAATTACGAAGATCCCCCGGGGAATGGCCGGTGCGCGGTCGGAGCGGATTAGCGCTGATTGAGCGGGCGCCTGTGAGCCGATTCACCACAAAAGTACTGGACGACCACATCCGTCCCCTTTAGCGTCCATGAATAGGTTGATTTTTGTTCTTATGTGCAGGCACTGGCGCCGCGCACAGTGACTTGTACACGATCTGGTGTACGCCGGAAGGTGGATCAGTGAGCAGCTTGGACGCGGTATGGGTGCGCGGCGTGAAGGGCATCCAGATGCACCACGTGACGGATCTGCAGGACGCCGGCCGGTTTCTCGGGAACGCCGCGATGGCACTGCGGGCCGCGCACGTGAGGACCGGCACCGACCACTACTCCGACATCGCCGCCGAGCTCAGGGGGCTGGCCGAGCGCGTGCGCCGGCTGGAGGACGAGGCACGGTCCAGGATGCAGGACCTGCACTCCACCGATCCCGACCGGTTCGCCCGTTGCCGGGAGGGCCACGAGCCGTGGCCCGGCGAGATCCCGGCCGGCTTCATCCCCCGCCACACCTGCCGGGACAAGTGCCTGTACCACGACTTCGACGTCCTGGACGCGCTGATGCAGTGCACCTGCGGTCAGCCGCCGTGCCAGGCGTGCGAGATCGGCGGCGCGCTGCCTGCGGGCGCCGACCTCGGCTGAGGACGGCTGAGTGTTCTGCCCGGGAGGCCCGGGAGGGTCATCCCTCCCGGGCCTCGTACTCGGCACGGGACTCGCTGATCTCCTCCGCATGGGCGTCGGCCCAGCCGGCCAGGTCGCGGACGACCCCGAGCAGCGACCGGCCGCGTTCGGTCAGCGTGTAATCGACCTGCGGCGGGACGGTGTGGTGCACGGTGCGACTGACCAGCCCGTCCCGCTCCAGACCGCGCAGCGTGACACTGAGCATCCGCTGCGTGATCGGTTCCGTCAGTCTCCGCAGCTCGTTGAAGCGGCGCGTCTCCTCGCCCAGCTGGCAGACGACGACCACGCTCCACTTGTCGCCGATCCGTTCCAGCACGCTGCGGATCAGTGGACGCGATTCCTCGCGGCAGCCCGGGGACCCGGACACCGATCCCGATCCCGATTCCGCGCGGTGTTCCTCTGCGGTTGCCGCTGCCACGGTTCCCTCCGCGATACCTGGGCACTTCGAAGTGCTCTCTTGTCCGGATCAACTCCAGGGCCGAGGCTCGATCGTGAGCGGTCGGCAGTGCCGGGTGCGAAACAGACCCCTCCGACCACTGTATGAGCCACAGCGCTGCGACGGAGGTCCGAGGCGGACCACCCCAGTGCAGGAGGAGATCACCCCATGGGAACAATCGGCGTCGGCATCATCGGGGCCGGCCGCGGCGGATGGGCGGCGACCGGCCACGTACCGGCACTCAGCGCGCTGCCCGACTACGAACTGCGCGCGATCAGCACGACGCGGCGCGAGTCCGCCGAAGCGGCCGCCCGGGAGTTCGGCGTCCCGGCGGGCTTCGACAACCACCGTGACCTGATCGCCCACCCGGATGTGGACCTGGTGGTCGTGGCGGTGAAGGTCGCCCACCACCACGCGCTGATCTCCGAGGCGCTGGAGGCCGGCAAGGCCGTCTACAGCGAGTGGCCGCTCGACACCGGCCTCGAGCAGGCCGCCGTCCTGGCGGAGCGCGCCCGTGCCGCACAGGTCCGTACGGTGATCGGTCTGCAGGCGCGCTACGCCCCGGCGGTGCGGCACGCCCGCGACCTGGTCGCCGACGGCTATGTGGGAAAGGTGCTCGGCACCACCCTCGTCGGGTCGGGGATCGCCTGGGGCGGCGAGACCGACCGGGCCCGTGCCTACATCTTCGACGAGGGCAGCGGGGCGACGACTGTGGCCGTACCGACCATGCATGCTCTGGAGGCACTGAACTTCGTGCTCGGCGACTTCGCCGAGGTCTCCGCCGGCCTCGTCAGGGGCCGCACGGAGGTCCTGATCGCCGACGAGGGGATCACCGTCCCGGTGTCCGCACCCGACCAGGTGTCCGTCACCGGCACACTGCACAGCGGCGCCGCCGCGTCCGTCTTCTACCGCGGCGCCTATTCCCGCGGCGACAACCTGCGCTGGGAGATCAACGGCACCGAGGGCGACCTGGTTCTGAGCGCCCCCGGCATCAACGGCAACCTCCAGGTGGCCGACCTGCGCCTGGAAGGCGGCCGGGGGGCCGACAGCGGCGTCGCGCCCATCGAGATCCCGGACCGTTACTTCACCGCGGTGCCCCGTGCACTCGCGGGCCCGGCGCACAACGTGGCCCAGGTCTACGCCGCGTTCGCCACCGACCTCCGTGACGGCACCCGTACCGTTCCGGGCTTCGACCACGCCCTGGACCGGCACCGGCTGCTCAGCGCCATCGAGGAGGCCTCCCGGACCCGGTCCGCCCGGAAACCTGCGTAGGTCAAACCTCCCGGCCGGGTGACCGGCGTCCGCTGCCGGGCTCACCGAGCGGCAACACAGCTCTACGGGCGCCGTGTTGTCGTCGGTGTGTCCGGGGCCGCGTCCGGACCCCGGAAGCACGCACTGACCGTCTTGCCGTGTGCACAGAGGTGCGTCTCCCAGGTGTCGGCGACGGCGTCCACCAGGAGCATGCCGCGGCCACCGAGGCTTTCCGCGCCGGCCTCCCGGCGGACCGGCAGGTCACCGGATTTGTCGTGCACGGAGACGTGCAGGCTGTGGTCGTCACAGGTCATCACCAGCTGGGCGCTGCTGTGGGCGTGCCGGTGCGCATTGGTCACCAGCTCGGAAACGGTGAGCAGTACCGCGTCCACCGTCTCCGGCGCGGTGCTGGTCCACCCCCGGGCCTCCAGGTGCTCGCGCGCCCAGTCGCGGGCCGCCTTCACTTCGCTGTCCACGGGCAACGTGCAGGCCCAGCCCACTGCCCGCAGCGATGAACCTTCCACGGCGATCCTTCCTGATAGGGAGCGAGTGCGGTCGGCGGCGGACGCCCGGTCTTCGTGCCGGGCGACGGTGCTGCGGCCCCGTGCGGCCCACCCGGCCGGGTACTCGCTACGACTGTCACATCCGGTCCGGCGCTCTCGTCGGAGCTCCGTTCCCGGACGTGATTCGGATACCCCCGACGGCCCGACTCAGCCCTGTCGTTCACGAAGCCGGGGGCGGCCCGCGGCGAGCCCGAAGCGGAGTCGACACCGGCAGCGCGATCGAGGCGCACCACGGCCTTTCGTGAACGGGTTCGGGTGAGGCTCACTCAGGTACGGTGGACCGCCGCCGCGTTCCGTTCTACCGGTGAGGTCTGGACACGGCACCGAAGCCCCCGTCAGTGAGCGCGCGTCACGCTCGCGGGGAAACCTCCGGCACGTTGTGGAGAGTGGTCCCCATTCGCCTCGCGCGCTGCGCTGTAGCATGTCATCCGATCGATGACAAGGACGATGTCGTCGACCTGATGACTGCCGCACGGAGGTGCACGTGACCGCGGTCGGCCGGCGCCTCGCGGCGGGCACCGACTCCCCCGGCTTGTCGTCGTCGCTCGCCGCCGCCCCGGGTACGGAACGGGCACCGGCCGCCCGGACGGTGCCACGGCAGGTAAGCGGGCAGGTCGCAGGTCAGGATGCCGGTCCTACGCGAACCCGCCTGGGCGGCGGCCGGTTCGACCGGTCTCGCCCGTGCCTCCGGCGTCGCCGGCCGCGCGGACGCCGGATGTACCGCCGTCACCCTGCCCGCGGCAGCGCCGCCGATCTCCGTCCGTCGCCGGACAGGCCGCCGCGCCCGACTCAGGCCGACCCGCGGATGTCCGGACGTGTCGGAGGGCCCGCTCCGGCCTGCCCCGAACCGCGCCGAGGGCCGGCGGCACGGCAGGTCGGTTCGAGACTTGTCCGTTCATGACGTTCCCATAGAAAGGCACCCACATGGGCAGCAGTGTCGAGACGTTGGAATTCCAGGCTGAGACCCGCCAGTTGCTCCGTCTGGTGATTCACTCGATCTACTCGAACAAGGACATCTTCCTGCGCGAGCTGATCTCGAACGCCTCCGACGCACTGGACAAACTGCGGCTGGAATCCCTGACCGATTCGAGCATCGCCGAGATCGACACGACAGACCTGCACGTCTCGTTGGAGGTCGACGCGGACGCCCGCACACTGACCGTCCGCGACAACGGGATCGGCATGAGCCGGGACGATCTCGTCGACCTGATCGGCACGATCGCCAAGTCGGGCACGGCCGGCCTGCTGGAGAAGCTCAAGGAGTCCAAGGACGCCGCCACCGCCGAGAACCTGATCGGGCAGTTCGGCGTCGGTTTCTACTCGGCGTTCATGGTCGCCGACCGGGTCACCCTTCACACCCGGCGGGCCGGCACGGACACCGGGACCCGATGGGAGTCGGACGGCGAGGGCGCCTACACCGTCCAGTCCGTCGACGGCCTGCCCGTGGGCACCTCCGTCACTCTGCACCTCAAGCCCGTCGACAGCGAGGACGGCCTCGCCGACTACCTGTCCGAGTCCAAGATCCGGCAGATCGTCAAGCGGTACTCGGACTTCATCCGCTGGCCGATCCGGATGGCCACGGAGCGCACCGACGACGAGGCCGGAACCACCCGCGGCGTCGACACGCTCAACTCGATGAAAGCCCTGTGGGCGCGGCCGCGCACGGAGGTGACCGAGGAGGAGTACCACGAGTTCTACCAGCAGATCAGCCACGACTGGCTGCCCCCGGCCGAGACGATCCACATGCGCGCCGAGGGCACCTTCGAGTACGAGGCGTTGCTGTTCATCCCCTCGCAGGCGCCCTTCGACCTGTACTCCCGCGAGACCAGGCGCGGTGTGCAGCTGTACGTCAAGCGGGTGTTCATCATGGACGACTGCGACGCGCTCATGCCCGACTACCTGCGCTTCGTCAAGGGTGTCGTGGACGCGCACGACCTGTCGCTGAACGTCTCCCGCGAGATCCTCCAGCACGACCGCCAGATCCGCGGAGTGCGCCGGCGCCTGGTCAAGAAGGTCCTCGGCGCCATCAAGGACATGCAGTCCAAGGACACCGAGCGCTACGAGAAGGTGTGGGCGCAGTTCGGCCGGGCGCTGAAGGAAGGCCTGGTCGAGGACACGGACAACACCGAGGCCCTGCTCGGCCTGGTGTCGGCCGCCTCCACGCACGACCCCGAGAAGACCACCACGCTGCGCGAGTACGTCGAGCGCATGAAGGACGGGCAGGACGCCATCTACTTCCTGACGGGCGACACCCGCGCGATGGTGGAGAACTCCCCGCACATGGAGGCCTTCGCCGCCAAGGGGTACGAGGTCCTGATCCTCACCGACCCCGTCGACGAGGTGTGGGTGGACCAGGTCCCGGCCTTCGACGGCCATCGTCTGCAGTCCATCGCCAAGGGCCAGGTCGACCTCGACGAGGCCGCGGCCGGCGACCAGGAGGCGGACGCCGAGAAGGCCCGGCGCGAGGAGGACTTCGCCGCCCTGCTGCCGTGGCTGGCCACCGCCCTGTCCGAGCAGGTCAAGCAGGTCCGCCTGTCGTCACGCCTGACGACCTCGGCGGCGTGCATCGTCGGCGAGGCCCACGACATGACGCCGACCCTGGAGAAGATGTACCGGGCGATGGGACAGGAACTCCCCACCGTCAAGCGGATCCTGGAACTCAACCCCACGCACCCGCTGGTCATCGCCCTGCGCACCGCACACGCGGCGGACGCCGACGCCCCCGCCCTGACGGAGATCGCCGAGCTGCTGTACGGCAGCGCGTTGCTCGCCGAGGGCGGCGACCTCCCGGACCCGGCACGCTTCACCCGCCTGCTCACCGATCGTCTGGCCCGGGCCCTGTAACGCTCGGCGTGGCCGGGCCGTCCGAAGCGCCCGGTCACGCCGATCCGGATCCTAGACGGCCGGGCAGTCGCAGGGGTGCGGCGCCGCCGACGACCAGGATGCGGGTGCCGGCCGACGCGGCCGCGTCCAGCAGCGCGGTGGTCGTGGTGACGGCACGGTGCTCGTGGCCGGGCGCGGGCCGGGTTGCGGCCACGACCGCGTCCGCGCCGTCGAAGAGCGCGGCCATCGTTTCGGAGTCGTCGGCGTCGCCGTGGGCGGTGGTGACCCCGTCGGGCAGCGTGTCGGAACGCGTGCGGCGGAAGACCGCCGTTGTGCGGTGGCCGCGGCCGACGGCCTCGGCGACGATACGGGAGCCGACCATGCCGGCGGCTCCGACCACGACGATCCTCATGGTGTTCGTGGCGTTGTTCATCCGGCGGTCTTCTCCTTCAGGGCGGTCGGGTCTTCGGTGGGCGGCGGCCGGTGCCGCGACGCCCGGGCAGGTGCGGGGAGTTGGCCGGCGACGATCGCGGCCGAGGACAGGACGAACCCGGCGATCTGGACCGGGCCCAGGGTCTGGCCGAGCACGGTGGCGCCCAGGACCGCGGCGACCAGCGGGGAGAGCAGCGTGAGTGCGGCGACCGAGGTGACGGGCAGTGTGGCGATCCCCTGGAACCACAGCGCGTAGGCGGCCAGGCCGCCCACCAACCCCAGCCAGAGGTACCCCAGTGCCGCGTCCGCTCCGAGCGCGGGCGGGGTGCCCTCGACGAGGAGGGTCAGGGGCAGCAGGAAGAGTCCGCCCGCGGTGAGCTGCCAGCCGGCGAACGCCGTCGGGCCGACTCCGGCGGGCCGGCCCCAGCGCTTGGTGAGAGTGATGCCGAGCGCCATCGTCACCGCGCCGGCGAGGCCCGCGGCGACGCCCACGGCATCGAGTGAGGCCTCCGGGCCGATCACCACCAGGCCGACGCCCACGGCTCCGGACAGCCCCCACGCCAGACGCCGGACCGTGAGGCGCTCGCCCAGCAGCGGCACGGAAAGGGCCGAGACAGCCAGGGGCTGCACGGCACCCAGGGTCGCGGCGACGCCGCCGGGCAGGCGTTGCGCGGCGATGAACAGCAGTGGGAGGAACGTACCGATGTTGAGCACACCGAGCACGGCGGCCCTGCCCCACCAGGCGCCTCGCGGCAGCGTGCGGGTGAGGGCCAGCACGATCACGCCGGCGGGCAGGGAGCGCAGCAGTCCGGCGAACAACGGGTGTCCGCCCGGCAGGAGTTCGGTGGTGACGATGTAGGTGGTGCCCCACACCGACGGCGCCAGGGCCGCCAGCGCGGTGCGCGGCAGGTCCGTGAGGCGGGCGCCGCCGGCTCCGTCCGGCTGGTTCCGCGAGGTCCGGGTTGTCATGCAGGAAGTCTCGGCCCGGGGTGATCGATGAGTCCAACACATGCTTGTCATGCGATCCATCTCGAATCACGATGGACGACATGGAGCTTCAGCAGATGCGATACGTGATCGCCGTCGCCGAGACGAGCAGCTTCACCCGGGCGGCCGAGCGGTGCCTGGTGGTCCAGTCCGCCCTCAGCCACCAGATCGCGCGGCTGGAACGCGAACTCGGCGCCCGGCTGTTCGACCGCACCAGCCGCCGCGTCCGGCTGACGCCGGCCGGTGAGGCCTTCCTCCCGGCGGCCCGCGCGTCGCTGGAGGCCGCCGAGCGGGCGAGTGCCGAGGTCGCCGCCACCGTCGGTGAGGTGCGGGGGCGGCTCGCGGTCGGGGTCATCCCCACGGTCGCCGCCGTCGACGTGCCGGCCGTGCTGCGTGACTTCCGCCGCCGGCAGCCCCAGGTGCGGATCAGCCTGCGGGTGGGGGCCAGCGACGACCTGGCCGACCAGGTCCGCGAGCGGGTACTGGACGTGGCGTTCCTGGGGCTGCCGACGACGGCCCGCCCGCAGGGCGTGGCCGCCCGCGAACTGGCCCGGGACCGCCTGGTCGCGGTGGTGGCGCCGGACCACCGGCTCGCCGGCGAACCGGTGGTGACCCTCAGGAGCCTGGCGTCCGAGGTCTTCGTGGACTTCCCGGCGGGTACCGCCGGGCGGGTCCAGACCGACCAGGCGTTCGCGGCTGCCGGGATCGAACGGGACGTCGCCTTCGAGGTGAGCACCACGGACTTCATCGTGCCGCTGGTCGCCCCGGGGCTCGGCGTGGCCATGATGCCCTCCGCCTACGCGCCCCGGCTGACCGGTGTCGTCGCCGTCGAGATCTCGGACGCGCCGGCCCGGGTGGAATACGTGGTCTGGAGCGCGTCCGCCCCGACACCCGCGGCGACCGCGTTCCTGTCCGCCGTCACCGACTTCCCCGTCACCGCCTCCCCCGCTCCCCACGCGGAGCTGTAGCCGGCGGCGGCCGAGTCCCGGAGAGGGCGCCCCCGGCCCACGGTTCGAACCGGACGGTCCTCCCGGCGGCCGTCCGGACACCGGCGCGGGCGTCGGCGAGCAGGTCGGAGGGTTCGGCACACCGGCCGTTCTCGCCATCCATGCGATCGAACGACTTTTTGATTCCAGACCGCGACCGCACCCGTCGCACTCGCGTGTTCGATTTTCTGTTCGATATCGTGGCGGGGGAGGTGAGCGCCGGAATGAGTTCGGAGTCGACGGAGCGTCGGCCGGGTGTGGTGATGCATGTGCGCTGCCCGGACCGGCTGCCGGAAGAGACCTACCGGCAGGTCCTGGAGCAGCTGGCGGAGCTGTCGCCGGTGGTGCAGGCGCTGCCGCCCACGGCGGCCCTGGTCGATCTGCGCGGTGCGCTGCGCTACCACGGCGCGACCCCCTCGCACCTCGGGGACATGGTGCGGCTGCGGACGGTCTCCCGCTACGGCGTCGACGTGCGTGTCGGCATCGGCCCGACCGTCACCGTCGCCGCCACCGCCTCCGCGCAGGTTCCGCATGCCGGCGGCGTCCTGGCCGTCGAGGCCCGCGACGCCGCCACCTGGCTCGCCCTGCTCCGAGTGGAGGACCTGCACGGCATCGGCCCCCGCCAGGCCGCCACCCTCCGCCACTACGGCGTCGACCGCGTCGGCGTGCTCGCCGCGCTGCCCACCACAACCGTGCAACGGCTGCTCGGCAGGGCCGGCCGTACCGCCGTCGACCGGGCCCGGGGCATCGACCCCCGCCCCGTCACCCCGCGCCGGCTGCCGGCCTCCGCCTCCGTCCGGCACCGCTTCCCCCACGACGTCCTGGACGGCGCCACCGTCCGCTCCGCCCTCCTCGGCCTGGTCGTGGAACTCGGCGCCGAACTGCGCCGTCGCCGGCAGGCAGCCCGCGCCCTCACCCTCACCCTCACCTTCGCCGGCGGAACGGCATGGGAGAAGACCCGCCGCCTGGCCGCACCGTCCGGGCACGAGGACGACCTGCGCCAGGTCACCTACCAGATCATGGACGCCGCAGGACTCCAGCGCGGCCGGCTGACCGCACTCGCGCTGCGCGCCGAGGACCTGGCCGACGGCGACACGGTCGCCGAGCAGCTCAGCCTCGACACCGCCCGGCAGGCACGGCTCGCCGCCGAGCAGGCGGCCGACCGGATCCGAAAGAAGTTCGGACCCGGCGCGATCGGACCCGCCGCCACCTACCGGCCGGCCTCCTGACCTCAGGGAGAACGCCCTTCAGCAGCCAGGGTGGTGGCGGCCGAGCCCCGTACCGCGCGGGCCGCTCAGGCCAGTTCGGCGCCCCTCGTCGCGGCCTCTTCCTCCGTGTGGGCCTGTCCCGTGGCGAGAGAGCCGCCCGAGCTCTCCAGATGGGCTCGCACGAACCACTGGAACTGTTCCAGGTCGCGCAGTTGCCCGATGAGCAGGTCCTCGGTGGCGGTGTCGATGTCCCCCGCCTCCTTGATCGCGGCGCGGACGGCCTCGATCACTCCGGTGTACACGAGGTCGAGCGCGCCGAGGTGGGCGATCGCGTCGGCGCGGCCGATGGAGTAGTCGTCCCAGGTCCGCTCGGCGACCAGGGATCCGGGCGTTCCCTGCGCGACACCGCCGAGCGCGGCGATGCGCTCGGCCAGGTCGTCGGCCATGTCCCGGACCTGGTCCACCTGCGGGTCGATCATCTCGTGGACGGCGATGAAGTGCGGCCCGACCACGTTCCAGTGCACGTGCTTGAGCGTCAGGTGCAGATCGTTGAGCGCGTGCAGGCGAAGACGGAGCACACCGATCAGCCGGCCGGCCGCCTCGCGCTCGATGCCGGGCACCGTGTACTTCGGGGTCAGATCCTGTGCCATGGTTTCGCCTCGGTCCTCGATGGTGTGTGTGGGCATGTCCCACCCCGACTTCCCCGGCTCGCCCTGCTCAGACCTCTGAAGGTGAAGGCTGGTCGCGCCGGTGTGCTGAGACCGCGGACCAGCGACGCGCCGGCCCGCCACCGTTCGCGGTGGCCGTTCACCGGGCGGCGCGGAGGATCTTCGGCACGGCCGCGATGGGCACCCGCGCGGAGAAGCACGGTGACCGGCGCCGCCACCACGCTCGCCCGCCACACGGGCGAGGAGCGTCATGGACGGCGGGTGGTGCCGCACCGCATCCGGAGGTCGAGCAATGTCTGGTTCCGTCGTGTCCGATGCTCTTGCCGCTCGGTCCGACGCGGGGTGTCGGTGTGGATCTACGACCTCTCCCGCGGGCTTCTCGCCGACGGCGACCTGATGGAGGGTGTCACCAGCGAGGACGTCCCCGCCCGCTTCGCCGCCTACGGCCGGCACGTGCAGACCGTCGACTGGACCGGCACCGGCGAGTACGTCGAAGACGTCGACGCCCTGCTCACCGCGACGCAGGCGGCCCGGGAGGAGACCGGCCGCCCGTCCCTGATCATGCTGCGCACCCTGATCGGCCGGCCCGCCCCGAGCAGGCAGAACACGGGCAAGGCCCATGGTTCCGCGCTGGGCGGGACGAAGTCGCCGCCACGAAACGCCTGTTGGGTTTCGACCCCGCGGCTCGCTTCACCGTCGAGGACGAGGTACCGGCAGGCGGCCGAGCGCGGCCGGCAGGCGCACGCGGCGCGGGACGAGAGGTTCCAGGCCTGGCAGCGGGCCCATCCGCGGCGCGCCGCGACACTGGCCCGGCTGCGGAAGCGGCAACTGCCCGACGGCTGGACCGACGCGCTGCCCGGGTTTCCCGCCGATGCCGAGGGAATGGCCACCCGGGCCGCTTCGGGCGAGGTCCTCAGCGCGCTCGCGGACGCCGTCGACGGGGCGGTGTCCGAGGTGGTCCTGGTGGCGACCGGCTCCGAGGTCCACATCGCCCTGGCGGCCCGCGCACTGCCGGCCACGGAGAACCTCGCGGTGCGGGTGGTGTCGATGCCCTGCCGGGAGTGGTTCGCCGCCCAGCCGCGGAGCTACCAGGACTCCGTGCTGCCACCGTCCGTCCGGGCACGCGTCAGTGTCGAAGCCGCGGTCGCACAGGGATGGCGCGAGATCGTCGGCGACGCGGGCCGAGTGGTCAGCCTCGAACACTACGGGGCCTCCGCCGCCTACCAGCGCCTCTACACCGAGTCACGACCACGACGGCCGTCGGACCGGTACCAGGGGTGCCGGGGGTGTACAGGTGGCCGGCGATGTCGATCCCGGCGCTGGGGAAGGTCACGTTGCTTCGCATGGGTCCACCGTGCGCTCCCCCGTGGCGGAGCGGCAGAGGCGGGATTCCGAGGGGGCAGGTGCGTGAGGGGAAAAATTCCGCCCCCTCAGGACGGCCTCGGCCTGGCGCATAGTGGATGTCATGTCCGACACGCACACACCCCGCTCCGAGCTCGGGGCGTTCCTGAAGGCACGCCGGGCCGAGCTGACTCCCGCGCAGGTCGGCCTGGGCGACGACGGGACCGTACGGCGCGTCCCCGGACTGCGGCGCGACGAGGTCGCTCGTCTGGCCGCGATGAGTACGGGTTACTACACCCGGATCGAGCAGGGACGCCTGCCCGCGTCCGCGACCGTGCTCGCCTCACTCGTGCGCGCACTGCGGCTGGGCGGGGCGCAGCGGGCGTACCTGTACGAACTGGCGGGCCAGGCGCCCGCCGCCCCGCGGCGCCGCTCGGCCCGGCGGGTGCGGCCGTCGGTGCAGCGGATGCTCGACGGTCTCGGCCACCTGCCCGCTCTGGTCCTCGGCCGCCATGACGACATCCTCGCGTGGAACGCCGCTGCCGCCGCCCTGTACGGCGACTTCGGCGAGCTGACGGCCCGCGAGCGCAACCACGTCCGGCTGCTGTTCCTCGACCCCGTCATGCGGGATCTGCACGTCGACTGGGAGGACGCGGGACGGATCAGCGCGGCCCGGCTGAGGATGGCGGCCGCCGGCAACCCCGACGACTCCCGCCTGGCCGAACTCGTCGGTGAACTGTCGGTCCGCAGCCCTGAGTTCCGCGAGTGGTGGGGCGGACGGATCGTGTCGGACACGGCCCACGGCACCAAACGCTACCGTCACCCTCTCGTCGGGCCCCTCACCCTCGAATGCGACACCTGGGCAAGCCCGGACGACCCGCAGGTGATGTTCGTGGTGCTCACCGCCGAAGCCGACAGCCGTGACGACGAGGCGCTGCGCATACTCGCCTCCTGGAACACCGCCCCGGCACAGCCCCGCACAGCCGACACCCCGCGCGACCGACACCCGTAGCGGGGGCCGGCACACCTGTCAGCGGGCGGCCGCGTCCTCCACCGTCGCCCGGACGTCCAGGACCTGGTCCGCGCCGGTCAGCTCCAGCACCCGCAGAAGCTGCCGCGCGGGCCTGGCGACACGCAGGCGGTGTCCGCGGTGGAAGTTCAGCAGCACGTTCAGCACCGTGGAGTCGGCGAAGGTCACGCCGGCGGCATCCACGACGACCGTCGTGTGCGTGGTCGCCGCGTCCTGCAGGGCCGACGCCAGGAGGGGGACGGAGTTGCCGTCGAACGCACCGTGGACGGCCACCACCCAGGCACCCTCCAGCTCGTACTGGGTCAGATGGGGCAGCCCCGACGCGTGCGACGTGGTCGGGTCCGGCCGGCTGTCGCCGTCGTTCGCGGAACTCATGCCCGCGAGTATGCCGCGAAGATCGGCGACCGCAAGAGGGCGGAGGGCGGTCTTGGGCGACCGCCCGGGGTGACGGTGAAGTCCACCGCACGGGCGGTCAGGGGGACCGTACGTCGGTCAGGGCTTGTTCGAGGGCCCCGTGGAGGTCTTCCGGCAGTCGGCCGCCGGCCGGCCAGTCCACGATCAGTGCGGCGACTTTCCGGAGTTTGGTGTTGGTGTGCTGGGAGACCGTCCGCAGCACCTCGAACCCCTGCTCCGGGGAGAGTTTGCCCAGGGAGATGACCACGCCGATGGCCTGGTCGATCACCGCGTGGGAGGCGATCGCTTCCTGCAGCTGGCCGATTTCCCGGTTCAGCTGTGCCAGCTGCCCTACGAGGTCCGCCTGCCGGACCTGACCCGGCATGTCACCGGGCACGGGACGCCCGTTCCCCGAGTACTCCATATCGACTGCGACTCCGGGTTCTTCCCTGCCCGGGCGGCCGTCACCGCCTGGGCGAATACTTGCAGAACGACAATCATCTACCCCACAAGTCGAAGATCATCAAGCCGCGACAGAAAGCGCGGGGTGATCCCGGCCACTGCGTCCGACGACCTACGGCGGTCCGCGCTCCGGACGGACGGGGTGGGCGGGCTCCGGACGGACGGGGTGGGCACGCTCCAGGCGGATGGTTCGGGCACGCTCCGGGCAGACGCCGCGGGCGGTTCCGGGGAGGCGCCGCCGCGCTCACCAGGCCTGAACATGATCACCCAAGACCTTCATCCCAAATGCACATATAAAGGGTGAATGGGCCGACCGGAGAGTGGTACTCCGACAGAAACCGCTACAGATCGGAGCGCCCCCATGGTGATCAAGAAGATGCACGACATGGGCATCCGCAGCGAACACGCCTACCTCGCCGGCATGGGCTCCATCGGCCTCAGCGTCATGTCCTGGGTCACCAGCATGAAGGCCGAGCAGGCCGGCGTCGAGCGAGCCGACCGCTGGGGCATCTTCGTCGGCGAGTGGGCACCCACCTTCATGGCCCTCGGTCTCGCCCTCTCCCACTACGAACAGCAGGAGGGCACCCTCACCGGCTCCCTGCACGCGGTGAGGCAAGCCGGCTGACCCGCACGGCCGCACCGGCGAACCGTGCCCCGCACAGGCGCGGACGGCGGCCGAGGAATCCGGCGGCCATCGGAGTGGCGGAGCGGCCGGCATCCGGAACAGGCGACGCCCCAGTCGCCGCCGACCGGGCGCGGGCCGCTCACGCCGACCTCGTCTCGCCCTGATGCCGCGCCACGGTCACGCACGTCTGGCCGTGACCGTGAACATTCCCCCGTCCGGATCCCGGAGCGCCGCCCAGGTCCTCGCGCCGTCCGACCGGACCGGCTCCACGGCGCTGCCGCCCAGACGGGTCGCGGCCCGGACGGCGGCCCGGACGTCGTCCACTTCGAAGTGGACGTGCCAGCGGGGACGGACCCGTGGATCCGGAGCGGCCTCCACGGCACCGCCGATGATCTGTGCGACGGCCCGCCCGCCGTGACGCAGCACGACCCGGTCGTCCTCGTAGGCCACCTGGACCGACTGCGGCCGGTCATCGGCCCAGAGGAGGACCTCGGCGTAGAAGATGACCGACTCGAAGGCGTTGCGGGTGTGCAGTTCGAGCCAGACCGGCGTCCCGTGCCGGTGCGCGGTCCAGTCCGGGATCTCGACACCTTCCCAGATTCCGAAGACCGCCCCGTCCCTGTCGGCGGCCAGCACCGCCCGTCCGGTGCCCAGGCGCAGCGGGCCCACCGCGATGGTGGCGCTGCGCTCACGGATGCGGGAGGCGGCGAGGTCCGCCTTGTCCACCGCGAAGTACGGGATCCAGGCAACCGGCGCGGACAGGCTGGCGGCCAGGGCCCCGATCCCGGCGACCGGGACGCCGTCGAAGAGCGCGGCCGAGAACTCCTCACCGAGCCGGGTCGACCGGAACTCCCACCCCAGCACGGCCCCGTAGAAGTCCTCCGCGGCGCGCAGGTCCCGGGTCAGCAGACTGACCCAGCACGGAGCACCGAAGAGCGCATGACTGGAGTTCGACACAAATGTCACCTGTCGCCGCTTACCGTAACAATCCCACCGTACGCATGGCTCCTCCCTCGCGATGCCGTACGGGCTCGGGCCGCCGCGGCGTGTCTGGAGATACCGCCCGGCGACTCGGGCCCGGCCCCCCGAAAGCCCCGCCCTGCCGGGGACTCGCCCGATGACCGACGACGCCGGCAGCGAACGGGAAGGACACGCAGGGGGCGCCGAAGCGGCTCCCGGACTTCGCGCCGCCACATCGGTCACGCCGGCATGCCGGTGATCCCCCGCCGGGAGCGGGGTGCCCGCGCGGAGGCGCGAGGCCTGTCCCGCCGGTTCAGCCCGCGTCCGGCAGGCGGACGGCAAGGATGCCGTCCGCTTCGGTCCTGGTCTCGAAGCTCGGTTGCGGCGCGGTGGCGGGGCCGCGCACCGGGGCGCCGTCGGACAGCCGGAACACACTGCCGTGCCAGGGGCAGACCACGCAGCCCTCCGCGATGTCGCCCTCGGACAGCGGTCCCGACAGGTGACTGCACCGGTCCGCCAGAGCCGCGACGGTGCCGTCCTCGTCGCGGACGATCAGCAGGGGCACCTCACCGAGCATGAGCCGCTGGGGGACACCCGGTTCGAAGGCGTCCACCGGGCCGAGCCGGTGCCAGCCGGGTGCCACGAGATGGGGGACGGGCTCCGCCTTGTTCGCACCCGCGCTCTGCCGGTAGGCGAGATGGCCGCCCACGAACCCGCCGACTCCCGCGCAGACCAGACCGCCGAAGCCGAGCGCCCGGCCGGTCATCGGGCGCCGCCCGCGCACGACGAACGACGCTCCGAAGAGCGACACGGCGCCGGCGTTGGCGGCCGCGTGCACCAGACCGGTCCGCATCTGCTGCTCGTGCTGCTCCGCCCAGTCCGTCCATCCGGCCAACGCGGCGGGCAGCGCCGCCAGTGTGCCCACCCCCACGAGGACACGGGCGTACCGCCCGGCGCCGGGTACGAGGTCCAGGACGGCGGACGACAGCCAGGCGCCCATCGGCACCTGCACCAGCACCGGATGGAGCGGATGGCCGAGCTGACGGCCGTGGAGCACATCGCGGAGCCGACCGAGCGGCAGGACCCTCACGGCCTTACGCACGGGTCTCACGAAATGATCCAGAACCTCGGCATGCTCCACCCGGTCGAGCGCACCGGTGCAGGAACGCAGCAGACGGGGTACGAGGGCGGCGGTGCGGACGGCCGGTGTCGGGCGCATCGGAGCAGTGGTCATAGCTGCCGGTTCCCCAGGACCGAACACGACAAAACGGAAGATTCACGGCACCACCCGGACGGCCACGAGCGGCGCCGCCGAGCGCCCGCGGCCCGAGCGCCGCCGCCGACGGCCCGAGCGGCCCCCGCCGACGGCCCGAGCGCATCGACGGTCTAGGTGGCTGTCAGCGGGGTCCCGGCGGCACGTCGGCGCGGCGCACCTCTCCGACGGTGCCGTCAGCCAGGGCGATCCGGGCGGTGACCCTCTTGCCGGAGGGTTCGAGACGGACGTCGAACGACTCGGTGACGGCCATGACGATCTCCAGGCCGTGTTGACCGACCCTGCCCGGATCTCCCGGTCGAGCGGCGGGATGTGCGCGGCCGCTGTCCCGTACGGTCACCTCCACCGCCCCGTCGGCGATGCGCAGTTCCATCCACAGGGGTCCCGGGGCGTACTTGCGGGCGTTGGTGACCAGTTCGCTGACCACGAGCCTGGTGAGGTCCACGGCCCGCGCGGACACCGCCACGCGCTGGTCGGTCCGGGCGCGGCCGAGGAATTCCGCGGCGAGGTGCCGTGCCTGGGCTATGCAGGTGTCGTCCTCGTCCAGGGCGAAGAAGGCGGTCGTCGGACGGGCACGCGTCTCCCCGTCGCCGTCACCGTCGAGTGACTGCACGCTTCGTCACCTTCGCTCCCCTTGTCCCTCAGCGTCCGCCACGTGCGCCGCACCTCTTGTTTCTTCTTACTCCAAGTGCCCGGATCCGTGGGCACTGTTCGCCGTAGTATCTGCGGTGACTCCTCGCACAGGGAGTTCGCGGCCCAGCCGCTCCAGCGAACGCAGTCGAGGACTCGGTGACAGACGCCCACCCGAACCAGCGTGGCCAACTGACAGTCAGTGAATCCACCGTCGCCGGCATCCGGGTGGTCGCCCTGCGAGGCGAATTGGACCACACCACGCGTGCCCTCGCCGGAGGGGCGTTGACGCCACCGGCCGGCGCCACGGTACCCCGGACCGTTGCCGATCTCAGCCACCTGACCTTCATGGACTCGGCAGGCATCAACGCGCTCATCGCCGCGTACCGCGCATCCGCGGACGCCCAGGGCTGGTTGCGCGTGGCCTGCGCCCAGCCGACCGTGCTGCGGGTACTGCAACTGGTCGGCATCGACGCTCTCATTCCCTGCCTCCCCACGGTGCGCGAGGCGCTGGAGAGCTGACCCCCGACAGGGCGTGCCGTAGGCTGCGCAAGCCGCGTGTTGGCACATCAGTACGAAAAACGAAGGAGCGTCCACATGGCGAAGCCGGGCAACACCGTAGAGCTGGTGAGGCTCCTTTCGGACGACGACCGGGACCTGGCCGCCGTGTGGGTCGCCGAGGTGTCGCGGTCGCTGGGCAATCGCGTGAGCGGGGCCGAGGTCGACCGCGAACTCCGGGAGCTGTACGAAGCCTTGGTGGCGGCGCTGCGAGAGGGGGCGGTCGACGTCCACTCGGAGCAGATGTACGAGGTCCGCGCCCTGCTGACCGAACTGTCCCGCAACCGCGCACGCCAGGGGTTCTCGCCGAGCGAGACGGCCGTCAGCGTCTTCGCGCTGAAGCAGGTGCTGGAACCCCTGCTGGCGGACGGGTCCGTGGCGGAGATCCAGGCCTATCTGCGGCTCGGCGGGATCCTGGACGGCCTGGGGCTCTTCACCATCGAGACCTACACGCAGACCCGGGAGGAGCTGATCACCGCGCAGGCCGAGCAGCTCCTGGAGCTGTCCACGCCGGTCGTGCGGCTGTGGGACGGCGTGATCGCCGTACCGCTGGTCGGCACCCTGGACTCGGCACGGACCCAGGTGGTGATGGAGAAGCTGCTGCAGGCTCTCGTCGACACCGGTTCGGAGCAGGCGATCATCGACATCACCGGCGTGCCCGCCGTGGACACCCAGGTCGCCCAGCACCTCCTCAAGACCATCGTCGCCGCCCGGCTGATGGGCGCCGAGTGCACCGTGTCCGGGATCAGCCCGCAGATCGCGCAGACCATCGTGGCCCTCGGCATCGAGTTCGACGGGATCGTGACGAAGGCCAGCCTGGCCGACGCGCTCAAGCTGGCCCTGCGCCGGTCCGGCGTGGACATGGTCACGCACCAGAGCGCGCAGCGATGAGCGAACGCATCCCGGTCCTGCGGATCGGAGACATCCTGCTGGTCTCCGTCCAGTCCGACCTGGAGGACCAGACGGTCCTGAACCTCCAGGAGGATCTGGCCGACCAGATCGTCGCCAGGTCGGCGACGGGTGTCGTCATCGACATCAGCGCCCTGGAGATCGTCGACTCCTTCGTGGGCCGCATGCTGGCGACGATGGCCGCCATCTCCCGCATGCTCGACGCCCGTACCGTGGTGGTCGGCATGCGCCCGGCCGTGGCCATCACCCTGGTCGAGCTGGGCCTGTCACTCGGCGGTGTGAGTACGGCCCTGGACCTGGAGAAGGGCCTGGCGAAGCTGCGCCGGCCCTCCGGTTCGGCCCCGCGATGACCGCGCTCTGGACAGCGGAAGAGGAGCTCCAGGTCCATCCCATCGCGCGCAGCGCGGACCTCGTCCACGTCCGCCAGGTCATCCGGACGCTGTCCCAGCAGTGCGGCCTCTCCCTGGTCGACCAGACGAAGATGATCACAGCCGCGAGCGAACTCGCCCGCAACACACTGACCTACGGCGGCGGCGGGACGGTCCGGACCGGCCTGGTCAGCACCCGCGGCAGACGAGGGGTGGCCGCCGTCTTCGAGGACACGGGACCCGGTATCCCCGATGTCGAGCAGGCGATGACGGACGGCTGGACATCGGGCAGCGGCCTGGGCCTGGGCCTGAGCGGCGCCCGTCGCCTCGTCGACGACTTCGAGCTGAACACCGCACCGGGCGAGGGCACCGCCGTGACCATCGTCAAGTGGGTGCGGTGAACACCGCGACCACCGTGGACGGCGAGGACGTGGCGTGGTTCCGGGACAGCGACTCGCTGGCACCGGCCGCCCGGGCCGCGGCGGCCACGCTGGCCCGGCGGCTGGGGCTCGCCGCACATCGCAGCGCCGAGGTCGCCCTCGCCGTCACCGAGGCCGCCACGAACCTGCAACGGCACGCCGAGGACGGAGTGTTGCTGCTGCGCGTGGTGCGCTCCGACGGTCTGGCCGGAGTCGAGTTCCTCACCATCGATTCGGGCCCCGGCATGGCGGACGTACGTGCCGCGCTGAGTGACGGAGCGTCCAGCGCCGGCACCCTCGGGATCGGGCTGGGCGCGGTCGCCCGGCTCTCCGACCATTTCGACCTGCACTCCGTGCCGGGCCGCGGCACGGTGATGACCGCGCGGTTCTGGCCCCGCACCGCCGACGGCAGGGCCGTCCACACCCCGCCGGCCGCGTCCGCCGCCGGCCTGACCCGGCCCATCAGCGGTGAGACCGTGTGCGGGGACGCCTGGGCCTTCCGTACCGTCCCCGCCGGGAGCGGCCGGCCGGTGAGCCTGCTGATGCTGTGCGACGGTCTCGGACACGGGCCTCTCGCGGCCCGCGCCAGTCAGGCGGCGGTCAAGGCGTTCCACGAGGCACGCGACCCGAGTCCGGCGGGCGTCCTCGACGCCGTGCACTCCGCCCTGCGCGGGACACGTGGCGGAGCGGTCGCCGTGGCGCGGATCGAACCCGACGCGGGCCGGGTGCTGTACTGCGGGATCGGCAACGTCAGCGGTTTCCTCATCGGTGACGGCCCGCGCCGCGCACTGCTCTCGGCTCCCGGAATCGTCGGCGCGCACATGCGGCGTCTGAGGACGTTCGAGGAACCGCTGCCCGACCACGGCGCCCTGGTGATGCACTCGGACGGCCTGACCGAACGCTGGAACCACGAGACGCTGCCGGGCCTGCTGGGCCACTCACCGCTCGTCGTGGCCGGACACCTGCTCCGTGAAGCAGGTGTCCGGCGGGACGACGCGAGTGTCGTGGTCGTCAAGGGGGCCTGGTGACCGAGGACGGGCGAGGTGATGATGACGCCCAACGGGCTTGAGCGGACTCCGGGCAGCCGCGAGCGGCGCGCACGTCCGGCGTCCGTCCCGACCGGCCGGGTGACACGTTTCCGCCTCTTCTCCGCCCAGGACGTCTTCAGCCTGCGCCGAAGCGCTCAACAGGCGGCCGCCGCACTGGCGTTGGACCGGCAGGACCAGGTCCGGCTGGCGACCGCGCTGAGCGAACTCGGCAGGGACCGGCTCGGCTGCCACGACCTGGAGGTCACCTTCGGGCTGGACGGGGCGGACCGGCCCACGGCCCTCGTCGTCACGTTCTCCTGGAGCGGCGGACCCCCGCCCGCCCCGGACACGCTCGACCTCGTCGGGAAGCTCGTACAGGTCGACCAGGAGGCGGGCGCGCCCCTCGGCCGCGTCGTCATCACCCAGCCGCTCCCCGCCGACGACACGAAGCCCGACGAGCGGCAGAACCGGCTGGCCGAGGCCCTCCACGGCGGCACCGGAACCACCGAGGCCGACCATCTCCGCGCGCAGACAAGGGATTTGATCGCCACACTGGAGGAGACCCGCGCCCAGCGGGAGGAGCTCCGCCGGCTCAACGAGGAGCTGGAGGAGACCAACCGCGGAGTACTCGCCCTGTACTCGGAGCTGACCCAGGAGCTCGAGACCACCAACAGCGGGGTGCTGGCGCTCCACTCCGAACTGGAGGACAAGCGCCACCAGTTGCAGGAGGCAAGTGAGGCGAAGACCCGGTTCTGGACGAACATCAGCCACGAGCTGCGCACTCCCGTCAACTCCGTGGTCGCCCTCTCCAGGCTGCTGCTGGCCCCCAGTTCCCCGCCCCTCGTCGGTGAACAGCGGGAGCAGGTCGAACTCATCGCATCGTCCGGCCACTCGCTCCTGTCACTGGTCAACGACCTCCTCGATGTCGCGAAGGCCGAAGCAGGCCACCTCGCCATCCACCCGGAACCCGTCGACCTGCGCCTGCTCGTCACCCACCTGAGCCGGCTCCTCCTCAGCAGCCACGGCCGGGAGGGCGTCACGCTGGCCACCCCCGGACTGGAGCGGTATCCGACGCTGGTCACCGACGAGACCCTGCTGGTCCGGATCCTGCGCAACGTCCTCTCCAACGCCCTGAAGTTCACCGAACAGGGCGAGGTACGCCTGACCGTCACCGCGGACCCGGAACCCGCCGCCCCCGCGGTCCTGTTGACCGTCACCGACACGGGCGTCGGTATCCCTCCGGAGGAACTCGACCGCGTCTTCGAGGCGTTCTACCAGGTTCGCGGCCCGCTGCAGAGCAAGCGGCCGGGCACCGGGCTGGGCCTGCCGTACGCCCGTACCCTCACCGAACTCCTCGGCGGGTCCCTCACCCTCACCAGTCAGGCCGGCGCCGGCACCCGGGTACGCATACGCCTGCCGGATCTCGGTCACATGTACCCGAAGGAACCAGACGCGGGAGGAACGAGCCGTGACCGGTAGAGCCGAGGACCTCCTGCCCGCCACCGTCCTCGTCATCGACGACAACGAGACGAACCGCTACCTGCTCACCAGTTGGCTGAAGCGCGCGGGACACGCCGTGACCGCCGTCGCGACGGGCGAGCAGGGCCTGGGCCGCCTGGACTCCACACCCACCGACGCGCTTCCGGACCTGGCGATCATCGACGTCCTCCTCCCGGACATGAGCGGCTTCGAGGTCAGCGAACGCGTCAAGGGCTCCCCGCGGACGGCCCATCTGCCGATCATCCAGATCTCCGCCGCCGCGATGAGCCCGGACGACCACGCGGAGGGCCTGCGACGGGGTGCGGACGCCTACCTCGACCAGCCGATCGACCCCGGCGAACTCCTCGCCACCGTCACCGCCACCCTGCGCTACACGAGGGCCCGCCGACGCGCCGAGCGGCTCGCGCAGCGCCTGATGGCACTGAACAGCGCGACGCTGGACGTCTACAGCGCTGTCGGATTCCACTCCTTCGCCTCCGCGGCGACCGGCGGGGCGGCGGCCGTGCTGGCCGGTCCGGCCACCGCGGTGTTCCTCTCACCGCAGGGACAGGCGGTGCACAGCACGATCGAGGGGCCGGGGAGCACCGTACGCACGCACCCGGTCCCTCCCGGACTTCCCGACCAACTGGCGGCCCGCTGCCTGCACGAGGAGACCGGCATCGCGATCACCCGTCTCCCCGCGGGCCAGTGGCGGGCCCTGCTGCCCGCCGACCGTCTCCAGGGGGACATCGCTCTGGCGGTCGCCCGTACCAAGCGCGGCCGTCCCCCGGTCTGCCTCGCGGTGCCCGCCGCCGCCCTGCACGGTACCGACGACGAACAGTGCTTCCAGCAGCTCGCCAACTCCAGCGCGCTGGCGCTCGAGGCACTGCGCACCTTCAACGAGGAACACGCCCTGGGCCTCGCCCTGCAACGCTCCTTCCTCCCCAAGGAGATGCCGACCGTCCCGGGTGTCGAGCTGGCCTTCCGCTACCTGCCCGCCTCCGAACACGCGGAGATCGGCGGCGACTTCTACGAGGCGGTACAGACCGTCAACGGCCTGCTGCTCGCCATCGGAGACGTCGTCGGCCATTCGCTGACCGCCGCCACCGTCATGGGCGAGGTACGCCACGCCCTGCGCGCCTACGCCATCGAGGGCCATCCTCCGCATCACATCCTGCAACGGCTCGAAACGCTCCTGCGTCAGTCCCAGCCCGGCATCACGGTCACCCTCTGTCTCGCCCTCGTCACCCCGGACCACCGCCTGCACATCGCCAACGCCGGTCACATCCCCCCGCTGGTGATCGACCCGCGGGAAGGTCCCCGCTTCCACCACCCGCACGGGCCGCTGCTGGGACTGGGACTCCCCCATCCGCCGCCCGCCGTCCTCGCCGCCCCGCCCGGGACCCGGCTGCTCATGGTCACGGACGGCCTCGTCGAGGTCCGCACCACCACGCTCGACGCCAGCCTCGCCGAACTGCGCGACACCGTCGCCGGCGGCCCGGCCGACCTGGAGGACATGTGCGACCTGCTGCTCGACCGCTTCGGGCGGAGCAAGGACGACGACATCGCACTGATCACAGCTCTGCTCTCGTAGGACATCGGGATGCCCTTCCCGCGGGCGGCGGGCGACGGTCGTTCCACCGGTCTCGGCGGTCACGACGGCTGGTCCGGGGCTTCCGTCCGCGCGTGCGCGTCCACATGTCCGGTGCGGCGGCGTACGAGGCCGGGGCCCATGCGGGCGCGGAACGGTTCGGCCCGGAGGGAGCCGGGAGCACACGCGGTGTTAAGGCGCTCGATTTCCATGACCTCACCTTGTCCGACACCACCCGCACCACCCGTGTACCGACCCATCGCCATTTGGCCCACTTCCTGGGCACCTCGGACACACACATCCTCCGGGACCGGCCGTCGGACGACCTGACTCCTGCCCGACGCGCGGCCCAGCCACTCATGGAGAAGGCGGGCGCGGACCGGCCGGGCGCGCTGCACGCGGCGATCGATCTCGTACGGCGCGGCGGTACCGTCTCGCTCTCCGGGGGGTACGGCGGTGCCATGGCCCCCCTGCCGCGTCCTTGAACGGGCCGTGCTCGTCGGCCGCCCTGCCCGGAGCGGTCCGCCGATGATTCCCCGAGCCACTACCCGCGTCGATGTCGTGCCGTGCCGACCGGTTCGATCAGGTCTGAGGACGATCAGGCGGGGGACTCGGACGTCAAGACCGGGTGCGGCAGCGTTTCCCCCGGGGGGAGCCGGCTCGGTACAGGCTTCTCCGGTTCAGCCCGTGAGCCGGAGAGGCCGCCCCCGCGGCCCGCGCTTCTCCCGAGCGCTTCCCGCTCGAACCCGATTTCGCCACCACCCCTCCCCCGTCGGTGAGTTGTACCGTTGTGCCGCGCGGTGCTCGGCGCGCGGCACGCGGTGCGCGAGGAACCGACGAGGCCGTCGCGGACGCCCGCCACGCGACAAGGGGCCCTGCACCGGACCTCGTTCCACTCGGAGCTGGGACGTGGCCGGCATCCGGCGGTTGTCCTTGACCCGGCCGTTCTGGGTACTCGCGCCTGCGACCCCGGGCCGACAGGCCCGGCGGGCGGAAACGGAACGGGAGGTGAGCGCCGTGTCGAGTGCGGAGCCGCACCATGCCTCGATGGGCCCCAGCACGGAGCGCTCCGGCCAGGAGTCGGTGAGTGAGCTGGTGCAACTCGCCTCGCAGCAGCTGACCGAGCTGGTGCGCGGCGAACTGAGGCTGGCGCAGGCGGAGATGAAGGAGAAGGGCAGGCACTACGGCAAGGGAGGCGGCCTGTTCGGCGGCGCCGGTGTCATCGGGTTCCTGATGCTCCAGGCGTTGGTCACCGGCGTCATCGCCGCGCTCGCCGTGGTGCTGCCGGTCTGGGCGGCGGGTCTGATCGTCCCCGCCGCCCTCGCGGTGATCGCCGCGGTGCTGCTCAAGAGCGGCAGGAAGCAGTTCGGACGGGCGGCTCCGCCCACGCCCGAGCAGACGGTCGAGAACGTGAAGGCCGACGTGGCCACGATCAAGGAGAGTGCGCACCGATGACCCAGCCGCCCCACGACGAACCCACCGCATCCAGCCCCGAAGAACTCCGTATGCAGGTCGAGCAGACCCGTACCGAGCTCGGGGAGACCGTTCAGGACCTGGCGGCGAAGACCGACGTCAAGGCGCGTGCCCGGCAGAAGGGCGCCGAAGTCAATGAGCAGGCCGCCGAGAAGGGCGAGCGGCTGAAGAAGCAGGCCGCCGACAAGGCCGGGGAGCTGAAGGCGAAGGCCGGCGAGGCCGCTCATCAGGCGCAGGAGCGGCTGCCCGAGCCCGTCACGCACAGGGCTTCGCAGTTCGCACGGCTGGCACAGGACAATCGCAGGATCCTGTGGACGGTGGCGGGTGCGGCCGTCGTGATCTGGCTGGTCGGCCGCCGTACGAAGAGGTGAGCCGGATGAAGGCGTCGAAGATCGCTTACAAACCGGTGGGCATGGCCCTCGGCATGGCCGCGGGCCTGGCCGCGGGAGCGCTGTTCAAGCGGACGTGGAAGGTACTGGCCCACGAAGACGACGCGCCGGACGCCACCGACGAGAACCGGTCCTGGCCGGAGGTACTCCTCGCCGCCACGCTCCAGGGCGCGATCTTCGCGACGGTGAAGGCGGCCGTGTACCGGGCGGGAGCCGTCGGCGTCCGCGGCCTGACCGGAACCTGGCCCGGCTGACGTGCCGCCGCCGCGCGCCGCCGCCGCGAGGTGTCGGCGTCGGCGGCAGCCCTTGCGGGCGGGCGCCGGTTTCGCGCGCAGGGCACCTGAGCCGCGGCGCGGACGAGCCGACCGCACGCGAGAAGACCTGCGCGAGGGGAAGCGCCCGTCGTACGCGCGTGCTTCGGCCCGCGCTCCGTACGACCGGGAAGCGTCGGCGGGCTCCTGCGGGGAACCCGACCGCGCACAGGCCCAGGACGGCCGCGCCCCTCCGGGCGGAGCGTTCCAGTGGCGCGGACGCGGACGAATGAGGCGCTCACCGTGGAGAATCGCAACGACCCGGACGACGTCGTGCTGTCGACGCACGAACGCCTCGTCCTGTGGCACATAGAGGGGCAGCTCAACGCCGACCGGCGACTGGTCCGGCGGATGGGACGCGTGGACACCCGGCCGTGGCTGCCCCTGTCGGTGGCCGCCCTGACCTGTGCGTCCCTGCTCCTCCTCGTCCTGGGAATCCTCACCTCCAGCCTCGCCGTCCTGGGGGGCTTCGCCGCGCTGTGGCCGGTCACGCTGCTGCTGGCCCTCCGGCTGGCGCGGCGTACGCCCGGCGGCGAGGGCCGCGGCAGGCCGTGACCGCGGCCGCCGGGACGGGGCACCTGGGCGCCGTCGCCGGCCGTTCGTCCCGCGAGGTGCCGCGTCGGACCGGAACCGGCCCGACCGCACACGCACACTTCGGCGGCGCTCGACACGGTCCTCCGTTGCCTACGCGCCGCCGGAGCCGTCCTGGCGGCCGGGCGGCCGCCAGCCGTTGCCGAGGATGCCGAAGACCTCCTCCACTGCCGCCCCGCGGTCCTTCTGCCGTTGGGCCAGGCCGGGGATCTCCAGGACGAAACGGGCCAGGGTGGCGCAGGCGAGGTTGTCGTGGTCCACGCCGTACTCGTCGGCGATGGCCGCGCTGAGGGTGTCGGCGTGCCGGGTCCACATGCGTTCGGCGTAGGCGCGAAGCACCGGCGTGGAGTTGACCAGGTCGGTGAACTCCACTCGCTGCGGGTGCTCGGCGATCGGCAGCCAGGTGGCGAGCACGTGCTCCCGCAGGGCGTCGAGCACGCTCTGCCCTTCGGGCCGTTCCCGTACGGCCGCGGTCAGGCGTGCGTCCGTGCTCTCCTCCTGGTCGAACACGAGGGCTTCCTTG
The DNA here is from genome assembly GCF_042897315.1 of Streptomyces sp. NPDC001068. Taxonomy (NCBI): domain Bacteria; kingdom Bacillati; phylum Actinomycetota; class Actinomycetes; order Kitasatosporales; family Streptomycetaceae; genus Streptomyces; species Streptomyces sp. NPDC001068. The sequence continues at coordinate 407,121 of NZ_JBIAYD010000005.1, read as the reverse complement.
CCGGTGAAGTGCTTGAACACCGTGGCGGTCGACACGTCCGCGGTCTCGGCGATGTCTTTGATGCTCACGCGGTCGTAGCCGCGTTCCAGGAACAGTCGCAGTGCGGCGTCGGCGATCGCCTGCCGGGTGGCGGCCTTCTTGCGCTCTCGGCGGCTGACAACGGGCTCGGTCATGCCGCGACCCTATCCGAAGGTGCCACCCGAAGAAGAGTTGTCACGTTCTACTTTTCTATCTACTCTACTTTTCGTCCCGCGGGTCAGGACCCGGCACGGTCCTGCGCCCTCCCTGCACAGCGAAGGACGAATCCATGACCTCCCCGAGCCCCTCGGAAGCCCGGATCAGCATCATCGGAGCCGGGCCGGGCGGCCTGACCTGCGCCCGGATCCTCCAGCGGCACGGCCTCGCGGTCACGGTCCACGACCGCGACGCCGGCCCCGACGCACGCGACCAGGGCGGCACCCTGGACCTGCACGCCGACAACGGCCAGATCGCCCTGCGCGAAGCCGGCCTGCTCGACGAGTTCTTCGAGCTGGCCCGCCCCGAAGGGCAGGAGATGCGCCGGCTGAACACGGCAGGCGCGATCACCTCCCACCAGATCCCCGCTCCCGACGAGCTGTTCAAGCCGGAAATCGACCGTGGCCGGCTGCGTGACCTGGTGCTCGGCTCCCTTCACCCCGGCACGGTGCGCTGGGGGCACGGCCTCGACCATGTCGGCGGTCCCGCCCACGGACCCCGCCTGCTGCACTTCACCGACGGCACCACCACCGAGACCGACCTGGTCATCGGGGCCGACGGCGCCTTCTCCAGGGTTCGCCGGGCACTCTCACCGGCCGTCCCGCGATACACCGGGATCAGCTTCCTGGAAGCGTGGTTCTCCGACGTCGAAGCCCGTCACCCCGACATCGCCGAACTGGTCGGCCAGGGCGGTGCGCACGCCGCCGACGGCGAACGCGGCATGTTCGCCCAGCGCAACGGCGACGACCACATCCGCGTCTACCTGGTCCAGCGCCTCCCCGCCGACTGGATCACCGCCGGTGGCCTGGCGCCCCAGGACACCGCAGGCATCCGCGCCCGGCTCCTGGAGCACTACGCCCTCTGGTCACCCCGCATGAAGCAGCTGATCACCGACAACGACGGCCCCTACGTCGACCGCCCGATCCTCGCCCTGCCCGTGCCGCACACCTGGGGACACGCGCCGACCGCGACCCTGCTCGGCGACGCCGCCCACCTCATGCCGCCCCTCGGCGTCGGCGTCAACCTCGCCATGCTCGACGCGAGCGACCTCGCCCTGTCCCTGGCGAACGCCGCGACCGTCGGCGACGCCGTCCGCGCCTACGAGAAGACCATGCTCCCCCGCTCCGCCGAGACCGCCCGAGCCCTCGAAGGCGGCGCCGAGCACCTGCTGACCACCGACTTCCCCGACCCCGGCGACGACGACCCCCGGCCCTGAACACCCGCACCTGGCCACTCGGGACATCCGTGCCGGTGGTCCGGCGGTCGCCGCCGCTGAGACCCACGGCACGGCGGATCTCCATATGGGGAAGGTGGGCCCGCCTCCCGGCATCGGTCCGGAAACGCGTCCGGCCGCGTGGCGTCACGTCCGCTCCTTCTTGGGAAAGACGTACTCGTCCAGGACCAGGCCGACGGCGACGGCCGCCGGGATGGCGACCAGGGCGCCGATGATGCCGAGGAGCGCACCGCCGATCAGCACGGCCACCACGGTGACCAGCGGATGGACGTCGACGGCGAACTTCATGGCCCGCGGCACGATGAGGTAGTCCTCGGCGACCCGGAAGACGATGTAGAAGACGGCCGTGGCGATCGCGACGGGCAGCGACACGGACAGTGCGACGAGGCTGACCACGATGCCCGCCAGGGTGGAGCCGACGATCGGGATCATGTCCATCAGGGCCGTGAAGACACCCAGGGCCGCGGCATAGGGCACACCGGTGGCCGCGCACCAGCCGGAGGTCGCCGCTCCGGCGATACCCGAGGTCACGAGGTTGCCGAGCATGAACTTGCCGATCCGGTTCATGATCTCGTCGGCCATGCCCTCGACGCGATCGCGGTGGCTGACCGCGACGAAGCGGAGGCTGAAATCCTTGATGGCCGGCAGCGCCGCCATGCAGTACAGGGTCACCGTGATCACGATCGCGATGGACGTGAGGGTGCTCAGGACGAGCTGGCCGGCGCCCAGGACTCCCCCGGCCAGGCCGCCCGCGCCGCCTCCCGAGCCGATCTGCTGCCTGGCCTTCTCCACCACGTGGTAGCGGTCCTCCAGGCGCCCGATCGCCGAGTGGTGGTCGTGGAGTTGCTGCAGCCAGCCCGGTACGGCGTCGACCAGGGCGGACACCTCCTTGGTCACCGGCGGGATCACCAGGGCCAGGAACCCGCCGAGGACCGCGACGAATCCCGTCAGCACGATCGCGACGGCCAAGCCCCGCCGCAGGCCACGGCGCGTGAACCACACGACGAACGGCTCCAGGCTGATCGCGACGAACACCGCCAGCAGCAGCAACGTCAGCATCGAGCCGACCCGCAGAACCGTCTGGACGGCCAGCCACGCCAGGCTCGCCCCCAGGCCCAGGGCGAACCCCACGGTCACCCATGACCGCCGGGGCCGCCCGCGCGAGACCGGCCGCGAATGCTCGTGGAGTTCGGACGAGGATGCCGGCGGGCCGTCAGAGGGCCCTTCGCCGACGGCGTGCGGCACGTTCCCGCCACCGGTGCCGTGTTTCTCGCGGCCGGTCTCCGACCCGGACTGCGCCGACATCGTTCCCCCTCTGCTGGACTGTCTCGGACAGGCGCCGGTGTCCGCGGGCGGCGCCCCTGGCCGCTGTTCGCCCGGGACGGTGCGGACGGGACAGGCCCCGGGTTACCAGGACGCTCCACCGGAACCCTTCGCGAGCGGGCGAACACGGCGCGAAGACCGACCCCGGGGCCGGCGGTACCGTCCCCCGAGGCCAGGCGCCCTCACATGACGGTCGGCGACATCATGACTTCGGTGAACGTGACGCGCCCGTACCCCCGGACGACCATCGGCCGGAATCCGATGCATGGGTCCTCGGGGCATGGGCACCCGCCGCTCCGAGGAAACGAATCCGAATTCCAAGGAACGCTGATCCGCTTCGCAGTTCGGTTGTTGAGCGTGCAATGCGTTTCTGTGAGGGAGTAGTTTTATGAGTGACAGCATCTGGGGCTACCAGCCGACTGCCGGCCACATTCCCGGCAACGACCTGATCGGCTACAAGGTCGAGGCCACGGACGGCAGCATCGGCAAGGTCGACAAGCACTCGGACGACGTCAACTCCTCGTATCTGGTGGTCGACACCGGAGTCTGGATCTTCGGCAAGCACGTCCTGCTGCCGGCCGGCACGGTGCGCGCCATCGACCAGACCGAGCGGAAGATCTTCGTCGACCTCACCAAGGACGAGATCAAGGACTCGCCGGAGTTCGACAAGGACAAGCACGTGGGCGACGCGGGTTACCACGAGCAGGTGGGCAGCTACTACACGAACCGTCGCCCCATCTGACTCCGAGCCAGCAGCCGCGAAGCGGGGGCCGGCCGTGGGTGACCACGGCCGGCCCCCGCGACCGTGCGCGTCCGTGCACCGCCCCACCACGACGCCGCCGGGCGGGGCAGGAATCCAGCCCTGGCGACAGGTTCTTCCTCCGTGCCGACGGAATCATCGAGCCCCGGGGGTGCTTGACCATTTCATACGCCCTCGACATCCAACTGCTCCGCGCGCCGGAGCAGATATTCAGGCAGTTTCGAACTGACCCCCAACACCTCGATTCCGATGAGGCGGCCCTGCTCGTCGAAGTCGAGGTTGATCATGCCGTCGACGTCCACCGGATCGCAGGCGTACATGTACGCGGCCCGCACGCACACCTGCGGTTGGGTGAGGTATATGTACGCCGCGTTCGCGGTGTTGTCGTAGGTGACCCTGACGTCTGCCACGCTGAGCGGGCTCCCTTCCTGTAGCTGATTTCTGCGCCGTACTTGTCCTTGCGTCCGTGGCATCGACCTCTGGTTGACGGAGTGAGCTGCGGACCGGCGCGGCCTTGACGATGTCGGTGGCGCGGATGGCGCTGCGACGCATTTTGCGCGGGAGCCGCCGACTCTCGACGGTGGCAGTGCCCTGCTGCCGACAGCCCGCATCCTGGCGTGCGACGAGTTCGCCGCCCGTTTCCCGGTCGGGAGGGTGCTTCCACGGCCTCGCAGGCACCCGGATCGTTCGCCCGGATCCCTGACAGCCCGCCACCACGACTCCTAGCGTTGCCATATGACCGACGACCTCGATGCTGTCCTCGCCCGGATCGACGCCTGGCTGGAGGCCAACGCCCCCGCGGATCACGCCGCCCTGAACCCACCCGCCGCGCAGGACCACATCGACGCCATCGCCGACCGTCGGTTCCCTCTGCACCCCGATCTGGTGACGTGGCTGGGACGTCACGACGGAGTCACCGCGACGAAGGGGCATGCCGGTCCGGGCGTGATCCTCCCCGAAGGGTTCATCCTGAGCGGCGCCGAGGGGATGCGTGCCGGTCAACGAACGATGGAGGAGGCACTGGCCGAATGGATCGACGAGAACGAGTCGGAGGACCCCGACCTGCGGGACGTATACGACGGGGTCTACGGGTACCTCTTCCACGTCCGATGGGTCCCGATCGCCACGGACATCACCGGAGGCAAACTCATCCTCGACCACCGTGACGGAGACCGGTTCGGAAACGTGCTGTACGGCCTGCAGGCCGGGGACACGGACGGGCCGGAGAAGGTGTGGGACAGCCTGTCGCACATGTTCCGGGACCTTCTCGTCGCCCTGAGCGAGGGGACACGGATCCGCCTGTCCAGTCATGCCGATCCGGTGACACCACGTCTGACCCTCACCGGCAGCGACACCTTCGTGAGGTGGGAGTAGGGCAGAGCGGCACTGCGAACCGTGGCGTGTCGGACCCACGTGTGACAAGCGGGCCACCCCTTGACTGCGTTCAGACCCGACGGGTGAGTTCTCGTCGCCGGTGGGCTCGGGGATGCGGTGCGGGTGTCGGAGAACCGTCCGCGTACTCGGCGGGCCGGGGTCACCACGGTCGTCGGTACCGGCGGACCGTGCCCGTCTGCTGTGCGCCGCCTTCGCTCTGCGACGCGTACCGGCGCAGCCGTTCCCTGCGAAGACGGCGCCGTTTCCGGTTCCTCCTGATCCGCTCGCCGCATGCGCGGCCGGCGATCAGGACCAACAGCGTCGCGAGGAGTACGGCCATGATCGCCTGGGCCGTGCATGCCACGATCAGATCAGCCCAGGACAAGCCGTAGGCGATCGCCGCCGAACACGTCGACGCCGCGCCCAGCACCATCAGGTACCGGTTCGTCGAATCGGGAACCGACTGCCCCCTGGCGGCCCACCGCCTGAGACCTTCGGCGAACCAGAACCACACCAACACCACTGCTTCGAGCGCTGACAACACCACTGCCAGGCCGACGTCCGCGAGTAACCTCATGGCCGCCATCGTCTGGCAGAGGGCCGTCATCCACCTGAGTACGGCTACTCAGGGGAACTGCGACCACGACGTCAATGGCCGAGGGTGCGAACGGTCGGCTTGGCCGGCTTCCCGGACGACGCGGGGTCGCCGCGACGCGCGGGACCCAGGCTGCCGTCCGCTCGGCGTTCGGCTACGCCCGCCGGAAAGGCGAAGCCGGTCAGCGGTCGGCTTCCGGGGCGAACGACTCGATGTAGGCGAGCGCGCCGTACAACGCGTTGCGCAGGGGTGCGGAGTCGCCGGCCGCCTGGTCCAGCAGGGCGCCGCCCTGGAACGCCGCGGTGAGAAGGTGGGCGAGTGCGGCAGGGTCGGCCTCCGGGCGCAGTTCGCCGCGCTCGCGCATCCTGTCCAGGCCGCGCCTGAACAACGCCTGCCAGCGTTCGAAGCCGTCGGCCACCGCGTCACGGTGGGACGGCTCGTTCTTGACGACCTCGGCGGCCAGCGAGCCGAAGGTGCAACCGCCGCGCAGCATGTCCTGTGAGGCGACGTAGGAGTCGGCCCACCGGTGCAGGGCGGCGAAGCTGTCCAGCTCTCCGAGCTCGGGCGCCTGGTGGCGGGCGACGATGCTGTCGGCCTGCCAGGCGAGGACCGCGCGCACCAGGGACTCCTTGGTGGGGAAGTGACGCGTCAGCTGCGAGCCGCTGACCCCGGCGGCCTCCCGGATCTGCTCGTTGTTGGTGTTCTGCGCGCCCTGTTCGTAGATCAGCTCGGCGGCCGCCCTGACGATGCGCTCACGGGTGGCGAGCCCTTTGGCGGTCAGCTTCTGACCTGTCGCTTCGCTGGTGGTGGTCATGGCGACCATCGTACGACATGAAGGGGCTTGACAACCCATTCCGCAGGAGGTTCCCTTGGGGCATGCAAAAAAGGGCTGCCCAGCCCATAATTTTGGAGTTCCCGTCAAGAAACGGAGATCACCCTCATGGAACGCAACCTCCTCGTGATCGGGGCCACCGGCAAGACCGGCGCCCGCACCACCGAGCTGCTCCTGCGGCGCGGGCACCGCGTCCGCGCACTCGTCCGCGGCCTCGACGAACGCGCCCGGCGGCTCGCCTCCCTCGGAGCCGAAACCGTGGTCGGTGACGTGCTCGACCTGGACTCCCTGGCCCGGGCGACCAAAGGCATCGACGCCCTGTACTTCACCTACCCGATCCGCCCCGGCCTGATGGAAGCCACCGCGAACGTGGCGCAGGCGGCGGAGGAGACCGGGGTCGAGGCGATCGTGAACATGTCGCAGATCTCCGCCCGCCGCGACTCCGCCAGCAACGCGGCCCGCCAGCACTGGGTCGCCGAACGCGTCCTGGACCGCTTCCCGGTCCCGGTCACCCACCTCCGACCGACCTTCTTCGCCCAGTGGCTGATCGACACCTGGGCCGACGGAACCGGTGAGCTGCGTCTGCCCTTCGCCGACGGACGCCACGCCCCCATCGCGGAGAGCGACCAGGCGAACGTGATCGCGGCCGTCCTGGAGGACCCCGCCCCGCACGCCGGCCGCATCTACCCCCTGTACGGCGCGGAGGAGCTCGATCACTACGAGATCGCCGAGCGGATGTCCCGCGCGCTGGGGCGTGACGTCTCCTACGTGCCCATCGAACTCGACGAATTCGCGGCCATCCTGCGCGGGCGCGGCGCCCCTGACCACCTGATCCAGCACCTGCTCGCCGTGGCCGTCGACTACCGCAACGGCGTCTTCGCCGGCACCAACGACCTGGTGAAGTCGATCGGCGGCAGCAGCCCTCTCGGCGTCGAGGACTTCGTCATCCAGAACCGCGCGGCCTTCGACCCGCGAACCGCCTGAACACCGGAGCAGACAATGAGCGTTTGGTTCATCACGGGAGCGTCCCGGGGCCTCGGCCTGGAGATCGCCCGTGCCGCCCTCACCGCCGGCCACCGGGTGGTCGCGACCGCGCGGAACACCGCGCCCGTCCGTGCGCGGTTCCCCGACGCCGGCGACGCGTTGCTCACCGTCGCGCTGGACGTCACCGACCCGCGGAGCATCCAGGCGGCGGTGGACGCCGCGGTCGAGCGGTTCGGCCGGATCGACGTCCTGGTCAACAACGCGGGCAGCGGACTGCTCGCCGCCGTGGAGGAGTCCGACGACGCCGCGGTCCGCGCGGTGTACGAGACCAACGTGTTCGGCCCGCTCGCGGTGCAGCGCGCCGCGCTGCCGGTACTGCGCCGCCAGCGGGCAGGCCACGTGATCAACATCAGCTCCATCGTGGGTTTCGCCACCGCGCCCGGCTGGGGCGTCTACGCCTCCACCAAGTTCGCCGTCGAGGGATTCACCGAGACCCTGCACACCGAACTCGCCCCGCTCGGCATCCACGTGACACTGGTCGAACCCGGCTTCTTCCGCACCGACTTCCTCGACCCCGCCAGTCTGCGCACCGGCGCCGACGCGATCGAGGACTACGCGCCCACCGCCGGAGCGATGCGTGCCGCCGCGGTGGGCCTGAACCACGCCCAGCCCGGCGATCCGGCCAAGGCGGCGCGAGCTGTCGTCGAGATGGCCGCCGCCCCCGAGCCGCCCCTGCGTCTCCCGCTCGGTGCCGACACCTTGCAGGCGTTCGACGCCAAACTGGAGTCCTTTCGCAAGGAGTTGCACGCCTGGCGCCATGTCGCCCTCGCGACCGACCACGACCGGTAGCCGGCACACGACGAGGTCCCGGCTCCGCGGACGCCGCCCGCACCACCTGCACCGCCCGCACCGCGTCACCGGCCACCGCCGGCTCACGCAGGGACGACGCGGCAGGCCGGGCGTGATTCGCTCGATCGCCCAGCGCTGATGGTCGCGGGGCGGTTGCGACCTCAGGCGGAGGCCGTGCGGCGTGCGTACGCGCGGGCGGCGCGGGCGCGGTCGCCGCAGCGGGTGGAACACCAGTGGCGGCGGCCGTGGCGGAGCAGGTACCGGTTGCAGGGGGCGGAGCCGCAGGCGGTGAGGCGGTCCGCGTCGGGGCCCGTGAGCAGGTCGGCGGCGTCAGCGGCGAGGACGGCCAGGGCGTGGTCCACGATCGCGGTGGTGGGGTGGGGGGTGGCGCGGTAGGGGCCGGTGTCGTCGTCCCACCGCAGCAACGCAGCGGTGGGTATGCGCGTCATGGCGTCGTTGACGGCGCTGATCGCGGCGGGGAGGGCGGGCAGCCCTTCGGTACGGGCGGCGAACAGCGACCTGATCTGCTCGCGCATCGAGCGCAGTTGCGTCGCGCACATCCCCCGCATGCCGGCGTCGGTCGGCGCGAGTCCGCGTTCCGCCAGCCAGCGGTTCGCCTGCTCGGGAGAGCCCAGAAGGTCGACCGTGTGCCCGCCCGTCAGTGCCATCGCGCTGTTGGCGAGGGCCAGGGCGAGGTGCTCCTCCTCGCCCTGTGCGGGCGGCAGGCCGGGGGGTTCGGTCAAGGGGTCCTTCACGTTCCTCATGGTACGGCTTGCTCGCATCCGTGAGATGCGTTTAGAGTTTTATCACGGTTAAATTCCACTCATCCGTGAGGTGTTCCATGTCTTCCGGTTCCGCGGCGACCGCCCCGTTTCCCGTCCGGGTCCTCGGCGGGCCGACCGCCCTCTTCGAGTACGGCGGCCTGCGCTTCCTGACCGACCCCACCTTCGACACCCCGGGCGACTACCGTCGCGGCGACGGCCGGGTCCTCACCAAGACCGCCGCGTCCAGTGCGGCGCCCGCCGATCTCGGCCCCGTCGACGTGGTTCTCCTCTCGCACGACGAGCATCCCGACAACCTCGACACCTCGGGCCGGTCCCTGCTCGCCGACGTCCCGCTCACCCTCACCACCCCCGGTGGCGCACAGCGCCTCCAAGGGCGGGCCAGGGGCCTGGCCGACTGGGAGTCCGTCGAGCTGGACCGCCCCGACGGCGGCACGGTCACCGTGACCGGAGTCCCCGCCGTCCACGGTCCCGGCCCGCGCGAGGCGGTCGAGCCGGTCACCGGTCAGGTCGTCGGCTTCGTACTGGCCGGCGAAGGGCTGCCCACCGTCTACGTCAGCGGGGACAACGCCTCGCTCGACGTGGTCAGGGAGATCGCGAAGCGCTTCGCCCCCGTCGACACCGCCCTCCTCTTCGCCGGTGCCCCCCGTTTCCCCGAACTCTTCGACAACCAGCTGATCGTCCTGAGCAGCGCGCAGGCCGCCGAGGCCGCCGTACTGCTCGCCGCCCGCCGCGTGGTGCCCGTCCACTACGACAGCTGGGCCCACTTCACCGAAGGCCGCGCCGAACTCGCGGCCGCCTTCGCCGCCGCCGGTCTGGCCGACCGCCTGGACTGGGGGCGGCGAGACTGACACCGTCACCCCGACGGCCACGAAGGGAGCCGCGGGAGAGCGGGGAGCGCGGCGCGGGTCGCCCCGGCGCGTCAGAGGGCCGGTTTCCCGGCGGAGGCCGGCTCGGTGGCGAGCAGGGAGGTGATCCCCTCGGCGAGGTGCGGGCCCAGTTCGCCCCAGCCGTCCTTGTAGCCGTAGACCCCGGCCAGGACGCGGGCGTCGTAGTCACCGTTCATGATCTCGATGTCGGTGGCCGTGATGAGTGCCGGATGGGCGACGCCGACGGCCGCGGAGACCTTCGTCAACTCCCTGCGCAGGGTGCGCAGGTAGACGGCGGCCCGAGTGGCCTTCGAGGTCGGGTCGAGGCCGCGGGCCAGCCACGGGTTCTGGGTGGCGACGCCGGTGGGGCACTTGTCGGTGTGGCACTTCTGCGACTGGATGCAGCCGATCGCCAGCATCGCCTCGCGGGCCACGTTGATCATGTCGACCCCCAGGGCGAAGGCGACCGCGGCGTTCTCGGGCAGGCCGAGCTTGCCCGAGCCGATGAAGGTCAGGTCGTCGGTCAGGCCCAGCTCGGCGAAGGTGGCGTAGACGCGCGAGAAGCCCATCCGGAACGGCAGTGACACCGAGTCGGTGAAGATCAGCGGCGCCGCCCCGGTGCCGCCCTCGCCGCCGTCGACGGTCACGAAGTCGACACCGCGGTCACCGCGCGCCATCTGGGTGGCCAGCTCCTGCCAGAAGCCCATCTCCCCCACCGCGCTCTTGATCCCGACCGGCAGACCGGTCTCGGCGGCCAGCAGTTCGACGAAGTCGAGCATCGAGTCGACGTCGCCGAACGCGGTGTGCCGCGACGGGGAGGAGCAGTCCTCGCCGACCGGGATGCCACGGATCGCGGCGATCTCCGGGGTCACCTTCGCACCCGGCAGCATCCCGCCGAGCCCGGGCTTGGCGCCCTGGGAGAGCTTGATCTCTATCGCCCTGACCGGGGCGCCGGCGACCACGTCCTTGAGCCTGTCGAGGTTGAAACTGCCGTCCGCGTCGCGACAGCCGAAGTACGCCGTGCCGATCTGCAGGACGAGGTCGCCGCCGTTGCGGTGGTGCGGCGACAGCCCGCCCTCCCCCGTGTTGTGCATCGCGCCCGCCAGCGCCGCCCCCTTGTTGAGCGCCGCGATCGCCGCACCGGACAGCGATCCGAAACTCATCGCCGAGATGTTCACCACGCTCGCCGGCCGGAACGCCTTGGCGCGCCCGCGCGGCCCGCCCAGCACCTTGGCCGAGGGCAGCGACGCCTGTGGGTCGTGTGCGTCGGGCAGCGTGCCGGCGAACGTGCGTTGCTTCACGTACGCGTGCCCCTGTACGTGCTCCACGTCTACGTCGGTGCCGAAGCCGAAGTAGTTGTTCTCCTCCTTCGCCGACGCGTAGACCCAGGTCCGCTGGTCACGGCTGAACGGACGCTCCTCCTCGTTCGACGTGACGACGTACTGCCGCAGCTCCGGCCCGATCGTCTCCAGCAGGTACCGGGCGTGCCCGATCACCGGGAAGTTCCGAAGCAGCGCGTGCTTCTTCTGCAGGAGGTCGCGGGCGGCCAACAGCGCCAATGCCGTTGCGGTGGCCGCGCCCATGGTCCGGACGCGCATGTACGTTCCTCTCCTCGGCCTTCGACTCCCTCGCCACGCGGTGACCGTCGTCGTCTCGTGTCGGGCGGTGCGCGGCGGGGACGACCGAGCAGGTGTCAGCGTCCGTCGAAGAATGCGAAATCGGTGTTGCCGTGCTCGTGCGGCCAGGCAGGCCGGCCCGGCCGGCCTCTTGGCGGATCCCATGCTGCTGCGGAGATCGGCATGAGTCAAGACGAATATTCGTTTTTCTTTGTCTCGCCGATCCCGTCCACAGGTCAGGGCCGGGCTCAGAGGCGCACGATGACCAGGGCGGTGTCGTCGGTGGCGCCGTCCGGTGGGAGCAGGTCGGCGAGTACGGCGTCGGCCAGAGCCTCGGGCTCCTCCGCCCGGTGACGGGCCAGGGAGTCGGCGAGCCGGGCGAGACCGGCGTCGATGTCCTCACGGCGGCGTTCGATCAGGCCGTCGGTGTAGAGCACCAGCACGGCCCCGTCGCAGAAGGTGGCGAGGGCCTGGATCCGGGGCAGCGGCCAGGCGCCCAGCGGGGGGTCGGTGGCCTGGTCCAGGAATGCGACGGTGCCGTCCCTCTGCAGGAGTGCGGGCGGGGGATGGCCGGCGCTGCTGTAGGTGATGGTGTGGGTGTCCCAGTCGACGAAGGTCGTGGCCACGGTGGTGTTCTCGGCGCCGTCGATGGTGCGGGCGTACCGCCCGAGGACTTCCAGGGCGCGGGCGGGCCCCTTGGCGACGAGCGAGGCGGAGGTGAGGGCGCTGCGCAACTGCCCCATGACGCTGGCCGCGGCCAGACCGTGGCCGACGACGTCGCCGACCGAGACGACGATGCGGTCGCCCGGCAGGTCCATGAGGTCGTACCAGTCGCCCGCCACGTTGAGCGCCTCGGCGGCGGGCCGGTAGCGCACCGCCGCCGGATGCCGGCCGACCGGGCGGGGCGCGGGCAGCATGGCCTCCTGCAAGGTCAACGCGACCTCGCGGGCACGGATCAGATCGGTGACGTCCTCCACCCGGTGCATCAGCAGGGCCAGCCGTCCGTCCGGGCCGAAGACGGGAACGTCGGTCAGGTTCCAGTACCGCTCGTGCCACACCCCCGGCTGGTCGGGGTCCTGCACGTCGTAGCGCTGCAGTTCCACCGTGCTGAGCTCACCGGTGTCGGTCACCCGGCGCAACGACGCCAGGACCCTCAGCAGCAGCGGCTCCCCCGGGTCCTTGTCCGGGAGGTCCTCGGGGACGAAGCGACCGACCAACTGCTCGTGGGTGAGGCCCCTGAGGCGGAGGAACGCCTCGTTGCCGTCCGCGTACACCAGTTGCGGAGTGACGAGTGCCACCGCCCCGGGGAGGGCCCGGAACACCGCCGCGTAGTCGACCTCCGGTTCCGCCATGATCTTCCTGCCTCGCGACCACCAGCCGTCTGTCATCTCACGATACGAGCTGAAGGTCGTAGCCCGCCCCCTGACGGCGGGCCCGGGACCCGAACCACTGGCCCGCCGTCCTCGTCATGACCACGTGGGGCGGACGGTGCCGGCAGGCGACAGGTGTCGTGCACTCAACGGCGGGCCGCGGGTGGCGCTGCGATCACGCCTTGCGGGCCCGGATCTCCTCCGTGAGCCGGGGCACGATCTCGAAGAGGTCACCGACCACGCCGTAGTCGGCGAGGTCGAAGATCGGCGCCTCGGCGTCCTTGTTGATCGCCACGATCGTCTTCGAGGTCTGCATGCCCGCCCGGTGCTGGATCGCACCCGAGATGCCCGCCGCCACGTACAGCTGCGGCGACACGTTCTTCCCCGTCTGCCCGATCTGGTGCGCGTGCGGGTACCAGCCGGAGTCGACGGCCGCGCGGGACGCGCCGACCGCCGCGCCGAGCGAATCGGCCAGGGCCTCGATGATCCGGAAGTTGTCCGCGCCGCCGACACCGCGGCCGCCGGCGACGACGGTCTCCGCCTCGGGCAGCTCCGGGCGTCCCGTCGACTCGCGCCGGGTCCGCGAGGTGATCCGCGTGCCGGTGGCCCGGTCCGAGAAGACCACCGCGAGCTCCTCGAGCGTGCCGGCGGCCGGGGAGTCCTCCACCGGGGCCGAGTTGGGCTTCACGGTGATGACCGCGACGTCCCGGGTCACGCGCGAGCGCACGGTGAAGGCGGCGGCGAACGCCGACTGGGTGGTGACCGGGCCCTCGGGGCCGGCCTCGACGTCGACGGCGTCGGTGATCAGGCCGGCGCCGACGCGCAGCGCCAGGCGGGCGGCGATCTCCTTGGACTCGGCGGAGGAGGACAGGAGCACCGCGGCCGGGGACACGGCGGCGCAGGCGGCCTGCAGCGCGTCGACCTTGGCGGCCACCAGGTAGTCGGTGTACTCGGGCGCGTCGTGCGCGAGGACCCTGACCGCGCCGTTGGCGCCGAGGAGTTCGGCGGCGTCCCGCGCGCCGGCGCCGAGGTGCACGGCGACCGGGTCGCCCAACCGGCGGGCCAGCGTGAGCAGTTCGAGGGTGGGTTTGCGTACGGCTCCGTCGAGGTGGTCGACGAGGACGAGGATCTCGGTCATGACGGGTGTCTCCAGCGGATCGGGAAGAACGGGGGTGGGAAGGGGGCCTGCCTCAGATGTGCTTACGGGCCGCCAGGAACTCCGCGAGCTGCTTGCCTCCCTCGCCCTCGTCCTCGACGACCGTGCCCGCGGTGCGGGCCGGACGCTGGGCCACCGCCTCCACCACGGTCCAGGCGCCCTTCGGGCCCACCTGGTCGGCGTCGATGCCGAGGTCCGACAGGTCGAGGGAGTCCACCGGCTTCTTCTTGGCCGCCATGATGCCCTTGAACGACGGATAGCGGGCCTCACCGGACTGGTCGGTCACCGACACGACCGCCGGCAGGGTCGCCTGCAGCCGCTCCGACGCCGCGTCGCTGTCGCGGCGGCCGGTCACCCGGCCGTCGGCCACCGAGACCTCGGACAGCGACGTGACCTGCGGAACGTCCAGACGCTCCGCCAGCAGCGCGGGCAGGACACCCATGGCCCCGTCCGTGGAGGCCATGCCGCAGACGACGAGGTCGTACCCGATGTGCTCGACGGCTTTGGCGAGCACGAGCGAGGTGCCCAGCACGTCCGTGCCGTGCAGGTCGTCGTCCTCGACGTGCACGGCTCGGTCGGCGCCTATGGACAGCGCCTTGCGCAGCGCCTCCCTGGCGTCCTCGGGGCCCACCGTCAGGACGGTGATCTCGGCGTCGTCCGACGCGTCGGCGATCTGGAGGGCCTGTTCGACCGCGTACTCGTCGAGCTCCGAGAGAAGACCGTCGACGTCTTCGCGGTCGACCGTCCGGTCGTCGGCGAAGTGCCGGTCGCCGGTCGCGTCGGGCACGTACTTCACACAGACGGCGATCCTCAGGGTCATGGCTTCTTCCTTCCGCTGGCGCGTTCGTGCGATTCCTGCTGGTGCGTTGTCGTGCGAGTCGTGCGTCGTGCGGCGAGCGGCGCGTCCATTCCGGCGGTGGGGGCTCTTGTCCCCGGCCACCGGACGCTCACGATGCTCGGCGGCGGACGCCGGCCGCGGTGTTTCCGTTCTCGGGTGCGGGAGGGGCGTCCGCCTCAGCCGCCGGCGGTCGGCGGGACGGCGCCCGGTTCGGTGAGCGGCAGGCCGAGGTGCGCGCGCTCGGTGACCCAGCGGGTCGGCCGGTAGCGCGGGTCTCCGGTGCTGCGGTGCAGCCCTTCCTGGAGGGCGAGCATGCGCCGGGCCCCGATCCGGTCGCCCCACGCCAACGGGCCGACGGGGTAGCCGAGTCCCGCCGTGACCGCGGTGTCGATGTCACCGGGAGCCGCGATGGACCGTTCCGCGACGGAGGCCGCCACCGAGACGATCGACGCCAGCACCCGCTGGGCGACCGAACCCGCCGTGTCCCGCACGACGGACACCGGAACGGCCCCGGCACCGCCGGCCGCCCGCGACAGCACCGCGCGCGCGTCGCCCACCGCGGCCGCGTCGGACGCCGGGGTCATGGCCAGCACCCGGCGGCGGGCGGTGAGGGACAGCGGATCCACTCCCAGGGTGCGCCCGGCCGGAAGGCCGCCCTCGGCGATCGCGGCGGCAACGGTCGTCCCCCACACCGTGGACAGCACGAGGGCGCGTTCCGAGGGCCCGGTTCCCTGTTCGAGAGCCGCCCCCGACCCGCTGAGGACCGTGCGCAGTGTGTCGCTGTCGCGGCCCTCGCCGGCGACCCACACCGGTCGGCCCGCGTCGCCGGTGACCGGCTCCTCCGGCAGGTCGGTGGGGGCCGGGTCGCCGGGACCGTACGCGTAGAAGCCGCGCCCGGTCTTGCGACCGTGCAGGCCCGCCGCCACCCGGTTGGGAGCGAGGTAGGAGGGGCGCAGCCGGTCGGAGTGCCGGAACCCCCGCCAGATGGAGTCGGTCACCGCCGCGGTCACGTCCAGGCCGGTGAGGTCCATCAGTTCGAAGGGCCCCATGCGCAGCCCGAGGACGTCGCGGACGACGCGGTCGATGCCGGTCGCGTCGCTGACGGACTCCTCCAGCAGGGCGAACGCCTCGGTGACCAGGCCGCGGCCGACGTGGTTGACGAGGAAGCCGGGGGTGTCCGACACGACCACCGCGGCGTGTCCGGTGCCCCGGACCAGCTCGGCGAGGGTCTCGGGGATCTCGGGGCGGGTCAGGGCGCCCGGGACGACCTCGACGATCTTCATCAGCGGCACGGGATTGAAGAAGTGCAGGCCGCAGAGGCGGGACGGGTCGTGCAGCCCCGACGCGATCTGCGTCACGGGCAGTGAGGACGTGTTGGTCGCGAGGACCGCGCCCGCGGGCAGGACGTCCTCCAGCTGCCGGAACAGCCCCGTCTTCGCGGCCAGGTCCTCCAGGACCGCCTCGATGACGAGTTCCACGTCGTGGCCCGGCGCGGCCGGCGAGTCCACCGGGATCAGCCGCGCCGAAGCGGCTCCGGCGGCCTCGCCGGTCATCCGCTTCTTCTGGACGGCGCGTTCGAGCATGTGCCGGACGAATCCGATGGCCTCGCCGACGGCCTCCCGCCGTGCGTCGGCGAGTTCGACGGTGTGGCCACCCGTCACCGCCCACTGCGCGATTCCGCGGCCCATGGCACCGGCGCCGACAATCCTGATCCGCACGTGGATCCCGCCTTCCTCTCGGTTCTCGGTTCTCCGCCGCCGCCCCGCCGGGGCGGCGTGCGGGACCGCGGCCGCGAGGCGCACCGTGACCGACGGTCGAAGGACCGTCTCCCGCGTGGTGGTCGTTCCGGCCGGGGCTGCCCGTCGCTCGGAGCGGTTGCGGGGACGGGCTTACGGTGTCAGCCGCAATCCATTAATGTCCAATACCGAATCACACACGCTTTAAGACGTTCATTCGATGAATGACCGGACGCCTCCCGGAGTCGGAACGGTGGGAACCACCATGGAACTGCGCCGCCTGGTCGCCTTCGTGGCCGTCGCCGAGGAGCTGCACTTCGGCCGTGCCGCCAAGCGGCTGCAGATGGCCCAGCCACCGCTGAGCCAGCAGATCCGGCAGCTGGAGAAGGAACTGGGGGTGCAGCTCTTCGAGCGCAACACCCGCTCGGTCAAGCTCACCAGCGCCGGCCGGTCCTACCTGGAGCCGGTGCGTACCGTTCTCAAGGACCTCGACCTGGCCACACGGGCCGCCAGGGCCGCCGGACGGGGTGAGTACGGGCAGGTGACCGTGGGCTTCGCCGGCGCCTCCAGCCACGAGAGCCTGCCCCGGCTGACCCGGGCCGTCAGGGCCGCCCACCCCGGCATCGAACTGGTACTGAGGGGTCAGACGTACGCCAACGCGGGACTGGCGCGCGTCGCGGAGGGCTCGCTGGACCTCGGTTTCGTACGGCCGACGACCGCGTACCCGGGCGTGGCTCTGCGCGTCATCGGCGAGGAGGAGATGATCTGCGCGCTGCCGTCCTACCACCCCCTGGCGCAGCGCGATCGCGTCCCGGTCGCCGCCCTGGCCGAGGAGCCCTTCGTCAGCTTCCCCGCCAACGCCGGGTCCAGCCTGCGCGACGCCACGGTCCAGGCGTGCGACGCGGCCGGGTTCACGCCGCGGGTGGTCCAGGAGGCCCCGGACTCCCACACCATCCTGGCCCTGGTGGCCGCCGGGGTCGGGGTGACGCTGACCCTGACGTCCTGCCTGCACGTCCAGCAGACCGGTCTGGTGTACCGCCCGCTGGCCGGGCCGCCCATCCGACTGCAGGCGGCCCTGGCCTGGCGTACGGACAATCCGTCGGCCGCGCTGCGATCGGTCCTCGCCGTGGCCGAGGAGGCCCTGCCGACCCCCGCCCCGAGCGCCTGAGGCCCGCCCCGCGTTATCCGGCGGGCGCCCGACGATCCGTCACGGTCCTCTCGGACGACTTTCGTCCGAGAGGGACGTGAATCAGGTATTGGATCTTCCTGGTGCCGGAGTGCGAGGCTCGGGGCGAACGGTTTCGCCGGAGGACTTCGCCCACCGGGGAACCGGCGGCCGGACCGAACCCACCGACCGCCGACGGTCCGCCGTCGTCCAACGAGGCAATGAGCCGAGGAAATCGGAGTCCATCGTGACAGTGACCGTCAACGGCATACCGGAGATCGTGAGGCTGGCCGGCCGCGATCTCGGACACTCCGAGTGGCGGGAAGTCACTCAGGAGCTCGTCGACACCTTCGCGGCGGTCTCCGGCGACGGACAGTGGATCCACACCGACGTCGAGCGCGCGGCCCAGGGCCCGTTCGGGCGCACGATCGCGCACGGCTACATGGTGCTCAGCTGGGGCATCCCCATGATGGCGGAGCTCCTGCGGGTCACCGGCGTGGGCATGGCCCTCAACTACGGTGTGGACAGGGTTCGTTTCCCGGCACCCGTGCCGGTCGGCAGCAGGATCCGCCTGCACGCCGAGATCATCGAGGTGCGCGAGGTGAGCCGGGGCGGCGTCCAGGTGCACCGGGCGTTCACCTTCGAACTCGAAGGATCCGAGAAGCCCGCCTGCGTCGCGGAGTCCCTCACGCACTACTACCCGTAGGTCGAACCACCCCGGTGAACGACGACCCCGGCGGCCGGACACCCTCGATCTCCCCGGCCGCCGGGGTCGTTCACATGCCTCCGGCGGGTGCCGTGCGGCGCCCGCCGGAGGCCGTCCCCGTCAGGATCCCGTCCGGCACGGACTCCAGGCGTGCGAGTACGCCGGAGAGGTGGGTGTGCCGCGCCAGGGGTGGGATCAGGGCCAGGTGTGCGAGCCGGTCGAGGTCGTGGCGCAGCGCGGCGAGGCCCGGTTCGGTCAGTTCGACGGCGCCCGAACGGCGGTGGGCGTCGCGGGAGCCGGTTCCGTAGACCGGGCCGAGGGCGATTCCCGGACGCGCGGTGAGCAGGGTGGTCCCCTGGTCGTCCGCGTCGGGGAGGAACGCCCGGTCGTGGGCCCCGGCCTCGGCGAGCGCCCGGCCGAGGACCGCTGGTCCGATCAGCGGCAGATCGGCGGGGAGCGCGGCGACACCGCACCCGGGCAGGCCTGCGCGGGCGGCCAGTTCACCTGTGCGCAGGGCCTCGTTGAGACCGGCACCGGTCCCGAGGACGTGCCCGACGCCCAGGCCCGCGACGGGTTCGAGGTCCTGGACCCGGTCGACCACGACGACGACCGCGGATACGCCGGGGGTGTGCCGTGCCGCGGTCACGGTGTCGCGGAACAGGGCTCCGGCGATCCGCTGCCGGTCGTGGGAGCCGAGTTCGAGGCGGCTCTTCGCCAGGCGGAGGTCCTTCTGCGGGACCACCACGGCCCACCGCACCGCGGGGGGCGGCGGTTCGTCGCGGTGTCCGCCCGTGTCGGCCCGGTGCCGTTTCCCGCGGTGCGCGCCCGCGTCCCCGTGACTGTGGTGGAACCGGTCCGCGGTCATCGTACGAATCCGACGCTCAGGGGCACGACCCGGCGGACCTCCGTGTCGAACCGCCGGGCCGCCGCCGCGCGTTCGGCGCTGACCCGGCCGTAGGTCGTCGAGCGCTGCCGGGCCGGGCGGCCGGCCGCGGCCGCGAGGGCCTCGATGTCCGCGATGGTCTTCATGGACCCGTTCGTCGAGCCCGCCATCCGGCTGATGGTCTCCTCCATCAGCGTCCCGCCCAGATCGTTGGCGCCCCCGCGCAGCATCTGCGCGCACTGCTCGGGCGACAGTTTCACCCACGAGCACTCGATGTTGTCGATGTACCCGTGCATCAGCAGGCGGGCGAGGGCGTGCACGGCCCGGTTCTCCCGGTGGGTCGGGCCCGGCCGGGCGATACCGGCGAGGTGGATCGGCGACGAGTGGTGCACGAACGGAAGCGGTACGAACTCGGTGAACCCGCCCGTCTCCCGCTGGATGCCGACAAGGGTCCGCAGGTGCCCGACCCAGTGCCGGGGCTCGTCGACGTGTCCGTACATCATGGTCGCGGTCGTCGGGATCCCCAGGTCGTGCGCGGTCCTCACCACCCGGATCCATTCCGCGGCGGGGAGTTTGCCCTTGGTCAGGATCCAGCGGATCTCGTCGTCGAGGATCTCCGCGGCGGTGCCCGGGATCGAGTCCAGCCCGGCCTCACGCGCCCCGGCCAGCCACTCGGCGACGGAGATCCCCATCCGGGACGCGCCGCTGATGATCTCCATCGGGGAGAACGCGTGCAGGTGCATGTCGGGGCAGCGTTCCTTGACCGCGCGGGCGAGGTCGTGGTGGACGCCGCTGGGCAGGGCAGGGTCGATTCCGCCCTGCATGCACACCTCCGTCGCCCCCACGGACCAGGCCTGCTCGGCGCGGTCGGCGACCTCGTCAAGCGACAGCCGGTAGGCGTCCGCGTCGGTCTCCCGTTGCGCGAAGGCGCAGAACCGGCAGCCGACGTAGCAGACGTTGCTGAAGTTGACGTTGCGGTTCACCACGTAGGTGACGGTGTCACCGACCGCGGACCGGCGGACCTGGTCAGCGAGGCGGCACAGCGCGTCGAGCTCCGGGCCGTCCGCGCAGGCCAGTGCCAGCGCCTGCCCGTCCGTGATGCCCGCCGGGTCCCGCTCGGCCGCCCGCAGGGCGTCCGCGACGTCGCCGTCCAGACGCTCGGGCGCCCCGGCGCCGGCGCCGCCGGTGGGGAGGTTGTCGACCTGGTCGGCCAGGACCTCCCAGTCGCCGAACGCGTTGTCGAAGTCACCGCGGGCCGTGGTGCGCCGGCCTTCCCGGTCGATCGCGGTGTGCAGGTCGGTACGCCCCGAGGAGACGGCCGCGGCGGCCTCCTGCCAGGGCATGCCCACCGGCGGCACGTCGGCGGCCAGGCCGGTGTCCGGGTCGGCGAGGGCCCGCAGGTGCGGCTGGACGCGGGCGTCCGCCCACGGGCTGCCCGCGCGGACGTACTCCGGCTGTGCCGCGAGGCGTTCACGCAGGTCGAATCCGGCCCCGGCGGTCAGTTCCGCCAGGCGCTCCAGCTGCGGCCAGGGCCGTTCGGGGTTGACGTGGTCGAGTGTCAGGGGTGACACGCCGCCCCAGTCGTCGACGCCGGCCGCGAGCAGCAGCCGCAGTTCGTCCGGGTCGGACAGGTTCGGCGGGGCCTGGATCCGCATCCTCGGTCCCAGCAGGATCCGCGCGACGGCGATCGTCGCGAGGTACTCCTCCAGGTCCGCGTCCGGCACCGACCTCATCGCCGTGTCCGGCTTCGCGCGGAAGTTCTGCACGATCACTTCCTGGACCGCCCCGTACTGCCGGGCGATACGGCGGATCTCCAGGATCGATTCGACCCGGTCCTCGGCGCTCTCGCCGATGCCGATCAGGATCCCCGTCGTGAAGGGGATGCTGCTGCGGGAGGCGTCCTCGATGGTGCGCAGCCGCACCGCGGGGTCCTTGTCCGGAGACCCGTAGTGGCAGCCTCCCGGCTCGGCCCACAGCGACCGTGCCGTCGACTCCAGCATCAGGCCCATCGACCCCGCGACCGGCTTCAGGCGCTGCAGCTCCGCCCAGCTCATCACCCCCGGGTTCAGGTGCGGGATCAGGCCGGTCTCCTCCAGTACCAGGATCGCCATCGCCCGCACGTACGCCAAAGTGTCCTCGTAGCCCTGCTCGTCCAGCCACGACCGGGCGGCCTTCCACCGGTCCTCGGGACGGTCCCCGAGTGTGAACAGGGCCTCCTTGCAGCCCAGCCGGGCTCCCTCCCGGGCGATGGCGAGGACCTGCCCCGGTGTGAGGTAGGCGTCCTCGACCCGGCCCGGGGTGGTCGCGAACGTGCAGTAGTGGCACCGGTCCCGGCACAGCCGGGTCAGCGGCACGAACACCTTCCTGCTGTAGGTGACGACGCCGGGCCTTCCCGCGTCGAGGAGACCCGCCGACCGGACCGACCCGGCGATCTCGCACAGCGAGGTCAGGTCGGCGCCGCGCGCCCCGAGCAGTGCCGCCGCCTCCCGGCGGTCGATGTTCTTGCCGGCCTTGGCCCGGGCCAGTGCGCGGCGCAGGGGTGCGGTGTTCACCGGGGTCTCCTCAAGTGGACGTTCGGGCACGGTCAGTGGCCGCGCAGGCCCATGGACCGGGCGATGAAGTTCAGCTGCACCGACGGCGGACCGGCCACCACCCGGGCGATGATCCCGTCCGAGTGGTGCATCGGCAGCGTGTGGTCGCGGACGTACCCGTACGCGCCCTGCAACTGGACCGCCAGCGCCGACGCCTCCGCGTAGATCTGCCCGCACAGGAACTTCGCCATCGTGCTCTCCGTCTCGCACGGCAGGCCCGCGTCGAAGAACGCCGCCGACCGCTGCACCGCGCAGCGCGCGGCGTCCTTGCGGACGAACATCTCCGCGAGCGGGAGCGTCACCCCCTGGTACGACGAGATGGTCTTCCCGAACTGCTCGCGCTCGTTGGCGTAGTCGACCGTCATGTCCAGGACCTGTCCGACACTGCCCAGGAACCCCGAGCTGATCATGATCCGCTCCAGGACCAGCCGCTCCTTCAGGATCCGCCAGCCCTGGCCGGGCGCGCCCAGCAGGGCCGTGTCCGGGACCAGGACGTCGTGCAGGAACACCTCGTAGATGCCGCTGATGTTGCGGCCGAGGGCCGGCATCCGGCGTATCTCGACGCCCGGGTGGTCGTTGGGGACCAGGAACACGGCGAGGTCGTCGCGCTTGCGGCCGCTGTCGCCGGTCTTCGCGAACAGCTCCATCACGGTGCCCGGGATCCCCGCGCCCTCGCAGTACGTCTTCTGGCCGTTCAGCAGCCAGCCGCCCTCGACGCGTTCCGCGGCCGTCGACACGCTCGCCGCGTCCGAGCCTACGTCCGGCTCCGAGACCGCGATGGAGAACCGGCCGTCGCCGCGCAGCACGGGTTCGGCGTACCTCTCCTGCTGTTCGAGGGTGCCCCAGCGGATCAGGTCCCGGATTCCGCTGATGTTCAGGTTGAGCAGCGCGACCAGGTCCGAACTCGCCCGCCCCACCTCCTCGCACAGCGCGATCAGCAGGCCGGCCGTGCCGTCGACGGGCTCGTCGTCCGCGACGATGCCGTACCAGCCCAGCTTCGCGATCTCGCGGTAGAGGTGCTCGGGGTAGGCCCCCTCCTCGTCCCAGATCCGCACGTCACGCTGGGGGGCGTGACGTGTGATCACCGCGCGGGCGGTGGCCCGCAACTGCTCCTGGTCCTCGGTTTCGAGGAAGGGGTTCGTGCTCATGGTTGTCGCCTTTCCGAGGGGGATCGGGTGGCCGGGTGGTTCGAGTGGGCGTACCGGTGCGGTCGCCGCGAAGGGGAGTCAGGCGGTGAGCGATGTCCGCAGGGTCCGGACGAGGTCGGACGGCGCGGCCGCGAACTGCTCGGCGAGGTGCCGAGCCCGGTGGCCGAGGTCCGCGGGCTCGACGACGTCGACCAGGCCGAGCCGGGCCAGGTCGTCCCCGGTGAAACGTTCATCCGCCACCAGCAGCCGGAACGCCGCCGCGGGGCCGACGGCAGCCCGCAGCCGGCGGACCGTCTGGTCCGGGGGCAGGAAGCCCAGCCGGAGCTCCGGGAAGCGGAACATCGCGCGCGGAGTCGCCAGCGTGACGGTGGCGGCGACGGCCAGCGCCCATCCGCCGCCGACGGCCGGGCCCTGCACGGCGGCGACCGAGGCGGGGAACGCCTCGACGAGGTCGCACGCCTCCTCGATCAGCCGCCGGCGCAGGCCCGGGCGGCCCTCCGCCGTGCCGTCGTCCGACCGGATGTCGGCACCCGCGCAGAAGGCCGGCCCCTCGGCTTTCAACAGCATGACGTCGACGCCCTGTTCGCGGGCGTCCCTGAGCGCGCCGACCAGCTGCCGGAGCAACGGGAGGTTCATCGCGTTGCGCGCGTCGGGGCGGTTCAGCGTCACCGTGGCGACGCCGCCCCCGGTCTCCGACAGGCACAGCGGCCCCTGGTCCGGGTCGGTCTTCATATGAGCTCCGGAAGGACTTCGGTGGTGAGCAGGCGTACGGCCTCCGCCGGGTCGGGGCCGACGGGAGCTCCGACGTATGCCTCGGTGAAGCCCGCCCGCTTGGCGTGGTCGAGGAGTTCGGCGAGCACTTCCACGCAGTCGCCGGGCGTGCCCGAGACGACGAGCTGGTCGGCCACGTGCTGCGGCAGGAGTTCGGCCGCGGCGGCGATGCCCTGTCCGGCGTGGACGGCCTCGCGGGTCGCCGCGTAGTCGGACGGTTCGAAGCCGACCTGCCGCAGGCTCTCGTGCGGCTGCTGGGACACGATCAGCGCGGCCTGCCGACGGGCGGCGGCGTTGGCACGGTCGCGGTCCGCCGAGATGGACATGTTCACTCCGTAGATGCGGGTGAACGCCGTGCGGTCGCTGCGCTCCCGGCCGGCCTCGAGGCGGTCGAGGTTGCTGACCGCGTCGAACTGGCCGCTGCGGAAGGCCGCGAGGCTGTGCGCCGGGAAGTTGCTCGCGCAGATCACGCCGTCGGCCAGTTCGCCCGTCATCTCCAGGACCTTCGGACCCGTGCCGGCCACGATCACCCGGACCGCGGGGTCCTCGACCCAGTCGAGGGACGCGCGACCGTCCGCACGCAGGCCCAGGTCCGCGCAGGTGAGGGGGTAGTCGCCCATGCGGACGGTCTCGCCCCGCCAGAGCGCGCGGCAGAACCCGATGAGTTCGGCGACGCGGCCGACGGGCTGCCCGCGCTCCATCAGGGCGCGCACCAGGCCACCGCCGGTTCCGATGCCCATGCTGACCTGGCGGCCGGGCGGCATGAACTCGGCCAGCGTGGCCATCGTGGACGCCTGTTCCAGGGGGTTGCGCCCGAACGGGAAGGTCACCGCCGTGCCGACGCCGGCGCCGGTCCTGGCCGCGATCGCCCCCAGGACGGCAGCCACCCCCCGGGACTGCATCTGGTCGGTGACCCAGATCGTCTCGAAGGCCCGGGCGGCGACCTCGGCGACCTCGACCAGGCTCGGTCCACCTGCCCAGGCGTGTAGCTGAATGCCCTTGATCATCGACTCTCTCGATTCACGATGGTGAACTTTGTCCACGATATGGAACGAAATGGAGATGTGTGTTCCCTTCCGGCCGGGCTTCGCACGCCTGCCGGTCGGTCATGGTGGGGCCGGATGCGCGACCGCGTCCGGCCCCGCCGGAAAATCAGCCGCGAGCCGCCACGTAGTCGGGCTCCGTGAGGTATGTGCTCACGATCCGCTCGATCAACGGGCCTTCGGCCTCACTGCGTTCCTTCAGTTCGATCCACCGCGGATCCGCCCTGAAGGCATCCCAGAACACGGTTGCCGCGTCCACGTCCTCGAACGCGCAGAGGTAGTAGATCCGCCGCCGGTCGTCGACGGCGTGCCAGAAACCCCTGAGGTCCAGGCCGAACTCCCGGAAGAGGGCCAGGGTCTCGTCGGCGAAGCGCCGGTGCAGGTCCTCGGCCCGGTCGGGCAGCGCGACGTACTCGCGCAGTTCGAGGATCATGCCGGGATCCCGGAGACCGCGACGCCCGAACGGGTCTTGTAGCGCCGGTTGATGTTGATGAGAACGGCGGTGAGCGGCTCCAGCTGACGGGCCAGGCGCAGGGCGCCGCCGTCGATGCCGGGGCGGCCGGTGATCGTCGCGGCGAGCGCGGCGACCTTCTCCTTGGCGTCCTTGTCGTCCCCGACCACCAGGACGTCCTCGTGACCGAGCGGTCCCTCGGCCTCCCACAGGGAGACCGCGGAAAGATGGTGGAACGCGCCGACGACCACGGCACCGGGTACGAGCCGCTGGGTCTGCTCGGCGGCGCTGCCGTCCTCGACGTCCAGGCCGTAGGCCCCCCGCCGGTCGAAACCGAGCGGGTTGACGCAGCTGATCACCAGCTTCCCCGCGAGGGCCGGGGCGAGATCCGCGACCAGCTCCTCGTGACCGTCCCACGGCACGACTATCAGGACGGCCTCGGCCGCTTCGACGGCACCACGGTTGTCCAGGCCGAGCACGTCGACGGCCGAACCGGCCCGCGCGCGGATCT
Organism: Streptomyces sp. NPDC001068; assembly: GCF_042897315.1. NCBI lineage: Bacteria > Bacillati > Actinomycetota > Actinomycetes > Kitasatosporales > Streptomycetaceae > Streptomyces > Streptomyces sp. NPDC001068. Next base: position 381,300 of record NZ_JBIAYD010000005.1, on the reverse strand, counting down.
CGGCCGCGGCCTCCTCGGCCCGCCCGGCCGAGCGGGATCCGATGACGACCTTGTGGCCGGCCTGGGCGAAGTGCAGGGCCAGGCCCTTGCCCTGCGGACCGGTACCCCCCACAACGGCGATGGTGTGGCTGTCCATGCTTCGTGCTCCTCAAGGAATTGCCCGCGACCGGCGGTGCGGGTTCACAGGCCCGGCGGTGCGGGCGCCGGGCCTGTGAAGTCTGGTGAGGTCAGCCGGCGGATCGCTCCGGGCCGGCCTCCGGGTAGTCGGCGGGAACCAGGCCGCCGCTGCGCACGGTGATGGCCCGTGCGGCGGTGACCAGGTAGGGGGCCAACTCGTCGATGTCCTGCGGCGTGAGATCCGTTCCCATGCCGAGGAGGCTGATCACGAGGCAGGGCCGCCCGTCCCGGTCGAAGACGGGGAAGCCCATGACGTTCAGCTCGGGGGCGTACTCGCCGAAGACGACTCCGAAGCCGCGGGAGCGCACTTCCTCGCGGCGCGGATCGTCGTCCGCGGTCGAAGCGCCGTTGCCCCACGCGCCGATCAGGCGGCTGAGCAGCGGCGCGTCCCGGTCGAAGCGGGAGCCGATCTCGATCGTGATCTTGATGTCCTTGCGGCTCTCGATCTTCGCGATCGCGGTGAAGTGCCCGTCGGGCATCGGCGAGATCGCGAGGCAGGCCAGTTCGGTCCGCTCGGCCAGCCGCTCCATGAACGGCCGCGCCTCGGTGACCGGTGTGGTCCTGGTGACCGCCGCCACGCCGTACTCCACCAGCAGCGGCCCCAGGTTGTAGCGCCGGGTGACGGAGTCGTACTCGATGAGACCTTCCGTGACCATCGTCCGAAGCAGGTTCGACGCCGTGCTCTTGGCGAACCCGCACGAGGAGGCGAGTTCGGTGACCGTGGCCCCGCTTCTGTGCCGGACCAGATGGTCGAGCACCCGTACCGTGCGCGACACCGCCGGCACGAGAATCCCTGCCGCCTGGTCTGCGGCATCGTCGTCGCCGCCCAAGCCGCCGGACTCGGAAGGTCCCTTCGCCACGTCTCCTGCTTTCCGGTCAGGGAAGTCTCAGTGCTCGGCTGAGTCCCCTACCAACTCGACAAAGTGGAACAGCGTACCGTCGGGGTCCGCCGCGAACAGGATCTTCCATCCGTTCACCCCGTCGGGGGCCATGACGGTCTGCGGCGTGTGCAGAAACGTGACACCCGCTTCGCTCAGGCGGTCGTACTCGCCCTGGATGTCGTCCGTGAGGATCGAGAAGCGGCACAGGCCGGGATTGACGGTGTCGGCAATGGACCGCTCGCGGGTCGCGGGCACGTCACGCCACTCGATGATGTCGAGCATCGCCTCGTCGGGCGAGTTGTTCAGGCGCATGTGCGCGAAGCGCAGCTTTCCGCCCTGGTCGATCATGAACGCCCGCGCGAGGTTGGCGTCTTCGACCTCCTTGTCCTGCACGACCTCGAAGCCCACGAGCCGGTAGAACTCGATGGTGCGGTCCATGTCGGTGACGTTGAGACCGACATGCCAGAACCTACGCATAGGTGGTCCCTCTCATGATGTGTGTCCGTACGTGCCATCCGGGCGCGGACGCCCGGGCGGGGCCGGGGCCCGCGGGTCGCCGGCCCGCGCCGGTCAGTGCGTCGCCGGAGCGAGCGCGCGCCGGAGGAGCTTTCCGGTCTCCGTCCTCGGCAGGGACGAGACCACTTCGAACTCGCGGGGTCTGGCGTGCGGTCCGACCCTGGCGGCCACCAGGTCGCACAGCTCCGAGCGGAGCGCCTCCCCGACCTCCACCACCGCCTCGCCGACCGCCTCGCCGCGGATGAACCGCAGGAAGACCTTCACCCGCTGGCCGATCCTGTCGTCCGGAATCCCGACCGCGGCGGCCTCGGCCACCAGCGGGTGCCGCACCAGGGCGTCCTCGATCTCCGAAGGGCCGATCCGGTAGCCGCGGCTCTTGATGACGTCGTCCGCGCGGCCCAGGTACTCGAGGCGCTCTCCGTGGGCACGCCTGGCCAGGTCGTTCGTCCGGTGCCAGTCACCGGCCGGGGGCACCGGCCCCATGGTCCTCGCGTCCCAGGTCCCCAGCAGGGCGACCGGGTCGGGAAGCCGCAGAGCGATCTCCCCCACCTCGCCGCGGGCGACCTCCCGGCCGTCCTCGCCGAGCAGCGCGATGGTGTGCCCCGGATAGGGCGCGCCCATCGTGTCGTCGTCGACGGAGCCGAGCGTGGCCGAGTCACCGATGAGGCCGTTCGCCTCGGTCTGGCCGTACGCCTTGTTCACGGCCTGCGCCAGGTGCAGCCGGGACCACGCCATCTCCGGACGCCCCGCCGGCTCACCGCCGGTGACGACGGCACGCAGCCTGTGCTCCGGCGCCCGGCCGTTCGCCCGCAGCAGCCGCAGCACCGACGGCGGCAGGAACGCGGTGGTGACACCGCATCGCGCGAACAGGTCCAGCGTGGCGTCCGCGTCGAAGTGCGTCTGCCGCTGCGCGACGACCGGGACGCCGAAGGACCACGGGACGACGAGCCCCAGCATGAGGCCGCCGATCCAACCCCAGTCGGCCGTCCCGTAGTAGACGTCGCCGGGCTGGAACAGCTCGAAGGCGTAGTCCACTCCGGCGTGGCCGAGCAGCACCTGGTGGCCGTGGAGGATCCCCTTGGGCGGGCCGCTGGTGCCCGAGGTGTACATCAGCAGGGCGGGCCGCGTCGGGCCGGCCGGCCGGGGGGCGTGGGAGTGGTGGTCGACCTTGCGGCCGGCGATCCCCTTCCCCTCCGCCCCGTCGACCGTCAGTACGGTACGGCCCTCGACGTCGCAGCCCGTGGACCGCAACCGCTCCAGACCCGACCCGTCGGTGACGAGGACCTTCGCCCCCGAGTCGCTCAGGCGGTGGGCGACGGAGCCGCCGCCCAGGAGCCGCGGGACGGGAAGCAATACCGCCCCGGCGGCCAGCACTCCGAAGACGACCTCCGCCGCGGCGGGCGAGGGATCGAGGTAGAGCGCGACCCGGTCGCCCGGGGCGACGCCCTGCGCTCGCAGCACGTCGCTGATCCGCAGCGCGGCCTGCTGGACCTCACCGAACGTGATCTCGCCGACGTCCTGCGGTCCGGCCGTGAGTACGGCCACCGCGTCCGGATCCTGCGCGAACAGCGCGTCCTGGGCGATCGAGTAGTCCGGTGCGGGCGACCAACGGGCCAGGCCCCGCAGCTCCCGGAGACGGGCGACGACCGGCACGTCGGCGCCCTCCGGCGCTAGTCCAGACGTGCCCATACGCTCTTCTCCTTCGTGAAGCTGTCGATCGCGCTCCGCCCGAGGTCACTGCCGTAGCCGCTGTGCCGGAACCCGCGGTACGGCGAGGCCGGGTTGAGCACGCCCCAGCTGTTGATCCAGACGTTCCCCGCGTCCAGCGTCCCCGCGAAGCGCAGGGCCCGGCCGACGTCACGGGTGAACACGCCGGCCGCGAGGCCGTAGATCGTGTCGTTCGCCAGCTCGATCGCCTGCTCCTCGCCCTCGAACGGCAGTACGCCGAGAACGGGGCCGAAGATCTCCTCGCGAGCGATCCGCATGTCCGGGGCGACGTCCGCGAACAGCGCCGGCTGGTAGAAGAAGCCCGGACCCGCTGCCGGAGCGTCGGTGCTGCCGGCCAGCAGACGGGCGCCCTCCTCCGCTCCCGACACCACGTAGGAGTGGACCGAGTCGCGCTGCGCCGCGTCGATCAGCGGGCCGATCTCCGTCTCGGGGTCGAGCGGGTCGCCGACCCTGGCCGCTTCGACCCGGGCCCTGACCAGTTCCACGACCTCGTCGTAGATCGGGCGCTCCACCAGGAGCCGGCTGGGCGCGGTGCAGGTCTCGCCCTGGTTGCCGTACATCGCCGTGAAGACCACGTCGGCGACGGCCTTCGGGGACGCGTCCGCGAAGGCGACCAGCGCCGACTTGCCGCCCAGTTCCAGCGAGGTGGTGATCAGCCGGTCCGCCGCCATCCGGCCGATCTCCTGGCCGACCTCGGTGGATCCGGTGAAGGTGACCTTGCCGACGCCCGGGTGCTTGACCAGTGCGTTGCCCGCCACCGAGCCGCGGCCCGGCAGGACGTTGACGACGCCGGCGGGTATGCCGGCCTCCAGGGCCAGCTCACCCAGCGCAACCGGCACGAGGGGGGCCAGCTGCGCCGGCTTCAGGACGACGGAGTTGCCCATCGCCAGCGCCGGCGCGATCTTCCATATCGACTGCACCGCCGGGAAGTTCCACGGGGTGATCGCACCGACCACACCGATCGGCTCGCGCACCGTGTAGTTCAGGAACCGGCCGGGGGCCGGGGTCGTACGACCCTCGATCTTGGTCACGAGGCCGGCGAAGTACTCGACGGTCTCGATCATCACCGGCAGGTCGATCGACAGGGACTCGCGGATGGGCTTGCCCATGTCGCGGGTCTGCAGCTCGGCGAGCCGCTCCTTGTTCTCCTCGATGAGCGCCGCGTAGCGCAGCATCAGGCGGGTGCGCTGCGAGGGCCGTATCCGCTGCCACGCCTTGGCGCCGGCTCGCGCGGCCTCGACGGCGCGGGCCACGTCGTCCGCGGTCGCCTGGGCCACCTTCGCGATGACACCGCCGTCGGCGGGGTTGACGGTCTCGAACGTGGCTCCGTCCGAGGCGTCGGTGAGCTGGTCTCCGAGGACCAGCGGAACACTGGAGGTCAGGGCACGCATGATCGGCGTCTCTTTCTCTCGGGCCTCAGGGGAGGCGGTGCGCGGTCGGCAGGACCGCCTCGGCGAGGGCCTGCAGCTCCTCCATCGCGGACTCGAGCGTGGCGTGCTCGAAGGAGGTGTCGCAGATGAAGTGGGTGACGCCGAGGTCGCCGTACGCCTCGATCGTCTCGGCGTTGTAGGGCGCCTTGCGCAGCGGGCGGGCGGTGAGCGTGATCTCGCTCATGTCGCGGCCCGCCTCCGCCACGTACCTCCTCAGCGTGGCGAGGTAGCCCGCGTAGTCCTCCGGGCCCACGGCCAGCGGGTGCCAGCCGTCGCCGATCGCGGCGATGCGGCGCAGCGACGCCTCGCTGTAGCCGGCGAACCAGACCGGGATCGTGCCGCGTACGGGCTTGGGGAACATCATGAAGTCGTGCAGGTTGTAGAAGTCGCCGTCCCAGGAGACCTCGTCCTCGGTCCACATCTGGCGCATGGCCTTGACCATCTCGGTCACCCGGCGGCCGCGGTCCTTGAACGGCGCGCCCAGCGCCTCGAACTGCTCTTTCATCCAGCCGACGCCGATGGCGACGGACAGCCGGCCCTTGGACAGGACGTCGATGCTCACCAGCGTCTTCGACGTCTGCACCAGCGGGCGCCAGGGCAGGATCAGGCAGGACGTGCCCAGCTCGACGGTCTCCGTCGCGGCCGCGGCCCAGGTCAGGGCGGTGAGGCAGTCCAGGTAGGGGGTTTCGGGCGCCCAGAGGAACTTGCCGTCGGCGGTGTACGGGTAGGCCGTCTCCACCTTCGTGGGCAGAGCCACGTGGTCGGTCATCCACAGCGAGTCGAAGCCGATCTTCTCCGCGTAGCGGGAGACCTCGCTGATCGCGTCCGGTCCGGCCCAGGGACCGGCACCGGGGATCCTGATACCAACCTTCATGTGCTGCTCCTGTCAGGACGATGTGAGTTCACGAAGTGCTGTGTGTTGACGGGGTGTTGCGGGTCCACGTGATGTTGTGCGGTCACGTGGTGATGCGGGTTCACGTGGTGTCGTGCGGTCACGTGGCGCCGTGGGTTCAGCGGACGACCCGCGCGGCGAGCAGCCGTGCGATGTCCTGGTCGTCGTGGCCGAGCTCCTCCAGGAGCTCGGCGGTGTGTTCGCCCAGGGCGGTCGGCGGACGCTCCACACGGCCGGGAGTGTCCGACAGCTTGATCGGGAGCCCGGGCACCCGGACCTCGCCGAGAGCCTCGCTCCGCAGGCCGACGACCATGTCGAGCGCGCGGATCTGGGGGTGCTCCACGGCCTCGCCGTACGTGAGGACCGGGGCGCAGATGATGTTCTGGTCGGTGAGCAGGGTGACGATGTCGTCCCGGTCGCGCTCGGCGAACCAGGGCGCGAGCACCTCGTCGAGTTCCTCACGGTGGGTCAGGCGGCACGCGGCGGTCGCGAACCGTTCCTCGTCGAGCAGGTGACCGGCGCCGACCGCCCGCGCGAACCGCTCGAAGTGCCGGTCGTTGAAGGCGACGACGTGTACGGCCCCGCCGTCGCGCGTCGGGTACGCGTTGTACGGCGCGTAGAAGTTGCTCGCGTTGCCGACACGGGGCGCCACGTAGTCGGCCAGCAGGTACTGGCCCAGCCACGGGGACTGCAGGTGGAACAGCGAGGCCACGAGTGACACCGAACCGCTCTGGCCGGCTCCGGTCCGCTGCCTCGCGAAGAGGGAGACCAGGGCCGCGACGGCGACGAGGTATCCGGCCGAGCTGTCGGCCACCGGCGGGCCGGCCTTGATGCCGCCGCCGTCGGTGTCCCCGGTCGCCTGGATCATGCCGGTGAGGGCCTGGGCGACGGGGTCCAGCGCGGGCCTGCCGGCCGACGGGCCGCTTTCACCGTAGCCGCTCACGTTGAGGCAGATCAGGTGGGGATGGCGCTGTCGGAGCTCTTCGGCGGTCAGGCCCAACTTCGCGCGCCCCGCCGGGAGCATGTTCTCGATGAGCACGTCGGCGCCGGCGCACAGCTCGTGGAAGAGTTCCCGGCCCTCCTCGGTGCGCAGATCGAGGGCGATGGCCCGCTTGTTCCGGTTGACGCCGGCGTACACACCGCTCATGCCGTCGCGGCCGGGCCCGAACGTACGGGACTCGTCCCCCGCGACGGGCTCCACCTTGATCACGTCGGCACCGAAGTCGGCCAGGATCGACGCGCCCAGCGGACCGGCAACCATCGTTGCGGCGTCGATCACCCGCGTTCCCGCCAAAGCCCGAACCTGCTGAGTCATCCTTGACCACCCGTGTTCATTATCTCGAACTCGCGCCAGCATTTGGAACGACCTTAGGTAGGGTGTTCATCGGCGTCAAGGCTCATCCGGAGAGTTCCTGGAAAGCGGTTCCCGCCCCGGCACCCCGGCGCCGGGGTGCCGGCGACCGGCCCTGACGGCCGGTGCACAGGCATGACGTATCGACACATCGCAGCAGGTGGAGGGAATTGGGAGTTCGTCAAAGAGCACATCACCGCAGGGCTAAGGGAGTTGGGGCCGCGAGGCGTCCGGGCGATGCCGGGCACGGACGGCCGGGTCGATGCCTCGCCTGCCCGAACCCGCCCCGAACAGAGGCGAATCGGGACGACGGCGGATCCGGCCCTCACGAGCGGCCAAGGGCCGGACCGGAACCCGGCCGACACCCTCCGGGTCCCGCCGGGCAGCGCCTCGGCCGTACCCGCCCGGACGCGGTCGGCGGCAGGGCCGCGTCCGGAGACACACACCTCGAAGGAAAGTCTTCATGTACACGATTGATCTTGCCTATGTGGGGCGCGGCCCCCACGAGGAGCTGGTCAGCTACATCGCGGACCAGCAGGACTTCTACGCCGACGCGGGTGTCCACGTCGCCGTGCGGGACGGCTCGGTCTGGGACCCGGAGCGGCTGCGCCGCGGGGCCGTCATCGGCCTGGGCCGGACACTGCTGTCCCGGATGGTCGGCGGCATCCCGTGGGTCGCGCTCAACGTGAACACGCAGCGACCCCAGTTCTGGTTCCTCGCCCGGCCCGGCCTGGACTCACTGGCCGACCTGGCCGGGAAGCGGTTGGCCGTGCATCCGCACCACACCGGCCCCGGCTGTTTCACCCGCATCATGCTGCGCCAGGCCGGACTGGACCCGGACCGCGACCTGGAGACCGTCGTCCGCGCGCCCGGCGACTACAGCATGGACCTGCGCCGACTGCGCGAGGGCACGATCGACGCCGCGGTGGTGGGCGACACCATGGCGCCCCAGGCCGTGGCCGCCGAGAACGGCTGGAACGTACTCGCCTTCGCCGGCGACCTCTTCCGGATCCCCACCGTCGGCGTCGCGGTCGACCCGACCCGCACCGATCCGGAGGACCCCGCCGTCCAGGCCGTCGTGCGAGCCCATCGGCGCGCGCTGCGGGTGATCCGGGACGACCCCGACACGACGGTGCGGTACCTCCAGACCTTCCTCAACGGACACACCGCTGACGAAGTCCGGGCGCACTACGAGCAGTTCATCGCCCCGTCGTTCGGCGTCGACGGCCAGGCGGACCTCGGCACAGCCGAGACGGCCATCGCCGCGGTCGCCGCCGAACTCGGCGTCCCCGCCACGTTCACCGCGGCGGACTTCTACCGCACCGCACCCACCGCGGCCCAGACCGCGCTGTCTTTCCGCAACATCAATCAGAGAGGCTGACTTGTGAAAGAGTTCCTGATCGAGGTCACCACGAACATTCCCGACGGAACCGAGAAGGCCGAGGTCGACCGACGTCGTGCCGCGGAGGCCGCCCGGGCCGTCGAACTCATCGCCTCCGGCCACCTGGTGAGGATCTGGCGCCCGGTGGGGGAATCGCGGAGCATCGCCCTGTGGCGGGCCGATGACGAGGCCGAGTTGCGTGAGCAGATCCTGAGCACCCTGCCGCTGTGGTCCTGGATGACGGCGGCCATCACGCCCCTGGAGTCGCATCCGAGCGACCCCGGCAGGACGGAGGTGACCGTCTGACTTCACGCGCTCCCCGCGCGGGCGCCCTCGGGACATTCGGTCGAACGGCTTCGGACGGCCGGTGTCCGCCGGACGCGCTCACGAGGGGAGCGCGCCCGTCGGTCCCTGGACTCGCCGACCGTCTTTCCGGGGCGGGAAGTTCAGGGCCCCGGCCGGACCTTCGTCGTGCCGGGCGCGCCGCGGTGGCATGCTCCGGACTCCGCGCCGCTCGCCCCGGCGGGGCCTGGGCCTCACCCCGTGATGGAGGCCCGGAAGTGGTAGCGGTCACCGCGGTAGGCGGCCGCGGTGAGTTCGAGGGGCTGGCCGTTCTGGTTGAAGGCGAGCTGGGTGGCGACCAGCACGGGAGTCGCGTCGGTGATCTCCAGCAGCCGCCGTTCCTCCGCCGTCGGGTGCCGTGCCTCCACGGAGTAGTCGGCGACCTTGGGCAGTTGAGGCGGATCGGCGCGGCGGAGCGTGGCGAAGAGCGTGTCCTTGGTGAAGTCCGTCTCCGCCAGGTCCGGGCACAGCGCCAGAGGCAGCCGGTTGTGCTCCAGCACGACCACGATGTCGTCGAGGTAGCGCAGCCGTCGCATCTCGAAGAGCGCGGCCCCCGGGCCGACCCTCAGCTGTTCGGACTCCTGGACCGTGGCGGGCCGGACCCTGGTCTCCAGCACCGAGTCGCGCAGCCGCAGCCCCTGCTGTTCGGCGTAGTCGGCGAAGCCCTGTACCGACTGGGCCGCCGCCCGGCCCGGTGACGGCGCGGGCGACGCGGGGGCGACCCGTTCGTACCCCTCGGCGAGGAACCATCCGCGGGCCGGCGAGGACTCGATGACCGCGCGCTCCGCGAGTTCGTTCAGGGCGGAGCGGAGGGTGACCCGCGAGACGCCGTACCTGGTGGCCAGCGCCCGCTCCGACGGCAGTCGGTCTCCGGGCCGGGCACCGTCCTGGGCGATGTCGTCCAGGAGGCGTCCGGCGACCTGGGTGTACAGGGGCAGAGCGTCTCCGCTCAGCAGCCCTTGGGGGAGACCACGATCCGATGAAGACATACCAGATGTATACCAGTGGACTGCAGACCAGTTGCATACCATTAACAGACCATTGACGGCCATTGGTGAGACCAGTACCGTTCCAGTCACGTTTCCGAAAGCGCGCCGACAGATGCGGCTGACGCCCTCGGTGAACCCTGGAGCGATCATGTGGAACCCCTTGGATGAAGTGGTCCGCCGCCAGAAGGCAGGCGAACCGCACGGCATCACCTCCGTCTGCTCGGCCCATCCCCTGGTCATCGAGGCAGCGGTCCGCCAGGCCCTCGCCTCGGGAGGCACCGTCCTCGCCGAGGCGACCTCCAACCAGGTAGACCAGTACGGCGGCTACACCGGCATGCGGCCCGAAGACTTCCGCGAACTCGTGCACGGCATCGCCACCGGGTACGGACTGCCGCTGGACCGGGTCGTCCTCGGCGGGGACCACCTGGGACCGAACCGGTGGCGTTCGATGCCCTCGCGGGACGCGATGGCCGAAGCGGACGAACTCGTCGCGGCCTACGTCCGGGCGGGCTTCACGAAGATCCACCTGGACTGCAGCTTCTCCTGCGCCGACGACATCGCACCGCTGACCGACGAACTGGTCGCCGAGCGCACCGCCCGCCTGGTGCGCGTCGCCGAGACCGCCGCGGGCGACCTCGCCGGCGCCCTCCGTTACGTCGTCGGAACCGAGGTTCCGGTACCGGGAGGGGCGCACGAGACGCTGGAGGGCATGGCTGCCACCAGCCCCCGGGCGGCACGCCTGACCCTGGAGCACAACCGCCGCGCGTTCGAGCAGCACGACGTGGCCGGGGCCTGGCCCCGCGTCATGGCCATGGTCGTTCAGCCCGGCGTGGAGTTCGATCACCTCCAGGTGTTCGACTACCGGAGGGAGCGGACCACCGAACTGCGCACGGTCCTCGCCGACGAACCGGCCATGGTCTTCGAAGCCCACTCGACCGACTACCAGACGGTGGACGGACTGGCCGACCTGGTGGAGGACCACTGGGCCGTGCTCAAGGTGGGCCCCGGACTGACGTTCGCCCTGCGGGAGGCGCTGTTCGCGCTGGCCGCCGTCGAGGACGAACTCGTCCCGGCCGAGTCCCGGTCCCGGCTGGGCGAGGTCGTCGACCGGCGGATGCGCGAGGAGCCCTCCTGGTGGCAGGGGTACTACGGGGGCGACGCCGACGATCAGCGGCTGGCCAGGCGTTACAGCTACAGCGACCGCATGCGCTACTACTGGCCCGACCCGGAGATCTCCGCGGCCCAGGACCGGCTGTTCGCCAACCTCGCGGGCCTGGACATTCCGCTTCCACTGCTGAGTGCCTGGCTGCCCGACCAGTACCGGCGCGTCCGGACCGGGGCCCTGTCCGCGACACCGCGGGACCTCGTGATCGACCGCGTCCGCGACGTCCTGCGCGACTACGACCGCGCATGCCGAACCGATGACAAGGAGTACGCGTGAAGACCACCACCCAGGACCTGGTACCTCAGGACCGCGGGGCCGACCACACCACCGCCGAGATCGTCCAACAGCCCGAGGTGTGGCGTGCGGTCGGCGCGATCGTCACCGGTGAACGCGAGTCCCTGGACGCCTTCCTCGGCCCCCTGCTGGCCGACGACGACCTGCGGATCGTCCTCACCGGAGCCGGTACCTCGGCCTTCGCCGGAGAGGTCGTCCGGGCGGCGGTCGCCCGCGCCACCGGCCGGCGCACCGACGCCGTCTCCACCACGGACATCGTCGCCGACCCGTACGCGTCCTTCCCCGAGGACGTCCCCACGCTGCTCGTCTCGTTCGCCCGGTCCGGGGACAGCCCCGAGAGTGTCGCGGCGACCCGGCTGGCGGACGAGGTCCTTGCGCACGTGCACCACCTCGTCATCACCTGCAACAGCGACGGGCAGCTGGCACGCCTGCACGGCGACAGCCCCTCCTCGCACGTCCTGCTCATGCCCGCCGCGGCCAACGACCAGGGCTTCGCCATGACGTCGAGCTTCACCAGCATGCTCCTGGCGTCCCTGCTCGCCCTGGGCGCGCTCAGCACGGAGGCGATCGAGTCCCCCGCCGCGGCGGCCGAGCACATCACCGCGGGCGGCCTCAGCCGGCAGATCGGGGAACTCCTGACCCGCGAACCCGAACGGCTGGTGTACCTCGGCAGCAGCAGCGCCCTCAAGGGGCTGGCCCACGAGTCCGCCCTGAAGCTGCTGGAGCTGACCGGAGGCGCGCTCGTGGCGGCCTCGGAGTCCTCACTCGGTTTCCGGCACGGCCCCAAGTCCGTGCTGAACGACCGCACCGCCGTCGTCGTCTACGTGTCGAACGACCCCTACACGCGCCGCTACGACCTCGACATCCTCGCCGAACTGCGTGCGGGGCTGCCGCAGGGCAGCGTCGTGGCCGTCTCCGCGTCGCGGGACGGACTGCCCGGTGACGACACCTGGCTGCTCCCCGGACTCGACGGCGTCGACGACGCCGTCCTCGCCCTCCCCGCCGTGCTGTGTGCGCAGTTGCTGGCACTGCACTCGTCGCTGGGCCACGGGATCCGGCCCGACAACCCGTTCCCCTCCGGAGAGGTGAACCGCGTGGTGCAGGGCGTGACCGTGCATCCGCTCCCCCGGCGACGCGACGACGTCGCCTGACAGCGTTCAGACAAATGCCGAGCGGAGGAACAACGATGTTTCTGGGTGTGGACGGCGGAGGCACCAAGACGGCCTTCTGCCTCATCGACAGCGCGGGCACCGTCAGGGCCCGGGCCGTCGCGGAGGGTGCCTACTACTTCGCGGACAACGCCGCGGGGGGCGTCGAGCACGTCGCGCAGGTGCTGCGCGACGGTGTCGGGGCCGTGACGGAGGACGCGGGCATCACGTACGCGGACATCGCGTACGCGTTCCTGGGCCTGCCCGGGTACGGGGAGGTCCCCGGCGACGTCGCCGCACTGGACGCGGTCCCCGGCAAGGTGCTGGGGCACCGGCGCTACGCCTGCGACAACGACATGATCTGCGGCTGGGCCGGATCGCTCGGCGCGGTGGACGGCATCAACGTCATCAGCGGCACCGGCTCGATGACCTACGGCGAGCGGCACGGCCGCGGTGTGCGCACCGGCGGCTGGAGCGAACTGTTCAGCGACGAGGGATCGGCGTACTGGATCGCCGCCCGTGCGCTCAACGTGTTCTCCCGGATGAGCGACGGCCGGCTGCCCGAGGGCCCGCTCGCGGAGATCCTGCGCCGCCGTCTCGGTCTGACCACCGACCTCGAAGTGATCGACGTCGTACTCAACCGGTGGCAGGGGCACCGCAGCGAGATCGCCTCGCTGAGTCCCCTCGTCGTCGAGGCGGCCGGGCAGGGGGACACGCAGGCGGCTGCCGTCCTCACCGAGGCCGGACGGGAACTCGCCCTGCTGGTGGACAGCGCGCGACGCCGACTGGGCTTCGCCGCCACCGAACCCGTCCCCGTGTCCTATTCGGGCGGCGTCTTCGGATCGAGCGCCGTACTCGACGCGTTCACCAGGGAACTCCACACCGGCACGGCCCGCTACGAACTGCGTCGGCCCCTGTTCGAGCCGGTGGTCGGCGCCGCCGTCTACGCGGCGAAGCTCGCCGGAACCCCACTCGACGCCGCGGCGCTCGCCGCGCTGCGCTCCACCTCGGAGATCACCCCCACGGAGAACCATCATGCGTGAACAACGGAACTGGATCCTGTACGCGGGTCTGCTCGTCCTGTTCTGGGGTGTCTGGGGAGCGTTCTCCAGCCAGCCCACCGAACGGTACGGCTATCCGAACGAGATGATCTACGTCATCTGGGCGTTCACCATGCTCCTGCCGGCGGCGGTGGCACTGCGCAAGCAGCGGTTCGACCGCCGGCCGATCGCCGCGGTCTACGGGCTCGCGGCGGGACTCACCGGCGCGGGCGGTCAACTCCTCCTGTTCCAGGCCCTGTCCAACGGCCCCGCCTACCTGATCTTCCCGGTGGTCTCGCTCTCCCCGGTGATCACCGTCCTGATGGCCGTGGCCCTGCTCAGGGAGCGGATCGGAAGACTGGCCGTCATCGGTGTGGTCGCCGCGCTGATCGCGATCGTGCTCATCAGCATCCCCGCGGGCGACCACGGTTCGGCCGACACCGGATCGTGGCTGGTGCTGTCCGTCCTCATCTGCGTGGCCTGGGGCGCCCAGGCGTTCTTCATGCGCAAGGCCGCCCTCGCCGAGGTCAACGACGCGACCACCTTCGGCTGGATGACCATCAGCGGTCTGCTGCTGGTCCCCGTGGCCGTCGTCATGATGGGCGGGCTGCCCGACGCGCCGTGGCAGGCTCCGGCACTGACCGCCGGCACCCAGGTCCTCAACGCGGTGGGCGCGTTGTTCCTCGTCATGGCGCTCAGCCGCGGCAAGGCCAGCGTCGTCGCACCGGTCACCAACGCGCTGGCACCCGTGCTCACCATCGTGCTGTCACTGGTCGTCTACCAGACGCTGCCCACGATCTGGGGGACGATCGGCATCGTCCTCGCCCTCGGCGGATCCACGCTCATGGTGTACGCCGACGAGAAGCGCGAGGAGACTCCCGAGACCCGGGATCCCTCGGAGGCGTTGGCGGGCCCGTAGGCACCCCCGCTCTCCGGTGGTCCGGATCAGGCCACGCCCGTCGGGGGCGGGCCCGGTCCGAACCGCCGCACACGGACATCGCAGGTTCAGACAGCCACCGCGCGAGGAGCAAGCACATGCCTCTGGCCCCCACCGGCGAGCTGGTCGCCAACGCCGCGACCGAGCGCCGCAGCGTCGCCGCTTTCAACGTCATCACCCTGGAGCACGCCGAGGGCATCATCATGGGCGCCGAGGCGGCCGAGCGGCCCGTGATCCTGCAGATCAGCGAGAACGCCGTGCGGTACCACGGGGGCCGGCTCCTGCCGCTCGCCCTGGCCGCCGCGTCGATGGCCCGGTCGAGCACGGTCGGGACGGCTCTGCACCTCGACCACGTGACCGACGTCGAACTGCTGCACCAGGCGGCCGACTCCGGTTTCTCCTCCGTGATGTTCGACGCGGGGGCGCTGCCCTTCGCCGAGAACGTCTCCGCGACCGCGTCGGCGGCTCGCTGGGCCCACGACGCGGGACTCTGGCTGGAGGCCGAACTCGGCTATGTGGGGGGTAAGCCGGACTCCCCCGCGAGCGCGCACAGCGCCGGTGTGCGCACGGACCCGGCGGAAGCCGCCGACTACGTGGCGCGTACGGGCGTGGATGCCCTCGCGGTCGCGGTGGGCAGCAGCCATGCCATGACCGAACAGTCGGCGGCGCTGGATCACGCGCTCATCGAACGGCTGCGGGAGGCGGTCCCGGTGCCTCTGGTGCTGCACGGTTCGTCCGGGGTTCCGGACGGCGAGCTCCGTTCCGCGGTCCGGGCCGGCATCGTGAAGATCAACATCGGGACGGCGCTCAACATATCCATGACCCGCGTCGTGCGCGACACCCTCGACTCGCTGCCCGCGCTGACCGACCCCCGCAAGTACCTGGGTCCCGCCCGGGACGCGGTGGCGGCCACCGTGCGCTCCACGCTCACCATGCTGGATCACTGACGGCCACCGGCCGTCCGCCCGCCGTTCCGTCCCGAGGTCAGCCCGCGTGCGTCGCACGCGGGCTCTTCGCATGCCGCCGGCCCCACGCGGCCCCGCGGGTGGCCGGCCGCGGCGGCGCTTCGCCCCTCCCGGCCGCCGGACCGGTGATCCGCGCCCCGCGGCGTTCACCGCCCCCCTGGAACGACCTCCGAGTGACCTGCCCCACGACAGTTCGGGACCGACCACGGGCACATCGCGCCTCAGCGCCCCGAAGCACGGGATCTCGCCGATCGGCGACGTAGCTTCGACGTCAGCAGCCCGTTCCCCCGGGCGTGGCCCGCGGGTCCGTGGCAGGACCCGGACCGCCCGGCCGAGGTCGAGGCACATGAGGTGAGGGACATGGACCTCACGAGCCGCCGCAGTCAGCTTCGAAGGAGTTCCGCCGATGAAGACCGTCAGCCACTGGATCGGGGGCAAGCCCGTCGACGCCGCTGCCCATTCCTCCGGCACCTGGAGCCCGGTGACCGACCCCGCGACCGGCGAGGTGACCGCCCGGGTCGCGATGGCCGGTCCCGACGAGGTCGACGCCGCGGTCGCCGCGGCGAAGGACGCCTACACGACCTGGCGCACCTCCTCGCTCGCGCAGCGCACCGCCGTCCTGTTCCGCTACCGCGAGCTGCTGCACGCGCGACGCGACGACCTCGCGGCGCTGATCACCGCCGAGCAGGGCAAGGTGCACGCGGACGCGCTGGGTGAGGTGGCCCGTGGGCTCGAGATCGTCGAACTGGCCTGCGGGCTCGGCACGGCGCTCAAGGGCGACATGTCCACCGAGGTGTCCAGCCGTGTCGACGTCGCGTCGATCCGTCAGCCGCTCGGTGTGATCGTCGGTGTGTCTCCGTTCAACTTCCCGGCGATGATCAGCATGTGGATGTTCCCGATGGCGATCGCCTGCGGGAACACCTTCGTCCACAAGCCGAGCAGCAAGGCCCCGTCCGCGTCCATGCTGCTGGCCGAGCTCGCGGCCGAGGCCGGTCTGCCCGACGGGGTGCTCAACATCGTGCACGGCGACGAGGTCGCGGTGAACGCGCTGCTCGACCATCCCGACGTGGCGGCGGTGTCGTTCGTGGGTTCCACGCCGGTCGCCCGTCACGTGTACACCAGGGCCTCCGCCGCCGGTAAGCGGGTCCAGGCGCTCGGTGGCGCCAAGAACCACATGGTGGTGCTGCCCGACGCCGATCTCGACGCGGCCGCGGAAGCGGCCGTCACCGCCGCCTACGGCTCCGCGGGGCAGCGCTGCATGGCGGTCTCCGTGGTGGTCGCGGTCGGGTCGGTGGGCGACGAACTGGTCTCCCGGATCGCGGACCGGGCCAGGAAGATCAGGATCGGCCCCGGCGAGGACCCGAGGTCCGAGATGGGCCCGCTGGTCACCAGGGCACACCGCGACGAGGTCGCGGACTACGTCGCGGGCGCGGCCGCGCAGGGGGCCGATGTGGTGCTCGACGGCAGGGACTTCACCGTCGAGGGCTTCGAGAACGGGTTCTGGATGGGCGTGACGCTTCTCGACGGGGTCGCCACCGACTCGGACGCCTACCGCGACGAGATCTTCGGCCCCGTGCTGTGCGTGGTGCGCGCCGAGACCTACGAGGAGGCCCTGCGGATCGTCAACGCCTCACCGTTCGGCAACGCCGGCTCGATCTTCACCCGGGACGGAGGTGCCGCCCGCAGGTTCCAGCTGGAGGTGGAGACCGGCATGGTCGGTGTGAACGTGCCGATGCCGGTGCCCGTGGGCTTCCACTCCTTCGGCGGCTGGAAGGACTCGGCCTTCGGCGACCACCGCATGTACGGCGGCGAGGCCGTGCACTTCTACACCCGCGGCAAGGTCATCACGAGCCGCTGGCCCGCGCCCGCGGAGGTCGCGACCGGCCCGGACCTGGGCTTTCCCGCCTCGCGCTGACCCCGCGGGGGCGAACGCCCCTGTCCCACCCCTCCCTGATCCCGTATCGAAGGAGCCACCGTGACCTCCACGGACCGCGCGCTGGTGGTGCAACCCGGCGACGCGGCCGGGGCGCTGCTCAAGAACGGCGCGTTCGAACTGCTCGCCGACGGAGGCGCGGTCAGCGCCAGTCGGCTGACCTTGTCGACCGGCGCCGACGGAGCGCCTCCGCACCACCACAAGCTCTCCCACGAGCTCTTCTACGTACTCGACGGGTCGGTCCTCTTCCGTCTGGGCGACACCCTGACCACGGTGGGAAGGGGCGGTCTCGTCGTCGTACCGCCCGGTCTTCCGCACGTGTTCGGCGCGGCCGAGGACACCGTGGCCGACATGCTCGTCGTGCTCAGCCCCGGCGTCGAACGGTTCGGCTACTTCGAGCGGTTGGCGGCCATCAGCCGCGGCGAGGCGGAATTCGCCTCGCTCGTCCCCGAACAGGGCCGCTACGACGTGCATTTCGAGAACATCCCCGACTGGCGGTCGACGCCCTCTCGCTGACCCTCCGCAGGGGGCCACGGCCGAGGATTCAGCCGGTCCGGGAGGCCGGGTTCCGGGAACCGGGCTGGTGGCCGGCGAAGTAGTCGCCGAGGTGCCGGTCGAGAGCGGGTACCTCGACCGGCACGCCCCCCGATCGCAGTGACGTGGTCGCCGCGATGCCGGTCGCGACGGCTTCGCGGGCGGCTACGGGCGATGTCTCGGTCGCGCCGCCGTGCGCGACGAAACGCAGGAACTCCTCGACGAGCGCCAGGTCGGCACCTCCGTGCCGGCCGTCGGCGGCCTCGGTGGGGGACAGCGTCAGATCGGCCTCGGCGCGGTAGCCGGAGCGGCGCGTGTTCCACACCTTGATCAGGGGGTTGTCGCCCTGGAGGCCGTCCCCGAGGTTCTCGATACGGCCGGCGTCTCCGATGACGGTGTAGTTGCGCCAGTAGTCCGGAGTGAAGTGGCATTGCTGGTAGCTGGTGAGCACTCCGTTGTCGAGGCGGGTCAGCACCATGCTGATGTCCTCCACGTCGATGACGGGGTTCAGGTCGCGCAGCGCTGCCGGCGGCCAGACGCCCTCGTCGTACCAGTCCCGCACCCGCTCCGGTCCCTGTGGCCGGGTACGGCGGTGGGGGTTTGCTCCGTAGACGGACAGGTCGCCCAGCGCGGTCACCGTGCGCGCGTAGCCGCCGGCCAGCCAGTGGATCGCGTCCAGGTCGTGGGCGCCCTTCTGCAGCAACAGGCCGGTGGTCCTGGCCCGTTCGGCGTGCCAGTCCTTGAAGTAGTAGTCGCCGCCGTGCCCGACGAAGTGCCGGCACCACACCGCGCGCACGGTTCCGATGGCCCCTTCGTCGACGAGGCTGCGCATGGCGCGCAGGACCGGCAGGTGGCGGAGGTTGTGCCCGACGTACAGCCGGGTGCCGGTGCGGGCCGCGGCGGCCAGGATCCGGTCGCAGTCGTCGAGGTCGACGGCCAGCGGTTTCTCGACGAACACGGCGACACCCGCTTCGAGGAAGTACAGGGCGGGCGCGGCGTGGATGTCGTCAGGGGTGAGGACGAAGACGGCGTCCAGGTCGTCCGTGAGCATGTCCTCGTGACGCTCGTGGACCTGGACGTCGGCCCCGAAGAGCGTCCGGGCGTCGGCGCGTCCGCGCCCGGACGGATCCGCGCAGGAGACCACGCGGGCCGAGCCGGGCCGCTCGGCCAGCACGGCCAGCCCGGCTCGCTGGCCGGTGCCCACGACACCCACGCGCAGTTCCCGCGCGGCCGGCAGGTCGGTCATGGAGCATCCCTTCGTCGTGAGCGGGGAGTCGTGGCCGACGCCTGGACGTCCTGAGCCTGTGCGCGGCACGAACGCGTCACGAGTCGGCCCGGGCGGACACCGCGCCCTCGGCCGACCGTCACGCCGACGACCCTAGATGCTCGAAGGTGCTCAATCAACGCTTGCAACAAGCAGTTTCGAGCATTTTTCGAGCGCCGGGACGTCGTCGTCGCGCCGCCCGCCTCCACCGGCAGCGCTGCCGCGGGCACTCGGCATCCGCGTTCGGCACGCCGCCCTCGATGCGTCAACTCGCCCCGGAGATACGGGACTTCGATCCGTTGACATCCTCGGAGGCGATCGCTTTACTCTCGGACTACACCGGAGCCACGCTCCGAGTTCAGAGGCACGCCCAGCCGGTATGCAGGCCCCGCGCCGCAAGCCCGGCCCAAGTCGCCAGGACACCCCACACGTCCGAGGCGGGGACGTGCCCGCTTCCCCTGGAGCTCACCGCATGAGCCACCTGAACACCACCACGGCCAAACTCACCGGCACCGTCATCGGCGCGGCCGCGCTGACCGGCGCCCTGCTCGTCGGGGCGCCCTCGACGCAGGCGGCGACCGTATCCCTGCCGCCCACGCACGCGGGCTTCGACTACCAGATCGGTGGCGCCTACCCGCCGCCCTCCGGCGTCAAGGTCGTCACCCGTGACCACACCGCGTCCCCGGTCTCCGGTCTGTACAACGTCTGTTACGTGAACGCCTTCCAGGCGCAGCCGGGCGCCGAGGGCGAGTGGGCGTCGGACCTGCTGCTGCGCGATTCGGCGGGCAAGGTCGTCTACGACGAGGACTGGGGCGAGGCGCTCCTCGACGTCGGCACGGACGCCAAGCGCCAGCGGATCGCCGGCCAGATCGGATCCCAGATCGACGGCTGCCGGGACAAGGGGTTCCAGGCCGTCGAGCCCGACAACTACGACAGCTACACCCGCTCGGGGAACCGCCTGACGGCGAACAACGCGCAGGCGTACATCAAGCTGCTCTCCGCCCGCGCCCACGCGGACGGCCTGGCCATCGCCCAGAAGAACACCCCCGAGCTGGCCGGCAACCGCACCGCCAACGGCCTCGACTTCGCCGTGGCCGAGGAGTGCGGTCAGTACGACGAGTGCGGCGACTACACCAGCGCCTTCGGCAACAACGTGATCGTGATCGAGTACACCAACTCCGGCAGGACGAAGGCGTGCAAGGGATGGGGCGGCACGTTGAGCATCGTCCAGCGCGACGTGGACGTCTCGCCGGCCGGCAGCAGCGGATACGTCCGCAAGACCTGCTGAGGCGCGCCCCGGCACTGAACGCGCCCCGACAGGCGCCCCGATACGCGTCCTGAAGCGCGTGTCGGCCGGTGACGGCCGTACCTACCTGGCCGTCACCGGCCGACAACTCGCGGCTCATGACTCGCGGCTCGCGGCTCGCGGCTCGCGGCTGACACAGACGTGATGCTCAGTCATGCAGGTTTCACCGCTGTTTCACGCATGTCCGATCACTGCTTGCCTCTTGACAGCTGCCCGTCACCATCGTTTAACTCCTGGCCAACGCCGCAGTCGAAGCACTCGGCGGCAGAGGTACGCCCAGCCGGTAGCTGACCACGCGCCAGGAGTCCGGACTGAGTCGCCAGGACCAGGCCCGTGTCGGGGTCCGAGGCGGGGACGTACCCACCATGTTCTGGGGCTTGGACATGATCCGTATCCGCAACTCCCCTGCGGGCCACCCGCCCCGGTCACACAGCGCGTCGGCGGTGCGCCGGCCGTCCCTCCCGCTCCGCGCCCGACGCTGAGCACCGCCCCACGGCGCTCCGGCCGCCCGGGACGGGCCACACACCCAGACCCTCCGGGACCCCGCGCCCTCACCGTGGCCGGGACGCCGTCCACCGGACGCATCCCGCACGCACGGCGCGTGTCCCTCAGCTCCACACCGGAGGTACCCATGCATGCGGTCACCCGCGGCGCACAGCCCGAACGCCGCACAGTACTGCGCGCCGGCGCAGCGGCGGCCGCCACCGCCACGGGCCTGTGGGCCTCCGGCTGCGCGGCGGGCGACGACGGCGTGAGTGCCGACGGCACCGTGACGATCGAGATGTGGGACGGACAGACCGACACCGGCAAGAAGGCCATGGAGTCCCTGGCCGCCTCGTTCATGCGCAGCCACCCCCGTATCCGGGTGAGGCTGGGCGGCGGAGTACTCGCCGACGCGATGCTCCAGAAGGTGACGGCCGCCCTGGCCGCCGGTTCCTATCCGGACATCGCCTACATCTTCGGCTCCGACCTGGCGAGCGTCGCCCACAGCCCGCAGGTGGCCGACCTCACCGACATGGTCGGACATGCGGGCACCCCCTGGACGAACTACTGGGTTCCGGCCCGCCAGGCCGTGACCGTCAACGGCCAGGTCCGCGCCGCGCCCGCGCTGCTGGACTCGCTCGCGGTGGTCTGCAACCGGAAGCTGTTCCGGCAGGCCGGGCTGCCGCTGCCGGAGGCGGACTGGCGCTGGGACGACTTCATCGCCACCGCCAAGGCGCTCACCGACGCCGGCCGCGGCAGATTCGGCACCGGCTGGCCCGGCGTCGGTGACGAGGACACCGTCTGGCGCATGTGGCCGATGATCTGGGATCTCGGCGGGGACGTCGTCGCCGACGACGGGAAGCACATCGGGTTCGGCGACACCGGCACCCGGGCCCTGGAAGTGGTGGCCGCCCTCGCCCGGGACAAGAGCGTCTACGTCGACCCGAAGCCCGGCAGCGAGCAGATGTACCAGGTCTTCATGTCCGACCGGATGGGCATGGTCGCCACCGGACCCTGGCAGCTCCCCGACATCCGGCAGGCGAAGATCGACTACCACGTGGTCCCGCTGCCCACCTTCTCCGGCCGGCCGGTGACGATCAGCGGACCCGACACCTGGACCGTGTTCGACAACGGCGCCGCCCGCACGAAGGCCGCCAAGACCTTCGTGAGCTGGCTGATGCAGCCCGCGCAGGACGTGCGCTGGGACATCGACGCGGGCAGCCTCCCGCTCAGCCGCCGCACCCGCGACCTGCCCGCCTGGCAGCACCAGGAGAAGGGCACCGAGGGTCTGGAGGTGTTCACCAAGGCACTGGACTCGGCCCGGGTACGCCCCGTGCACGCCGCCTACCCGCAGATCTCCCAGGCCCTCGGACAGGCCGTCGTCGCCGTGCTGCTGGGCCGGAGCAGTCCCGCCCAGGCACTGCGCTCCTGCGCCGCCGACGCCAACGCCGCACTGCTCATACCCCGCTGAGGAGATCCGCCGTGTCCCGAGTGCCCACCCCGATCACTCTGCCCCGGCCACCGGACAACCGGCGCGCGCTGCGCCGCAGACGAGCCGCCGAGTCCACGATGGCCTGGACGTTCGTGTCGCCCGCGGTCCTGATCATCCTCGGCCTCAGCGTGGTGCCCATCGTCTGGTCGCTGCTGCTGTCGTTCCAGGCCGACGACCTCGTCACCCCGAGCCGTTGGGTGGGACTGGACAACTACCGCGCCCTCGCCCAGGACCCGCACTTCAGCCAGGCGGTGCGCAACACCCTGCTCTACACGGCGCTGTACGTGCCGGCGAGCATGGCGGCGGGGCTGCTGCTCGCCCTCGCCCTGAACCGGCGCATACGCTTCGTCGGGCTCTACCGCACCCTGTTCTTCGTCCCGTTCGTGATCTCCTCGGCCGCGCAGGGCGTGCTGTTCTCGTTCATCCTCGACCCGCAGTTCGGCGCGGCCAACGCGGTACTGCACTACCTCGGCATCCCGTCGCAGGGCTTCCTCAACGATCCGTCCCAGTCGCTGCCCGTGCTGGTCGCGATCAGTCTGTGGAGCGGTACCGGCTTCTGCATGGTCATCTACCTCGCGGCGCTGCAGGACGTGCCCGCCTCGCTGATCGAGGCGGCCCGGCTGGACGGCGCCGGCCGTTTCCAGGTCCTGCGGCACGTCGTCGTGCCGACGCTCAGGCCGGTCACGGTGTTCCTGCTGCTGTGGCAGTCCATCGAGTCGCTCCAGACGTTCGACCTCGTGTACGTCACCACCAAGGGCGGGCCCCTCGGATCCACCACGGTGATCGTCTACTTCATCTGGGAGCAGGCGTTCAAGAACGCCACCGCGGGATACGGAGCCGCGTCGGCCTACGTACTGGCCGCGGCCCTGGGCCTGATCGGCCTGATCCTCCAGATCGCCCGCCGCAGACTCCAGGGAGCCACCGCATGACCGCCGTCTCCGCCCCGGCCGAGGCCGCGCAGGCCACCCCGACCGCCCGGCCCGACACCGGCCGGCGACGCCGACGGCTGCCGTTCAGCCCCTGGCACCTGCTGCTCGCGCCGATGGCCCTGCTGTTCGCGGTGCCGCTGATCTGGCTGGCGCTCAGCTCGGTGATGAGCAACGCGGAGATCAACCGCTTCCCGCCCGCGCTGTGGCCCTCCCGTCTGGACCTGGGCGGATACCGCTACGTGCTCGGCAACGCGATGTTCCCGCGCTGGTTCGCCAACTCGCTCCTGGTCAGTCTGGTCACCGTCACCGCGAACCTCGTGCTCGGCACCCTGGGCGGCTACGCGTTCGCCCGTATGCGGTTCGCCGGCTCCCGGCTGCTGCTCGGACTGATGCTGGCCACGATGGCGATCCCGTTCCAGCTGACGATGATCCCCACGTTCCTGGTGATGAAGCGGCTCGGCCTCATCGACACCCTCGGCGCGTTGATCGTGCCGTCACTCGTCACCCCCTTCTCGGTTTTCCTCCTGCGCCAGTTCTTCCTCTCGCTCCCCCGCGAGCTGGAGGAGGCCGCCTGGATCGACGGCTGTTCACGGCTCCACGTGCTGTGGCGGATCGTGCTGCCGCTGTCCCGGCCGGCCCTCAGCACGGTGGCCGTCCTGACGTTCCTCACCACCTGGAACGACCTGACCTGGCCACTGATCGCCATCAACCACGACACCCAGTACACGCTGCAGCTCGGCCTGACCACCTTCCAGGGGCAGCACCACACGCAGTGGGCCGCCGTGATGGCCGGGAACGTCATCACCGTGCTGCCGGTCCTGCTCGCCTTCCTCGGCGCGCAGAAGGCGTTCATCCAGTCGATCACCTCCACCGGTCTCAAAGGCTGATCCCGGCCTCCACCCGACACCCCAGTCAGTCAGGAACCCCTCAGTGCCGCACACCTTCGACCCGCTCGTCAGCGGAACACCCCTGTCGGGAGCCCCTCGATCCGGCGCGATCCGGGAAGGCCCGTCCGCCCGAGCCCACGGCCGCGCGACCGCACAGCCCACGCGGGACGAGGACCTCGCCCGCCCTTCCGAGACCGAGGAAACCCCGGTATGACCACCCCCAAGATCGCCTTCATCGGCGCAGGCAGCGTCGTCTTCACCCAGGGACTGCTCGCCGACCTCCTCGCGTTCCCCGAACTGAAGTCCGCGCACATCGCGCTGCACGACATCGACACCGAGCGTCTGGCCACCGCGCACGCCGCCGCCGTCCGCATCGCCGACTCCCTCGGCGCGACGCCGGAATTCACCGCGGACACCGACCGCCGCAGGGCCCTGGCCGACGCCGACTTCGTCATCAACATCGTGCAGATCGGCATGGTCGAGGCGACCCGGACCGACTTCGAGGTGCCGGCCCGCTACGGCGTACGCCAGACCATCGGCGACACCCTGGGCATCGGAGGCATCTTCCGCGCGCTGCGCACGTTCCCGTTCCTGAAGGAGCTGGGGCGGGACATCTCCGAGGTCTGCCCGCAGGCGTGGCTGCTGAACTACACCAACCCCATGGCCATGAACGTGCAGTACCTGACGCAGGCCACCGGACTGACCAGGGTGGTGGGTCTGTGCCACTCGGTGTACTGGACGATGCGTGACCTCGCCGATCTGGTCAAGGTGCCCTACGAGGAGATCAGTTACCACGCGGCGGGCGTCAACCATCAGGCGTGGGTGCTGCGCTTCGAACACGGGGGCCGGAGTCTTTACCCGCTGCTTGACGAACTGATCGCCTCCGACGACCAGTTGCGCCGCCGGGTCCGGGTCGACATGTACCGGCGGCTCGGCTACTACCCGACCGAGACCAGCGAGCACTCCTCCGAGTACGTTCCCTGGTATCTGCACCACGACGGCGAGGTCGAACGGCTGCGGCTGCCGATCGGCGAGTACCTCAAGATCGTCGACGAGAACGTCGCCACCTACGAGCGGACCCGTGACGCGCTGACCGCCGGGACGCCGGTCGCCGTCGAGGGGACGATGGAGTACGCACCCCAGGTCATCCACAGCATGGTGACCGGCACCCCGCGCACGGTCTACGGCAACGTCCCGAACCGGGGCCTGATCGACAATCTGCCCGCCCACGGAACCGTCGAGGTGCCGTGCCTGGTGGACTCGCTGGGCGTCCAGCCCACCCGCGTCGGTTCCCTGCCGCCCCAGCTCGCGGCGCTCAACCGCACCTATCTCAGCGCGAACGACCTGGTGGTGCGGGCGGCGATCGAGGACGACCCGCGGCACATCAGGCAGGCGGCGATGACCGACCCCGCAACCGCCGCGGCCCTGCCGGTCGAGGACATCTGGCGCCTGTGCGACGACATGGTCACCGCCCACGGCACCCTCCTCCAGCCCGGACTGCGCACCCTTCTGGGCTCGTGACGGCCCGCGGGCGGTGCGCCGGTCCGATTCCGGCCCACCGCCCGCGAGACCGGGGTCAGCCGGCTCCCCGCTGCGACCATCGCACCGAACCATCCGGTCACCCCACGTGACCGGGCTTCCGGCGGTTCCCCGGGGCAGGGTCGGCCCGCCGCGCGCGAGCACCGTGCGTCGTAGCGCGCCGGGCCGAGTTGCTCACAACCCACCCGGCGGGGCCGTGCTCTGACGTTCCACCAGGTGTGTCGCCAGCTCGATGCGCTGGGCCGCCTTGCCGGATTCGTCGGGGTCGAACAGCATGCGTGCCGCCTCCTCGGCCATGCGCCGAAGGGGCTGGTGCACCGTGGTGAGCGGCGGGCTCGACCACTGCGCGAGGGGCACGTCGTCGTAGCCGACCACGGAAAGGTCCTCGGGTACGCGCAGCCCCTGGAGCCGGGCCGCCTCCAGCACGCCGAGCGCCTGGAGATCGCTGCCGGCGAAGATCGCCGTCGGCCGGTCCGGCCCGTCCAGCAGGCTCATCGCGTGCTCGAAGCCGCCCTGCACGTGGAAGTCCCCGAAGCGCACCAGCCGCGGGTCCACGTCCAGGGACGCCATCGCCATCGCGGAGCGATAACCGTCGAGGCGGGCACGTGAGCACAGCATGTCCCCCGGTCCGGTGATGACCGCGATCCGCCGGTGGTGCCGTGCCGTGAGATGCCGGGTGGCCGCGAGGCCGCCGGCCCAGTTCGCCGAGCCGACCGAGGGCACGTCGGGGTCGGGGTCGCCCGCGGGATCGACGACGACGAAGGGGACGGCCGCCGACCTGAGCCGCTGTCCGACCTCCGGCGGAAGCGCGGAGAAGACCAGGACGACGCCCAGCGGTCTTCTCCTCAGCACCCCTTCGAGCCACTCCGGTCCGGGCGCGTGCCGCGTGCCGCTCACGGTGAGGACCACGGTGGCGTGCTTCTCCCGCGCCACCTGCTCCACCCCCTTGATCAGTTCCATCGCCCAGATGCTCTCCAGCTCGTGGAACACCAGCTCAAGCAGTGCCGGACGGGCCGGATTCCGGGGGCGGCGGCGATAGCCGTGGGCCTCCAGCGCTCGTTCCACTCTGGCCCGGGTCACACGGGACACGTCCGAACGACCGTTGACCACTTTCGAAACTGTCGGCAGCGAAACGCCCGCAACTCTCGCTACCTCGGCCAGGGTCACCCTGCCGCTGATCTTGCCGTCCTCGCCCATGTTCGCAGGATATAGGCGCGCGACGCCCGTAACGGTTTGACCGAGTGCATGCATGACTGTTGACCGTGCCTCAGGCCTGTCCTAGTGTCCCCAGCGCATTGACTTTCGGTAATGAGGCCGAAACTTTCGAAGGGCTCCAAACGATGAAGACACGCGCGCGCTTGCCCAGACTGGTCGCCTGCGGTGCGACGCTCGCCCTGGCGCTCCCCCTGGCCGCCTGCGGCAATGGCAACGGCCAGTCGTCGAGCGACGGCAAGATTCACGTTCTGGTCTACGGGGACGCCAGCAACAAGGTCGAGAAGCAGATCGTCAGCACGTTCAACAAGACGTCCGACGTCAAGGCCGTCCTCGACACCATCCCCGGCGCCGACTACCAGCAGAAGCTGCAGACGATCATCAACACCCCGCAGGCCCCGGACATCTTCTTCAACTGGGGCGGCGGCAGTATCCAGCCGTTCGTCAAGGCAGACCTGCTGCTGCCGTTGGACGGTTTCATCGCGAAGAACCCGGACCTCAAGTCGAAGTTCCTGCCCGCGGTCTTCAACAGCGCGGTGGTCGGCGGCAAGCCGTACGGCGTCCCGATGCGCGGCACCCAGCCCGTCCTGCTGTTCAACAACAGGAAGGTCCTCCAGGACGCGGGGATCACACCGCCCCAGACCTGGGACGAACTGCTCACCGCGGTCAAGAAGCTGAAGGCGCAAGGTGTCACGCCGATCGCGCTGGGCGGCGGTGACAGGTGGCCGACCCTCATGTGGTTCGAGTACCTCTACGACCGCATCGCCGGACCGGACCTGTTCCAGAAGGCGCTGGAGGGCGACAAGTCGGCGTGGGAGAGCGCCGACAGCAAGAAGGCGCTGAGCATGCTCAAGGACCTGGTGGACGCCGGTGCCTTCGGCAAGAACTACGACTCGGTGAAGTACACCAACGGCGCCTCGCCGGCGCTCGTCGCCTCCGGCAAGGCCGGCTTCGAACTCATGGGTTCGTGGTACTACGCCCAGCAGCAGACGGACGCCAAGACCTTCGCGGAGAAGGACCTCGGCTACACGGCGTTCCCGACCGTTCCCGGCGGCAAGGGTGACGCCGCCGACGTCGTCGGCAACACCAACAACTTCTACTCGGTGCTGCGGAAGACCAAGTACCTCGACGCCGCCGCCAAGTTCCTGAAGCTCATGTACTCGGACGAGTTCGTGAAGGCGCAGCTGGCCATCGGCAACCTGCCGACGACCACGAACACCGAGTCCTTCCTGGACTCCTCGGCCAACCCCGACTACTCGCGCTTCCAGTACAACCTGGTCGCCAAGGCGCCCGCCTTCCAGCTGTCCTGGGACCAGGCGTACCCGCCGGCCGCGGGGACGCCCATCCAGCAGGCCGTGCAGCAGTTCTTCGACGGCCAGATCGACGCGGACGGCTTCATCAAGGCCATGCAGGCACTTCCGAACGAATGAACGGCTCATGACTACACAGATCACGAGCACCCCGCCCGCCGCCGGGTCCCTCGAGGAGACCCGGCGGCGGGCGGCCGGCTCGTCAACGGCAAACGCCGCCAGACCCGGCTTCGGCTGGGCGCTGCCCGCGGCGCTCTTCTTCGCTGTCTTCGCGATCGTTCCGCTGGTCATGGTCGCGGTGCTGTCGTTCATGACCTGGAACGGACTCGGGTCGCCTCAGTTCGTGGGCATGGACAACTGGTCGCGTCTCCTGGACGACCCCGTGATGCTCAAGAGCATCTGGGTGACCCTGCTCCTGACCGCGCTCGGCATCGTCGTCCAGACACCTCTCAGCGTTCTCCTGGGTGTCTGGGCGGCCGGATACCAGCGCAACCGCGCCGTGCTGTCCGTCATCTACTTCGTCCCGCTGCTGCTGTCGGGCACCGCCGTCTCCGTGCTCTGGCGCGCTCTGCTCGACCCCAATTTCGGCATCCCCGCCGACGCCGCCTGGCTGTTCGGTGACGGGAACCTGTTCGGCAGGCAGACGACCGCCATCGGGGTACTGGCGTTCGTGAGCACCTGGCAGTTCACTCCCTTCCACACCCTGATCTACCAGGGTGCGGCGCGAGCCGTCCCACAGGTGCTCTACCAGGCCGCGGAGATCGACGGAGCGGGCCGCTACCGGCAGTTCTTCCACATCACGCTGCCGCAGCTGCGCAACTCGATGATCACCTCGGTGATCCTGATGACGGTCGGCGGCCTGACCACGTTCGAGACCGTCCTCATCCTGACGCAGGGCGGACCCGGCACCGACACCACCATCAGCGCCTACTACATGTACGAGAAGGCCTTCAAGAGCTTCGACTTCGGCGCCGGTGCCGCCATCGCCCTCACCCTGGTGGTGGCGTCCACCGTCATCTCGCTCATCGTCGTCCGTGTGTCCGGCTACGACAAGATGCGCAGCACCATGGAGGGCGTGTCATGAGGCGCCGCCCCAACTACGTGGCCGGCGTCGGCTCGGCCGTCTGGCTGTTCCTGGTCGGGCTGCCGCTCTACGTGATGCTCGCCGCGACACTGCGCACCCGCGGCGACTACGCGGCGAACGGCCCCGTGTCGCTGCCCGACACCTTCACCCTCGACAACTACCTCAACGCCTTCGACAGCGGCTTCGGCCGGTACTTCCTCAACACGATCGTCGTCACGGCCACCGTGGCCGGACTGGTGCTGGTGCTGGTACCGCCGCTCGCGTACGCCATCGTCCGCAGCCGCAGCAGGGTCACCTCACTGGTCTTCCGCCTGTTCCTGCTGGGCCTCGCCATTCCGGCCCAGGCCGTGATCGTGCCGATGTTCTACCTCATCAGCAAAGCGGGGCTGTACGACAACCTGCTGGGCGTCATCCTGCCGACGGCGGCGTTCTGCCTGCCGATGTCGGCCCTGATCCTCAGCGGCACCATGCGGGACATCTCTCCCGAACTGTTCGAGGCCATGGCGGTGGACGGAGCCAGTCCGCGCCGCATGTTCTTCCAGTTGGTCGTACCGCTCTCCCGCGGGGGCCTGTCCACGATCACCGTGTTCTCGGCGCTCCAGGCCTGGAACGGGTTCCTGTTCCCGCTCGTACTGACCCAGTCCGACTCCACCAAGGTGATCACGCTGGGTCTCTACAACTTCCAGACCGAACACGGCATCGACATCCCCGGCCTCCTCGGGGCCGTGATGCTCTCCATGGTGCCCGTCCTGCTCGTCTACCTGTTCGCCCGTCGTGCCCTGGTCCAGGGCCTGATGGGCGTCGGAGGAAAGTGACCGCCACGTGGCTGTAGAGACCTCCCCCCCGACCCCTCTGTGGAACGACCCCACCCGCCCGGTAGCCACCAGAGTGGCGTCCCTGATCGAGGCCATGACCCTGGAGGAGAAGACGGCCCAGCTGTACGGCGTGTGGGTGGGCGCCTCCGCCCGGGGTGACGAGGTGGCACCCCACCAGCACGACATGGAGGAAGCGGTCGATCTCGAGGCGCTGATGCCCACCGGGCTGGGTCAGCTGACCCGGCCCTTCGGCACCGCGCCCGTCGACCCCGCGCTCGGGGCACTCTCCCTGCATCGCACCCAGGCCCGTATCGTCTCCGCCAACCGCTTCGGGATTCCCGCCCTCGCGCACGAGGAGTGCCTGGCCGGCTTCGCGGCCTGGGGTGCCACCGCCTACCCGGTCCCGTTGTCCTGGGGCGCCACGTTCGACCCCGGGACGGTGCGCCGCATGGCCGCGGCCATCGGCCGTGACATGCGATCCGTCGGTATCCACCAAGGGCTCGCGCCGGTCCTCGACGTGGTGCGCGACGCCCGCTGGGGTCGCGTGGAGGAGACGATCGGCGAGGACCCGTACCTCGTGGCCACCATCGGAACGGCCTACGTGCGGGGACTGGAGTCGGCGGGCGTCATCGCCACCCTCAAGCACTTCGTCGGCTACTCCGCGTCCCGCGCCGGACGCAACCTCGCTCCCGCGGCGATCGGGCCCCGCGAACGCGCCGACGTCCTGCTGCCCCCGTTCGAGATGGCCGTACGGGAGGGCGGCGCCCGCTCCGTCATGCACGCCTACAACGACAACGACGGCGTACCCGCCGCCGCCGACCGGCAGTTGCTGACCGGTCTGCTCCGCGACACCTGGGGCTTCGAGGGAACGGTCGTGGCCGACTACTTCGGCATCGCCTTCCTCAAGACCCTGCACGGTGTCGCCGCCGACTGGGCCGGCGCCGCGGGCGCCGCCCTCGCGGCGGGCGTCGACGTCGAACTGCCCAGCGTCAAGACCTTCGGTGAGCCGCTCGTCCAGGCGGTCAAGGACGGCCGGGTCCCGGAGTCCCTCATCGACGGGGCGCTCAGCCGGGTTCTGCACCAGAAGGCCCAGCTCGGCATGTTGGACCCCGACTGGGATCCGGTGCCGGAGGCCTTGCGCGGCGCCGATCTCGACGACCCGGACGCCCTGCGCGGCAAGGTGGACCTGGATCCTCCCGGGAACCGTGAACTCGCCCGTGAGGTGGCCGAGAAGGCCGTGGTGCTCCTGCGCAACGAGGCCGGTGTGCTGCCGTTGGCGGCGCCGCGCCGCATCGCCCTGATCGGCCCCAACGCGGCGGAGGCCACCGCCGTTCTGGGCTGCTACTCGTTCCCCATGCACGTCGGGGTCCAGCACCCGCAGGTCCCCGTCGGCATCGCCCTGCCCACCCTCCACGACACCCTCAGGGCCGAGTTCCCCGACGCGGCCATCACCCTCGCCCCCGGCACGGGCATCGACGACGGAGACCTCTCCGGGATCGGCACGGCGGTGGCCGCGGCCCGGGACGCGGACGTCGTGATCGCCGTTCTGGGCGACCGCGCGGGCCTGTTCGGCCGTGGCACCAGCGGCGAAGGCTGCGACACGGAATCACTCACCCTTCCCGGCGCCCAGCAGCAACTCCTCGACGCGCTGCTCGACTCCGGACGTCCGGTCGTCACGGTGCTCCTCGCCGGCCGGCCCTACGCCCTCGGCCGTGCGGTGGACGAATCCGCGGCGATCGTCCAGTCCTTCTTCCCGGGGGCCGAGGGCACCCGGGCGATCGCGGGCGTGCTCAGCGGCCGTACCAACCCCTCGGGGCGCCTGCCCGTCAGCGTGCCCCGGAGCGCCGGGTCGCAGCCGACCACATACCTCGGCGCCCGCCTGGCCCAGGCCAGTGATGTCTCCAACATCGACCCGACCCCGGCGTTCGGCTTCGGCCACGGTCTCGGCTACACGACCTTCGCCTGGAGCGGTCTCACCGTCGGGACACGACTGGCCACGACCGAGGGCGAGTTCACCCTCGCCTTCACCATCGGCAACACGGGCGAGCGGACCGGTACGGAGGTCGCGCAGCTCTACCTCCACGACCCGACGGCGTCCGTCGTCCAGCCGGTGCAGCGCCTTGTCGGCTACAGCAGGGTGTCCCTGGAGCCGGGCGAGACCCGTCGTCTGCACGTCACCTTGCCGGCCGACGTCGCCTCCTTCACCGGTCGTGACGGCCACCGCATCGTCGAACCGGGCGACCTGGAACTCCGCCTGGGGCCGTCGAGCACGGCCGCGCACCTGACGACCACGGTCACCCTCACCGGTCCCACCCGGGTCGTGGACGAGACCCGCCGCTTCCACGCCACCTTCGTCCAGGGAGCCGTCCGCGAGGAGTAGTGGAGTAGTCGGAGAAGAGCGGTCACAGCGGAGCGCCCGGCCGGGTTTCCCGGCCGGGCGCTCCGCGTCGCAGGACGGTCGGCTCAGCGGCCGTCGCGAGGAATCACGTGGACTCCCCCGGTCCGGCCGGCCGCTCGGCCAGGAGACCGGACCCTGCTAGGCCTGCCATTCGGCCGCGCTGGCCGTGTAGACCGTACGGCGGGCGCGGTTGAGGTTGCCGAGCGGTCGGAAGTCCGCGGGGGCGTGCCAGGGGTTGAACGCGAGTGCGTCGACGCGGTCGCGGGTGGCCCGGCCCTTCTCGCCGAGGATGTCCTGGGCGGGAATCGTCAGGGTGGCGACGTGGAGCCAGGGGGAGTCGTCCTCCGTCCATTCGACCGCCCCGTCCTCGATCGGGGTCAGCCGCTCGCTGACGTACTTCTGGACGTGGAGGGCGAAGCACACCGGCCCGGCGCTCAGCCGGCCGGCGAAGTCGGCCCGGAGTCCGTCGGGCGACTCCGTCGGCGCGGCGGACGCGGGGTCGGGGGCTCCGACCGGGCTGAGCCGGAACCTGACGGGCCCGGTGTTCCCCCACAGGACGGCCCCGCGGCTCCAGTAGGACTCCCGTGCGAGGCTCGCCGACGGGCGGTTGGCCTGCCCGAGGTTGTCGAGGATCCGCGCGGTCTCCGCGGCGCCGAACCGTGCCACCAGGCGCGACCGGATCTGGTCCGCGGGGCCGGCTCCGATCTCGGCGATCTCCACGAACTGGGTGGCGTCACGGGCGTGGGAGACCGGGTAGCTGGTCATGAGGAGGTCGTGTTCGCCTCCGCCCGGCAGGGTGATCTTCAGTGCGGCACCGCGCAGATCGGGGTTGCCGTCGGGGCCGACGACGCCGGCGGCGTTGGACAGGCGGACCACGGCCGGCAGCCGGGCGCCGGCCGTGAAGTCCCCGGCGCGCAGGTCGTCGGGGAGATCGGCCCGAAAGGCGAGTTCGGCGTCGTCCACCCCTACGACGATCTTGGCGTGGAAGGTACGGCGGGACACCTGCGAGCCGGATCGCCGCCTGTTGGCGCGCTGGAGGCCGACGACGACGTCCGCCAGGTCGCGGAAGTGCGCCTCCTCGGCCTCGGGTGAGCCCTTGAGGTAGGTCTCCCGCCACGTGGGCGACGCCTGCGGGGTGGGCGGCGGACTGCCGTGGCTGTCTCTCATCGTGCTTCTTCCTCTTCCGGTGGCGTGGCCGTTCAGATGAGCCGGGCGTTGTGGACGGCGGTCTCGATGACGTCGTCGAGCCGGCCGGCGAGCACCTGCCGCGCCGCGCTCAGGGTGAACCCGGCGGCGGTGCGGGCGGGTACGTGGGCGGGGACGGTGAGCGCGTAGGGGTCGACGAGGACGTCCACGACGACGGGGCCTCCCGTGTGTGCCAGCGCGGCCGCGAGACCGTCCTCGACGTCGTCGGGGTCCTCGATGCGGATGCCCCTGGCGCCCATGGCCTCGGCGACGGCGGCGAAGTCCGGGTTGGCGAAGTCGGTCCCGAACGGTACGAAGCCCGCCTCCTGTTGCTCGATCTTGACGAAGTCCAGCCCGCTGTTGTTGAAGACGATGTGCACGACGGGCAGCCGACGCTGCACCTCGGTCAGCAGGTCGCCGAGGCCCAGCATGGTGAATCCGCCGTCACCGCACAGCGCGATCGTCTGCCGCCCGGGGAAGGCGAGCTGCGCACCGAACGCACCGGGTGAGGCGGTGGCCATCGACGCCCAGGAGAACGATCCGAACAGCCGCCGTTCCGGGCCGTACTTGATGTGCCGGGCGGCCCAGATGACCGGCGTCCCGGTGTCGGCGAAGAACAGCGCGTCGTCGTCGGCCAGGTCGCTCAGGGTGGCCGCGAGGTACTCGGGCCTGATCGGACTGATCCGCGGGCCCTTGTCCGTGTACTGCCGCGCCCTGCGGTGGAATCGCTCGGTCTCCTCCACGCAGCGGGTGAGGAACCCGCCGTCAGGTTTCGACTCGACGAGAGGCAGCAGCGCGGACACGGTGGCCCGCACGTCGCCGGTGACCCCCAGGGCGACCGGGACGCGCCGGCTGAGCCGTTCCGGGTTCCGGTCGACCTGGATGATCCTGGTCCCGCGGTGCGGCAGGAAGTCACTGAAGGGGAAGTCCGTGCCGAGCATCAGCAGCACGTCGGCGTGGTGGAGCGCGTGGTGGCAGCCCCCGTAGCCGAGCAGTCCGGTCATCCCGACCGCGTTCGCGTTGTCGTGTTCGAGGAACTGCTTGCCCTTGAGCGAGTACCCGACGGGTGCGCTCAGCTTTCCCGCGAGTGCCGTCACCTCGGCGTGCGCCCCGGCACAGCCCTGGCCGCCGAAGACCGCGACCGTGTCCGATCCGTTGATCATCTCCGCCATGGCGGCGAGATCCTCCGCGCAGGCGGGTGCACGCACCGGCCGGGGCAGCCGGATCTCGTAGTCGTCCTTCCGTGCGTCCGCGGCCGCTACGTCGCCGGGCAGCGCGACGACGGCGGGACCGCCCCGGGTCACCGCGGCCGTCATCGCCGAGGTCACGACGGTGCGCAGCTGATCGGGACTGACCAGCCGGCCCACGTACACCGCCGCGGACGCGAAGAAGCGGTACGGGTTCAGCTCCTCGACCGTGTCCGTGTCCATCAGGCCGGTTTCGGTGTCGCCGGCCAGGACGATGACGGGCACCTTCTCCTTGAGGGCGTCCAGCATGCCGTTGACCAGGTGCGCCACCCCGGGGCCCGCCGTTCCGCACACCGCGACGGGCTGCCCGGTCAGCTTCGCCTCGGCGACCGCGGCGAACACGCCGAACTCCTCGTTGCGTACGTGCACGAAGTCCACCTGGCCGTTGCGACGCATCGCGTCGACCACCGGGTTGAGGGCATCGCCCACGATTCCGTAGCAGCGCCGCACGCCCGCGCTGACCAGCATCTCCCACAGCCCGTCGGCCACCGTCCGCGACATGGCGGGTGCCTCCCTTCTCGTCCTGTCGGTCGGATTCGCTCAGCGTTCGGCGGTCGGTGCGTCGAGGACTCCGGAGCGCGGGTCCAGTGCCCAGTCGAGGGCGAGGTCGGCGACACCCTCCCATCCGGGTGCGCCGCACGTGAAGTGATCACGGCCCTCGAAGACGGCGTGGGCGGTGACCGCCGTCGAGTGCTTCGCGTTCCTCTCGTAGTTCTGCCGCTGGACGGCGGGAGGCAGGATGTGGTCGCTGCCGCCGGACACGAACAGCAACGGTGCCCTCTCGTCGTCGGAGAAGTCGAAGGTCGTGGCCGCGTGCGGGGTGAGAGCCGCGAGTCCGCCCTGGAAGAGGACGCGGGCGGGCGTCGGCACCGCGTAGCGGTCGTAGGCCCGCTGCGAGTCCTCCTGCGTCAGGGTGTTGGTGAAGGCGTAGTGGAACTGCTCGGCCGTCAGGGGGACGGCCCGGTGCGCGTTGGCCGGGTTCCTCAGGACCGGCAGGACGGAGCGGAGCTCGGAGAGGGGCATCGCGTTGACGCCCTTGACCGCGGCACCGTCGATCGAGACCCCGGCGGCGCCGAGCCCGGCACCCACCAGGAGCTGGGCGAAGGTCCCGCCGAACGAATGGCCCATGATGATCGGCGGGGTGTCGAGTTCCCCGACGACCCGGGTGAGGTGATCCATCACCTCGCGCACCCCGACACCGGCGAGGGCGGAGGCGTCCTCGCGCAGCGCGGCCACCCCCGCCTCGCCGGGCTCGATCCCGGGGTACCCGGGCGTCAGCACGGTGAAGCCGCGCTCCTCGTACCTGGTCACCCAGTGCTCCCAGGCGAGCGGGGTCATCCACAGGCCATGGATCAAGACGATCGTCCGCGGTGCGGAGGTCATGCCGGCGTCCTTCCGTCGGTGCGGCAGCCGTCCGGGCGGTCACCCGGCGGGTTCTGTCCTGCCGCGGTCAGCATGTCCTCGCACCCGCTGTGCACGGGCCCAACGATCCCGCCCGCCGTCGTGCACGACGACGACGAGCGGGGCCGGAGGACTCGCCTGCGCAGCCGGCCGCCGGTGGTGGTGCTCATCCGTGCCGGGCCGGGGGGATCGCCCCCACCGTGCCCTCCCACACCACGGCGAGCCGGGCGAGTTCGCGATGCGCGTGCCGGTCCAGGTCGAGGCCCGACAGCCTCTCGATCCGGTTGATGCGGTACAGCAGGGTGTTGCGGTGGGCCGGGAGCGCCGCGGCTGTCGCCGTCCGGTTGAAGCCGTGCGCGGAGAGGCTTCGCAGCGTCTGCGACAACGCCCCGGAGGGGTCCTCGGTGTCCAGCGGGCCGAGAACCCGGCGCACTATGTCCTCCGCCAGACGGGGGGAGCCGGCGAGCATGAGTTCCGTCAGGTAGTCGTCCACGCGGACGCGTCCACGGCGTTCGTCCCGGCTCGCGAGAGTGACGAGATCGTGCATGGTGCCGACGGCCTCCGCGAGCGCGCCGTCACCGGCGACCGGCTCGGCGGCGAGGATCAGCGCCCTGTCGGCGAGAAAGCCGCCCCAGTCGAAGTCCGGCCCGGTCAGGCCCACGACGCGATGCCCCTCCGCGTAGGCGAGTGCGCCCGCGGACCGCAGGCGGGCCGCAAGGCCCGCGTGTGCCGCGGCCGAGCCGCCGTCGACGGCCGCGACGAAGGGAGCGTGCGGCCCGCCGAGATCGAACCCCAGACGTTCCGCCCGGTCCAGGTCCTCGACGGTGGTCGCCGCCCGGGCGCAGA
The DNA here is from genome assembly GCF_042897315.1 of Streptomyces sp. NPDC001068. Classification (NCBI taxonomy): domain Bacteria; kingdom Bacillati; phylum Actinomycetota; class Actinomycetes; order Kitasatosporales; family Streptomycetaceae; genus Streptomyces; species Streptomyces sp. NPDC001068. The sequence goes on along the minus strand of NZ_JBIAYD010000005.1, from coordinate 344,199 downwards.
TCCGGGCGAACAGCGTCGCCGCCCGGGAGTTGCCGCCGGCGGACGGAAGGTCCCGCTGGTCGGCGAACGCCCGCGTGACGGTCGTCAGCGCGACGTCGAGGAACGCCCACGGCACATCCAGGTGAGGCAGGAGGTACGTTCCGCCCTCGGGCGGGACAGCCTCGAGCACCGTGCTGCGCACCGCGCGCGCCGTGCCCCAGCAGGCGCGTATCACGTCCTCGGCGCCCACGCCGTGCCGTGCCGCCTCGCGCGCCGTCTCGTACAGGTCCGACAGCGCGTTCTCGTCGGGGCCCTGCCCGGTCAGCAGCCAGTTCCTGACCAGTTCGAGGCTACGACGGACGACGTCCCCGATGACTCCCGGCCGGCAGCCGCGCCCGGCCGTCCGGCCCGCCGGGGTGCCGCCGAGTTCACAGGCCACTTGCCGCACCAGCGACTCGCCGTCCAGACCGTGCAGGATGCCGCGCAGCCGACTGACCACCGCGGGCCCGGCGCCGGCCCGTGGCATGTCGTGCATGAGTGTTACCTTCCAGCGGCTCGGTGCCGTCCGGCGTCGGCCGACGCGCGGTCGAGCGGGATCCGGGACACCGGCGGCCGGTGGCGGCCCGCGTCCAGGGGTCCACGGTGTCCTCCGGCATGCCGGTGTGCCCGACGACAGCCGGTGCGGGAGGGGGCCTGTGCCCTTTTGGGCGCCGGGCCCGACGCCGCCCGGCGACGGCCGGAGAGCGGCTCCGGGCACGCCGGCGTCACAGCATGTCCGGTGGCGGGAGCAGGAAGTTCCACGCGCTCAGCACGCCGCTCACGAACGCCACGAGCGAGGCGGGCGGCAGCACGTACAGACCGGCGGGCGTGCCGGTTGCCAGCACGGCACCGCTGACCACCAGCAGCAGCATGACGACGATGCCGGTGTCCCGGCGGTCGAAGAGGCCGGCCGGCCGCTCGGCGGCGGGATCCGGCCCTCGCCTTCGCCGCCCGATGACGAGCAGACCCAGTCCCCCGGACAGTCCCGCGGCCATGAGCTCGGCGCCCAGCGCCCAGTCCGGCTGGCGAGGCGTCAGCAGAACCGTCGCCGTCACCAGCGGTGCCGTGAACAGCACGAGGGTCTGCGCCGCGATCGCCCGCAGACCGGGATGCCTCGCGATCCGCTCCGCGTTCAGCGACACCGCGACGAACAGCAGGCCGGTGAGCGCGCCGCTGGCACCACCGGTCATCACCCCGAAGCTCTCCCAGTCGACGAGACCGGCCATGTCCTCGCACTCTCCCTCCGCGACCGCGACGACCCGGTCGGCGCGTCTTCCCCCGCACACTCGGGCGGCACATCGGTGACCGCCTCTCACATGACCCCGCCAGGACCGCGGTCGGCACCTCGTGCGGGCCGGACCGGCGGCACCGCCCGCCCTTCGCAGGTGGTCCCGGCCCACACATTGAACGCCCTCCGCTCTTGTGCACGGGCACGAAGTCGCGGCGCGATTTTGGGACTTCGCCCACCGGGGGCGTCGATAGCTTCGCGGCATGAAAACGAGTCCCGTCGCCCGCTTGGGCAGTTCCTGGATCTGGCACCTGCTCTACGGGCTGGCTTCGATCGCCGCAGGCGTCACCGCCGTCTCCTGGCCCGGCCCGACTCTCGTGGCGCTCGCCGTGATCATCGGCGCCCAGCTGATCGCCACCGGGATATTCCGCCTGGTGGGGGCCGCGAGCCTGGGAGAGACAGGCACCGCCCGCACTCTCACGGCGGTCCTCGGCGTGGTGAGTCTGGTGCTCGGGCTCTACTCCGTCCGGCACATCCTGATCACCGTGCTCGCCCTGGGACTGCTGCTCGGGGTCTACTGGATCGTGGACGGCTTCACGGCCGTGTTCGCGGCGATCGACCACCCCGGTCCGCCCGGGCGAGGATGGACCGTCTTCATCGGGCTTCTCGGTGTCCTCGCGGGCCTGACCCTGCTGGTCTGGCCGGATCTCTCGCTGCTGACGCTGTCCTTCCTCGCCGGCCTGTGGCTGATCATGCTCGGCGCCATGCAGCTCGGCCTGGCCCGCCGGATCCGGATCCTGGTCCGAACCGTCTGATCCCGTCCCTCGCCCCTCGTGTCACCACGCGGCCCCCGAGCCCGGTCACGGCAGCATGCCCGCCACGCCTCGGGGGCCGCGGGCCGTTCGGCCGGAGGGCGGTGCGAGAGCCTCGGCGCGGCTCCGGCACGCACCGGTCTACTCGGGGAGGTCCGCGGGCTTCGAGGCCGACCGCACGTCCGCGGCCACGTTCTCCCAGATCACCGCGAGCAGTACGACCGTCCGGTCGCGCTGGTCCCTGAGCGACAGCCCCGTCAGTTTCTCGATCCGGCCCAGCCGGTAGAGGAGCGTGTTGCGGTGCACCGGCAACGCGGCGGCGGCCGCCGTGGTGTCGAAGCCGTGGCGGGCGAGACATCGCAGCGTGTCCGACAGGTCCACGGCCTCGGCCCGCTCCAGCGGGCCGAAGACCCGCCGGACCAGGCGGTCGGCGGTTCCCGGCGAATCGGCCAGGAGCAGTTCGGGCAGGTATTCGTCGGCGCGCACCCGGCCCCGCCGCCCGGACCGGGCCGCGATGGCGACCAGCGCTCTCAGGCCGTCGACCGCCGCCCCGAGCCGGTCGCGGGCGAGCGGCGGGTCCTGCGCCAGGATCAGCCGCGGGTCCTCCAGGAACGCCGTCCAGCCGAAGCCTTCCGGTGTCAGCCCGGTGACCCGCAGTCCCTCGGTGAACGCGAGCACCCCCGCCGCGCGCAGCCGTGCGGCGAGGTCGGCGTGGCTGCCGACGGAAGCCCCGGCCAGCCGGGCCGTGAAGGGTCGGTACGGTTCCTCCAGGGCGAACCCGAGCCGGGCGGCCCGGTCCCGGTCCTCGATCGTGACCGGCAGCCGCGCGCACAGCCTGTCGAACAGGGCACGAGCCCGCCGGTCGCCTGCCGTCGAGGGCGCGTCCCGCTGGTCGGCGTAAGCCTGGACGAACACGTCGACGACCAGGTCGAGGTAGTCCTCCGCACAGCTCCAGACCGTGTCCCACTCGGCGAGCAGCACGGCCCGGTCCTCGTCGCCGGCCAGATCCAGCAGCGCCTCCCAGAACATCCGGACTCCGCGCCGGTAGACCAGGATGCTGTCCTCGATCGGCTGGCCGGCGACGGCGCGAGCGCGGAGGAACTCGTGCAGCTCGGCCCGGAAGTAGTCGTCGGGCGGGGATCCGTTGATCATCCAGCGCAGCAGCAGCTCGACGTTCCATCGCACGACGGCCGCCCGGTCCACCGGCCACTCGAAGCTCGTGTAGGCCGTCAGCCGGTCGAACCCGGTGGCCATGCGACGTACCACGACCCCGACGTCGAGGCGCTCCAGAACCGCCCGCAGATCATGACCCGCCGCGCCCCGGTCAGGTGGGGGAACCCCGTTCACGGGCAAGATCCTGCCACATCAGCCCCGCCCACCCCGCGGAACGAGTGTTCCGTTCCGTCCCGGAGGTGTGCGGCGACGCGAGACCCGAAGTGCCGGGGGGTGGGTGTCCGGGAAGCACGCCACCGCCCCGTGGACGGGCGCCCGCGGGGGGGGCGCCGGTCAGTGGTTCCGGGCTTCCTGGGCGCGCAGGGCCTCCTCGACCGCTTTCCGGACGCGGGCGTTCTCCCGCCGGGTGCGGCGGGTGCGGGCGCGGCGGGCGAGCAGCAGCCACGCGGTGCCGGCGGCGGCCAGTACCAGGACCACGACCAGGAGGGTCCAGGGCACGGCCCATCCGCCGGTGGTGGCCCGGACGGGGGCGAGCGGAGAGACCGAGCCGGAGGCGTCGGTGAGCAGCGGGGTCAGGGTCACGGTCGCGGTGAGCCGGAACGCGGGGGCCACGTGCCGCCCCTGGGCAGGTCCTGACCCGCGGGCCTCGGCAGCGCACGCACCACCGAGAGGAACGTCCTCCATGACGACCCGAGCAGAGAAGACCCTGACCATGATCCGCGAGGTGTGCGCGCTCGGACGTGCCGAGCTGGACCGCCCGCGCACCGCGGAGGGGGACGCCACCGCCGGTCGTACGCTCGTCGACGGCCTGCGGGCCGTCGACCCGTCCGGTGAACCGAGCGACATCTCCTTGTCCCTCGGCCTCCTTGCGCCACGCGCCCCCTACTTCGACCGACTCGTACTGAACGCCGTCGCCGCCGGAACCCGCCAGGTCGTCAACCTCGGGGCCGGCTACGACGACCGCGCACTGCGGTTCAGGCACTCCGGGGTGCGGTTCTTCGACCTGGACCTGCCGGACGTCGTCGCCGACAAGGCCCGTCGCCTCCGCACCCTGGACACCGACGTCAGCCACGTCACCCTGGACACCGACGTCAGCCACGTCACCCTGGCCGCGGTCGACTTCGCCACCGGCGACGTCGCCGACGTCCTGGCCCGTGCCGGGCACGACGCCGCGCAACCGTCCCTCTTCATCGCCGAGCACCTCGTCCTGTTCCTGCGACCGTACGACGTGGAACGGCTCTTGGCCGGCATCTCCACCCGCACCGCGGCCGGCAGCACCCTGGCCCTCACGGCCGAGGTGCACCCCGCCGGCCTCGACTCGTCACTCGTCGTCTCGACGGTGGACGACGTGATGTTCGACGGTGCCGGCCCCCTGCGCGGCATCCGGACGCGCGACGCCTGGCTGACCCTCCTCGAACAGCACGGCTGGCAGGTCGAGGACGCCGCCGGGACGACGGCCGTCGACCACTTCCGGCTGCCGGTGGACGGCACCACGGTCCAGATCCAGACCCAGTTCCTCACCGCGGCGGCCGCATGACGCGTCACGCGGCGAACGCCCCGCCCCGGGCCGCGTGGCGCGGCCCGGGGCGGGGCGTGGCGGAAGGTGGACGGGCGAGGTGCCGCTCACCTCAGCAGGGAGAGGTCGACCGCGTCCGCCAGCGCCTGCATGCCCTTCTCGTTCGGGTGGATGTGGTCGCCGGAGTCGTAGGCCGGGGTGAGCGCGGCCGGGTCGGCCGGGTCGGCGACGGCCTTGTCGAAGTCGACCACGCCGTCGAACGCCCCGCTGGTGCGGATCCAGTGGTTGGCCTCCTGGCGGATCGCCTCCGCGGAGTCGCTGTAGTAGCCGTTGCCCTTGTCGGGCAGCATGGTGCCGCCGATGACGCGGACTCCCGCGGCGTGCGCCTGCCGGATCAGGCCGCGGTAGCCGTCGATGAGGTCCCCCGCCGTCAGGGGCTTGCCCCCGGGGCCGGCGTTGTTGCCGATGTCGTTGATGCCCTGCAGGAGGATCACGTCCCGCACTCCCGGCTGGCCGAGCGCGTCGTGGGCGAAGCGCTTGGTGGCGCTGACGCCCTGCCAGATGTTGGGGACGTCCGTCAGGACGCGGTTTCCGCCTATGCCGGCGTCCACGACGGCCATCGGACGGGTCGCGGCCAACCGCCGGGCCAGGTCGTCGGGCCACCGGTGGTAGGCCCCCGCCGGGGTGTTGTAGCCGTCGGTTATCGAGTCGCCGAAGGCCACCACGGTGCCGCTCGCCCGCGCCGGGACGACGTCGATCCCGGACAGGTAGTACCAGGAGGTCCTCGCCGCGACGTAGGACGCGTCGGAGGCCTCGCCGGTGTGGTCTCCCGGGCCCGACAGGTAGCTGGTGTCGAAGGCGTCGGAGTGCCAGGTCGCGGAACTGGTGGCACGGGGCAGGTAGACGCTGACCAGTACGCTCTGGTCGGCCTTGACGTGCATCGCCACCGGGTCGCTGACCACTTCCCCGCCGGTTGGGACGGTCACGGACCGCCGGTGGGCGAAGGTGACCGGGAGCAGTGACCCGGCGACCGCCGTGGCCCGGCCGGCCTGCGCGCCGATCGTGACGGTGCCCACCGACAGCGGGATGGTGCCGCGCAGGTTGGACAGGTGGATGCGCAGTGCGCCGCCTTCCACGGTGGAGTGGGCGACCATCCGGATGGTCTGGTCGTCGAAGTTCGGTCCGCCGGCCGTCATGCTCGGCGACCAGGCCGCGACCCGCCGGCCCTGCGCCACCTGGCTGTGCGACGACGTGGACTCGGCGGCCGGGGAGCCGGCGGTCCGGCCCACGGCGACCTGTGCGCCGGCGAGCAGTGCGACGACCGCGGCCGGTGCCGTCAGCACGGTGAGCAGCCTGTGTCTGGATGCGGCAAGCATGGGTGTTTCCCTTCTCCCGGCGCATGGCCGGCCTGGTGGCGACGAGTTGTCCGGGACCGCGGTCAGTTCAGGGTGAAGCCGTCCACCAGGAGGTAGTCGCCGCCGGCCTTGGTGAGCGTCAGGGTGTGGGTGCCGGCGGGCAGGTCGGAGACCGTGTACACGCTCTGCTGGGCGTGGCGTTGCGGGGTGTTCGCGCTGACGGTCCGCTTGGCGTGGCCGTCCAGCGTGACGGCGATGTCGCCCTCGTCGGAGTTCGTCTCGGTGAGGAAACTGATCCCGGTGCCGCTGAAGGTGATCGTCGCGGCGGCGCCGTCGTGCTGGGTGTAGTGCACGCCGTCGTCGAGGTCGCCGTAGCCGCGCGAGCCGCTGGAGGACCAGCTGCCGGTGTAGGAGATCCGCAGGTCGTCGTCGTCGACGGTCCCGCCGGGGAGGGTGCCGGGGCCCGCGGCCTCGATGACGGCCTTCGCCGCCGGCGGCCAGTTCCCGTCGGTCACCACGGTGGCCTGCTGGAACTCGATGTCGGTGCCGCTGTTGTTGTAGGAGGCGGTGTCGCTGTAGTTGTCGTGGATCGAGTCGTCGTGGATGCTCGGCGTCCACAGGTTCGTCCAGAGCGACCCGTTGGCGAACCGCACCACGTTGTCATGGGTGTTCCAGCGCGAGCTGCCCTCGTCGTGGTAGATCATGTTGCAGCCGTCGATGCACTCCGACAGCACGTTGCCGGCGAGTTCCGAGGGTGCGGACTGGCCGCCCAGGGTGTAGATCGGACCGCCGTCGAAGAGCGCGCCCATCACGCTGTGCACGTGGTTGCCGAGGATCCTGTTGCCGCCGGCGTACGTGGTGCCGTGCAGGCAGGGGTCGGGCAGACCCTGCGCGGCCTGCAGTGTGCAGTTCGACGTCCATCCCCAGCCCCAGCCGATGGACATGCCGGAGTACGGGGTGTAGCCGACGTCGTTGTGGGAGACGGTCGTCGCCCTGGTGTGGCCGACCCAGACGCCTACCGCGTCCTGGTACTCCTGGCCGGGGAACCGCACGGTGTTGCCCGAGACGGTGTTGCCGCTCGTCATCAGGGCGGGGTCGGTCTGGTAGTAGTCGTCCACCTCGCCGACCGAGACACCGCTGCCGGAGGTGTCGGTGACGGAGCTGTCCTCGATCGTGGAGTCCTGTGTCTGGTCGGCCAGGTCGATGCCGCTTGTCCCGGTGTGCCGGACCACGTCGTGGGAGAAGGAGATCCGCGCGCCCCGGTGCACCTGGACCGCCGCGGGGATGCGGATCGGTGTGCGTGTCGCCGGGTCCCAGAGGATCCCGGCCTGGTTGTCCACGTAACCCTCGGCGGACGGGGCGTTCCATGTGGTGTGGGCGAAGGTCAGTCCGGAGAAGACCAGGTCGTGCACGGGTGCCACGACGTCGGGGATCACGGTGAATCCGTCGACGAGCAGATAGGTGCCGCCGGTCTTGACCACACGCACGGTGTGCTTGCCCTTGGGCAGTCCGGTGACGGAGACGATGGCCTGCTGGGCCAGGCGTTCCGGGCCGTCGCCGGAGACGGTCGAGACCTTCGTGCCGTCGACGTACACGTCCGAGGTGCCCTCGTCGGAGTTGGTCTCGGACAGCACCTGGATCCCGGTGCCGGTGAAGGTGTAGGAGACCGCGTCGCCGTCCTTCGAGGTGTAGTGCACGTCCGCGTTCAGGTCGCCGAGGTGCCGGCCGTCCGAGTAGCCCCAGTCGCCGGTGTACTCCGCCCGCCAGTCGGTGTCGTTGACGGGGGCCAGGTGTCCCGGGGTGCCCGAGGCGTCGAGGAGTTCGGGCGCCACCGGCAGTTCGACGTCCGCCGTCGCCAGGTTCTCGCCCGCGCGCGGCACGTAGTAGAGGTACCCCGCGTCCTCGTCCAGGTAGAACTGGCCCGGCGTGCCGAGGAGTTGGTACGCGTTCTCCAGCCAGCTGACGCCGTCCATGGCCGGCAGTCCGGCGCCGTTGAAGGGGAAGCTCGGGTTGGGCACGGCGTTGTGGTTGTTGTTCCAGCAGCCGGGATCGACGGTGAGGTCCGAACCGCCCGACGCGGAGCGGGTGATGGACGCCAGCGGGCAGCGCATCTGCTTCCAGCCGCTGTTGCGGACGACCTCGACGCGCGCGGGGTTCGTCCACGCCGCGTACGAGGGGTCGGCGGTGGTGAAGCCGGTGGAGGTCACCGAGAAACCCGACGGGTCGCGCGGCCCGCGGGCGCGGTCGGCACGTGTCCCGTTCACGAACAGCTCCCGGCCGGCGGTGCCCGCGGGAACCCTGGCCCGGTAGATGTTCTTCGCCGTGTCGACGCGCGAGAAGCCGGTGATCCGGGTCGCGCCGCTCAGCACCGGCGTCTGCCCCGCGGCCGCCCGGTACACCACCGGGTGGCCGGGCCGGCCGGAGTCCTGGACGCCCAGCCGGAAGGGGACGGTGAGCCGGTAGGTCCCGCCCTCCAGTTCGACCACGACGTCGCCCGGGGCGTGCGGGACGAGAGATCTCGCACGGTCGCGAGCGGTCTCGAGACTGCATGGGTTGCGGTCATCGCAGGCCGAGCCGCGCCCGTCCGGTGCGGCATGCAAGGTGTCCGGCGCGTGGGTCGACGCGTCGGCGGCGACGGCTTCGGGCGGGCCGCCGGTGAGACCGAGGCAGGACACGGCGGCGGCAAGGCACGCGGCGACAACGGTGCGCATGATCGATCTCCCACAGGACGTGCGACGGCTCAGACATCCGATGAATGTACGGAACCTCGGGCTCAAGTCCTAGGTCTGGGACGGTAATTATCTGTCGACATCCGATCTGTGGCGGACAGGGGCGCGGCCTCCTCGACACCGGCCGGGTGGTCCGGACCGCGGATCCCGGCGGGAGACGGGCCGTTGCCGGTCCGGCGGACGGCCGACGGCCGTCACTGTGCGCCTGCCCGTGCCGGTGGCGGAGCGGCGAACGGTCCGTCCGGGGCACAGGGCCCCGGACGGGCCGTTCTCACCTCACGTGCGATCCGTGACGGTGTGTCAGCGCAGGCCGAACGCCCGGATCACCGTCTGGTGCACCGCGTTGCCCGCCGAGTCCCGGGCGCTCGCCCTGAGCGACACGAAGGACGCCTTCTTCGGCGCGTCCAGGCGGAACCGCCCGGTGTGGTCGCAGGTGGCCTTGTGCCACGTCGCGCCGTCGTCGTAGGACAGTTCCAGGGTGACCGCGCCGAGTCGGCCCGGACCGACGGCGCCCGGCAGCTGAGCGGCCGTGGCGGACAGGAAGTCGTGCCGTCCGGCCCGCCCGGCCGAGTCCGTGCCGACCTCGTAGTCGAGCTGCACCAGCGGCAGCACCGCGGCCGAGCCGTCCGCCGCGGCCTTCGAGGTGAAGTCCCACTCGGTACGTGTGCTGGAGGAGTACGGAGTGAACGCCACGTCGCGCTCGGCGGTGACGACCAGCCGGTACGGCAGTGGTCCGGCGCCGGGTGCGTCGCCCGAGACGTTCGTGAACGTGCCCGTGCCCAGCTGCGTGCCGCCCTGGTAGAGGGTCTGGCGCTGCTCCGCCCCGCCGTCGATCTGGTTCATGCCGACATGGGTGCGGCTGCCCCAGGCCGGGGTGTCGAGGTACAGGTGGTCACCCGTGCGCGTGGGCATGCTGTAGGTGTCGTTCAGGTAGGGCCGTTCGATCGGCTTGAACCACTCCTCCGACTGCGTGCTGCCCGCCCGGTAGGAGGTCTTGGCCCCGGCCTCGAAGACCATGCCGTCCGCGTAGGCGCTCTGGCTCCAGCTGTTGTACCCGCCGGTGGAGACCCAGTCGGTGCGCTTGCCCCGGACCGGTTCCGGCATCATCGAGCCGATCGCCCAGTCGTTGTAGTCGGGCCAGTCGAACCGGAACTCGCCGCCGGTGGTCCCGGGTGCCGGGCTGTCGAAGGTCTCGTCGATCCGGGCGAGGTTCTTGGCGCTGCCCTGCACCACCAGGTGGGCGGGTATCTCGTTGTGCCAGGTCCGGTCGAGGTCGTAGACGTACGGGCTCACGGGCGCGGAGCCGACCGTGACCGAGGCGCCCCGGGCCCGGGCCTGACCGACCAGCTTCTCGCCCTCGTCGGTGCTGAGCAGACCGACGTCCAGCCGGACGGGCGTCGAGCTGAACGGCGCGTTGTAGGACCGGAAGCCGCGGCCGTCCGTGTTGTTGACGACCAGCATGAGCTTCGCGCCCGCCGCCACCGCGGCGGCCGCCTGGTCCATGTCGGAGACGTCGTCGTTACGGCGTACCACCACGGCCTTGCCGCGCGCGTCGAGGTGGGCGTAGTCCGTGGTCGCGCCCTGCCCGGCGAAGACCAACGGGAGCTTGACGGTGCCCTTGGGCAGGGGGGTGACGCCGTCCTGGCGCAGCACGTCGGTGAAGTCGGCGGTCCTGGTGGAGACGGACAGCGCGGGCTGCTCCTTGCGCCAGCGGGCCGCCAGGTAGAAGTCGCCGTGGGTGACCTTGTGGGTGGTCGGCTGGGCCCAGAGGCTGTCGTAGTTGGTCTGGGTCTCCATGTAGTCGCGCCAGACCTGGCCGCCCATCAGGCGGGTGTAGTCCAGCCGCTGGTAGGTCGTCTCGGTCTGCTGGGGTGTGGTCATGTCGACGCGGCCGATCCTGGACGCGTCGAGTGTGACGGTGGTGTCGCGGTCCATGCGGACGTCGGGGTCGCCGAGCAGCGCCATGCCCCAGGAGTGGGGTCCGTGGACGCCCTGCACCGTCTTGAAGGACAGCACCGAGTACACGTCGTCCGGCAGGTACATCTCTCCCGTGCCGGACTCGTCGATCACGACGAAGTCCGGGGAGCTCTCACCGGACCTGAGGAGTTCGACCACGCCGGACATGGGCCGCTCCTGGGCATCCTTGAACCGCATGGTCAGCTTGTGCTCGACGTCCCCGAGGGAGACGGCGGTGTGTGCCGCGACCTCGCCGGCCCTGGTCTTCGCGACGACCTGGCCGCTGTACCGGCCGCCGGTGGTGACGCCCGAGCCGTCGATCGTCACGGTGACACCGGCGGTGCCGTGTGCCGGCACGGTGACCTGGGAGGCGGAGAGCCGGAACACCCCGGCGGGGGCGTGTGCCGCGTCGACGCTCAGCGCGAGAGTGACCGGCTTGTCCGTGGTGTTGGTGTACGTCACCGGGCGCTGTACTCCGCCGGCCTGACCCTGCGCCACCTGCGCGGCGTACGCGGTCGCCGTCGCGAAGACACCGGCGTGCGCGGCCGCGTCGACGTCGAGACGGCCGCTGCCCGCCTGGAAGGCGTCGTACTGCGGGGTCTGCCGGGAGCTGCTGGCGAGCAGGTCCTTCAACTGGCTGCCGGTGAGGTCGGGGTGGGCGGCTGCCAGCAGCGCGGCGGCGCCCGCCACGTGGGGCGTGGCCATGGAGGTGCCGCTCATGGTCTGGTAGGCGCCCTCGCCGTTCCCGTCGAACTGGGAGTTGGCCGCGAGGATGTCGACGCCGGGGGCGGTGATCTCCGGCTTGAGCGCGCCGTCGACGCGGGGGCCCTGGCTGGAGAACCCGGCCAGTGTGTCGGCCGAGTCGACGGCTCCCACGGTCAGCGCGTCGCTCGCCGCGCCCGGTGCGCTGACGGTGTCGGGTGCCCCGGAGTTGCCCGCGGCGACCACGAACAGCGCGCCGGTCTCGGCGCTGAGGGTGTCGACGGCCTGGCTGAGGGGGTCGGTCCCGTCGGACGGCACCCCGTCGCCGAGGCTCATGTTGATGACCTTGGCGTGCTGGTCGACGGCCGCCCATTCCATGCCGGCCAGGACCCAGGAGGTCTGGCCGGACCCGGTGTCGTCCAGCACCTTGCCGATGTCGAGGCGGGCGCCGGGCGCGACCCCCTTCTCCTTGCCGCCGGAGGCCGCGCCGGTGCCGGCGATGATGGACGCGACGTGCGTGCCGTGACCGAAGTGGTCGTCCGTGTTCTCGTCCGGTACGAAGCTCTGACGGTCGGCGACACGGTCCGCGAGGTCGGGGTGTCCCGCGTCGACGCCGGTGTCCAGGACGGCCACGTCCACACCCTGACCGGTGTCGCCGCCCGCCCACACCTTGGGGGCGCCGATCTGCGCGGTGCTGTCGGCGAGGTCGGCGTGGACGAGGCCGTCCAGCCAGATGTGCGCGATCCCGTCGGCGAAGGCCGGTGCGGCGGACCGCTTGCGGGCTCCGTCGGCCGTGGCGGTCACGGACTTCCAGAAGTCCGCGGCGTGCGCGCGGTCCGCGGTGAGAGCGGCGCCGCCGATGCCGTCGAGGGTACGGACCCGGGTCGCGCCCTCGGGCAGAGCGGCGGCCGTGCTCCGGGCGTCGGCGGTGTGCGCGTAGGAGACGATGAGCGGCAGCCGGTCGCGGTGCGCGTCGTCGTACCGGTCGGCGACCATGGCCGTGATGTTGAACAGCTGCCGGTCCAGTACGCCCTTGGCCACGAACGGCAGCACCGACTCGGGGAACACGTAGAGGTCGTCGCCCGCGGTCAGGATGTGGGTCGGCACCGGGTGCCCGTCGGCGCCGCGGACGCTGACGACGCCTCCGGCCTTGTTGCCGGTGCCGGGGCTCTGGCGGGTGGTGACCACGTCACCGGTGATCAGCGTCACGGAGTGCTCGCCCGCGGGCACCCGGTCGGACGTGGCGGCGGTGGACGACGATGCGGTGGACGGGTGGCCGGCGGCGTTCGGACGGGCCGCCGAGGACGCGAAGGCCGTCGCGTCGTAGGGTCCGGCCAGCGCCATTACCAGGGCACCGGCGGCAACCGGCACACTCCAGCGTCTGCGGTGGTGCGCTCTCACAGGGTCTCTCCCGGCTCAGCGGTCGGGCAGAGCACGGTCGTCCTCTGCCGTCCAGGTGGCGCCGCCTGACCGGTCGTGGGCACCGGGGGTGCCCGGAAGCCGTCCGCAGGTGGCGTGAACGATCAGAGTGAAAGCTTGTGAACGACGAATGTCTAGATCAAACTCATGTCGTACATCGCCAGCTGGCGATTCGCGCCACGGCCGTCCCAACTGCTGGACGGACGGCGATCGCGGGGAGGACAACCGGTGCTGAGCACCCTGGGTATCAGCGAGTTCGACGAGCAGGTCTACCGCGCCTACCTCACCACGTCGGACCGGACGGCGGCCGAGATCGCCGCGGCCCTGGGCACCACGCCCGGCCGGATCAGACGCACCGTCTCCCGGCTGGTGGACCTGGGCATGCTGAGGAAGGAAGGACCCGGCCAGTACCGGCCGGTCAGCCCGCACACCGCGCTCCGGGCACTGCTCGCCAGGCGCCGGGCCGAGACCGAGGCGGCCTTCACCGCCGTGTGGGGCACCGTCGACGACCTGGCGGACGAGTACCGCGCCCATCGGCTGCAGGAGGATCCGACCGGGCTGGTGGAGGTGATCACCGGCGAGGCGGAGATCACGCTGCGCGTCGCGGAACTGATGCAGTCGGTCCGCACCCACTTCTGGGTGCTCGACCGGCCGCCCTATCTCGGCCCCTACAGCACCGACCTGGAGGAGGCCCTGACGATGGACCTGCTCGGCCAGGGCGTCGACATACGGTCGGTCTACACCCAGGAGGCGCTGGCGCAGCCGGGCCGCTTCGAACTGATCACCCACCTCGCGCAGATCGGTGAACAGGCCCGCATCCTGCCCGAACTCCCCTTCAGACTACGCATCATGGACCGGCGCGTGGCGCTGGTCGCGCTGGTGCCGGGCCGCTACGACAGGATCGCCGTCGTGCACCAGTCGGGCCTGCTCGACGCGCTCCTCGAGCTGTTCGACTCCTACTGGCAGCGTGCGCAGTCACTCGTCGCGAGCGCACCGGCGGCACCCGACGGGCCGAGCCCCCAGGATCTCCTGCTGCTGAAGATGATGCAGGCGGGGTACAAGGACCAGGCCATCGCGCGGCAGTTGGGCACGAGTGCGCGCACGGTGACCCGCCGGATCGGGGCGATCGCGTCCGGCCTCGGCCTCGAAACCCGCTTCCAGGTGGGAGTCGAGGCGGCCAAGAGAGGCTGGATCTGAGTACCGCGAGCCGACCGGGCCGCCGGGCCGGTTCACCCCAGAACTGCCGTCAGACGCCGCCGCGTACCCACTGTGCGGCCGCGACGGTGCCCTCCTCGATGTCCCGCCGGGGCAGTTGAAGACCGAGCGCGGTCTCGAGAGCGTGGAAGTACAGTGCGAACTCGTCGGTCAGCTCGGGGTGGTCCAGTTCGGCGCGGCGTACGGCCCGGTTCAGGAAGTCGAGTTGGCCGCCGCGGTAGTAGGGGGCGCGGCCCCGCTTGTACCAGATCAGTTCCAGGGCACCCCAGTCGTCGTCGACGTGGTGGCCGTCACGCGTGTAGTCGAAGGTGTAGATGGCCTTGGCGGCGGTGGCGCTCAGCTGAACGGTCTCGGTGACTCCGAGGCGGGACAGGGCCGCGCCGTCGGTCCGGATTCCCGGCGGTGTCTCGTGGTACATCAAGAACGCCCAGTCGCCCGCCTGCCCGAAGCAGCAGCTCTCCCACGCGATGTCCCAGTGGTCACGGCCGCTGCCCTCCATGGCGCGCAGGTCCGACAGCCGGGTCCCGGCGGCGACCTGTCCGGGGTCGGCGCCGTGGAGCAGAGCGATCTGTTCGGCGCTGACGCCCTCGCCCCGGAAGAAGGCGAGGTTGGTGTAGGGGTCCTGCTCCCGCCATGTGCCGGAGATCCAGGCGAAGCGTTCGAGCGGGTCACGTCCGCACGGTCGCGCCGTCGGCGCGCCGTCCGTGCCGCCGCCGCGGAACCTGCTTCCCCAGGCGGGGTCGATCCGGTCCAGCATCCCGGCCTGCCCGGCGACCAGGTTGGCGACCGGGCCCTGGCCCGGAGTGCGGGCCACGATGTGCTCGGCGAGACCGCGGACGGCTTCCTCGGCGACGAAGTACAGCGCCTGGTCGAGGTCCTGGGTGGCGAAGATCTCCAGGTGCGGGCCGTGGTGGCCGCGCACGGTGCCGTCCTCGTCCAGGACGAGGAAGAGGCCACCGGTGTCACCCACGTGTTGTGCGTACTGATGGCGTGAGGTGCCGATGGGCGGCAGCATGGCGTCGTCGAGCAGGTCGGAGCCCGCGGCCGTCCGGCGCCAGGCCTGTCTGAGCAGATGCTCCGTCATCTTCATGCGCGCCAGTATGCGACCCGGCACTGACACCACGGGGTCGAGACCGCTCGATCAGTCCTGCGGCCGCAGCCTCTGCCGGGCGGACGAGCGCCTGTACGTCCTCGGTCGACCACGCCTCAGCCGGTCGTGGCCTCGCGGGTGCGCTGGTGGTGGCGGCGGGCCTTCATGCGGTTGCCGCAGACCGCCATCGAGCACCAGCGGGCCTGGTTGGTCCTGCTGCGGTCGATGAGGAAGAGCCGGCACTCGGGGTTGGCGCAGGCCCGCAGCCGTCCCGGCTGGGTCTCCTGGAGCCCGCTCCAGGCCAGGACCGCCGTCACCGCCAGCCGGCGCGCCGCGGGGACGTCGATTTCCCAGGCCACGCCCGCGGCGGACAGCCGGGGGTGGGAGGTGACGTCCGCGAGGAGCGGCGCCAGTGCCGTGGCGGGCCGGTCGCCGGACACCACGTCCCGAAGGAGGTCGCGTGCCTGGAGGAGGTACCGGCGCTCCTCCCGGCCGCCGCTGCCCCCGTGGTCCCGCTGCCAGGCCCTGGCCGCCTCGGCGTCGGCCAGCAGGTCCAGGACCGCGCCGTCGACCAGGGGGGTGCTGTTGAGAAGTTCCAGCAGCGTGTCCTGCTGATCCGGGCCGGTCGTCGTCATCGCCGCCTCCTCCTAACCTCATCGATCCGGTTGAAAGGTTACACCCGCACTCTTCCGCACCGCCGAGATCTAACCCTATTGATCGCCTTGACTGGTTAGGTGGAGTGTGCTCGACTGGTTGGGTAACCAGTCAAGAGCGAGAGAAGGGTTAGGACCATGGCGCCCGCAGTCCATCACCGCACCGCCACCGTCGACGGCCTCGACGTCTTCTACCGGGAGGCGGGCGACCCACAGGCGCCCGTCGTGGTCCTCCTGCACGGCTTTCCGACCAGCTCGCACATGTTCCGGAACCTGATCCCGGCACTGGCCGACCGCTACCGCGTGATCGCCCCCGACCACATCGGGTTCGGCCAGTCCGCGATGCCGGCCCCGGACGACTTCCCGTACACCTTCGACGCCCTCACCGACGTCACCGCCGGCCTGCTCGGACAGCTGGGCGTCGACCGGTTCGCGATGTACGTGCAGGACTACGGCGCCCCCATCGGCTGGCGGCTGGCCCTGCGCGCCCCGGACCGCGTCACCGCGATCGTCACGCAGAACGGCAACGCCTACGAGGACGGCTTCGTCAAGCCGTTCTGGGACGGCGTCTTCGCCTACACCGACGCCCCGGGACCCGAGACCGAGGCCGCCATGCGCGGCGCCCTCACCCTGGAGAGCACCCGCTGGCAGTACCTGAACGGAGTCGCCGACCCCACCCTGGTCAGCCCGGACAACTGGGTGCACGACCAGGCGCTGCTGGACCGCCCCGGCAACGACGGGATCCAGCTCGCGCTGTTCCGCGACTACCCCACCAACGTGAAGCTCTACCCGCGGGTCCACGGCTACTTCGCCGACTCGCAGGTCCCGCTGCTCGCGGTGTGGGGCGCGAACGACGAGATCTTCGGCCCCGACGGCGCCCGCGCGTTCGCCCGGGACCTCCCCGACGCCGAGATCCACCTCCTCGACTCCGGGCACTTCGCCCTGGAGAGCCACCTGGAGACCATCAACGGACACATCCGCGACTTCCTGGCCCGCTCCCTCGCCTGACGGCGGGCCCCGCCCAGCACCCCCATCCCGGTAACGGAAGGAGAGTCCCATGGGACTGTCCTGGCAACAAGGCCCCCTCTCCAGCGGCGCCGTCGGCCGCTTCCTCACCCCCGAACCGCTGCCCGACCGCCTGCTGTTCGCCGAACCGCTGCGCCGCCGTATGCGCGTGCGGTTCAACGGGATCTGGATCGCCGACAGCGAGGACGTCGTCCTCCTCCACGAGCCCGGCCGGTACCCGGTCGCCTACTTCCCCCACGCCGACGTCGAGGAGAAGGCTCTCGTCGCCGGCGGCAGGACCACCCGGCACCGGGACCTGGGCGAAACCGCCTGGTACTCGGTACGCGCCGGCGACCACGTCACCGAACGCGCCGCATGGGAGTTCACCGCCCTGCCCCGGCACGCCCGCGATCTCCAGGGGCGCCTCGCCTTCGCCTGGCGCGCCATGGACGCCTTCTACGAAGAGGACGAACGCGTCCTCGGGCACGCCGCCGACGCCTACCACCGCATCGACATCCGTACGACCACGCGCACGCTGGAGGTCCGTGCCGGCGACGCCGTGATCGCCCGCTCCCTCCACCCCGTCGTGCTCTACGAGTCCGGATTCGCCCCGCGCTGGTACGTCCCCCGTACCGACGTCGACGAGACCTGGCTCCGTCCCGTTCACGGCCAGACCTTCTGCCCCTACAAGGGCCTGTGCGACTACTACGACATCGGCGACGCGCACCGCGCCGCCTGGACGTACCGCGACGCCTACCGCGAGGTGGACCGGATCGGGGGGCTGGTGTCCTTCGAGGCGGACAAGGTCGAGGTCCGTCTGGACGGCGGGCTCCTGCGTCCCGAACCGGGACAGGGCGTCGTCCCGCACGGCGCCGACCGCGGCCTGGACACCGACGAGGTCGCGACCCGCTGACATCGCACCGGCAATCGACGAACGAGGAGTTCTCATGTCCACCGACCTCAAGGACAAGACGGTTCTCGTGGTGGGCCGCGGCAGCGGCATCGCCCGCGCCGTGAGCGAAGCGGTGCTCGCGGAAGGCGCCCGGGTCATCGCCGCCGGCCGCGACCGGGCGGCGCTCAAGGACAGCTACGCGGGCACGGACGCCACCGTCGCCACCGTCGACCTGACCGACGAGGGATCGATCAAGGCCCTCGCGGGGGCGGTGGGCGGCGTGGACCACGTGGTGTCCACCGCCTCCGCTCGGGCCCGCGGACTGGTCGGCGAACTCGAACCCGAGGCGATCCTGCTGTCGTTCCACACCAAGGTCGTCGGCCCGATCATGCTCGCCAAGCACTTCGCACCCACCATGCCGCCGGGCGGCTCCTTCGTCCTGCTCTCCGGCGTGGCCGCACTCGAACCGGACCCCGGCTTCCTCGGCGTCGCCGCGACCAACGGGGCCGTCAACACCGTCGTCCGGTCCCTGGCCGTCGAACTGGCGCCGATCCGCGTCAACGCCGTCTCCCCCGGCACCATCGACACCGGGGCGTGGGACCCCCTGGGCGAGCGGAAGAAGGCCGAACTGTTCGCGGGCCTCTCGGCGGGCAACCCCACGGGCCGCATCGGCACCCCCGAGGACGTGGCCCACGCGGTCCTCTTCGCCCTGACGAACACCTTCCTGACCGGCACCTGCCTGCCCGTCGACGGCGGCCAGCCCCTCAGGGTCGCCGCGGTCCCGACCCGGAGCCCCGTCGAAGGGTGACCGCACACGGCAGTCGTGAGGCCGCCGGTGTCGCACACCGTCGACGCCGGGCCCGGCCGTGACCGGGACGGTGAGAGATCATGACTGGGTGACCCGTCTACTGACTCGAAGCGACCTGCACGCCGTGCTCGAGCCGAAGTCCTGCATCGCCGCGCTGCGCGACGGATTCCGTGCCGCTGCCGCCTCCCCGATCGCCGGGCAGCGGATACGCACGGATCTGCCGTTCCCGGGAACGGCCACCGCACTGATCCCGGGTGTACTGCCGGGCATCGACGCCTACACGGTGAAGGCCAACGCCAAGTTCCCGGCGGCCCGGCCCGCTCTGCGCGGGGTGATCTGCCTGCACAGCGGTCACGACGGTGAGCTTCTCGCGCTGATGGATTCCGCCACCGTCACCGCGTGGCGCACCGGACTGGCCGCGGCACTCGCGACCCACCTGCTGGCCGGTCCGGCGCCCGCGCGGGGCTCGGTGGTCGGAGTGATCGGCGCCGGCGCGCAGGCCGAACTCATGGTGCGGGGCCTCGATACGCTGCGAGGCCGTCGCGAGCTCCTGGTCCACGACTCGGATCCGGATCGCGCCGACGACTTCGCCTCCCGGCACGACGGCCGCGCCGTGACGTCCGTGGAGGAGGCGGCCGCGGCCGCCGACATCGTCCTGCTCGCCACCTGGTCGCGCGTACCGCTGCTGCGGCTGGCGGACACGCGGCCAGGGCAGCACGTCACGAGCCTCGGATCCGACGAGCCCGGCAAGCAGGAACTCTCCGCCGACCTGCTCGAATCCGCCCTCCTGGTGGTCGACGACCGGGAACTCGCCGTGGCCATGGGCGCCTTGGCGGCCGCGGGACTTCCGGCCACCGCCGCCGAGGCCACACTCGGTGAGATTCTGCGCGGCGACCATCCGGGACGCCCCGACGCGACCGCCCGCTCGGTCTACGCGCCCGTCGGACTCCCCTGGCAGGACCTCGCCCTGGCCTGGATCGCCTTCCGGCAGGCGGAACGCCGTGACATCGGAACGACGATCGACCTGCTCGCCTGACCCCACGCGTCCGGGCGGACGGCGTGGCCTCCTGGGACTCCACCGAGGCTCGACCCGGGGCCCGCGACGCCGAGTCGGCCGTGGACGCGGCCCCGCCGCCCCGGTCCGTACCGCGACAACCCCCCGACCCTCCCGAATTCGCGCCGCGCCTTCTGCGCGGTGGGCGGCACTGCGAGGATGGACGCAGAACCGGCCTGGGGGGATTCCGTGCTCGAGCACATCGGTCTGTACTACCCGTACGTCCATGTCCGCGACGAGCAGTGGCTCAAGACCGCGGCGTTGTACATGCCCAAGCTGGCCCATGTGGTGCCCAGCGGCTACCGCGTCAACGACTCGCCGACGCTGCGTGCCCTGCGGGACGAACTGGACTTCGTCGTACCGGTCGACACGGCGTGGCCCGCGGAACGGCTGGCCCCTGTCTTCCTGGACCTGCTCGAACGTTACGGGGCGGCCCTGGGACGGTGGTACCGGGTGACCGGGGACGCCCAGGGCCGCCCGTCGACCGACCGCCACCCGGATCCGTCGAGGGCGCCGATCCGCCGACCGTGGTCGCTGCGGGCCGACGTGCCCTGGCGGCGGACCGACGGCGGCCGGGCACTGGCCGACCTTCACCGCGGGGAGCTCACCGACGGTCTGCGCGAGGTTCTCCTCGGTTCGGGGCTCGCCGTGGAGAAGTCGGCGTCGTGGACGACCATGGACGCCGCCGTCGCGTGGGTGTACAAGCGCGCCCTGGTCGAGGAGATCGCCCGTGCCAGCGCCGGTGGTTTCAGTCCCGTCACCGACCAGCCGGCCGCCCATCTGACGCCCGGAGACTGGGATGCCGACGGAATCGCCTCGGCCCTTCTCGAAGGCTCCGTGCCCCCGCCGGCAGTCGACGGCGCACGCCGGGTGGGGCTGCTCGCCCTCCGCATCGTGACTCCGGACAGTCTCGCGGACGTACCGGTCCAGAAGATCATCCGGATCCGGAGCAGGCACCAGGACCTGTTCGACAACTTCAGCGCCGAGGTCACCGGCGCGGTGGCCGAACTCGCCGAGAAGCTCTCCGACGACACCCTGCCGGAGGCCAGGGAACTGCTGGTGGCCGCGAAGATCGAAGAGCGCTTCGCGAGACCCCTGGAAGAACTGCGCCGCGCCATGACCGGGCTGCACGTCGACACCGCCTTCAGTGCCGCCAACCTGAAGTTCGAGCTGCCCGCCGTGTTCGGCGCCGGCGCTCTGGGCGTGCTGGGCAGTCAGCCGGTCCTCGGCGCCACGGTGGGAGCCGCCTTCGCCCTCGGAGCGCTGGGCCGGTCGGCAACCGGGCAACGTGCCGCTCTGCTCAGGAAGTCGCCGACCGCCTACCTCCTGTCCGTCGAACGCGGTCTCGAACCGGCCTCCCTCCTGCACCGCCTCACGCGCCGCGGGTGATCCGCCCGCCCCCCTTCGGCCACCGCCCGTCCGGCGCCGCCTTCGCCCACCGGAGCCGGTGATCGACGCTCAGGCCGACAGCCGGGGCCAACCGTCGCACGGCACCGGCCGCACGGCCCTCCCCCGGGTCATCCACCGGGCGGGCGATCACCGGCTTCGCCGGTCACCCGTGGGGGGCCGGCCGCCACGGGCTTCGCGGGCCACCCGCCGGGGCCGACCGCCACGGGCTTCGCCGGTCACCGTCAGGGCCGGCTGCCACAGGCTTCGCCGGTCACCCGTCGAGGCCGGCCGCCGCGGGCTTCGCGGGGCCGGGCGCGGTCGTGCCGCGCGCCGAGGCCCGGAAGGCGCCGGGTGTCATGCCCGCCCCCCGCCGGAAGAACTTGGTGAAGACCGTGGCTCCCGGGAAGCCCAGCCGCTCCCCGACCGCCGTGGCGGACAGGTCGGTGTGGACCAGCAGACGCCTGGCCTCCAGCAGGACGCGGTCGTCGATGAAGCGCTTGGCGCCGCGGCCGGCGGCGGCCCGGGTGGCCCGGGTGAGGGTACGGACGCTGTAGTTCAGCTCCGCCGCGTAGTCCTCCACGCGATGGTTGCGCGTGTAGTCGCGCTCCACGGCCTGCCGGAACCTGCGGAAGACCTCGTCGCCGGCCGCGGTGTCCCCCCGGGCGCCGGGCACCTCGGACAGCCGGAGCAGCAGCGCGGCGAGCAGGTGCCGGAGCACTTCGACCCGCACCTCCAGCGGCAGATCGCGCGTGGCTCGGAACTCGTTCTCCAGGGGGACCAGGATGTCGCGCAGGGCGGCCGCGGCAGTGGCGTCGGGCACCAGCGGACCCTGGCCGGGATAGCGGTCGAGTCCGGCGGCCTGGGCGGTCGCGGCCCGCACGAAGCCGGGATCGACCATGATCACGACGCCCTCGGCGGCGGTGAGGTCGGAACGGAACTGGTGGATCTGGCCGGGCCTGGCCCACATCCAGGCACCCTCGGACAGTTCCTCGTCGGCGAAGTCCAGCGCATAGCGCAGGACACCGCTGCGCACCGTGATCAGTTCGTGGAACGCCACCCGGACCGGGGAGTACGGGTCGACGTCATGTGACGCGGCCCGCTCGACGAGGGCACGGAAGTCGAACACCTCCACCCCGGGAGGAGCTCCGACCGAGGGGATGTAGGGCACCTCGGTGACGTCACGGTGTCCGTTTCTGTCCATGGCCTGTCTTCAGCATAACGCTCTGCCCTCGCCCTTCGTGTCTAGCGTGGAGCGCGTCGAGACCGCGGCGTCTGAAACAGTCCGCGCTCCGTCCCGCAAACCCGAGGCGTGCCCGGACCGGGCAGACGAGCCGGCGGACCGTCCGACGAAGGAGACGAGCGTGCGGTTGGTAGTAGGCATGACAGGTGCGACCGGTGCGGTGTTCGGCGTCCGGCTGTTGGAGCAACTGGCCGAGCTGCCCTCGGTCGAGACCCACCTGGTGCTCAGCCGGTGGGCGCGCGCCACCATCGAGCTGGAGACCGGACGCACCGTGCGGGAGGTCGCCGCCCTCGCCGACGAGGTGTACGCCCCCGAGGACCAGGCCGCCCGGATCTCCTCGGGATCGTTCCGCACCGACGGCATGGTCGTCGCGCCGTGCTCCATGAAGACCCTGGCGGGCATCCGCGCCGGATACGCCGAGGGACTGGTGGGCCGGGCGGCCGACGTGGTCCTGAAGGAACGCGGCCGGCTCGTCCTCGTGGCACGCGAGACGCCGCTGAGCGACATCCACCTGGAGAACATGCTGGCACTGTCCCGGATGGGCGTGACGATCATGCCGCCCGTGCCCGCCTTCTACCACCACCCGCGGACGGTCGACGACATCGTCGGCCACATCACCACCCGCATCCTCGACCAGTTCGGCCTGCCGTCGCCCGCCGCCGAACGATGGGCGGGGATCCGCGCCGCCCGCGCGGCACGCCCCGCCGTCTGACCGCACACCACTTCGCCACCCAAGGACCAGCCATGGCCTACGACGACCTCCGCAGCTTCCTCGACACTCTCGACAAGGAGGCCCAACTCCTGCGCGTGACCGAGGAGGTGATGCCCGAGCCCGACATCGCCGCCGCCGCGAACGCCGTGACCCGCCTGGGCGAAGCGGCCCCGGCGCTGTACTTCGACAACGTCGCGGGCTTCACCGACGCCCGCATCGCGATGAACGTGCACGGCTCGTGGGCCAACCACGCCCTCGCACTGGGGCTGCCGAAGGAGACCGGCACCCGGGAGCAGGTGGCCGAGTTCATCCGGCGCTGGGAGAGATTCCCGGTGGCACCCGAGTGGCGGGACGACCCGCCGTGGGCGGAGAACACCCTGGAGGGCGAGGACGTCGACATCTTCCGGGTGCTGCCGCTGATCCGCCTCAACGACGGGGACGGCGGCTTCTACATCGACAAGGCGGCGGTCGTCTCCCGGGACCCGGACGATCCCGGGAACAGCGGGAAGCAGAACGTCGGCATCTACCGCATGGAGGTCAAGGGGGCGCGCAGGCTCGCCATGCAGCCGGTGCCCGTGCACGACCTCGCCCTGCAGCTGCGCGCGGCGGAGGAACGCGGCGAGGACCTGCCCGTCGCCATCACGATCGGCAACGATCCGGTCGTCTCCATCGTCGCCTCGACCCCGATGAAGTACGACGAGAACGAGTACGAGATGGCGGGCGCGCTCCGGGGCGCCCCGGCCCCGATCACGCGGGCCCCGCTGACCGGGCTGCCGGTGCCCTGGGGCAGCGAGGTCGTCATCGAGGGTGTGGTCGAGGGCCGCAGGCGGGAGATCGAGGGCCCCTTCGGCGAGTTCACCGGGCACTACTCCGGCGGGCGCGGCCTGCCCGTCGTGCGCGTCGACCGGATCTCCCACCGGACCCACCCGGTCTTCGAGCACCTGTACCTCGGCAAGCCGTGGACCGAGATCGACTACCTGATGGCGGCCAACACCTGTGTGCCGATCCACCAGCAACTGACGAAGGACTTCCCCGAGGTCCGGGCCGTGAACGCCATGTACACGCACGGCCTGGTGGTCATCGTCTCCACCCGCAGGCGCTACGGCGGCTTCGCGAGGGCGGTCGGCATGCGCGTGCTGACGACACCGCACGGTCTCGGCTACGCGGCGACGGTCATCGTCGTGGACGAGGACGTCGACCCGTTCAACCTGCCACAGGTGATGTGGGCGCTGTCGACGAAGATGAACCCGGCCCGCGATCTGATCAGGATCCCCGACCTGTCCGTCGTGGAACTCGCCCCGCAGGCCGACGTCCACGGCATGGTCGACAAGCTGATCATCGACGCCACCACACCCGCCGCCCCGGACCGGCGCGGCCACTACGGCACCCCGGTCCGCGACCTGCAGGAGACCGAGGCCTGGCTCGACCGGCTGCGGCGGATCGCCGCCGCACGCTGACACCCGTCGGCTCCGCCCCGCGCAACGGCCCCGACCAACGGAATGGAAGTGCCACCATGACCGACTCCCCGATCTGCCCCCGCTGTGCGCACCCGACCGTCGAGCACGTCTTCGCCTCACCCGTCCCGGGCGTGTGGGAGGTTCTGCGGTGCGGACTGTGCCTCTACATGTGGCGCACCGCCGAACCCACCCGTCGGACCCGCCGTGCCGACTATCCCGCGGAGTTCCGGCTGACGCCCGAGGACATCCGGAACACGGCCGAGGTCCCGCCCGTACCGCCCCTGCGCTCCCGCGGCTGACCCGGCCGGCGGGCCTGCGCCTCGCTCTCCCCGGGCCCGGCGCGATGTCCGCTCGCCCGCGGACGCACTCCGGCGAACGGGCACCACGTCCCCGGGGCACCGACGCCGCCCCATCGTGGTGGTGTTGGGACCACCCCTCGTTCGGTGTCCAGGCCCAGCGACCACGGCCCCCGGGCGCGGCAGGCTGGACGGCGTCGGCGCACAGGCCGCCGGCGCATCCACCACACCGACCCGGGGGACACTCATGACGGAAACCTTCGCGCGGCGCTTCACCGGCGTCGCGGGTATCGCCGCCGCGGCCGCCTTCATCATCGAAGTACCCCTGTACTTCGTCTACTCGGGCCCGCCGCCGGACGCGAACGTGCTGGGCAGGCTGCTGATCGGGATCGTCGCCCTCGCCTGCCTGATCGTGTTCGTGACCGCCTGGCGGGAGCTGGTCCGGCAGGTGAGCCCGGCCCATGAGTGGGCCGGCTCCGTCGCGTTCGCCGCCGGGTTGGTCTACGCGACGGTCACGCTGGTCTCCAGCGGTCTGGAGGCGGGTGCCGTCATCGCCGCCGACCACCCCGTCGATCCGACCATCGCGGTCAGCGGCACCTACATCCTGTACGGGTCGATCTCGCGCCTGCTGCTGGCGCTGTTCCTCACCGCCGTGGGCTTCGTCGTCTCGCGCACGGGGCTGCTGCCCCGCTGGACCGGCCGGTCGGCCTACGTACTGGCCGGCCTCAACCTGGTGTTCGTGCCGTCGCTGTTCTTCGGCAACACCCCCGCGCACTTCTACGCGGCCAACGGCTGGGGCACCACCGCGCTGATGGGCGCGTTCCTCAGCTACTGGCTGCTGGCGCTCGGCATCTCCGCCTACCGCAGCGGCACCCGACCCGCTCCGGCCGGGACGCCGGTGACCCGGTGAGCCGGAATCGAAAAGGGACCCTGGTATTGCGGGTTTCCACCCCGATGGACAGGCCGATTATGCGACCTGCAAAACGGCTGCCGCAACGAGCAGGACAATGCGGATAAGTGCGAGTGCACAAGTGAGAACCCGGTGAACGCCGCCGTGTCCGGGGACGTCAGAAAAGGCATCAATCCGATGAAACCCCAGGCGGACGCGTGTCACCGGAAGCCGCAAGCGTCACTTCGTCCGCTTTCCGCAGCCCGAAGCATTCGGAAAATGAACACGTAACAGGGAATGCATTGACAGCCGCACCGACGGCGACAGCTAATAGGGCGCTGCGCATGACACATGCGCAGCGCCCTATTAACTGCCCTTTACCGGGCCATGTCTTGACGGGTATTACGTGACCATATCCAAGAGCGCGACCAACGGGCCGCCCACTCCTCAGGTCCTCCGCCGCGGCGCCGTGGCCCTGGGCATCACCGTGGCGGTCCTGCTCGGTTTCCAGCCCTCCGCCCGCGCGGCGGGCATCGCCGACAGCCCCCGTGCGGCCGCCGCTTCGAGCACGGCCTCCCCGACGAAGCTCCGTACGACCGGTGACGGCGCAGGCCCCGTCGACCCGGACCTCTCCCCCGTGTGCGGCACCCCTGCCCCGGGGCACGCGACCTGCTACGCCCTGCGTGCCGCCGACCCGACGCCGACGACACGTGTCGGTGCGGTCCAGCAGCCCGCGGGGCTGAGCCCCCAGGACATCCAGAGCGCCTACAACCTGCCGGCGGACGGCGGCGCCGGGCAGACCGTCGCGATCGTGGACGCGTACGACAACCCGAACGCCGAGAAGGATCTCGCCGTCTACCGCGCCCAGTACGGTCTGCCGCCCTGCACCACCGAGAACGGCTGCTTCACCAAGGTCGACCAGCGGGGCGGCACCGACTATCCGACGTCCAGCGAAGGTTGGGCGGGCGAGATAGCCCTCGACCTCGACATGGTGTCCGCCGCGGCACCGCAGGCACACATCCTGCTCGTGGAGACGGACAACGACGGTCTCGACCGGCTCGCGGCCGGAGTGGACAGAGCCGTCGCCCTCGGCGCCCGGTACGTCTCCAACTCCTACGGCAGACCGGGCGACTCCGACACCGACCAGCCGCAATACGGCTCCTCCTACGACCATCCCGGTGTCGCCGTGGTCGCGGCCAGCGGCGACTACCGCTACGGGGTCTCCTTCCCCTCCACCCTGCCCACGGTCACCGCGGTGGGCGGCACGGACCTGGTCGCCGACCCCGCCAGTCCGCGCGGCTGGTCCGAGACCGTCTGGCAGCGGGACAACTTCGGCCCGGGCTCCGGATGCGCGACGCGGCAGGTGAAGCCCGCCTTCCAGAAGGACACCGGGTGCGCCGGCCGTAGCGTCGCCGACGTCTCGGCGGTCGCCGACAACGTTGCCGTCTACTCGACGTTCGGCTCGAAGGGGGTGGGCTGGCAGCGCTACGGCGGAACCAGCGTCTCCACCCCCGTGATCGCGGGCGTCTACGCCCTGGCGGGACCGCCACGCCCCGGCACCCAGCCCAACGCCTACCCGTACGCGGCGGGCGACACGGGCCTGAACGACGTCACCTCCGGGTCGAACGGCACCTGCGACATCTCCTACCTCTGCGTGGCGGGCCCCGGGTACGACGGCCCCACCGGGCTGGGCACCCCGAACGGCCTCGCCGCCTTCCGCGACGGGCCGAGCGGCACCCTCGCCGGTGTCGTGAGGGACACGAAGACCGGCAGGCCGGTGGCCGGAGCCACCGTGGGTGCGGGACTCGACGTCACCACGACCCTTTCCGACGGCTCGTACACCCTGAACCTGCCCGCCGGCCGCACCGACGGCCTGACCGTGACGCGGTTCGGCTACCGCACCACCACGTCTCCCGCTCTCGACATCACCGAGAACCACACCCTGAACCGCGACTTCTCCCTCCGGCCGATCCCGCGCGTCAAGGTCCGCGGAACCGTGCGGGACGGTTCGGGTCACGGCTGGCCGCTGTACGCCCGGCTCTCGGTCGAAGGCTCGCCCGAGACGCCCGTGTGGACCGACCCCGCGACCGGCGCCTACGACATCGCGCTGCCCGAGGGAGCCGACTACCGGCTCGACGTCACCGCCGCCCTGCCCGGCTACGAACCGGTGACCCGGGCGGTCACCGTGGGCCACCGGAACACCAAGGCCGACATGGCCCTGACGGCCGACCCGGACGCCACCACCGCCGTCGGCTACACACCCCGACGCACCGACCACACCGAGGCGTTCGCCCCGACCGCCGCCCCGCCTGCCGGCTGGTCCGTGGCCAACGCGTCCGGCACCACGAACGGATGGCAGTTCGACGATCCGATCCAGCGCGGGAACTCCACCGGCGGCAGCGGCGCCTTCGCCGTCGTGGAGAGCGACCAGGGACCGTTCGGACCCCACCAGAACAGCGAACTCGTCTCACCCGCCTACGACCTGTCACAGGCCCAGTCGGCCGAACTAAGCTTCAGGACCGCGTACCTGGCCAACCTCACGCAGCAGCACATGACGGTGGACGCCAGCACGGACGGTGGCGGTACCTGGGTGAACGTCTGGGCCGGGCCGAAGGTGAGCGGCTCGGAGGACCACCTGACCGTCCACGTCCCGCTGCGGCAGTTCGCCGGCAGCCACTCCGTCCGGCTGCGCTTCCACTTCGTGGCGGACTGGGGGTACTACTGGGCGATCGACGACGTCGACGTGCAGACCCGGCTGCTGAAGGCGGTCCCTGGCGGCCTGGCCGTCGGAACCGTCCGTGAGGCGGGCTCCGGGACCGGGCTCGTCGGTGCCACGGTCGCCGACACCTCCGCTCCGGACAGCGGCGCGGTCACCGCCGCCACACCGGAGGACCCGGCCGTGGGTGACGGTCTGTACACCCTGTTCCTGGCGGGGACGGGCAGGCACGTCCTCACCGCCGCCGACGCCGGTCACGTGACCCGGACCCGCACGGTCGTGGTCCACGGCGACCAGGTCGGCCGGAGGAACTTCCGGCTGACGAGCCGGGGTTGACCGCAGGACGGCTCAGTGGCGGCACGACGACCGGCCGGTCGTCGTGCCGCCGCGCGCCCCGGCAGGACGATCTACCATCGTGCCGGTTCCACACAAGGACAAGGGCAAGGACTACGACCCGGGCAGGTCCCGGGTCCCGGTACGCGGGAGTGTCACACCGTATGGATGTCACGTCGGACAGCTCCTGGGCGGGCATCGGACTCGGGGTGCTCGAAGGAAGGGTGCTGGAGCAGTTGGTAGGCCTGCCGGCGACGAGCGCGCGGGCGCTGTCCGAGGCGGCCGGGGTGTCGGTGGCGCAGACCGAGCAGGCGTTGCGGCGACTCGAGGAACGCGCTCTGGCGGTACGCACCGGTGACCGGCCGGAGCGGTGGGTGGCAAGCCCGCCGCGCGTGTCGGTGGGGACGTTGCTCGCACGCCGGCGCAGTGAGCTGGCCCGCGCGGAGGAGCTGGCGGAACAGATCTACGCGGCGTACGACGCGGCCTCGGGCCCGCGCTCGGCCCACCTCGTGGAACTGCTCACGGACGAGTCCGAGGTGGCGGCGCGCTACACCGGGCTGCTGCGGGACAGCGCGCTCGAGGTCCTGCACCTGGCGAAGCCGCCCTATGTCACAGCTCACGGCGATCCCGGGGACGAGCCCGCCGTGGGGGCCGGAGTGAGTCTTCGCTCGGTGTACGAGACGGGCGGATTCAGCGACGCGTTGTCGCTGGAGACGGCGTTGCGGGGAACGGCCGACGGCGGTGAACTGCGCCTCGCGTCCCACCTGCCGACCAAACTCGTGGTGGTCGACCGGCGGGCGGCGTTGCTGCCGGCCCGCGTCGATCACCCGCTGACGGGAACTCTGATCGTCCACTCACCCGCGCTGGTGGCCGCCCTGGTGTCGTTGTTCGAGATGGTGTGGGAGCGGGCGATGCCCGCTTCGCTGGAAACCCGCCTGGAGCGGCAGGCGGCCGAGCGCAGCACCCGGGTGACGCCGGTCGACACGCGGACGCGGGAGGTGCTGCGGCTGATGGCGACGGGCATGAAGGACGACACCATAGCTCGGGTGTTGGGGATCAGCCGCCGCACGGTCCAGAAGCACGTCAGCGCGGCGGGCAGCGCCCTGGGGGCGAGGACACGTTTCCAGATCGCGTTGCTGGCGACGGAGCAGGGCTGGCTCGGACGGGGCTCCGCGGTGCCGGTACCGGAGCCGGAGCCGGTGCCGGTGCCGGTGCCGTCCGAGTGATCATCGGCCGGGGACGGCGCGCAGCGCGATGTCCACGGTGGCGTGCAGTGCCGCACGTCCCACGCCCGCTGCCGCGTGGACGGCGTTGCCCTCGCTGACGACCATGACGTAGCGGGCCAGCGCGAGCGGATCGGTGCCCGCGGGCAGGTCGCCCTCCGCGACGGCGCGCGCGAGCCGGTCGGCCAGCGCCCGCTCTCCGGCGAGACGGCTCTCGGCGAGGAATCCGGCGATGTGGCCGTTGTCACCGCCCTCGGCGAGACCGCCCTGCACCGACAGGCATCCGGGCGGGCGGTCGGCCTGGGTGAGCGCGTCCGCGTTGGCCCGCAGGAAGGCCTCGATGACGGTGTACGCGGTGGGCTTGGTGAGCGCGTCGCGGGCATAGGCCATGTCGGCCTCGGCGTACCGCGCCACCGCCCGGCGGAACAGCTCCTCCTTGTTGCCGTAGGCCGCGTACATGCTGGTCCGGTTGATGCCCATGGCCTCGGTGAGATCGCTCAGCGACGCGCCCTCGTATCCCTGGCGCCAGAAGACCTCGACCGCGCGGTCCAGCGCCGCGTCGGCGTCGAAGCCCCTGGGCCTGCCCCGCTCCGCCATCCGCACTCCGCTCTCCGTCCTCCCGTAAATATTAACCGGCCGGTACGGAAATAGGCCGCGGGGTGCCGTCGTTATTCGGTATCGAACGGTACGGAAATGGGGTGGCCGGCGTGGAACAGCAGCCCGGGCACCCCGGCCGGACCGGTCATTCGATCAAGTGACAAGCGACTCCACGCAAGGAGAACGACCATGGGACAGCTCGACGGCAAGACCGCCCTCGTCACCGGGGCCACCTCGGGCATCGGCCTGGCCGCCGCCCGGCGACTCGCCACGGCGGGCGCGCACGTCTTCCTCACCGGCCGCCGTCAGGAGGCCCTGGACGAGGCCGTCGCCTCGATCGGCGAACGGGCCACCGGTGTCCGTGCCGACGTCGCGGACCTCGACGACCTCGACCGGCTGTTCGCCGTCGTCGCGGAGCGCGGGGGCCTCGACATCGTGTTCGCCAACGCCGGCGGCGGAGCGTTCGCGGCGCTGCCCGACGTGACCTGGGAGCACTACGCCGGGACGTTCAACACCAATGTCGGCGGCACCCTGTTCACCGTGCAGAAGGCGCTTCCGCTCCTGAGGCGGGGTTCCTCGGTCATCCTGACCAGTTCCAACATCGACACCAAGGGGGCCGCCTCGTTCGGTGTGTACGCCGCCAGCAAGGCAGCCCTCCGCTCGCTCACCCGCAGCTGGGCCGCGGAACTCGTCGGCCGGGGCGTCCGCGTCAACAGCATCGCCCCCGGCCCGATCGAGACCCCGGGTCTCAGTGGTCTGGCCGGCGACCCCGGATCCGCCGAGCAACTGCTCAAGGGCCTCGCCGACGGCGTGCCGATGAACCGGCTCGGGCGCCCCGAGGAGATCGCCGAGACCGTACTGTTCCTCGCGTCCGACGCCAGCAGCTACATGACCGGTGCCGAGATGTACGTCGACGGCGGCGCCAGCCAGATCTGACCGGGACCGCCGGCCGAGCGATCCGCCACACCCGTCCCCACCGCCCCGACCGGGGTGGCCGGCCGGACCCTGGGTCCGGCCGGCCACCCCGGTCGACACCCGTCGAGGAGTCACCATGCACACCGTGACCGACCTGCTCACCGCGAACCTGTACGAGGTCTTCGGCAACCGCGACCCCGGCTCCCGCCGCGCGGCCATCGAACGGATCTACACCGAGGACATCGTGTTCACCGACCCGGAAGGCGTCAGCACGGGCTGGGACGCGCTCGAGGAGAAGGCGCGCACCCTCCTTGAAAAAGTCCCGACCGACTTCCGCTTCACCGAGGACGGCCGCCGCTACGCCGGGCCCCGGGACGGCGCCCTCGCCTGGGCGTTCGGCCCCGACGGCGAACCCGCGGTACGCGGCATCGACGTCATCACCGTCCGGGACGGCAGGATCGCCACCCTGCTCACCATGTTCACCGTCTGAAACACGCGACGACCGGGCGTTCACCGGCCCGTCGCCAACGCCTCCTCGGCCCAGACGACCTTCCCGCCCGGTACGGAGCGGGAACCCCATCTCCGGGACAACTGGGCCACCAGGAACAGTCCACGACCGTTCTCGTCGGTCGTGGACGCTCGCCGTAGGCGCGGGGAGGACAGGTCGGTGTCGGACACCTCGCAGGTGAGGACCTGATGCTGGATCAGGCGCAGCTCGATCGGGCCCGTGCTGTGCCGGACGGCGTTGGTCACCAGTTCGCTGACGATGAGTTCCGTGGAGTCGCCCAGCGCCTCCAGACCCCATTCGGTCAACTGACGGGTCGCCTCGCTCCGGGCGCGACGGACGGCGCTCTGGTCGTTGGGCAGCGTCCAGGAGGCGACCTGCGCGGAACTCAGTGAGTGGGTCCGCACGAGGAGCAGTGTGACGTCGTCGGACGGTGCCTGCCGCGGCACGGCCTCCGTCGCGTCGGTGCAGAGGTCTTCGAGGGTGCGTCCCGGTTGTGCCAGGGCGTTGCCCAGCCGGTGCATTCCCACGTCGATGTCGTGATCGCCGGTCTCGATCAGACCGTCGGTGTAGAGGGCCAGGAGACTCCCCTCGGGCAGTTCGAGCTCCACCGCCTCGAAGGGGACGCCCAGTCCGATGCCGAGCGGTGCTCCCGAGGGCAGGTCGGGGAAGGTGACCCGGCCCTGCGGGTCGATGATCGCGGGTGGGGGATGCCCGGCCCGTGCCATGGAGCACGTCCGGGAGACCGGTTCGTAGACGGCGTAGAGGCAGGTCGTGCCCACCACGGGTGAGGGCTGGTCGGTGGCGTCGATGTCCGTCTCGGCCAGCCGCTGGACCGTGTCGTCGAGACGTTCCAGCAGCTCGTCCGGCGGGAGTTCCATGTCGGCGAGCGTGTGGACCGCGGTGCGGAGTCTGCCCATGGTCGCCGCGGCCTGCAGGCCGTGCCCCACGACGTCGCCCACGACGAGGGCCACCCGGGCTCGGCCTGCAGGCCGTGCCCCACGACGTCGCCCACGACGAGGGCCACCCGGGCTCCGGACAGCGGGATCACGTCGAACCAGTCGCCGCCGACGCCGTTGTCCATGTCCGCGGGGAGATAGCGCGAGGCGACCTCGACCGCCATGCCGCCCTTCAACTGGTGTGGGAGGAGGTGGCGTTGGAGGGTCAAGGCGGTGGTGTGCTCGCGGGCGTACTGGCGGGCGTTGTCCAGCGACTGCGCCGCGCGGCCGACGAGTTCCTCGGCGAGGAGCAGATCGACCTCCTGGAAGGGTGTCGGGTCCGCGGTACGGATGAACAGCGCCACTCCCAGCAGGACGCGCCGCACCCGGATGGGTACGACCATCAGGGAGTGCATGCCGTACTCGTGGATCTTCCGGGCCCGCGCCGGGTCCTGGTCGACCCACGTGCCCGCGGCGGTGTCCAGGATCGGCTCCAGGTGGGCCCTCCCGGTGTGCAGGACGTCGGTGAAGGGCGCGGTGAGCGGCCAGGGGACCGGTTCGCCGCGCGCCCATGGCGATTCCGGAACGTCTTCGTGGACGGAAGCCAGGCCGGCCCGCGTGAAGGCGGGGAGTCGTTCGTCCACGGGGCCGATGCGGAAAGGCGGCCCGTCACCGGTCGGGACCGACTGCTCCAGGTCGACGGCGACGTAGTCGGCGAGCAGGGGCACGGCCAGGTCGGCGAGTTCCTGGCTGATCTGCATCACGTCCAGGTTGTTGCCGAACCGTGCGCCGGCTCTGCCGAGGACGGCGAGGCGGTCGCCGGCGTTTCGGCTCTCGGTGACGTCGACGCTGATGACGCACACCCCGAGCGCGTTGCCGTCGGCGCCCTGGAGGCGGACGAACGACGCGGCGAACGAGTGTTCGCGGCGCGGGCCCGTCGCCAGCCACGACCGGTACTCGTGCACCCTGGGGGTACCGCTGTCGAGCACCTGCCGCATCACTCCCTCGAGTGCCTCGGCCTTGGCTCCGGGCAGCACGTCGGTGAACCCGCGTCCCAGCCGCCGGTCGGCGGAGACGCCGTCGTGGCTCTCCATCGTGTCGTTCACCCAGGTGCACATGAGCCGGGGGTCACGGACGACGACGCTGATCCGTGCCGAAGCGAGGAGGTACTCCCCCACCGGTCCGTTCCCGGTCTCTCCGGGCGGCGTGCCGGCGCCGACCACCGTCACCACCCATCGCACTCCGGCGTCCCGTCCCCGCACCATCGAGATCCGCAGACCGACGTCGAACACGCGGCCGTCGCGATGGCGCACGGCCGTCGTACCCGACCAGCCGTCGCGGGCACGGCAGAGTTCGAGGAACTCCGCCGTCGTGGGTTCCTGCGCGCGGCACGGGACCACCCGCGTGAAGGGACGGCCGACCACGTCGCCCGCGGGATGTCCGACAAGCTGCTCGGCGGCATGGGTCCACGCGACCACCGTTCCCTCCTCGTCGAACATCGCGATCACCGAGTCGGACAGTTCACGCGTGCCCGGCGGCCGGCCGGCGTTCACATTGTCTTTGCTGGTCATCAGGGTGCGTCCTCAGGTAGCGGGAAGTACGCAAGGTGCGCCGTGCCGGGGTGCGCCACCGAAGCGAGCGGTGGTGCACCCCGGCCCCGATGACGGACCGACGTCGGGCGAACTGTTCGCACCTTTTGCGGTCATTGACCGTGCGGTGCGCGGATCTGTGACAGCACTCGGACCACGGGGTCAGATGAGTTCCAGTCCGCCGTCGACGGTGATCACCTGGCCGGTCGCATGGCGCCCGGCCGGGTCGGCCATCCGGAGGATCCAGTGCGCGATCTCCTCCGCGCCGGCGATGCGGCGGGTGGGGATGCGGTCGCGCTCGTAGGCGTACATGTCGTCGGCGGCCTCGGGGGTGAGACCCGCGTGCAGCATGACGTCGGTGCGGGTGGGGCCGGGAGCCACGGCGTTGACGCGCACACCGTCAGCGGCGAGCTCAAGGGCCCAGCTCCGTGTCATCTGTTCGACGGCGGCCTTGGTGGCCGCGTAGTGCGCGCCGCCCGCCATGGGCCGGTGCCCGTAGGTGCTGGAGAGGTTGACGATCGTGCCGGAGGTCCTCCGCAGGTGCGGCAGGGCTTCGCGGGCCAGGAGGCTGGGCGCGACGACGTTGAGTGCGAAAAGGTCGACGATCGTCTGCTTGTCGGTCTCCGCCATCGGCATGACCGCCGTCGCGCCGGCGTTGTTGACCAGATGGTCGAGCCGTCCCCACCGCTCCACGGCGGCCCCGACGACCTTGACGGGTGCCCCGTCGGCACACACGTCGGTCGCGAGGAACTCGATGTTGGCGTGGGCCGCGGCGGTCTCCTTCAGCGGTTCCGCACGACGGCCCACCCCGAGTACATGGGCGCCCGCCTCGGCGAAGGCGACGGCCGTGGCCCGGCCGATACCGCTCCCGGCGCCGGTGACGATCGCGACATGGCCGGAGAAGGTCTGGTCGTGGGGGGTGGCAGGCATCAGGAACTCCTTGTTCGATGTTCGTTGTACATAGAACAATAGGAGCAGACACTGTGATTGCGTCAAACACGAAAGCACCGGAAGTGACATGCCCGACGGGAGACAGAGCAACGGATCCCCGCAGGGACCAACATGTGGTTTCGACCGTCTGTTGTGCGCACCGTGTGTCCGGCACGCGGTCGAGCGGCGGCGGGGTTACGCCTGCTCGGCGCGCTCGGTGACGTGGTCCCCGATGCCATCGGCGGCCGCGGCGGACAGCAGTGCGGGCAGGAGGCCGGGGAAACGGGCCTCGAGGGCGTCACGGCGCAGCGTCACGTAGCAGCGGGTGCCCTCCTGCCGGGTCTGCGTGACGCCCGCCTCGCGCAGCGTCTTCAGATGATGGCTGAGCGTGGACTTGGCGACGGGAGCGCTGAACTGCCCCCACCCTCGTTCGGCGCCGTCGGACAGGATCCGGACGATTCCCAGCCGGGTCGGATCGCCCAGCGCTCCCAGCAGTCGCGGCAGGGCGATGTCGCCGTCGGCGGGTGACGAGTGGTCCGGCATACGTGCCATGCTACCGACCGTTC
This sequence comes from Streptomyces sp. NPDC001068, assembly GCF_042897315.1. Lineage (NCBI taxonomy): Bacteria > Bacillati > Actinomycetota > Actinomycetes > Kitasatosporales > Streptomycetaceae > Streptomyces > Streptomyces sp. NPDC001068. Next base: position 308,279 of record NZ_JBIAYD010000005.1, on the reverse strand, counting down.
GGCACACATCGAACTTCGTGGTCCCGGTGCCCGCTGAGATAGCGGAGCAGGTCCTCGTCGGTGCCGTCGGCATCGAGGTCCCGAACCGCCTCCTCGACCGCCTCTCGCAGCAGCGGTGAACCCGACCCGAGCACGTCGTGGGCGAGGGTGGTGAGCTCGATCTCGACGCTCCGCCGGTCGTGGTCCGGGACACGCGTGGTGATCAGGCCACGGTCACGCAGGCGGGTCACGAGACGGCTGGTGGCGGAGTGGCTCAGCCCGATCCCGTCGGCCAGGTCGTTGAGGTAGAGCAGACCTGTGTCCCGCGCGCCCTCCCTCAGGGTCCGGAGGGCGTAGAACTCGCTCACCCCCAGGCCCACATGCTGTTGCAGGCGACGCTCCATCCGGGCCTCGATCCGCCGGTGGACACGGCTCAGCCTGTTCCACCGCGTGATCAACGTCGTATCGTCATTCATCGTCACTCATCGGCGACTGCCTCCCTCCTGCCCCACGGCGGGCGCGCCACTGTCCGCACCACGTAGACAAGGCCGGGGTCACCGTTGTGACATGGGGGCGTACGGGTGCGCTCAGGTCCGCTGGTACGCCGACGCCCGTCCGGAGCAGGGCGGCGCGCTCGGCGTCCACCGCCGTGTCCACGGATCAGGTCACCGATGCGACGAGCACCGCCGTGCACACGAACGTCACCATCGTGATCAGGACCATCGCGGCGAGTGTCCCGCGCAGCCACCGTGTGAACCGGACGCGGTTCGCCTCCTCAGCCGCGCCGGCGCTGTCGGCGATGTGCTTCGTGACCATACGGGCCACCCGCTGCTGCTCGTCGAGGTACCACAGCTCGATGGCCCTCCGCTGCTCGTGGGTCAGCCCGTCCGTCCGCGCGGTGAAGGCGGCCACCCGCCGGCGAGCGGCACCCAGATGAGCCGCCCGGTACAGATAGGCCTCTATGTCGACCAGCCCGCGAGCTGCCTGCTCGTTCGTGTTCATGACGCGCTCCCAGGGTCGGTGGTCCGGCGCCGGTCGCCCGGGCCGCCTCGAAGGCCTTCCACCTCATGAGACCGGGCCGGGAGCCGATGTGTGACGCGTCGGCCGGCCGGGATCGGCGGCCCTCGGCAGCAGGAAGCCGTCGACGCGGAGATCGACATGCTCGTTGTAGAACGCGGTCAGCCCGGCGATGCGGTGGGCCTCGACGGTCGGGAAGTCGTAGGTCCAGGCGATGTCCTCGTGGGAGGCGGTGTCGCCGTCGAACGACCAGTAGCCGCTCGTCGTCCCCTTGTACGGACATCGGGTCACCGTGTCCGAGTGCCGCAGCCGGGTCCAGTCGACGGTCGCGCGGTCGAGGTAGTAGCGGGTCGGCAGGCCGGTCTCGAACAGCTTCACGCAGCCGGCGGCCTCCGCCAGCACGACACCGTCCAGCTCGACTCGGACGCTGCTGCCCGAACGCAGCGCGTCCACGCGGGTGTAGGGGCTGCGGGGATGGACGAAGACGGGCTCGTCCTCCTCCAACCAGGAGTCGAGCGCGTCCCACTCGAAGCGCACGGTGTCCCGCAGGGCTCCCGGAGCGCCTTCCCCCCAGACCCAGGCCGAGCCCGCGCGGATCTCCGCGCCGACCCGCAAGGTGTGCCGGTGCGCGGGGCCGGCACCGCGCTGCTCCATGTGCTTGTCGTCGTGGAGCGCCCCCTCCACCAGGTCCTCGACCGGAATGCTGAACTGGGGATAGGCCTGCCGTTCCCACACGTACAGCGCGCGGCGGGTGTCGAAGACGACGCGTCCGCCGATCGTTCCCCGGATGCGGCGTGGAACGGGTTCGACGTGTCCGACCGGGACGATGAGGCTCGGGTGCAGAACGCTTTCGATCGGCATGACGATCACCTCGAGTTCGCTGACGGCGCGCCCGCTGTGTCCGATGGGCCGCGGAGGGCCCTGAACGTACCGTGTGATCACGCGATATAGCCGCACAGTGTTTCAGGCCGGTGCGTCGCACCGCTCGCGAGGGCGGCCCGGTGTGACCGGAGGGGCGTCGGCGACCCACGGTGTCACAGATCCCGGGCCACCCCGGTCAGTGGGCCGTACCTGTTCGCACCCGCGGAGATCCGGCGTCGGCGCGGCACACCGCGCCAGGAAAGGAAGGCAGGCATGTCGTACCCGTACCCGGAACAGAAGTACTGGGGTGAGGACGGTGAGGTCAGCGCCGTCTTCCGACCCGCCACCACACCCCCCGACATCGGCGAGAGCGGCACCGGGACGGACGCCACCCACTACCTGGCGACCACCGGCACCACACGGGGCGAGTTCGGGCTGTACCGGGTGGAGATGCGGCCGAGGGCGGGCGGTCCCGAGACGCACTTCCACAAGCGCATCTCGGAGTCGTTCTTCATCCTGGACGGCACGGTCCGCGTGTTCGACGGCGTGCGCTGGGTCGACGCGCGCAAGGGGGACTTCCTGCACGTGCCTCAGGGCGGCCTGCACGCCTTCCGGAACGACTCCGACGCCCCGGCGGACATGCTGCTCCTGTTCACCCCGGGCGCCCCCCGCGAGGAGTACTTCGAGCAGGTGTCACACCTGGCCCACGCCTCGGAGGAGGAGCGTGCCGCGTTCTTCGACCGGCACGACTCGTACTTCGTCGACCCGCAACACTGACGGTCCGGGGCCCCGCACCGGTGACTTCCCGGCGGCGGCCGGTGTCACGGGTGCGGGGCACCGCGGGGGCACCGCTCAGGACCGGTGCCCGGCGCTGATCTCCCGGTATTCGGCCGCCGTGGGCTTGGGAACCTGTGTACCGGGGCCGTAGAGCGCGCGGCTGAGCCTGCCGCGCAGGCGCTGGGTTCGGGCGGGCACGGCGGCGTCCGGGTCCGGCCCGGGCGCCGGCCGCAGGGGCCGGTACTGCTCGTGGGCGGTCAGGGAGTGCAGCCGCGCCTGGCTGATCGGCTGATGGATCTCGACGTACTCACCGTGCGGAAGTCGTTTGATCACGCCGGTCTCGCGGCCGTGCAACACGCTGTCGCGGTCTCGCCGTTGCAGGCCCAGTGCCACGCGCCGGGTGACGAGGAACGCCACGACCGGGACGACGAACAGGCCGATGCGCACGGCCCAGGTGACGTCGTCGACGGAGACTTGCAGCCGGGTGGCGATCACGTCGTTGGCGGCACCCAGGAGGGCCACCGAGTAGACGCTGAGCCAGGCCACCCCCAGGGCGGTGCGCACCGGCCGGTTGCGAGGGCGGTCCAGCAGGTGCTGGTCGCGGTCGTCGTCCGTGACCCAGGCCTCGATGAAGGGGTAGGCGCCCATCGCCAGGAACAGCAGCACCCCGACCAGCAGGGGCACGAGGTTGTCCAGGGCCAGGGTGTGACCCCGGAGGGCGATTTCCCAGCCGGGCATGACGCGCAGGAAGCCGTCGGCGACGCCCATGTACCAGTCGGGCTGGGAGTCCGCGGAAACCTGGTCGGGACGGAAGGGCCCGTACTTCCAGACGGGGTTGATCTGTGCCACGGCTGCCATGAAGAAGATCACGCCGGACACGAGGAAGAAGTAGCCGCCGGTCTTGACGGCGTGGACCCGGAACGGCAGGCCGACGACGTTGCTGCGGGTACGGCCCGGTCCGGTGTGCTGGGTGTGCCGGTGGCGCAGGGCGAGGGCCACGTGGCCGACGATCAGCGCGATCATCAGTGCGGGGATGACCAGGACGTGGATGGTGTTGAAGCGGGCGGTCAGGTCTTGGCCGGGGAACTCACCGCCGAAGAGGAAGAACGAGAGGTAGGTCCCGACGACCGGGACCGAGAGGATCGTGCCGTTCACGACCTGCAGGCCGGTGCCGGAAAGGAGGTCGTCGGGCAGGTCGTAGCCGGTCAGGCCCGCGAACATGGCGAGGACGAGCAGCAGGAACCCGAATGTCCAGTTCACCTCCCGTGGCTTGCGGAACGCGCCCGTGAAGAAGACCCGCAGCATGTGCGCGAACACGGCGGCGACGAAGACCAGTGCCGCCCAGTGGTGGGCCTGGCGGATGAGCAGACCGCCACGCACGTCGAAGGAGATGCGCAGGGTCGAGTCGAAGGCCTCCGACACCACCTGTCCTCGCAACGGGGCGTAACTGCCCCGGTAGACCACCGGGTCGGACGAAGGGTGGAAGTGGAAACTCAGGTAGACGCCGGTGAGCAGCAGGATGACGAAGCTGTAGAGCGCGATCTCGCCCAGCATGAACGACCAGTGGTCCGGAAAGACCCGGCGCCGAGCGGAACGGGCCAGGCCGCGGTAGCCCAGGCGGCTGTCCGACCATCGGGCGAGTCTCTCCCCGGTGCGCAGCTGTCCCGGCTCGACCGGCCGGCTGTCGTTGTCCATCTCTTCACCCTTCGTCTCTGCGTCACCCGAAGCCCGCCGCGCCGGTGCCGGCCTCCGACGCCGAGCGGCTCGTTCGTCCGTGCCGGGCACGAGCGCGTTCCTCGCGCACGGAGACCGGATCCGGGTTCGGTACCGCCCTGAATCTGCTCGGTGCCGGTCGGTGCGCCGCGTCCGCCGTTTCCGCGGCTGCGCTGTCTGCGACCGACTCGTCCATGGCTGTGCTGTTCGAGCGGGATTCGTTAACTGCTGTCGCAGTCATGACCGATGAGACGGCTTCGATGTGACACGAGACGTTCGGTGCGCGGGGCCGCGGCCGCTGTTCCCGCAATTGCCGCTCTCGCACCGCTTGCGATCACCGCGCCGGGAGGACAGGCCACATGTCACGTCCGGGGCGCCCGAGCCGGCAGACGGTGCTCCGTCCCGTGGTGGTGGGTTTCTCCGGCGGGTCGAGTGCCACGGTGTGATCACACTGGTCACCACTGTTCGTCCCACGCTTCGCCGTGAGGCCGGCCTCACGGCACTCGTGTCACAAACCACCGCCCCGCCCGGTCCTAGTCGTGACCACCCAGAGCGACGGGAGCAATCGTGCCTATCACCGAACGACGTCTAGCCACCACTGTGCTGGTGATCGGTACCGGCGGGGCCGGCCTGCGGGCGGCGATCGAACTGGCCGAGGCCGGCGTGGACGTCATAGCCGTCGGCAAGCGCCCCAAGGAGGACACCCACACCTCGCTGGCCGCCGGCGGGATCAACGCGGCGCTGGCCACGATGGACCCGGAGGACACCTGGCAGCAGCACGCCGCCGACACCCTCAAGGAAAGCTATCTGCTCGGTGACCCCCGCACGGCCGAGATCGTCACCCGAGGGGCGGCCCTGGGCATCGACGACCTGGAACGCTACGGCATGAACTTCGCCCGCGAAGGGGACGGCCGGATCTCGCAGCGCTTCTTCGGCGCCCACACATTCCGCCGCACCGCCTTCGCCGGCGACTACACCGGCCTGGAGATCCAGCGCACCCTCGTCCGGCGCGCCGCCCAGCTCGACATACCCGTGCTCGACAGCGTCTACATCACCCGGCTCCTGGTCCACGACGGTGCCGTCTTCGGGGCCTACGGCTTCGGCCTCGGAAACGGCACGCGCCACCTCGTCCACGCGGACGCCGTCATCCTCGCGGCCGGCGGCCACACCCGTATCTGGCGGCGCACCTCCTCGCGGCGGGACGAGAACACCGGTGACTCCTTCCGTCTGGCGGTCGAGGCCGGTGCCCGCCTGCGCGACCCCGAACTGGTCCAGTTCCACCCGTCCGGCATCATCGAGCCGGAGAACGCCGCCGGCACCCTGGTCAGCGAGGCGGCCCGGGGTGAGGGCGGCATCCTGCGCAACGCCCTGGGCGAGCGGTACATGAACCGCTACGACCCGCAGCGCATGGAACTGTCCACCCGCGACCGCGTGGCCCTCGCCTCCTACACCGAGATCAAGGAAGGCCGCGGCACCCCCAACGGCGGTGTCTGGCTGGACGTCTCCCACCTACCCCGCCGGACGATCATGACTCGGCTCCCCCGGGTCTACCAGACGCTCCTCGATCTCCAGATGCTCGACATCACCCGCGAACCCATCGAGGTCGCCCCCACGGCGCACTACTCGATGGGCGGCGTCTGGGTCCGTCCCGAGGACCACAGCACCGACGTCCGCGGTCTGTACGCCATCGGCGAGGCCTCCAGCGGCCTGCACGGCGCCAACCGCCTCGGCGGCAACAGCCTCATCGAACTGCTCGTCTACGGCCGCATCACCGGCAGGGCCGCCGCGGCCTACTCGGATTCGCTGACCGCGCAGCCCAGGTCCACGGCGGCCGTGGCCGAGGCCCGCGCCGAGGTGGACCGACTGCTCGCCGCCGACGGGTCCGAGAACGTCCGCGCCCTGCAGCGGGCCATCCGCAACACCATGACCGAACACGCGGGCGTCGTCCGTGACGAACAGGGTCTGCGCGCCGGCCTGGCGGAGCTCGACGCCATCGAGAAGCGCATGGAGAACGTCGGAGTCCACCCCGACATCGCGGGCTTCCAGGACCTCGCCCACGCCTTCGACCTCAAGTCGGCCGCCCTCTCGGCGCGCGCCACCCTCGAAGCGGCCCTGGAACGCCGGGAGACCCGTGGCTGCCACAACCGCAGCGACTTCCCCGCCACGGACGCCGCTCTCCGCGTCAACCTCGTCTGGTCCCCGACGACCGGAATCACCCACGAGAGCATCCCACCCGTCCCGGACGAGATCGGGTCCCTCATGGCGGATGTCTCCACGGAGGGGAAGCTCGTCGAGTAGCCGGCCTCTCAACGCCGTTGCCTCATAAGGCGATTCACACCGTGAAAGGTGACCGCCGGTGTCGCGGACACCACGCCGTCGTGATCGATGACAGTGCGGAGTGCTGTGACCGGGACCCCCGGACGGTCCTGAACGGACCCGGCCCGGCGGGCGACTGCCCCGGCCGCCGCGTCGCTCAGTGCCGCTTCTCGACGTCCTTCATCGAGGTCGGACCCAGTTGCCTGGCGCTGGCGTACTCCGGCATCGACATGGGCTTGTCGAACAGGAAGAACGACTGGTTCGTACCGACCGTGAACTCCATGTACGCGCCCGTCGTGGCGTCGAAGCCGTAGTAGGCGTTGCAGGTGGAACCCGACGTGTAGGTGCCGTCCATGCCGGGCTGCGCGAGAACCGCGACGCCGTCGGAGGAGGTCTCCACCCTCTCCGTCGGGGTGAGCATCTTGCAGCGCGGTACGGGCAGGCCCTTCATGATGAAGTACCCGTACTCCCCCCTCGCGTTCTGGATGTAGACGTACGAGAGTTTGCCCCGCTGCCCCCACGTCCTGATCCACTGGTTGATGGCTTCACGGGTGGGTGAGTACTCCATGCGACCCGCGGGCTGCTCGGCCACGAGGTGGTCGTAGTTGTCCTGCTTGGCCTTGTTCTCCTTGTCCTGGCTGGATGCGGTGCAGGACGTCAGGGCGAGGCCCGCGACGAGCGCGACGACGGTGGCCAGGATCATGCGTGCGAACTTCTTCATGCGGTGCCGCTCTCTTCCCGGGATGAGGTGGGGATCAGTCGGTGCACGTCGTCCGTGCGGCACCGGCATCCAGCCGGTAAGGCAGATCCTTGTCGCGGAAGGGCGCGCGGTGCTCCTGGGCGGCCTTCGCGTTGTAGTCGTTGACCGACTCGATCCGCGTGACCTTCAACGCGGTGATCGACTGGTCGATCTGGGCCCTGCGGGTTTCCGAAGCGTCCTTCCGCTCCTCCTTGAGCGCCTGGATCGTCCCTTCGGCGTTCTGCACGGCCTCACACAGGTCGAAGAACTCCTCGTACGTGGTCTGCCGGAATTCACCCGAGCCCACCGTGTTCCCGCGCTTGTCCACCTCGCCGCGGAACGGGGCGGTGATCCACGAGGCGCCGCCGAAGGCGAACACGCCGATCGCGTACAACACCGCCAGGCCGACGACCCCGCCGACGGCCCAGGCCCCCCATCGCGCCCCCTCGCGCAGCCTCCCCATGGCCAGCCCCCCCTTCGCAGGTGGTTCCGCAGTGTGGAGCCACCTTCTGCGAAGGAGGACACGGCGTTCGACGAAACGGTTCCGCAGGCGTTGCGGGGATGCCGACGCGTCGGCGCGGCGCGGCAACGAGAGAGCCGCTCCTCGCTCGCCGGGCCGACGACGGCCCTGTACGGCTCAGCGGTCGTCGAAGAGCTCGCGCAGGAACCGTTCGGGCGCGTTCATGAACGCCCGGGTCAGCACGACCGGCTCGGCATGCTCGTATTCGACGTCCTCGATCGTTCCGTCGGCCTCGAGCTGAAGGATCCTGGCGCCGGGGAGGGCGAGCAGGATCGGCGAGTGGGTGGCCACGACGAACTGGCTCCCCTGGTCGAGGAGTTCCTTCATCCTGGCCATCAGGGCCAGACAGCCCTGCACGGACAGCGCCGCCTCGGGCTCGTCGAGCAGGTAGAGACCGTTCGGCCCGAATCGGTGGTTGACGAGGGCCAGGAAGGACTGGCCGTGTGAGCGTTCGTGCAGGGAGGTACCGCCGTAGGCCGGCAGCAGAGGTGCGCCCGAGCCGCGGTCCAGTCGCTCGATCTCGGTGGCCACGTTGTAGAAGCTCTCCGCGCGCAGGAAGAACCCGGTGCGCGGGCGACGGTTCCAGCACAGGACCAAATGGTCTCCCAGGCTGGACTCGCTGGACCGGGTGGCGAAACGGAACGACCTCGAACCGCCTTCCGCGTTGTACCCCGCGGCGGTGGCGATCGCTTCGACCAGGGTCGACTTGCCCGAGCCGTTGTCGCCGACGAGGAACGTCACCCCGGGATCGAGGTCGAGCCGGCGCGACTCCATGAGGTGAGCGACCACAGGCAGGTCGAAGGGGTACCCGGCGGCGCGGGAGTGCCGGTCCACCTCGACGTGACGCAGGAAACCCGAGGCGAGGTTGGTCATCCTGCGACCCTAGCTCCACCGGTGACGACGGTCGGGCAGGGCAGTCGGCAAACCTGTGGCGCATGCGCGGCGTCCCGGTCAGGATGCGGGATCATGACCCAGCGGGACATCATCCTCAACGAACTTGCCCAAGGACTGCGCCCGATGTCACAGGGTGTCGAGTGGTTCGACACGCTCGGCCCGGCCGAGCGGGCCGAAGCGCTCCTGTTCCTGTCCCATCACTGCACGCAGGCCCGCGCCGTCACCGAGGACGGGCCTGAGAGCATCCGGCGCTCAGGGCTGCGCCCCACGCACACGCCCGCTGTCCTGATCACCCGCCGCCCGATCGACCAGCAGCTGTGGAAGATCGCCGGCCTCACCCCCGTCGACGAACAACGCAAGGCGTTCCGACTCCTCGTCGCGGTGCTCGCGGTCGCCGACGAACGGCGTCGCGCACGCTTCTGCTCCGACGGATGCGGTCACTGGTGGCACAACCTGCCCGTCGACGGCACCCCATGACGAACCCCCCGCGCCGACGGCCGTGCTCATGCGCGCCGGACGCCTGATCGTCGCGGGAGGCGATTTCACGGCGAACCGGGGTAACCGCCTGGCACACGGCGGTTGGACGCCCCCACTCCAAGGAGAACCATGTTCGCACTCACTGCCCGTCGTCTGCGGGGCATCGCGCGTCGGACCTTCGGCTGGCAGCAGTTGCGTCCGGGGCAGCTGAGCGCGATGACGGCCGTGATGAAGGGGCGCGACACACTCGCCGTCATGCCGACCGGCTCGGGCAAGTCCGCCGTGTACCAGGTGCCCGCGGTCCTGCTCGGCGGTCCGGTCGTGGTCGTCTCACCGCTGATCGCCCTTCAGCGGGACCAGATGCAGAGCCTGCTCGGATCCGGCGCGCTGCGCGCCGCCGCCATCAACTCCTCGCAGCGCCGCAGCGACAACGAGACGGCGTGGGAACGCATCAGCGCCTCGTCGATCGACGTGGTCTTCCTCGCTCCCGAGCAACTCGCGAAGCCGGACGTCACCGACCGGCTCGCCGCCGTCCGGCCCCGGCTGCTGGTCGTGGACGAGGCGCACTGCGTGTCGTCCTGGGGCCACGACTTCCGGCCGGACTACCTGCGGCTGCGTCACGCACGCGAGCGGCTCGGCAACCCGCCGGTGCTCGCCCTGACCGCGAACGCCGCGGCCCCGGTACGACGGGACATCGCCGAACGGCTCGGCATGAGCAGGCCGGTGGAGATAGTCACCGGCTTCGACCGGCCCAACATCCACCTGGACGTGTCGGTCTTCCAGGACGCGGCCGCCAAGGAGCGGTTCGTGCTGGAGCGGGCCGCCGCCGAGGAGAAGCCGGGAATCGTGTACGCGGGAACGCGGCGGGCCGCGGACGGCTACGCGAAGCGGTTGAACGACCTCGGACTCCGCGCCGCCGGCTACCACGCCGGCCGGTCCGCCGCCGAACGCCGCGAGACCCAGGACCGGTTCACCTCGGGTGAACTCGACGTGATCGTCGCGACATCCGCGTTCGGGATGGGAATCGACAAGGCGAACGTACGGTTCGTGCTCCACTCGTCCGTCCCCGGCTCGCTCGACGCCTACTACCAGGAGATCGGCCGGGCGGGCCGCGACGGGGCACCGGCCAGAGCGATCCTCGCCTACCGACCCCAGGACCTGGGCCTGCAGCGCTTCTTCGCCGCCGGCGCTCCCGACGCCGACGCGCTCCGCCGTGTCGCGGGGCGGCTGCGCGACGAGCGGGGGCCGGTTGCCGCGCCCCGGCTCCTCGCCGACTGCGGACTCGGGGCGACGGCACTGTCCGCCGTGCTGAATCTGCTGGAGGAAGCCGGGGCCGTCCGTACCGGGCGGGAGGGCAGCCGCTTCGTCGGCGCGGGCGACGCCGACGGCGCCTGCGCGCAGGACGACGTCGACACCGCAGTGCGGGACGCGCTCGCCGTCCACGCCACGCACCGCAAGCTCGAACAGTCCCGCGTCGACATGATGCGCGGTTACGCCGAGACGGCCGACTGCCGGCGGCGGTTCCTGCTCGGGTATTTCGGAGAATCCGTCCCCGTCCCGTGCGGGGCGTGCGACAACTGCGCCGCCCCGACGGCCGGGCCGGTGAACGGGCTGCGGCGCGAACGGTCCGGGAACGGCCCACGGCCGTACAGGACGGCCCCGCGGCAGCGCTGGTGGAACCGGGCCGGTGCCCGGACGAGCGCGGCCGTTCCGGCCTCCCGGACGGCGGAGACGGCCGCGCGCCCAGCGCCGGCCGACCACGGCTATCTGCCGGGGGTCCGCGTGTGCCATGACCAGTGGGGCCAGGGCGAGGTGATGAGCGAGGGCGACGGCAAGGTCACCATCCTGTTCGAGTCGGTCGGATACCGGACCCTGTCGCTGGCCGTGGTGACGGACAAGCGGTTGCTCGCCACATTGCCCGACTCGTCTCGCTGACGGCGGGACCACCGAACCCTTTTGACTATTTCCCATCAACAGAACAGACAGAAAACGCAAGTCTCTGGTCAATACATGGCGGACACGCATATCCCATGCCGGCGGCACTTGCCTCGCCCTACGGTCCATGTACCGAGCAGGAAGACGACTGGCGATCCTGCCGTGAACCGGCATCCGAAGGGGAGGCGCCGCCATGGCGAGCGTGGAAGTGTCACTGAAGGAAATGATCAACGCGGCCGAGGGCGCGATAGGAGCGGCGGTCGTGGATTACACCACCGGTATGGCCCTGGGCACACTGGGCGGGAGCAAGGACCTCGATCTCGCGATCGCCGCGGCCGGGAACACCGACGTGATCCGCGCCAAGGTCCGCACACTGGAGCATCTCGGCCTCAAGGAACGGATCGAGGACATCCTCATCACGCTGGACAGGCAATACCACCTCATCCGGCTGATCACCGCCCGGAGCGGCAACGGCCTTTTCCTTTATCTGGTCCTCGACAAGGAGCGCTCGAACCTGGCCATGGCCCGCCATCAGCTCAGGCGGGTGGAGGAACAACTCGAGGTGTGACGCCGTTCAGCGTCCCGGGATTTCGCACGCCCACGATGTGAAGACTTCTTCAAGTGACCACATCAGCATGGTCACAATCCGTACCTGCGCACGGCTCCGGACGGCGAGGATCAGCTGTCCGGGGCCGATGCGGCGGTGCCGCCCGGTGCCACCGCGTTTCCCGGCGCCCCCATCCCATCCGGCCTCCCAGAGAGTGAATGGCCATGCAAGTCCCTCTCTACCAAGCCAAGGCGGACTTCTTCCGCATGCTGGGACATCCCGTACGGATCCGAGTCCTGGAACTGCTCCAGCACGGGCCGGTACCCGTACGGGAACTGCTCGCCGACATCGAGATCGAACCGTCCAGCCTCTCGCAGCAGTTGGCCGTCCTGCGCCGCTCCGGCATCGTGGTGTCCGTCCGCGAGGGATCCACCGTCACCTACGCGCTGGCCGGCGGCGACGTCGCCGAACTCCTGCGAGCCGCTCGCCGAATCCTCACCGAACTGCTCGACGGGCAGAACGTGCTCCTCGCCGAACTCCGCCAGGCCGATGCGTCCACCGGCGCGGTCGCCGCGAACAACCGCGCCCAATGGCCGTAGCGGACTCACCGCCGGACCGAGTCCTCCGGCGACCGGCGCACCGCTGACGCACAGACGTTCGCCGCTCCGCTCGACGCCTGCATCGCTCGCGCCTTCCGCCTTCGGCGCCCGCTTCGAAGCGAGCAGATCGCGAACGAGGTCTCAGGGCATCGCGCGCTCTTGTCAGGTGCATGCCCTATCATCCCTCCGCCATGGCGCCCGCCGCTCGGCTCGACGTCCTGGCACCGGTCCGCGTTCGCGATCTCACGTTCTGGCCGTCATCGGCGTTTGACGGCTCCGCCGGACATCCATCATGCTTCCACTAATTCATTAGCACAATGATGGTGGAACCCGGGGGCGAGAACGTGATCGACTACCGGATCGACCGCGGCAGCGGCGTGCCGGCCTACGTGCAGATCGTCGAGCAGACCGAACGGGCGCTCAGGACGGGCATCCTGCGGGTCGGCGACAGGCTGCCGACGGCCAAGGAGGTGGTGGCCGCGACCGCCGTCAACCCCAACACCGTGCTGCGGGCCTACCGCGACATGGAGCACGCCGGTCTGGTCGAGCTGCGCCGCGGCCTCGGCACGTTCGTGACGCGCTCCCTCGCCCGGCCCGGCGCGGCGGACGACTCGCCGCTGCGCCGTGAGGTCACCGACTGGGTGACCCGCGCACGGGCCGCCGGCCTGGAGCGGGCCGATGTCCTGGCCATGATCACAGCGGCCCTGGACACCTACGACGACGAGCACGACAGCGCGGTCCCGGGCGACCGGGACGCACACGGGAAGGACGTATGACCGGGCCTGACAGGTCGGTCCCTCCCAGCCGCCGTCCGGCGCTCGGCACACGTCTGCCGGACCACGCTCCGCAGCCCGGTCCCGGTCGCAGGCGCAACCCCAGAACCCCTCAGAGGAAATGGCTCACATGTTCTTCAGGACGCGTACAAGACGGTCTCGCACACTCATAGCCGTCGCCGCCGCGGCCAGCGCCGTACTGGCCGTCGTGCTGACCCTGGCCCTGACCGTCAGCACCTACGATCACACCTCACCGCGTGCCGCCCGTGCCGGGGCCTCGGGATCGGTGACCGGGACCGACTGCCGCAAGGTGAAGTGCGTGGCCCTCAGTTTCGACGGCGGTCCCAGCGCGACGACTCCCAGGCTGCTGGACATCCTCAGACAGGACGGCCTGCACGCGACCTTCTTCGTACAGGGCCGAGGGCACATCGCGAAGTACCCCGACATCCTGCGCCGCATCGCGGCCGAGGGAAACGAAGTCGGCAACCACACCTGGACCCACCCGAGGCTGACCGAGATCGGCGACGCCGAGGCCCGGGCGGAACTGACCCGGACGCAGGACGCCATCGAGCGGATCACCGGCACCAGGCCCGTCCTGATGCGCCCCCCGCAGGGCCGCACCGACCGGAAGGTGGAGAGGATCTGCCGGGAGTTGGGGCTGGCACAGGTCCTGTGGAGCGTCACGGCCAAGGACTACGAGACGACCGACTCCGCCCTGATCACCAAGAGGGTGCTCGACCAGACGCACCGCGACGGCATCATCCTGCTGCACGACCTGCACAAGGGAACCGTGCCCGCCGTCCCGGGGATCATCAAGGCCCTGCGGCAGCGCGGCTACACCATCGTGACCGTGTCCCAGCTGCTCGCCCCCGCCGAGCCCCGGCCCGGCATGGTCTACCGGCCCTGAGCGGGACCGGTCGCCGTCCGGGGCGGGGGCAGCGCCTCGGTCGCGGACACCTACGCGGCCGTGCGGACCGGGTGCGTGCGCCCGGACGGAACACGAGGGCCTACGGGGTCCCGGTGCGGCGCACCTGACGTACGCGGTGCGGATGGCGTGTCCCGCGCCAGAACGACGGGTTCGCCGCCCCCTCACGCCGCCCCCTCACGCCGCCCCCTCACGCCGCATCGCTCGCGCCGCCGCTCTCGCGCCGGCCGGCTCAGTCGAACTCGATGACGATCTTGCCGAGGAGTCCGCCGGACGTCTGCGCCGCGTACGCGGCCGGGGCGTCGCCGAACGGGATCCTGCGGTGGACGACCGGGTGGATGTCGTGGGCCTCGACGTACCGCACGAGATCGCGGTGCATGGCCTGACTGCCCACCGCGACGCCGCGGATGCGGGCCTGCTTGCCCAGCAGGGCGTACCCGTCCAGGGGGCCTCCGGCGGCATCGAACAGGCCTAGGGTGGCGACCTCGCCGCCCGGGGCGAGGGCGGCCAGCGCCTGGTCCAGGATCGACACGCCGACGCTGTCGACCACCTTGTCCACGCCGCCGGACAGCTCGAAGACCGCCTGCCCCCAGTCAGGCGTGACACCGCTGTCGACGTAGCCCGCGGCGCCGAGGCCGACCAGGGCCTCACCAGCGGAAGCGTCGCGGACGACGGCATGGACCCGGGCGCCGGCCGCCCGGGCGAGCTGGAGCGCGAAGAGCGCCACACCGCCGCTGCCGATGATCAGGACACTGCTGTCCGCCGTGATCGCGTGGTCGCCGAAGAGCGCGTTCCAGGCCGTGAGGGCCGCCACCGGGAGGGTGGCCGCCTCCGCGTGGTCCAGATTGGCGGGAGCGCGCATCACGCGCTCGGCCGGGAGGACGACGTACTCGGCGAGGACGCCGTCCTCGTGCAGCGCGCCCAGCCCCAGGCCCATGGCGGCGGGAGGGCGGCCGTCGCTCCAGTCGAGCACGTGCAGATCGGTGACCCGGTCCCCCACGCTCCAGCCCTCGACCCCCGGGCCCACGGCGTCGATCTCGCCCGCGATGTCCGACAGCGGGACGAGGTCCTGCTGCGGGAGCCGTCCGAAGGGGCCCTTGAGGATCAGCTGGTCCCGGTAGTTCACCGAGATCGCCCGGGCCCGGATGCGGATCTCGCCGGGGCCGGGAACGGGCACGGGTGTCTCGTCCAGGACGAGCTCGGCGGCATCGGCCGCGCCCGCGGGCAGTACCCAGCGCCTCATCAGCCGCTGGGCGGGTACGTCGGCGTCGGTGTGCGGAAACGTGGTGTGCGGGGAAGTCATGGACCCTTTCCAGAGCGGCCCGCGAGTCCTGGGCCAGGTCAGGATGAACCTGGTCATGGCAGGACCATCCGGGCTCGGCGGGGCCTCCTAGACTGGAGCGGTGCCGAACGACCGAGCCGCGCTGGGAGCGTTTCTCCGCTCCCGCCGAGACCGCCTCACCCCGTCGCAGGCCGGTATCGAACCCTTCCCTGGCGCCCGGCGGGTGCCGGGACTGCGCAAGGACGAGCTGGCCGTGGCGGCGGGCATGAGCCCCGACTACTACAGCCGGCTCGAGCAGGGCCGCCAGAGGAACGTCTCCTCCGACGTGCTCGACGCACTGGCCCGAGCCCTCCGCCTGGACGAGGTCGAACGCGCGCACCTCCACGACCTGGCGGCCCCGCTCACCCGGAGCCCTTCCGCGGGTCCGCGCGCCGGCCGGCATCCCGACGCCGGGCTGCTGCGCGTGATGCGGACTCTGGACCATGTCCCGGTGCTGCTGCTGGGCCGTCGCGGTGAGGTCCTGGCCCGCAACGCGCTGCTGACGGAGGTCCTGGGCAGCCCGCTGGAGCCGGGGGCGTCGTTCGTCCGTTTCATGTTCCGGGATCCGGCGGCCCGTGCCCGGATCGTGAACTGGTCCGACTTCGCCTCGGCGACGGTCGCGACCATGCGACGGGAGACCGCACGCCACCCGGACGACCGACGTCTCACCGCGCTCATGGACGAACTGCGCTCGACCGACGCCGACGTCGCCCGGTGGTGGGAGGACCAGACGGTCCGCGACTACGCCTCGGTGGAGAAGCACGTCCGGCACCCCACGGCGGGTCCGATGTCCTTCGCCATCGAGGTGGTCGGCGCACCGCACGAGCCGGACCAGCGTCTCGTCGTCTACACGGCCGAGCCCGGCTCCCCCACGGCTCACGCCCTGGCGGTCCTGGCCGGCTCGAACGCCGTCCCCCGGCACTGACCCGGTCGGCCCGCGTCACCCCGATACCGGTGTCCGCCCGTCGTGCCGGGTGTCCCCGACGGCGGCGGGACAGCCGCGGCTCCCGGTCAGTCGGGCTGCAGGACGAAGTCGTACTCGGCGTGCAGATGGGGCACTTCGAGTGTGCCGCCGTCCGGAGCGGCGCCCGCCCCGCGCTCGGTGAAGGGCGTGATCAGCGCGTCCTTGGTGCCGAAGACGACATCGGATTCGAGGTATTGGCCGCCCTCCTGGAACAGGTGGGTGGTCAGCTTCCGGAAGCCCGGTTCGTGGATGAGGAAGTGGACGTGCGCGGGCCTGAAGTGGCTGATGTCCGTCCGGCGCATCAGGTCGCCGACGGGGCCGTCCATGGGGATGGCGTAGCCGCGCGGCGCGATGGTGCGGATGCAGTAGGTGCCGTCCTCGCGGGTCCGGTACTTGGCCCGCAGACGGGCCTCGTCGATCTCGGGGAGCTGGGCCTCGTAGGCACCGTCCGCGTCGGCCTGCCAGACGTCCAGCACGGCGCCCGGGAGGGGCTTGCCCCCGGTGTCGGTCACCTTGCCGGTGAAGAACAGCGGGGTGCCCTCGATGCCTTCCGACATGTCGAAGCCGTAGGGGGCGGTCGGCGAGCCGTCGACGTGGAAGGGTCCGAGCACGGTGGCGGGGGTCGCCCGCGGCCCGAACCTGTTGTTCAACTGGACCACCAGGGTGCTCAGTCCGAGGACGTCGGAGGTGAGGATCAGTTCCTGGCGCTTGTCGTCGCAGGTCTGGCCGGCGGCGGTCAGCCACTCGATGGCGGCCGTCCACTCGTCCTCGGTGAGCTGCACCTCCCGCGAGAAGTCGTGCAGATGACGGATCAGCTCGGTCATGAGCAGGCCCAGCCGTGGGGAGTGTGCGGTGCCCCAGCGCTGGACGGCCAGCTCGGTGATGTTGTCCTCGTCGACGGACACGGTCGCGGCTCCTAGGTCTGCGGTCGGGTGGAGAGGATGTGGCGGTCCCGGGCTCAGTCCTCGCGCGGTCCCCGCGCGAGGGGAGCCGCGGGGTAGGGGTCCGGCGGGACGGGGGTGTTGTTGAGGTCGACGGACAGGAAGACGTCCTGGGCGACCGGGTGGCGCAGTTCCTCGGCGAGCTGGCCGATCAGTCCGGCGGTGCGGGCCAGCAGCGCGAAGCCGCGCAGCAGCGGCAGCGGGAGACCGAGGTCGGCGAGGGCGGCGCCGCACACTCCGGCTCCGTTGAGGGGCAGCGTTCTTCCGAGCACGGCCGGATGGACTCGGCCGACGGCGGCGAACAGCCTCAGGTGCGGCCCGAAGACGCCCTCTTCCTCCGCGATCCGCATCAGCCGAGGCGTACGGGGATCGCCCTCCTTGTGGACGTGGTGCCCCAGGCCGGGCACGAACTCCCCGGCCGCGCGCCGCTCCCGGAGCGTGCGCAGCGCGAGTTCGTCCCAGGCCGCGTCGTGGGTGGGCAGGTCACCGTCCAGGGATTCCAGTACGTCGTGCAGGAAGCGGCCGGTGTCCTCGGTGACGCCCAGGAAGCGGGAGCCGCCGCCGAGCAGGCCGGCGGCGAGGGCGCCCTGCACGGAGTCCGGTGCGGAGAGGTAGGTCAGGCGGGTGACGATGGCCGTGGGGGTGAATCCGTGGTCGGCCAGTGCGGCGAGCACGGCCTCGAAGACGCGTGTCTCGCCGGTGGTGGGCCTGCGCTGGGTGGCGAGCCAGAAGGCGAGTTCACCGAAGCCGACCGAACCCATGATGTCCTCGGCCAGGTCGTGGCCGAGCAGGGTGATGGTCCTCAGGTCGGAGGCGCCCAGCGCGGTGGGATAGGCGGGGCGGGGTGTCGGGTCAGCCATGGTCGGCCTCCTCCTGCGCGTCCAGCCACATGCGCAACTCGGCTCCGTGTTCGTCGAGTTCGGGGGGCGGCAGCCGGTAGGCGGCCGGGGTGGCGGAGAACCGGACGGGGTGCCTGGTGGTGGGCACCGCGCGGTCCCCCTCGCCCACGGTGACGACCGGGTCGAGCCCGAAGCGCTCGGCCATGGCGAACCCGCCGTCGATGGTGTTGATCGGCCCGCTCGGCACACCGGCCGCCACCAGCGCCTCGAACCATTCGGTGGCGCCGCGCGTCGCGAGCCTCTCGACCAGCAGCGGACGTAGTTGTTCGCGGTGGGCGGTGCGGTCGGCGTTGCGCGCGAACCGCGGGTCGTCGGCCACCTCCGGGATGCCCAGCACCTCGCAGAGCCTGCGGAACTGGCCGTCGTTGGCGGCGGTCACGATCAGGTCGTTGTCGGCGGTGGGCAGCGGCTCGTACGGGAAGACGCTGGGGTGGGCGTTGCCCATCCGGTACGGCACCTGGCCGCCGGCGACGTAGGCCGAACTGTGGTTGACCAGTCCGGTCAGGGCCGACGACAGCAGGTTCACCTCGACGAGCTGACCCGTGCCGGTGGCGTCCCGGTGCCGCAGTGCGGCGAGGATGCCGATCGCGGCGTGGTTGCCGGCCATCACGTCGAACACGGATATCCCGGCCCGGTAGGGCGGGCCGTCCGGGTCGCCGGTGAGGCTCATGAGCCCGGAGATGGCCTGCACCATGAGGTCGTAGCCGGGGACGTCGCGGCCGGGTCCGGCGCCGAAGCCGGTGATGGACGTGTAGATCAGCGCCGGGTTGTCCCGCCGGACCGTTTCGAAGTCCAGTCCGTACTTGGCCATGCCGCCGGGCTTGAGGTTCTCGATCAGGACGTCCGCGCGACGGGCCAGCTTCCGGGCGACCTCGGCGTCGTCCTCGTCACGCAGGTCCAGGGCGATCGAACGCTTCCCGCGGTTTATCCCGAGGTAGTAGGTGGAGACCTCGCCGCGGGTGGGAGGCATCCAGGTGCGGGTGTCGTCGCCGTCGGGTCCCTCCACCTTGACCACGTCCGCCCCGAGGTCGGCGAGCAGCATCGTGGCGTAGGGCCCGGCGAGGATCCGCGAGAAGTCCGCGACCAGTACCCCGGAGAGCGGTGCGGTGGTGTCCTGCCGAGTGGTCCTGGCGTTCTCGGACATCATCCTCGCCTCCCCGTCCGCACAGCGGACGTCCGTCCGGAGATCGATTCTGTGTCCGGGGCCGCCGACGCGTCAAGACGTCGCGCCCACGCCGGCGGCCCGCACGGCGTGCGGTGCGGACTCCAGCCGGGCGAAGTCCACGCTGATCTCACCGGCGGCCTGCAGGAGCAGCGGCAGGTAGTCGTCGAGCAGCACGCGCACGGAGGTCTCGGCGGCGTGCGCGTTGACGTTGACACTCGCGACGACCCGGCCGGAGCCGTCCCGCAGCGGGGCGGCCACCGAACGGATGCCCAGGGCCAACTGCTCGTCGGTCATCGCCCACCCCCGCGCGCGCACCTCGCGCAACTCCGACTCGCGTTCCGCCAGGTCCGGTTGCCACACGGGACTCAGGCCCGAGCGGCTGGGCTCGGCGAGGATCCGGGTCACGTCGTCGGGCGGCAGCGCGGCCAGCAGGACCTTGCCCAGCGAGGTGGGCAGGGCGGGGAAGCGGGTGCCGACCTGCACGGCGAGGGTGACGATCTTGGGAACGGAGACCCGGGCGACGTAGACGATGTCGGAGCCGTCCAGTTGGGCGATCGAGCAGGACTCGTTGGTCCGCTCGACCAGCCGCTCCAGGTGCGGTCGGGCCACGTCCCACAGGCCCATGGAGCGGACGTAGGCGACACCGAGGTCCAGGACGCGCGGGGCCAGGGCGAAACCGCCGTCCTGCGGGCGTACGTATCCCAGCTCGACCAGGGTGAGCAGGATCCGGCGTGCGGTGGGCCTGGCCAGTCCGGTCGCGGTCGCCACGTCGGTCAGCGACATCACCGGCTGCCGGGGCCGGAACGCGGTGATGACCTCCAGGCCGCGGGCCAGCGCCTCGATGAAATCGGGCCCGGTTCCTTCACGCGGCATGACGTCTCCTCTTGCTTGTCGTCGGCTTCGCCCGGCGGATGTCCGCCTCGCGGACAGTCCACTGGAGCACTCTACGCAGGAGAGCAGGCCTCTACGCCGAAGTATCCCGGCCACCTGTCACCGTCCGACCGTGGAGCGGACAGTCGGTGAGGAATCCGGGGGGATTTCGGGCTGCCCGTCATATTGACAGCCGTCAGCAGTCTGATGAGCATCGTTCAGCAACCAGCAGCCGCGATACGGACATCTGTCCGTCGTAGAGCGGGAGATGCAGTGATGAGCGAGTCCACCCCATTCCCGGCGGGACGCCCCGTCGTCTTCCGCGGCGGCACGGTGCTGCCCATGACTCCCGGGCGGCCGGTGCTCACCGACACCGACGTGCTCGTGACCGGCGACCGGATCACCGCGGTCGGCCCGCACCTCGCCGTCCCGGAGGGCACGGCGGAGATCGACGCGTCCGGCGGCATCGTGATGCCCGGCATGATCGACACGCACCGGCACATGTGGCAGACGGCGATGCGCGGCTACGGCGCCGACTGGACCCTGACCCAGTACTTCGTCTGGTACTACCTCGAACACGGCAAGGCCTTCCGCCCCGAGGACGTGCACGCCGGGAACCTCCTGGCCGCCGTGGAAGCCCTGGACGCGGGGGTGACCACGGTCGTCGACTGGTCGCACGGGCTGCAGACGGTCGACCACGCGGACGCCGCGGTGGACGCCCTGCAGGCGGTGCCCGGCCGGTTCGTCCTCGCCTACGGGAACATCCAGCAGGCACCGGCCGACTGGACCGCGGCACCGGAGTTCCGGGACTTCGTCCGCCGCCGCGTCACCGGCGACGACATGCTGGGCTTCCAGCTCGCCTTCGACGTCACCGGCGACCCCGCGTTCCCCGAGAAGCCCGCCTTCGAGGTCGCGCGCGACCTGGGCGTCGCGGTCACCACACACGCCGGCGTGTGGGGCGCCACCGGCGACGACGGGATCCGGCTGATGCACGAGCACGGATTCATGGGCCCGGAGACGGTCTACGTGCACGCCGCCACCCTCTCGGCCGACTCCTACCACCGCATCGCGGCGACCGGCGGGTCGGTCTCCGTGTCCACGGAGAGCGAACAGAGCGCGGGGCAGGGCTATCCGACGACCTGGGCGATCCGCTCCCACGACATCCCGGTGTCCCTGTCCATGGACACGAGCGTGTGGTGGAGCGGAGACCTGTTCTCCGCGATGCGCACCACGCTCGGCGCCGACCGGGCCCGCGAGCACCTGGCCGCCCACGCCGAGGGAGAGACCGTGACCCACTGCGCCCTGCGGGCCGACCAGGTGGTGGAGTGGGCGACCGTCGGCGGCGCCCGGGCGCTGGGCCGCGCACACGACCTGGGGAGCGTCGAGGTGGGCAGGAAGGCCGACCTCGTCCTGCTCAAGAACGACCACTCGCCGGTCTCGTTCCCGATGCTCAATCCCTACGGCCACGTGGTGTTCCAGGCCCAGCGCGGCGACGTGCACACCGTGGTCGTCGACGGCCGGGTGGTCAAGCACGAGCACCGGCTGCTCGGCATCGACCTCGACGCGGTACGGCGCACGGTCGAGGGGACGGTGGAACACCTGCGGTCTGCCATGGGCGAGGAGGCCTGGGCGAAGGGCATGAACCCGGACGTCCCCGAGACGAAGGTCCTCGACAACCCCTACACGTACACCGACTACCGCAGCTCCTCGACCCACGGTCGGTGAGCCGGACGCTCCGCGGCCGGAGCGGTCACCGCGGGCGGGCTGTCGCCCGACAGCGGGCGATCGGCGGCCGGTCTGCGGTCGGTCTGCGGCCTGTCTGCGGCCTGTCTGCGGCCGGGGCCGAAGGTGACGTGGCGTTCGGAGGTGCGGGGGGCGGGACGGTTTCGCGGCGCCCCTGGGCACGGTTCGACCCCTCACGCTCGGCGGCTTGCGAATAGAGTGCAGGAGAGAGCCCTGGCAGACGCGGGCTCGCTCCCACCGGCTCCGCGGGCCGGACGGCGGGCGGGCGGGCAGGCCGCAGGGAGGTACGTCCCATGCCCGACGGTGAGATGCCCGCAGACGACGTCCTGCTCCTCCTCGACGAGGAGGGCCGGGTCGTGCGATGGGGCGGTGCGGCGGAGAAGATGTTCGGCTGCTCCGCGGCACAGGCCCTCGGGCGTCCCGTCGGCGCACTCCTGCACCAGGCCGCCCTCGGCGGTCCGCCGCAGCGGCACGTACTCCCGGATCCGGCCGGGCTCACGGTCAGGCCCGCACTCGACGGCGACGACGTCGTCTGGCAGGTACGCCGGGCGGACGCCGACAGGACGACCAACGGAGCGGCGGCGCCCGACACCCGGACCGCCGGGGTCCGTGCCGCCGCGCGCGAGGGCCCGGCACAGGTGGACACCGCCCTCCTCAGCGGCCTGTTGACCTACTGCGCCGCACGCCTCCAGGTCTTCGACCCGGACCTGCGCCTGATGCGCATGGGCGGCTCCGTCGGTCCGGCGGACGGACCGCGCTCCGGATTTCCGCGTGGTACACCGTTCTCCGAGGCATGCGGCTTCGCCGCCTGGGAGGAGGAAGCCGCGCTCGCGCGCACGGTGGTGGACAGCGGTGTGCCGCTGGTCGACCGCCTGGTGCGGGGCGCCGTGGAGCCCGGCGGGCACGGTCACCCGATCCGCCGCGTCTCCTACTTCCGCCTGCAGGATCCGGACGGTGCCGTGCTCGGGCTGGTCGTCTGCGCCGCCGACGTCACCGCGCAGGAACGGGCGCGCCGGAGCGTGGACCTCCTGCAGCGCGTACGTACCGGCATGGGGCACCGGCTCAACGTCATGGACGCCTGCCAGGAGCTCGTCGACGCCGTGGTCCCGGCGTTCGCCGACGCCGCCGTCGTCGACCTCGCCGAGAGCACGGTCCGGGGCGGGGACGCTCTGACGGCGCCGGTGAGCCCGGGGGTACTGCTGTGCCGGGCCGCCGCGGGCGGTCCGTCGGCCCCGGCCCACTCCGCGACCGTGCATCCGCTGGCCACCGGGACCGCGGAGGCACGCGTCCTGGCCGATCTCCAGCCGCGTGTGGTGGCCTCCGTCGGCACCGGCGGGTGGCTGGTCGGCGAACCGTCCTGTCCGTGTGACGTGGAGGAGGACACGGCGCGCTCCGTGCTCGTCGCCCCGCTGGCCCTCGGCCATCAGGTCCTCGGCATCGTCCGCTTCTGCCGGCACGCCCACGGGGACGCCTACGAGCAGGACGATCTCGCGCTGGCGTCCGCCGTCTGCGCACACGCGGCACTGTGCATCGACCGGGCCTCGCTGTACATGCGTGAGTGGATCGTCATGTCCACCGTGCAGCGAAGACTCCTTCCCGGGAACCTCGAGGACCAGCCGACGCTCCAGGTCTGCCCGCTGCACATCACCGGTGCCGAGGGAGGCGGCGGGTGGTGCGACGCGATCGCACTGCCCGGCGCGCGGACCGCGCTCGTCGCCGGGAGCGTGGCCGGACAGGGCATTCCGGCCGCCATCGCCATGGGGCTGCTGCGTACCGCCATCCACACGCTGGTCGGCCTGGATCTGCAACCCGACGAGCTGCTGGCCCGGCTGAGCGACACGGCGGCCCGGCTGATCGCCGCGCGTGCGGCGCTGCCGCCTCTCGACCCGCTGGCCCGGGAGCCGCTCACCGCGGGCTGCGTCGTCGCGATCTACGACCCGGTGGAACTGACCTGCACCATCGCCCGGGCGGGGCTGCCGGAGCCCGTCGCGGTCCTCCCCGACGGCACCTCACCGACCCTGGCCGTGCCCGCCGGGCCGGCCCTGGCCGCCCCGGACACCGCGCCCTTCCCCGCCACCACCGTCTCCCTGCCGGTCGGCAGCACCCTCGCCCTGGGCACCGCCGAACTCGCCGAACAGGTCCTGGCGCCCTCCGGCCCGCTGCGGCTCCTCCTGGACTCGGCCGCCACCGAACCGCTGGGCGACGTGTGCGGGGAGATCGCGCGGGCCTACGCGCGGGACCACACCGACGACACACTGCTGCTGCTCGCCCGCACCAAGGCGGTGCCCCCCGGGCGGGTCCTGACGTGCCCGCTCCCGGAGGGTCCCGAGGCCGCGGCGATCGCCCGCAGGTCCACCCGCGACCGGCTGGCCGCCTGGGGGCTGGACGAGGAGACCTCGTACGCCACCGAGCTCATCGTCAGCGAGCTGGTCGGCAACGCCACCCGCTACGGCGCACCGCCGATACGGCTGCGCATCATCCTGGACCGGATGCTGACCTGCGAGGTCCGCGACGGCGCGCCCAGCGCCCCGCAGGTGCGGCACGCCCGCACCGTGGACGAGTCCGGGCGAGGGCTGTTCATCGTCGCGAGCCTGGCCGAGCAGTGGGGCACCCGCTACACGGCGGACGGGAAGATCGTCTGGGCGGAGCAGCCGGCCGGCACCGCGGCGGCCTCGGCCTGACGGCCGCCCACGACCGACGCCTTCCCCACGACACCCACGCCCCGAGCGCCACTCCGAGGCGTGTCACCCCCGGCCGTATCGCCGGTTCCTGACGCCCCGTCCTCCAGTTGGGCCCGCCGCCATCTCGGATTCCGCGCGGGAGCCGATGTGTCGGGGTTCCGGCCGAGGGTACCCGCCCGTCCGAAGAGAGCGGATCGAGAAATTCAGGGAATGCGGGTCTGCGTCGCGGTGAGAACCGTCCGGCATTCAACGCATTCCCGCGAGGGAGCGAGTTCTATGACCGAGAACATCTGGGGCTACCTGCCGACTTCCGGTCACGCGGCCGGCATCGACCTGATCGGGTACAAGGTCGAGGCCACGGACGGGGGGATCGGCAAGGTCGACAAGCACTCGGACGAGGTCGACTCCTCCTACCTGGTGGTCGACACCGGCGTCTGGATCTTCGGCAAGCACGTGCTGCTGCCGGCCGGCACCGTACGCACCATCGACCAGACCGAACGGAAGATCTTCGTCGACCTCACCAAGGACGAGATCAGGAACTCGCCGGAGTTCGAGAAGGAAAGGCATGTGGGCGACGCGGGCTACTACGAGCAGGTGGGCTCCTACTACACCAACCGCCACCCCATGTGACTCCTGGGCTTCGCGTACCGGCGGCTGACCGCGGCGAACGCGGTCGGCCGCCTTTTCACGCGGCGGCAGGCGGTAGGGCCGGCAGCGTCCGCCGGAACAGGGCGTCGGCGCCGGTCAGTTCGAGCACGCGCCGGAGCCCCGGCCGGGCGCCGCGCACTTCCATGATCAGAGGCATCAGCGCAAGGTCGACGGTGACGGCTCGGCCGGTGATCGCGAGCGGCTCCGCACGGCGGCCCTCCCAGGCGTCGGCCTCTTCGGCGACCCGCACGAGTCCGCGGCCGGGATCCCTAGAGGTCTTCCTCCATCCGGACCGCCTCCCGCAGGTCCTTCCGGGCCTTGCGCGAAGCTCCTTCGTTCTGTTCCAGGAGCGCCGCCGCGATCGCGTCGAGTTTCCGCTGGATCGCGCGCTCGGCCCGGCGCTCGGAGTTCTTCAGCAGCGCCAGCAGGAGCAGCGTCACGCAGCTCATGAGATCTCCGGCCAGCATCTGCTGCGAAAAGGACAGACCGGCGACGTGTGACGCCACGAAGAAGCCGACCAGCAGCAGACAGAGTCCGTAGAACGCGGGAGAGCACGTCACGTTCGAGGCGGATTCCGAGAGCCGCTCGAACCCTCCTCGGCCCCTCTCGGCGGGATGCTGCACGACCATGGCCTACTCGCTTCCGGAGAACGGACGGACTGGCCACCGAGTACCCGGGCGGTACGCATCTGACGCCGGTGTCCTGAGGACGGGCGCTGATCCGGGCCGGACGGCCGGGGAGTCGTCCCACCGGTCCCACGACCCACCGTGTAGGCGTGCGGGCCGGGGGTAACCGGAGCGCGTACGGCAGGTTCACGTGAACGGAGGACTCCGGTGCTGATGGCTCACCCCGCGGTGTTGGAAGACATGGTCGAGCAGTACGAGACGCTGCGCGCCCTGCACGCCGAGAACGGGAGCCCCGCGGCCAGGCGGCGCATGAACGACATCGCCTACACGCTGTGCGTCTCGACCGGTACCGGGGACGTCGACAGCGCCCTCGTCGCCGCCCGCCACCACCTCCCCGGCGCCCGCCCCCAGGACGACTCCGTGCTCGACGCAGGCTGACCCCACACCGCCGACGCCCCGGCCACGCCCCCTCGGCGACACCGACAGCCACTACGAGGTCCACCCGGGCTGATGCGGACCGGCTCACACCTCCGGGCGGGGCCCGGTGGGCGCCGGGCCGCCGCGGTCGGCGGTCACCGGTGAGCGCCGGGCAGGAACTCCTGCACCTTGGCCTTGAGGCCCTGGCGGACCATGCCGGCCCGGTCGCTGTCGCCCTTGAGGACGGCGGAGGCCGCGGCCTCGATCTGGTCGAGGGTGGCGTGCGGCGGGATCGGCGGTACGGCGGGGTCGGTGACGAAGTCGAGCACACACGGCCGGTCGGCGGCGAGCGCGGCCTCCCAGGCGCCGGCCACGCCCTCCGGCTGTTCGATCCGCATGCCGTCCAGACCCAGCGAGCGGGCGAAGTCGGCGTACCGCACGTCGGGGAGGGACTGCGAGGGCAGGAACTGGGGGGCTCCTTGCATCGCGCGCATCTCCCAGGTCACCTGGTTCAGGTCACGATTGTTGAAGACGGCCACGATCAGTCGGGGATCCGCCCACTCCTGCCAGTACCTGGCGACGGTGATCAGTTCGGCCATGCCGTTCATCTGCATCGCCCCGTCGCCGACCAGGGCGATCGCCGGCCGGCCGCCGTGCGCGAACTTGGCACCGATGGCGTACGGCACGCCCGGTCCCATGGTGGCCAGTGTCCCGGACAGCGAACCGCGCATGCCGTCGCGCAGTTTCAGGTGCCGCGCGTACCAGTTGGCCGCCGAACCCGAGTCAGCGGAGAGGATCACGTCGTCCGGGAGGAGTCCGTTCAGGGCGTGCGTGACGAACTCCGGGTTGATCGGCTGCGCCGCTACGGCGGCCCGCCGCCCCATGACCTCCCACCAGTCCCTGACGTTGTTCTCGATCTTCGTACGCCAGGAGGGGTCCTCCATGGGCTCCAGCAGCGGCAGCAGCCGGCGCAGGGTCCGGGCGGCGTCGCCGACGAGGTTGACCTCGAATGGGTAGCGCAGTCCGACCATGTGCGGGTCGATGTCGATCTGCACGGCACGCGCCTTGCCGAACTCCGGCAGGAACTGCGTGTAGGGGAAGGAGGATCCGATCACCAGGAGGGTGTCGCACTCCCGCATCAGCTCGTACGACGGCCGGGTGCCGAGCAGCCCGATGGCCCCGGTGACGTAGGGCAGTTCGTCGTCGAGGGCGTCCTTCCCGAGCAGCGCCTTGGCGATCCCGGCGCCGAGCCGGTCGGCGACCTGGACGACCTCGGCCCGCGCGCTCCGCGCGCCCTGTCCGATCAGGATCGCCGTCTTCCCACCGGAGTTGAGCACGTCCGCGGCGCGCCGCAGGTCGTCGTCGTCGGGGACCGGGGCGTAGTGCGGCATGCCGAGACTGGAGGGGACCATCTTGAAGGCGTGCTCGGGCGGTGAGTAGTCCAGGTCCTGGACGTCGGCCGGCACGATGACGGCGGTCGGCGAACGCCGTGCCAGGGCGGTGCGCAGCGCCCTGTCCAGCACGTTGGGCAGCTGCTCGGGGACGGTGACCATCTCGCAGAAGTCGGAGGCGACGTCCTTGTAGAGGCTCAGCAGGTCGACCTCCTGCTGGTAGGAGCCGCCCATGGCGCTGCGGTTGGTCTGCCCGACGATCGCGACCACCGGCACGTGGTCGAGTTTGGCGTCGTACAGGCCGTTGAGGAGGTGGATGGCGCCGGGCCCGGAGGTCGCGGCGCAGACCCCGACCCGGCCGGAGAACTTGGCGTAGCCCACGGCCTCGAACGCGGACATCTCCTCGTGCCGGGACTGGACGAACCTGGGTCTGTCGCCGGCCCGCCCCCAGGCCGCGAGCAGGCCGTTGATGCCGTCGCCCGGGTAGGCGAAGACGTGCTCCACGTCCCACTCGCGCAACCGCTGCAGGATGTGGTCGGACACCTTGGTCGACATGTGCGGGAACCTCTCTGGAGTGGTGCCTGGCAGGCAGGGCGCGGCCCGTGTACGGCTGCCCGGCGCGGGGCGAACGTCTTCTCGCCGGTCGTGCCCGGCGCGCCACGGCGCCGCCGGCACGCGAGGTGCGCTCAGTCCTCACCCCGTACGATGATCCCGTCGTCGTCCTGCCGCGGCTGCCCCGCGTCCTGGTCGAACTTCGCGCGCAGGCAGGTTCGTATGCCTCGCCCGCGCAGGCGGCGTGCTCTCGCCCAGCCGGTCTCGGCTCGGCGTACGGCGATCGGGGAGCTTGCTTCCGCGGTCACGGCGGCTCATCTTCCTTCCGTGTCGGACCTGTCGCGGTCCGTGTCCTCGGTACGGATGCGTGGTGGGGGTCCTCTGAACGGATCCCGGTTTTCTTCCCACCCTGGGTTTCCGTCGAGGACGGCGTGAAACGTGAGGACGGCCCTCAGGAGGTCAGGGCGGTCCGCCCGCGCAGCGCCGTGGCTCCCCCGCGCCGGTGCGGCTCATCGCGTCGGCGAGACGGCGCGAGGCCGGGGACGAGGTGACCTCCACGGCGGCGCAATGCCCGACGGGCGCGCGCGCAGCACCCGGTGCAGTCCGAACCGGGACATCAGGTTGACGGTTGGCGAGCGCTTCAGACCTGGTCCACGTCGGGTTCGGTTCCCTCCTCCGAACTCACCAGCGAGGCGATCGCCGCGAAGAACGCGGCGATCCCCGGCAGGTTCGGCCCCTTCTCCCGGGAGGCCGCGAAGTCCTCCGACGTCTGCCAGGTGACGATGTCGAGCCATTCGTCGTCCGGGAGCCGGACCAGACGGGCGCCCAGGAAGCCGGTCCGGTCGGCGCGGAAGTCCGCGAGCATCGCGGCCCTGCTGCCGAGCAGTTCGGCAACCCGTCCGGGTTCGACACGGAACCGCGTGAGTTCGACGGTCGGCACATCAACCTCCAGCATCGTCACACCGCGCCAGCAGTACGGCGCGCGCCCGGCACTTCGCATCGTAGCCACCCCATGGTCGTCCCCCGCGCGACGAACGGCCGGATCGCCACACCGGCCTCAGCGGCGGATGCCGTGGCCCCGAAGCGTGCCGCACCACCGCGTCCCGGACGGCGCGCGGGACCTCCCGGGCGGCTCCTCGACGTCCGTGTACCGGCGGGCGATTGAGTACGGGTACTCACGCCCGAGCCGCGGCCGGTCGGAAGTATGGAGCGCACCACGACCTGGGGGACTCCATGAACGTTCGCACCCTGCTGCGGCTGACCTTCGCCAACGCGGCTTCCGCCGTCTATCTGGGACTCGTCGGTGCCTCCGTCGTGTTCGAGGTGGCCGCCGCGCTGCTCTCGGATCCCGGGATCGTCGGGATCTGGCCTTCCTGCTCACCGCCCCCACGTCCTTGCTGATGGCCGGGGTCGTCGGAGCGGTCGGAGGTCTGGACGCGTCCGCCTGGTACCTGGCCGGCGGGGTGGTCGTCAGCGCTCTGGTCCAGTCGTTCGCCCTGGGAGCCCTCCTGGAGGCGCTGCGCGGCCGGAGTCGGGGCGGTACCCGCCCGAGCCACGGCTGACCGCGGCGCCGGTCACTCACGCGCTCCCGCCGACTCCACCGCGCTGCGGCGCAGGGCGTGGGCGGCCGCGACGACCGCCGAGGTCACGGCGAGCACCGCGCAGGCGCCCGCGGCCGCCGCGAGCACCGCCCACGGGATCTCGACGGGCGTCCGCACCGAGAGCAGGGCCAGCGCACCCCGCAGGCCCGCAAGGTCGAGGGCGGCGACCAGCGCTCCCAGCAGGCCGCCGACCGCGACCACCACCAGTGCCTCGGCGGCCACCAGCCGCAGTACCTGCCGCCCGGTGGCGCCGGCCAGCCGCAGCAGGGCCAGTTCGCGGACCCGGTCGGAGGTGGCCATGACCATGGTGTTGGCCAGTGAGATGCCGGTGTAGAGAAGGGCGATCCCGAGGACGAGGAAGAACCCCGTCCGGGTCGTCCGATCGGTCCCGGGACGTGTCGCCCGCACCCAGGCGTCGCTGGTGCGGACCTCGCCGCCCGACGCCCGCACGGCGCGGCGCAGTCCGGCCGCCACGGTGCGCGCGTCGGCACCGGGCGCGAGGCGCACGTCGACCCGGTCGACGGGAGCGGCCGGAGCGTTGCGCGGGGTGAGGTAGACGCCGTTGTCGCCGGTTCCGGTGGTCATGACCGCGGCGATCCTGAGGGACTTCCTGGTGCCGTTCCCGAGCCACACGTCCACCCGCTCGCCCACGGTGTGCCTCTCCCACTCCTCGTTGACGATGATCGAGTCGTCGTCCAGGTCGCGTGCCCTGCCCGCGGTGAGCGGGAGCCGGGCGGTCGCCGCCAGCGGTCGCGGCTCCACGGCCCTGGCATCGGATCTGACGAGCGCCACGCCGTCCTCCAGGACGTACACGGCGCTCGACGCGCTCGCCGCGACGTCCGCACCGGGCACGGCCCGCAGCCTGCGCAGCGATGCCCCGTCGAAACCGGCGTCGCCTGCCGGCGTGACCACGAAGTCGGCGGCCGTCCGCGCGCGCACCTCGCCGGCCTTCGCCGCGGCGAGGGTCGCGGTGGCGCCCAGCAGGGAGCCCGCCAGCGCGACCGTGACCAGGACGGGCGCCGCGACGGCGGCGGTGCGGCGGACCCCGGCGGCCGCGTTCTCCCGCACCAACATGCCGTCGGCGCCCGGCAGTCGGGCGGGCAGCCAGGTGATCAGCCGGACCAGGTGCCGCACCGGGACCGGCGCGAGCAACGCGACCGCTGTGATCAGCAGCATCGGCCGGCTCACGTAGCTCTTGCGCTGCAGCAGTTCACCCGGGTTCGTCGCCAGGGAGTGGGCCAGCGTGAGCACGGCGGCGATCAGGAGGGCCGCGCCGACCAGCCGGCGGCCCCGTGGCAGGGGCCCGGTGTCGGCGGCCGCCTCCCGCAGCGCCTCGGTGGGAGCGGTGCGTCCGGCCCGCCGGGACGCGGCCAGCACACCGCACAGGGCCACGGAAAGGCCCGTCCAGAACGCCAGGTGGTAGGGCCAGGTGTGGTCGCCGATCGTGAACCAGCGGGGCGCGAGGCCCGCGTCGACCGCCCACCGGGCCAGCTCGGGAGCCCCGTAGGAACCGAGCACGCAACCGGCGGCCGAGGCCAGTACGCCGACCGCGAGCGCCTCGTGGACCACCATGCGGCGGATCTGGCCCGGGGTCGCCCCGGCGGTGCGCAGCAGCCCGAACTCGCGGCGCCGCTGGGCGACCGCGAAGGCGAAGGTGGAGGCCACCACGAACACCGACACGAATCCGGCGACGCCGTCGGCCGTGCCGAACATGGCGTTCATGGCGGTGAGGGCCTCGGCGTCGCGGTCGGGGTCCGGGTCGGCGTACCGGCGCGCGTTCCCGGTGAGTACCTGGACGCCGTCGCTGCCGCGCAGCGCCCCGCGCACGGCAGCCGGGTCGGCGTCGACCACGAACTGGCGGCTTGGCGGCGACAGTTCGGCGGCGCGGGTGTCGGTGTAGAACACGGCGTCCTCGAAGCCGAGCCCGGTCACGGTGCCGACGACGCGGAAGGTGCCGGCCTCGGTCCGCACCCGCGTGCCCGGACGGGCCCAGTCACCACTGACGACGACCTCGTCCGCGGCACGGGGCGCGCGTCCCGCGTGGAGTTCGTACGGCGCGAAGGCCGCCGTGGACCAGGGGTGGCCGACGAGACCGTGCGGGCCGCCCTCGGCCCGCACGGGGAACGACCGGTCCGCGACGACGGTCCCCAGTCCCCGCAGCTTCGCGACCGCTTCGGCGGGCACCGCGCGCGGCTGGGCGAGCTTCTGGGTGCGGACGCCGATCGGGGTGGGCACCCGGAGGGTGTCCTGGCCCCTGACGACGACCGGTGCCGCGGCGAACCGCTCCGGTCCCCGCCCGGGCGCGTTCAGCGAGGACGCCAGGGCCAGGGCCATCACGGCGATGAGGGCAACGCCCAGGGCGAGGGCGACGAAACTGCCGGCGAAGGTGACCCAGCGCGTGCGCAGGGTGCGCAGCGTGGTGCTCAGCACGGCGCCGCCTCGAGCGTGGTCATGCGGGCCGCGATGTCCTCGGCGGTGGCACCGGTCAGCTCGCCGTCGACACGGCCGTCGACGAGGAAGACGACGCGGTCTGCGTAGGAGGCGGCGACGGGGTCGTGGGTGACCATGACCACGGTCTGGCCGTCGCGGTCGACCATGCCGCGCAGCAGGGTGAGCACCTCGCGTCCGGTCCGCGAGTCGAGCGCGCCCGTCGGCTCGTCGGCGAACAGCACGTCGGGCCGGGTGATCAGGGCGCGGGCCAGGGCCACCCGCTGCTGCTGGCCGCCGGACATCTCCGTCGGACGGTGCCGCGCCCGGTCGCCCAGCCCGACCTGGTCGAGCGCGTGCCGCACCTGGGCCCTGCCCGGGCGGCGGCCGGCCAGCCGCAGCGGCAGCGCCACGTTCTGTTCTGCCGTCAGCGAGGGCAGCAGGTTGAACGCCTGGAACACGAAGCCGATGCGCTCGCGGCGCAGCACGGTCAGCCTGGTCCCGCTCAGCCCGGTGAGCTCGGTGTCCCCCACGGTCACCGAACCCGACGTAGGCCGGTCCAGGCCCGCGGCGCACTGCAGCAACGTCGACTTGCCGGACCCCGAAGGGCCCATCACGGCGGTGTAGGTCCCCCTCGGGAAGGCGAGCGACACCTCGTCGAGGGCGGTGACGGACGTGCCGCCCGAGCCGTACCGCCGGGTCAGGGAACGCAGTCGGATCGCGTCCCCGGTCATGTGTTCCGCCACCAGTACCTGCTCCTCGGTTCGTCGGTTCCGCCACGAAACCGCGGAAGCCCCTCGGGGCGCAGTACGGCGGGGACCAGACCTGGGGTAGGGCCAGGCATACCTCCGATACGCGCTCCCGGCGGATGGCACCGGCCCGCCGGGGCCGCCTACGGTCATGCTCATGCACTCTCGGAATGTGTGGCAGGCCATGTCCCGGCCGGGCTTCCTGCTGTCGGCCTGGCCCTGGCGTTCCGCCGCGTATCTGCTGACCGGCGCGGTCACCGGCGCCGTCGTCCTGGTGGGGATCGTGACGGTGGCCACGGTGTGCGGTGCGCTGGCCGTCGCCTTGGTGGGGCTGCCGCTGCTCGCCGTGGCCGCACTCGGCGGGATCCCTGTGGCCGGGGTGGAGCGCCGCCGGCTGCGTCTGATCGACCGCCACCCGGTGTGCGGCCGGCACGAGGTGCCGTCCGAGCCGGGTCTGTGGGCATGGCTGTCCACCCGGCTGCGCGAACGGGCGACCTGGCGTGAACTCGGGTACGCGGTGCTGTTCGCCGGGCTGCTGTGGCCGGTCGACGCCCTGGCGGTCACGGTCGCTCTGCTCGTTCCGCTGTCGATGGTCGCCACGCCTGTGCTGATGGCCACGGCGGGCGACGGCCACGAGGTGAAGGTGCTCAAGCAGTGGGCGGTGACCGCCTGGCCGACGGCGTTCGGCA
Source organism: Streptomyces sp. NPDC001068 (assembly GCF_042897315.1). NCBI lineage: Bacteria > Bacillati > Actinomycetota > Actinomycetes > Kitasatosporales > Streptomycetaceae > Streptomyces > Streptomyces sp. NPDC001068. Next base: position 274,523 of record NZ_JBIAYD010000005.1, on the reverse strand, counting down.
TCACCGCCCTGGGCGTGGTCCTGTTGGCCCTGGGCGCCTACGCGCTCGGTGTCACGGCGGGCGCCCGCGCCGAGCTGACCCGGCTGCTGATCGCCTCACGGGAGGGTGAGCTCGACGCCGAGGTGGTCGAACTGGCCCGCTCCCGGGTCCGGTTGGTCGAGGCCTTCGAGGCCGAGCGACGGCGCATCGAGCGCGACCTGCACGACGGAGCCCAACAGCGCCTGGTGGCCCTGACCATGGAACTGGGGCTGGCCCGCCTCGACGCCCCGCCCGGTCCGCTCGCCGACCAACTGGCCAAGGTCCACGCGGAGGCGGGCAGAGCCCTCGTGGAGCTGCGCGAGCTCATCCACGGCATCTTTCCGAAGGTCCTCACGGACTACGGCCTCCAGACCGCGGTCACCGACGCCGCCGACCGCTGCGTGGTCCCCGTCGACGTCGACCTGGAACTGCCGGGCCGGCCGGCCCGGGCGGTGGAATCCGCCGCGTACTTCGTGGTCTGCGAGGCGCTGGCCAACGTCGCCAGGCACAGCGGTGCCGACCGCGCGCGGGTGAGCGGCGGTCACCGCGCCGGACGGCTGTTCCTGGAGGTGCGCGACGACGGGCGCGGCGGCGCGGACGCCTCGGCGGGCAGCGGCCTCACCGGTCTCGCCGACCGGGTGTCCGTCCTGGATGGCAGACTTGCCCTGACCAGTCCGCCGGGTGGGCCGACCCTGTTGCGTGTGGAGTTCCCTTGCGAGTTGACCCGGGCGGCCGATCGCTCCGCGTAGTGCTGGCCGAGGACAGCGTGCTGCTGCGGGAAGGGCTCGTCGGTCTGCTGGGCCGTTTCGGCCACGAGGTGGTGGCGGCGGTCGGGGACGCGCGGGCGCTGGTCGCCGCCGTCGAGCGGCATGCGCCGGACATCGTGGTGACGGACGTCCGCATGCCGCCGGACTTCCAGGACGAGGGGCTGCACGCGGCGGTAGGGCTGCGCGAGCGGCACCCCGCCCTCCCGGTCCTGGTCCTCAGCCAGTACGTGCAACGGACGTACGCCGCCGACCTCCTGGACTCCGGCGACGGGTCGGGGGTGGGCTATCTGCTCAAGGACCGGGTCGGCCAGGTCGAGGAGTTCGTGGCGGCTCTGCACGAGGTGGCGGGCGGCGGGACCGTGGTCGATCCCGAGGTGGTGCGCCAGTTGCTGCGCCGTCGCCGCGATCCGCTGGAGCAGCTCACTCCGCGCGAGCGCGAGGTACTCGCGCTGATCGCCGAGGGCAGGTCCAACGGGGCGATCGCCAGGGAGCTGGTGGTGTCCGAGGCGGCGGTCGGCAAGCACATCGGCAACATCCTCACCAAGCTGGACCTCCCTCCGACGGACACGACCCATCGCAGGGTCCTCGCCGTCCTCACCTACCTGCGCGCCTGACTCCCGCACGGTCGGGGCGCGCACCGTGACGGACGTGTGTTCCGAGCCCGGCGGCACTGACGAGCCCGGGCAGCGGTCTGCCGCCGAGAACATCGACATGCGCCGGGTCACGGAACTCTCCCGGGCCGGGGCGGTCTACCTCGGCAGCGACACCACCTTCGTCTACTGCCACCCGACCTGCGCCCACGCCCGTCGCATCACTCCCGGGCACCGGGTGCACTTCCGGACCGCGCAGGACGCCGGCGAGGCGGGTTACCGGGCCTGCAAGAGCTGCCGTCCCCTCACCGTCTGACCCTGCGCGGCCGCACGTCCCCGGCGTCGTCTCCCTCGACGCCCCGTGGCACCCGGCACGACGTCACCCGATCGGCCCATCACCTCGTTTTTCCGGACGTCGGCCCACATGTGGTCACGCCGGCCGGGACCGTACCCGGTTCGGTGCTCGGCTGCCTCGATCAAGCGGCGGCGCGGCAGGTCGGCGTCCCGCAGGGCGGTGTCCGCCCCGTCGCCGCCGGTCGGTGAGGGTCACCTCCGGTGCGCAAGCACCTCGCTCCAGGTAACAGGCTCACACGGTTCCCGGCGATCTTCGAGCCGAAGGCGGACTCGGCCAGGAGTGGGTTCTCGACCGCGAGGAACGGATCGGCCGGTTCTCCGCGCTGCCGGCCGACACGTCTCCGCAGACCCGACGGTGTGCCGCCGCGCTGACCTCCGGCTCCGGCCACGACCGGTTCGCCCTCGCCCTCGGCCTGATCGTCGTCGGTCTCACCCGGCGCCCGTCCGGCGCGCATCGCGCCGGACGGGCGCGGGCCGGGGTCGCGTGGCGGTCCGGCTCCGGCTTGAGGCCGTCGGCGATCGGATAGACAGTGAGAACCATGAACCGGCACCGGCAACCGTCGCGGCGCATCCCGTGGATAGCGGGCGGAGCAGCCGTGGTCGCCCTGGGGGCAGGTCTTGGATCCTGGGCGCTCGTGTCGTCCGACAGTGGCGGCGCCCCCCATTCGACTCCGTCACCGTCGCTGACGGTGTCACCCTCCGTGACGACGTCGTCGCCGACGCCCACGCCGAGTCCGTCACTGTCCCCGTCGCCGCGGCCGACGCCCACGAGCGCCCCGGCCTCGCCGACGCCGAGACCCACGTACACCCCCGCGCCGAGGCCGACCCGGACCGTACGGCCGGTGCCGCCCGCGCCCCCACCGACCCGGACCGTGCGGCCGGTGTCACCCACGCCCACACCGACCCGGACGCCCCCGGCTCCCCCGCCGCCGGTGCACACGCCGACCACGAAGCCGACGCCGCCGCACACATCGACACCCCGGCCGTCCGTCACGCCGACGCCGCCCCACACTTCGACACCCCGGCCGTCCGTCACGCCGACCCGGCCCGCTCCGTCCGTCACCCCGACCCGGCCGGTCCCACCGCGGCCCTCGGTGTCCCCCACGCCGACCCGGCCCGCCTCACCACGGCCCTCGCCGTCCCCCACGAGGACGCGGACGAGCCCGCCCCCGGTCACCTCGCAGCCGCCGCGGCCGCCGGTGCCCACCCCCCCGGCCCCGACGGCCACCGGCACCGTGCCGGGAACGACCACCTGGGTCACGTCACCGGAGGCGGTGGCGGCGGCCAAGCGGATGGCGGCCGCCAAGGCGGTCGGCGACCCGGTCTGCTCGCTGTCGACCGTCGGCCAGCCGAACCCGAACCTCGTACCGCAGGGCCGGCGTATCGGCATCGGGCACTACGGCGAGTACTGGTGCCTGATCTGGTAGACCGCACGGGCACGGCTGCTCAGCAGCGAGGTTCTCCGGTCGTCGGACGAGCGTCGCCTCGACCCCGCATAATCGGCGCATGCACCCCGATCGAGCGTCTCAGGTGGTGTCGGACTCCTGGGCACAGCAGGCCAGTTGGTCAAGGGCGGCGAACCGCCGGAAGCGTCTGATCGGCAGGGCCCGGGCCGCTTCCCTGCTGTGCTTCGTTCTGGCTGCCGCGCTCGGCACGGCCTCCGCGCAACTCGCCTCCGGTCACCGGCTCGCGGCCCAGTGGGCGGCCTTCGGGGCGGCGGTCGCCGCAGGGGCGGTGACCGTGCTGAACAGCAGGGCGGGACGCGTTCAGATCCAGGACTGGACCCGGCTGCGCTCGGTGAGCGAGGCCCTGAAGACCGATGTGTACACGTATCTCGCCGGAGCCGGTGCCTATCGGTCGCCGCACGCGGCGAGGGTGCTGCGCGATGCCGTCGACGCCATCCGGATCGACGCCTCCGATCTGCTGCACCACCTCGCGGACTTCCCGTTGGACCACTCTCGGCCGCTGCCGGACGTCGACGGCATCGAGACCTACATCCGGGTCAGGGTTCGCGGTCAGATCGACGACTACTACCGGCCCAAGGCCGAGTGGATGCGCGCCCGTCTGCGAGCCGTACGGCGGGCCGAGCTGCTCTTCGGCGGGACGGCGGTGCTGCTCGGCGCATGGAGCGGCGCCTTCCAGGTGGAGGAGGCCGCGGCGTGGGTGGCGGTCCTCGCCACGGTGTCGGCCACGGTCGTCGCCTATTCCACGGCCGCCAAGTACGAGTACCAGGAACTGGAGTTCCTGCGCACCGCGGACGAACTGGAACGCATTCTGTCGGACTGGGTGCTGAGCGCGGACAGGTCGGCGCAGGCCGAGGACACGCTGGTCAGTCGGTGCGAGCACGTCATCTCGGTGCTCAACGACACGTGGATGGTCAAGTGGAGTTCCGAGCAGTAGGAGTCGGCGAGGGGGACACCGGCGGTGCTGTGTACAGCCCGAGGGAGGCGGCGGACCGCAGCCGTTGTGCGGCCACCCGCGCCATCGCCTTGTTGCTCAGGCACGACGGGCACCACGGCAGGCGGACCAGCAGTCCCGCGCGGGTGGCGACGTAGAGGTCACCGGTGGATCCGTCGGATCGCGTCGCCGGCAGGGTGAGCATGGAGCGTACGCCCCCGGCGATGTGGGTGAGCACCTCGTGCGGTTCGATACCGTCGCTGGGGCGCAGGAACACGGATCCGTCGCTGTATCCGATCGCGAATGCTCTGCCGGTGGGGTCGTACGCGGCGGCGAGCGCGAGTACGGAGTCGGGCGGCGAGTCGATGAACGCGTTCCACCGCAGGCTGCCGTCGCCCTCGGTACGGGCCGTCTGGGTGCAGCCGCTCAGGCCGGTCCCCTTGCCGACCGGGAGGATCCGGGGGCCGGGACCCGTCGCGATGGCTTCGATGTCCGGTCCGCAGCCCACCCGGTACAGCCATGTGGGAGACGCGCCGGCCCGTGCGTCGACGGTGTAGACGTCTCCCGAGCCGGAGCCGAGCAGCAGACGGTCTCCGGACGGGGCGGGGGCCACCGCGTTCACCCCGGGATCGGGGACGGCGATCCTCCCCGTGACCCGTCGGGACCGGACGTCGGCCAGGAGGACGTCGCCGTACAGGCAAGGAACGTACAGTTCGGCTCCGGTCCGGGAGAACACGGGCCTCGCGGGCGTGCAGTCGTCCGGGACCGCGATGGCGTGGGTGGCTCCGGTGGCGAGGTCGACGATCCGCACCTGCTCGCCCTCCACGTCGACCACGGCTGCGTTCCTGCCTCGGTGGTCGTCGGCCGCGTAGGTCACCGGGCCTTCGACGTCCAGCGTACGGACGACCGCTGCCGAGTCACGCGCGAGCATGCGCAGTCTGCCCGACCTGCTCACGACCCAGAGGTGAGCCTGATCGCGTGCGGGGAGGACCGCCTGGAACCATTCGTCGGGCAGATCGAGTACGACCGCTCCGTCGGCGAACGGCCAGGAGACGACCCTGCGGCCGGCCAACGCCCAGATCCGGTCGCCCCGCCCGGCCCACACGACGTCCGTCACCGGGGCGGGCGCACCGCGCAGTACGTCCCGTTCCGTGCCGCGGGACAGGTCTACGAGAGCGACACCGCGGTCCGTGGCGACCGCCGCCCACCGGGCGTCGGGTGAGATCCGGGCCGTGCGTGCCGCGGAGTCGAGAACGACGGTGCGCCACAACTCGCCCCGGCGCAGTACCTGGACCCGGGCACTGCCCTCGTGCACGCGCAGGTCCAGGTTCCCGCCGCCGGTGGCCGGCCGGCCCGGTCCGGCGGCCGGGTCGCCGGACACCCGGTGGGCCGAGCGCCGGTCGCGGTCGTCCGCGCCACGCGCCCAGCCGGAACCGTCCTCGGCGGTGACGCGGACCTGGGCGGAGACCGTCGCGTCGGTGAATCGCAGGCCCGGATCGGGGAGGGTGAAGGCGTCGTCGGGCACCCCGACCGACAGCGCTTCCTGGGCGACCACCGCGTATGCCGCGGACTCGTTGCCCCCTCGTGCGGCGGCCAGTTCCAGCCCCTTGTACGGATCGTCCTCGATCACGTTCAGGGCGGCCCGGGTGGCCAGATACACGTCCGCCTGATGCGCCAGTCTCGCGTTGACCTCCTTCTCGGTGGCAGGTGCGACCCGCGCGGACAGGTACGCCAGCGCCAACAGGAACGTCAGGGCCACGGACACCGCGGCCCGCCGACGGGAGCGGCCCCTGCTCGCGCGCAGGAAGGCCGATTCGACCGGGGAGAGCCGACGCTCGCCGCGCGACGCCTCGTACCGTCGGCGCAGGCGTCGTGGGGCGAGAGCCTTTCCCGCTCGCCCGGCGCGGTCCCAGTCCCGCGCGCGGACCGACAGCTCGGTCGCCGTCCCGTGCAGACGGCCGCTGTGCCGCAGCATCCGGCTCACCCGCTCGGCCGCGGCGTCGACGTCCTGGCCGACCTCCACGTCCAGTCGTACCTTGTCGAAGCGCACCGCGTAGGCCGCCTCGGTCGCGCACGGGGTGGACGCGCGCCAGTGCTCGGAGTCGCAGACCAGGAACATGTCGCAGGACTGGACCGCGTCCTCGACCTCCTCCCGCCAGGGGACGGAGAACGGGATGCCCTGGCGGTCGATCCAGAACCTGGCCTCGCGTCTGTCCAGTTCGTGGACGAGCCGGTCCACCCAGGCCTGGTCGCGTCGGCTGTAGGAGACGAAGACGTGATGCATCGGATCAGCCCTTCTCCGGGTCGGGCATCGGCCGGCATCTGTCGACCCCGAGCACGTGGCGGGTGTCGCCGTCCACCTGGGTGAGCTGGCGGTCCGTCCAGCACCCCGACAGCCTCTCCCTGAGCCGGGCGACGAGTCCGTCGTCGGTGGTGCAGCCGGGGCAGCCCGGTGCCTGCCACACCGCGCCGTCCGCTGCCCGAACGAGCGGTTCCTCCCCCGACCAGCCGACGGCCGTGGCGGCCCGGCCGCCGGGGATTCGCCACCGGGCGACGACCCGCGGAAGACCGTCGGACATCCGCAGGGACACCACCGCCACCTCTCCCGACCGTGCGGCGGCCAACACCTGTGCGCCGTCCCCGGACACGGCCGTGGCGACCACGTCGGAGGTGAACAGACCGATCGTGAACGGTTTGCGCCCGGACGGTTCGACGACGATCCGGCCCCCGTCCGCCCGCACACCGGCCCTGGCGTCGCCGATCCGGGTTCCCAGGCGTGGTGCACCGGCCGCGCCCGGCGCCCGCGGACCGGCCGGCGCCCGCCACAGGGCGGAGTTGTACGGCCCGAAGCAGCCGAGCACGTCCGTGTACGGGGAGAACACCAGGCCGGTCAGACGGGGCACGTCGCGGCAGACGACCCCGAGGTCACCTCCGTCGTCCAACCGGAAGACGTGCGCACGCTGATCCTGCCCGCCCACGACCACTCTGTTCCGGGACAGCAGGCCGATCGTCGTGGTGCGCTCGGCCACCGCGATGCCCGTGCGGGCCGGCGGCCTGCCGGGACGCAGTTCCCACAGCTGACGGTCGGCCCCCGCGAAGACGGCGTACACCTGGTCGGGACCGACGGCGCCGGCCGCGATCAGTGGTTCGGCGGTGTCGGTGACGGCGAGTACCTTCCCCGTGATCGCGTCCAGCAGTCGGTACCGTCCCGGTCCCGCGGTGACCAGCGCCCGGGCACCGCCGTCCGAGGTGGCCTCCAGGGACAGGAGACTGTCGTAGCGGGCACCGACCGTGCGAAAGCCGCTGCCGTCCAGAGAGCCGACGACGAGTCGGTGCTGCCGGCCCACCACCAGGTGATCGTCGAGTGTCACGTGCAACGAGGCGTAGCCGCTCTCCACATGCCTGAATGTGCGGATCTTCCGGGACCGGAGGTCGACGACAGCGGTTCCCCGTTTCCCGACCGCCGCGACCCTACGTCCGTCGGCCGCGGCGGCGATGTCCGCGTACCCGGCACCCAGGGGAATCCGCCAGAGCACCGTGCCCGCGCGGATGTCGTACAGCCCGAGACTGTTCGCCCCCGTCGTCCCGTCGCGGACGAGGAGGGCCACGCGCCGGCTGCCGGGCAGTACCGCCATCCCGTCGACCACGGTGTGGTCGTCCTCGTCGAGCCCCGCCGCGGGTCCGCCCAGCGACCACGGCACGGCCAGGAGCGCGGCGAGCGTCTGGCGGGCCTGAGCCTTCTGACGGGCGTTGCCGTACAGCAGCAGGCGCGCGGACTGGAGTGACGACCATTCGGGCATCTCGCGCGCGCTGCCGGGATCGCCGAAGGTGACCAGGGAGTTGAAGTCGGTCCCCTTGGCCTGCAGGATCCGGGGCACCGTGACGGCCGCGATCAGTGCCATCACCGCCGCCAGGACGGTGCCCGCCACGCGTCGTCTCCTGCGCCGGTTCCGGCTCCTGCGTGTGTGCCGATACGAGGCCTCGACGAACTCGCCGACGGGACCGCCCGTGTCGATGTAGTCGTCCTGCCGCAGCAGGGTCAGCAGATCGTGGGCTTCGAGCGCCCGACGGTGGTCGTCGACCAGGCGATCCGTCTGCCGGCCTCCGCGCACCCACGCCTCGGCCTCGGCGCGAAGGTTGCGCAGCGCGTGTATGTGTTCGGGGTCGCTGAGCACGGCGGCCAGTACCGTCCCGAAGGCCGTGACCGGTGACTCCGGGTCCAAGGTCACCCAGTTCACGGGACGCAGATGCTCGGGCGCCCTGCTGCTGCGCACCGCGTCGATCCGCATCGGGACCAGGCGCACCCCGCGGTGCGCGTCCACTCGCTCCCGCCAGCCCTGATCGTCCACGGCGGACTGCGAGATCAGGATGACCACCACGTCCGCGGCGGAGTCGTCGCGCAGGGGAAGACCGGCGGCCAGGAGAAACGTGCGCAGCGACGACGCGATCGCGTCATCCTCACCTGCGGACACCACGGTGACCGCGGGTATCGGCCTGTTTGCGGACATGCCCCATTACAGCCGATCCCGGATGGGCTTATCAGTCGATCGGGATTTTCGTGCACCGTGAACCACTCGCTCCCGAACGGGACTTGATGTGTGCTCCCCGCCCCCGGACGCGCCGGGGCACGTACCGCCGTTCCGGCGAGGGCGCCTGGCTCGCCCGTCCGGCGTAGCCGCCGCAACCGGTCCACGGCCGCGCGGGCGGAGCGGACAGGTCACCCCGCACCGCCGCCGGCAGGCGTTTCGCTCAGGCCCGGGACGGTTTTGATGCGGGTGCGCCGCGCCTTCGCACCGGGTCGCCAGGCACCCCCGGCTTCGATCCGGCGACGGCGTGGAAGTGATCTCCGTGACCATGTCCGCCCGCGACCGGACGGCATGCCGGCGGCCGCGCTCCCGAGGAGGTTCCCAGTGACCTTCGGCAGGTATTTCGAGGACTTCGAGGTCGGTCAGGTCTTCGACCACTGGCCGGGCAAGACCGTCACCGAGTACGACCACCACCTGTTCTCCCTGCTGACCATGGTGCGGCACCCCCTGCACCTCGACGCCCACTACGCCAAGACGGCGACCCGGTACGAGCAGCCGCTGGTCATCGGCAGCTACGTCTTCTCCCTGCTCCTCGGGCTGTCCGAAGCCGATGTGGCGGGGCGCGCCATCACCCACCGCGGCTTCGAGCGGATCGAGCACCACGCACCGCTTCTGCACGGCGACACCCTCTACGCGCAGAGCGAGGTGTACGCGAAGCGGGACATCCCCGACCGTGAGGGGCGCGGCCAGGTGGGAGTGGAGACACGCGGTCACAACCAGGACCGCACGCTGGTGATGACGCTGCGCCGGGAACTGGTCGTGCCCACCCGGACGCCGGGCTGACGCCGACTCACCGCGGGGTGCCGACCGTCCCGCACGGTCGGCGGGGTGTGCGCGCTCAGGCGGAGGCCGAGGGGTCTCTCACCAGCCAGCGGCGGAGGTCCTCGGGCAGCCGGCGCAGTGCCCGCTCGTGCAGGGCGAGCTCGGCCTCGGAGCACTGGGCGCGCCACTGCCCGCTCGTGCCCTTGTGGAAGAAGTCCCAGGTACCGAGTGCGGAGCCGGTCAGGCCCGAGTCCCAGATCTCGTCCTTCTTCGCCTTCATCTCGGCGAACGTGCAGGCCCGCACCAGAGCCGGCAAGGTGCGGTCGTCGACGGCGATGCCGAGGAAGTCGGCCAGGCGTCGCGTCTGCCCTTCCAGGTCGTCCAGCATGTCCTGGTAGTGGAGGAGGCAGATGTTGGGCTCGGCCCGGTGTTCCCACCACGAACCCAGGTGGTGGGTAGGCGAGTTGTAGGGCCAGCCGTCCGATTCCCAGGGATAGGCGCTGCGGGTGAAGAACTCCCGCCAGAAGGCATGCACGTCTTCGGGGACCTCCGGGAGCCGGAGCGATGCGGGGGCGCCGTCTCCGTGCGCGCGGACGGCGGCCGCGAGCGCGGCCCGTGGTCCGGGGGAGCTCATGCTGCGGGCGTGGTGGTGCGTGGACAGCGCGAGGTCGCGCAGGTCGCGCCCGACCACCACGTACCGGACGTCCGGATGGAACGGCAGCGCGTCCAGGGGCAGGTGCGTCTTGATGAAACGGCGATGCGGCTGCCGGTCGAGCGCGGCCAGGACGTCGGACAGCGGGACCATCGCCATGTCGAGCCAGGGACTGAGTTCCATGAGCGGACGAGGCAGCCGGACGGTCTGGAAGACCAGCGAGGCCACGATGCGCTGCGTCCAGGTGGTGCCCGCCTTGGTGGCGGTCGAGATGACGATGTCCCCGGGCCGGGGTGTGAAGGAGTTCCAGCGCGTGCTGTCGAGCAGTTCGCTGCGATACACACGCGAGGGCGGATACGCGGACCTCGACACGACGGGTGCCGCTCCCTTCTTCCTGCCACTCTCACCGGCTGGTCCGCCGCCCGGGACCGGCTCCCGACGCCCGGGAGGCCTCGCGACGGCCGACGCCGCCATGGAAACCGCCGGCCGCCGGCCGCGGTGTGCGACACGCGCCGCGACCACTCGATGTGGTGCCGTGGCAGGTCCACCTGACTCAGCGTGGAGGTCGGGCCGGACGGCCGCCCCGACCGTGCGACGACCGGTTGCGGGCGGCGTGCCGGTCACGTCGGACCGAGTCGTCAACTCCCGCTACAGTGACCCTGCTTGGCGCCTTCCGGGGACGGATGGCGCCGGAGTGGACGTTGTGACAGGGGGAATCCGGGCTCCGTTACATGTCATGTCTCTGACGATTCATGAGTGGCGGCCAGAGTTCCTCCGGGACATCACCCCTAGGAGGACACGTGACCGGTCAGCCGAACCGTCGGCGCTCCCTCGGATGGCGCATGGCGTTGATGGGCACGCTCACCACATGCCTGGCCCTCGCGGGCACCGCGGGCGGCACCGCCGCCGCCGACACCACCGGGCCGGAGTCGCTTCCGTTCTCGGGAGCCACCACGTCCGGACTGCACAACACCTACGACCCCGCCGCCTTCACCTACCTCGCCCAGAGCCTGGACACGGGCACCTCGATGATCGAGCTGGACGTGTGGGACGACTTCTTCACCCAGGAGTGGAAGGTCAGCCACGACAGTCTGACGAGCAACAAGAACAACTGCGTCAACGCGTCCACCCCGGCCGACCTCTACACCGGCAGCGCCAACAAGGACCTGGAGAGCTGCCTGGACGACGTGCGGGTCTGGCTCGGCGCGCACCCCGGTCACGCCCCGCTCATCATCAAGCTGGAGATGAAGGCCGGCTTCCAGTCCACCTTCGGGATGAGCCCGGCCAAGCTCGACCAGTCGATCAGCGCTCACCTCGGGAACCTGGTCTACAAGCCGAACGACCTGCTCAACAAGCCCGGTGGCGGCCAGTACGCCACTCTCGACGACGCCGCGAACGCCAACAACTGGCCGACCCGGCAGGCGCTCGCCGGCAAGGTCCTCTTCGAGATCATCCCGGGGACCGTCGAGGAGAACAACCCGACCGACACCCTGTGGACGGACAAGGAGTACGCGAGCTACCTGCGCGACCTGCACACCCAGGGCAAGACCGCCCAGGCGAACATCTTCCCCGCGGTGCACAACGCCCAGGCCGGGGACCCTCGCACCCGCTACTCCGACACCTCGCTGCGCCCCTGGTTCGCGGTGTTCGACGGTGACGCGTCCACGTACCTCAACGGCTCGATCGACACCAGCTGGTACGACACCCACCACTACCTGCTGATCATGACCGACGCTCAGAACGTCCCGCCGGCCCTGGACCCCGCCAACCCCTCGGCGGCCGACGCCGCGGCCCGCATCGCCCAGCTCGCCAAGGCGCACGCCACGGTCGCCTCCAACGACTGGCGCACGCTCCCCGACGTCCAGTCGATGGTGACGCCCCGCGGCTGACCCGACGACCGCGCGTGGCCCGGGGCGACCCCGGTTCCGCCTCGCTCTTCGGCACCGACCGGGCCGGGTCGGTGCCGAAGGCGTACGGCGCCCCGGCCGAGGCGGCGGAGACGACCGGCGTGGCGCGGGGTGACGCCGAGGTGCCGCACTAACGTTTGCCGCATGAGCGAATCCTCATTCCAGGACGACGTACTGGACGAAATCGGCGACGACCGGATCGATGAGATCGCCGCGCTCCTGTCCACCGATGCCGACGGCGCCCGTGCCGCGGTCGCCGAGGCCGCCGGCGGGATGGCGGGCGGCCTGCGGGAGAAGGCGGCGCACGACGACGATGACGGCACGGACGTACGACAGGCTTTCGCCGAGGTCGCGGAACCCCCGCTCCAGGGCGTGGCCACGCTCGGCGGCCTCGGCGGCGGCATGATGGCCGGGGTGCTGGCCAAGTTGAGCAGGCCCGTCGCCAACGCGGTGTCCAAGAAGACCGGGATCCCCGCCCCGACCGTCGCCCGGATCATCGACGTGCTCATCCCCGTGCTGCTGTCGGTCTTCGCCAAGCGGGCGGCCGACGCCAGGAACACCGGCTCCGGAGCCGCCGCCGGGAGCGGTACGGGCCCGGGATCAGGCGGACTCGGCGACCTGCTCGGCCAGATCCTCGGCGGCGGCCGGAAGTGAGCGTCGCGCGGGGCGGTCCGGCGAGCGGCCGGAGGTGACCGCTCCGGGGACCGTTCGGCGAACGGCCGGGAGACGACCGGCGGGGTCGTCTCCCGGCCGGAGGGTCACCCGAGGGTGACGGTCGCCGAGGCGGTGAGTCCGCCGGCGGTCACCTTGACGGTGACCGTGCCGGCGCGGACCGCCGTGAGGGTGCCGGCCTCCGGGTCGAGCAGGGCCAGGGTGCGCGAGCCCTTGCCGTGGGTCTTCGCCTCGGACTCCGACCGCACGACGACGACGCCTTCGCCGCCCTCCCAGGTGACGCTCGCCGGGAAGCGCAGCGGGAACCGCAGCCCGAACTCGCCGGTGATGCCCGTCGCGGCGAGGTCGCCCTTGGCGCCCACGGCGATCCGCGGCGGTGCCGACAGCTCGATGCCGTCGATCAGCGGCACGCTCTCGGCCTGCAGCCACTCCCGGGTCTGCGGGCTGGGCTCACCGGCCTTGACCCGGGCCGGCCGCGGGTCGACGGCGACGTGCATCCACCCGAAGAAGCCGCCCTGGTCGGGCGAGCTGTAGGGGGTCTTGCCCACGGCCGGGGTGTTGACCTCGAGGACGCCGTCGGTACGGGTGACGGCCGCCATGTGCGCGTGGCCGTTGAACAGGGCGATCGGCTTGCCGGACTTCTCGCGGAAGTCGGCCAGCCAGCGCTGGAGCAGCGCGGCCTCCAACTGGTCCGAGAGCTGTGAGGCGCCGGTCCCGGTGGGGTCGTGCAGCGGGTGGTGGAAGGAGAGCACCACGCCCGTCACCGAACGGTCCGTCGCCGCCTTCTCCAACTCGGCCTGCAGCAGCGGCACCTGGTCCCAGTCCGAGGTGCGCATGTCACCGGTGTGGGAGTCCAGCAGGATGAAGCGGGTGCCCTTGTGGTCGAGGATCTGCTTGTTGGGACGGCCGGTCGCCGCGAGGAACGCGTCGAGCCCGCCGGTCGCCGACAGACCCGCCTCGTGGTTGCCCGGCGTCCAGTACACCGGCAGGTCCGCCGGCACGTGGTCGCGCAGCAGGCCGTTGGCCAGGTCGAAGTCGGCGGGGTTGTTGTTGTCGACGAAGTCGCCGTTGATGAGGATGAAGTCGGGCTTGCTGTCGACCGCCTGCCCGAGCGCGATCGCGGCCTGCCGTCCGGAGAAGGAGTTCAGGCCCGCGGCGGCGCTGACGTGCAGGTCGGAGAGGACCGCGAAGGTCCAGCGGTGGTCGGGCAGGCCGCCCTGTTCGACCACGTACGGGTCGGACATCGGGCGCTCGGAGCCGTCCGGCTGCTGGCCGACCTGGGCGGCGAGCCCGTCGAAGTCGAGCTGACCGGCGTTCTTGTTGGTCTGCGAGGTCTCGGCGATGTAGACGCGCAGCAGGGTCAGCGGCTCCGAGTACCCGGCGGGGATGTCGCCGACGACGCGGCGCCAGCCGGTCCAGTCCACGACGGTGGTGAACGTGAACGGCACGTTCGTGGTGCCCTGCGAGGAGATCATCGCGCGCAGCCAGTGGTTGCGGCCGTCGCCGTTGACCCACAGGGCCAGTCGCCGGGTTCCGGCGGGCAGCGTGATCGGGCCGCCGCCTGCCACGGCGTAGGCCGCGGAGGTGCTGGTCTGACCCGTGAAGTCGTAGGTCAGCCGCAGGGCGTGGTTGTCGGCGGGGGCGCCGGGGCGGTCCGCGGCGGGGACGAACGCGACGGACGCGGTGCCCTTGGCGGCCAGGGCCGTCCACTTCTCGCTCGGCTCGAACTCGGCCAGGGACACGTCGATCAGGCCGACCGTCACCGGGAGCTTGGCCGTCACGCCCTGCACGGTGGCGGTGATGCTCGCGGCCCGGCCGCCGGCGGCCGCGTCGCCGGTGATCCGGAGGCTGCCGTCGGCGCCGGCCGTCACGGTGAGCACGGACTTGTCGTAGTCGAGCTTGACGTCGCGCGGTGCGACCGGGGCGTCGAACCCGTCGGCGTCGTAACCGGTCAGGTGGACGCTCGCGGTGGCGCCGGGGTCGATGGTGACGGCGCGCTGGGTGAACGCGAGCCGGTGCAGGTCGCCCAGCACCCGGACCTCGTACTCGCCCTCGGTGGAACCGCTGCGGGCCCGCACCGTGCCCGCGCCGGGACGGCCGGCGCGCAGGACGCCGTCGCGCACCTTGCCCAGCGAGCCGGGGTGGGTGCTCCACCTGACCGTGTCGTGGTGCAGGGCGGCGGGCGCCCAGGTCTCGTCGTAGCCTGCCGCCGCGAGGTCGAGTGTCAGTCCGGTGATCACCCGGTCGGCCTGCGGGCGTACGTCGATGCCGCACAGCCGGCCCGATCCCTTGGGGCCGAACAGGCCGACGCCGTTGGGCACGGGCCGCTCGTTGCCGTCGGAGGGGGTGTTGACGACGCTGACGCCGGCGTCACCCGGGTGGCGGGCGACGATCTCGGTCGAGCCGCCGCCGTCGAGCATGAACGCCTCGGTGGCGCCGAGCCGGACCAGGAGCCTGGCCATGTCGTCGAAGCTCAGTCCGGCGGAGAAGTTGGCGGATCCGTCGACGGCGACCAGCAGCAGGCGGTGTCCGCCGTCCAGCCAGGCGATGGCGGTGCGGGGCTTGAGCGCGTCGTTGCCGGTGTTGGGCGGGAAGTCGACGGCCGCGCCGTTCCTGACCAGCACCGCGCCGGACCCGAGCGCCATGGTGAGGGCGGCGGGCGCGTCGGTCTGCGGGGCGAACGCCACGGAGACGGTGTCGCCGGGCTTGGCGGAGGCCAGCTGGGCCGCGGCGGCGCCCCGGCCCAGGACGATCATGCCGCCGTCGGGGACCGGGGTGGCGGTGATCCGGTCGTTGACCGTGTTCACCGTGCCGCCCTTGACGACGAGTTCGGTGAACGGCCCGGCGTCCTGGATGAGGGTGCGGTCCGCGGTGCCCCACAGCGGGGTGTACACGGCGATGCCGTCGGCGGGCACGGAGGCGGAGTTGAGGGCGGCCAGCGGCCGCTTGGTGCCGGCAACGGTGACGGTTCCGGTGAGGACGAGGTCGGCGAGGCGCGCGACCCGGTCGGCGCCGATGGCCGCGACCGTCGCGTGCTGGTTCGTGCCCTTGCGCAGGCGCCCGTCCTGGATCTCCGGGCCCTCGGCCGCGAAGGTCTCGGTGATGTCGAAGTAGTCGCCGTTGACGGCGGCGACGGCGTGCTGCGCGTTCGTGGTCTGCGTGAGCGGACGCGCCTCGCTCACCTTGTCGGCGATCAGGTCCACGCCGACGGACTCGTTGCCCAGGTCGGCGTTGAGGACGTGCACCCGGGTCCAGCCGGTGCGGCCGAAGGTGTCGAAGGAGGTGAGCACGATTCCCGGCGCCACCGGACGGTCCACCCGGCCCGCCACGACCGACTCGCCGTCCACGGTGAGCTGGTACTGCGGCACGGGGAACGCGGGGAAGTGCGAGGGCGTGGCGGTCGGGGTGCCGGAGACTCCGCCGGGCTGTCCGGATCCGGTCTGCGGGCTCGCGTAGGCGGTCGCGGTGCCGCCGGTCGCCGCGAGACCCGCGGCGACCGCGCCGACGATGAGCCCGCGGCGGGAGAGGCCCGCCACGCCTTGGTTCTGGTGGTCGTTCATGGGGCGGGACGATAAGGGTCTAGACCTCCTGGCAATGGACTTCCAGATGAACGTAAAGGTGAAAGCGGGTTTCCGAAAGTACGCGCACCTACACGGAATCAGCCAAGTGCGAGGAGGGGCTGGGCAGTTCCACCCTGACGGGAAAACGGGAAACCGGCCGGAAACCGCACGACGGCCGCACCGGCGTCCCGGGCACGCCGCCCGCGACACCCGGGACACCCGGGACGCCCGCGACCGGCGCACGCGCCGTCCCGCCGCGGCCGTGCCGCACGCCCGCCACCTCCGGCCGCTACGTCCGGCCACGACGTCCGGCATCCAGGCCGAGGGACAACCGGACGGGATGGTTCCGTGACATCCGTCACAGCACATCCGGGACCTGGTCGGGTCCGATAGTAGATACCCCTCTGTCGACATATGGGATTTGTCCGTCTTGGGCGGCGCGCGGGCAGCGCCTTGATCCACAGGTTTCCGCCCGCGAGCCCCCTTCGCCCCCTCCGCCCACGGGCAGGGATTCTGACGGACCGACAGGGTCCCACCGACGGCCCCGACCATCCGACCGGCACACCCCACCCCCGCGACAGGCACCGACCGGACCTACGAAGCGAGCTAGTACCGAGGCCCTTTGCGCTCTCTGTGAGGGCGTCCCAAGAATGACGACCTGCACGACGCCACCGCAGCTCGGGAGCGGCTTACACATGGGTAAACATCGCAAGAACACACGTTACCGACGGATGGTCATCGCCGCCGTCGCCGTGAGCGCCGTGGGCATACCGTCCGCCGCGGTGGCCTGCACCAACTGGCCCGACGCCGGTGGACACCGGTCCACCGGCGCCCAGGGCAGCGCGGCCAGGGACCCGTGGAACCAGAAGCACTGGTGGAACGACGCGAACTGGGGTCGCCCCTGGAACGCCCAGCCGGCCACCGAGCCCACCCGCACGGCTCCGTCGGCACCGACCGCCACCAAGGCCCCCAGCCCCTCCCCCAGCACCACGAAGGCGCCCCACGCCCCCGGGAGCGCCCAGAAGAGCGCCGCGCCCGGGCCGAAGGCCACGGCACACCGGCACCCGGCCCGGACCACCGCCCCCAAGCCCCACACCGCCGTACGGCCCGGCCCCCGGAGCATCACCACCGCTGCCGCGACCCCCAAGCCGTCGAGCACCCCGAAGCCCGCCGCCACCGCGTCCGGCGCCGTCGCCCGCGTACTCGCACTCGTCAACACCGAACGCGGCAAGGTCGGCTGTCCGGACCTGACCCTGAACACGACCCTCTCCAAGGTCGCGCAGGCGCACAGCGACGACATGGCGCTGCACCGGAACATGTCGCACTCCGGGTCCGACGGCTCCTCCCCCGGAGACCGGATCACCACGGCCGGGTACACCTGGAGCGCCTACGGCGAGAACGTGGCCTACGGCTACTCCACTCCCGAGCAGGTCATGGCGGGCTGGATGGCCAGCCCCGGCCACAAGGCCAACATCCTCAACTGCGCCTTCAAGGAGATCGGCATCGGTCTCGCGGAACCCGACAGCTACTGGACGCAGGACTTCGGCACCCGGCGCTGAGCGGGATCCGTCGCCACGGGCCGTCGGTGCCGTGGCCCGCGGCGACGGATCCATCCGGTGAACAGGAGCGAGAACCTCGGCCCCCGGTCGGCCTGGCCGCCGGCCGGCGTGCTCGGCAGCGACGGCCGGCCCACCGGTGACACCCGCCGGGTGCGGGCCCGCCCCTGCTAGCGTCCTGCGGTGATCTCTCTCGGGGAACCCGCGTTCTTCACTCGCCTGCGCGACGCGCGACGGGTGCTCGTCGCCGGTGCCGGCGGCGGCTTCGACGTGTACGCCGGGCTGCCGCTCGCCCTGGCGCTGCGCTCGGCCGGCAAGGAGGTGCACCTCGCCAACCTGTCCTTCGCCGACCTGTACGGCCTGGGCCTCGACGCGTGGGTGGACCAGGACGTCGCGGCCGTCGGACCCGACACTCACCTGCGCGGCGACTACTTCCCCGAGCGGACCCTGTCCCAGTGGCTCGCGACGCAGGACCTGCCGTCGACCGTGTACGCGTTCCCGAGCATCGGGGTCGGCCCGCTCCGGGCCGCCTACCGGACCCTGATCACGCATCTCGGCGGTGTCGACGCCGTCGTGCTGGTGGACGGCGGGACCGACATCCTGATGCGGGGCGACGAACACGGTCTCGGCACCCCGGAGGAGGACATGGCGAGCCTGGCCGCGGTGAGCGGGCTCGACGAGGTCCCGGACCGACTGGTGGCCTGCCTCGGGTTCGGCGTGGACGCGTACCACGGCGTGAACCACTCGCTCGTGCTGGAGAACCTGGCCGCCCTGGACCGGGACGGCGCGTATCTCGGGGCGTTCTCACTGCTCGGGTCGGGCCGGGAAGGCGCGCTGTACCTGGACGCGGTGGCGCACGCCCAGCGGCACACCCCCGGCCACCCGAGCATCGTCAACGGATCCGTCGCCGCGGCCGTGCGCGGTGAGTTCGGCGACGTCCGGTTCACGGAGAGGACCAGGGACGGGGAGTTGTTCGTCAACCCCCTGATGGCCCTCTACTTCTGTGTGGACCTGCCCGGACTGGCCCGCCGCAGTCTCTACCTCGGCCTGCTGGAGCAGACCTCACTGATGCGGCAGGTGAGTTCCGTGATCGAGGAGTTCCGCACGACTCTGCCCCGTCAGCGCCCGCCGCGGGCGTTCCCGCACTGAGCCGGGACCTCGGGCTCGCTCACAGGAAGCGCCGGAACGGGGTGACCAGGGCCTCCTTGGCGCGTTGCGGCAGTGCCCGGCGTCTCCACCGTGTGACGTCGATCTCCGTGCTGCGCAGGAGATCCGCGTCGTAGTCGCGGTCGAGCTCGGCGGTGAACGTCTCGTCCAGAACGGCGAGCATGACCTCTTCGTCGTGGTCCATGGACCTGCGGTTGAAGTTGGTCGATCCGATGAGGGAGGCGACCGAGTCCACGGTGATGATCTTGGCGTGCATCATCGTCGGCTGGAAGTGACGGATGTGCACTCCCGCCCGCAGCAGCCGCGTGTAGTGGTGCTGGCCCGCGAGTTGGCAGGCGCGCTGGTCGGTGTGGGGTCCGGGCAGCAGGATCTCGACCCGCACACCGCGCCGCGCGGTCTCGCAGAGCAGGTCGATGAAGTACGTGTCGGGGGCGAAGTAGGCGGTGGCCAGCCGGAAGCGTTCCTCCGCGGAGGTCAGCATGACCCGGATGAGGGTCTGCATGTCCTGCCAGCCGATGCTCGCGGAACCGCGGACGACCTGCACCACGGACGAACCGGTCTGCGGGTGTTCCGCGAAGAGGTCGCGGTCGTCGAAGAGTTCGTCGTGACACTCCGCCCAGTTCTGCGCGAACGCGGCCGCGATTCCGTCCACCGCCGGGCCGCGCACCTGGACGTGGGTGTCCCGCCACTCGCCGGGGCCACGGGCGTCGCCGCACCATTCCTCGGCGATGCCGACGCCGCCGGTGAAGGCGCTGTGCTCGTCGACGATGAGGGCCTTGCGGTGGCAGCGGTGGTTCTGCTTGAACGGCGACAGCCACACGGGCTTGCGGAACCAGGCCACCTGCACACCCGCGTCGCTCATGAGGTCGAGCAACCGCCCCTCGATCTCCTTGGCTCCGAAGCCGTCGAGCAGCAGGCGCACCCGCACACCGGCGCGGGCTCGCTCGGCCAGGGCGTCGGCGAAGTCGTGGGCTATGCGGCCCCGCCAGTACACGAACGTCATCAGGTCGATGGTGTGCTCGGCCCCGCGGATCGCCCCGAGCATGGCGGGGAAGATCTCATCTCCGTTGCGCAGGCGCACCAGTTCGTTGCCTTCGGTGGCGGCCACGCCGATCAGCCGCTCGAGGCGACGGCGCAGGCGCTGCTTGCGAGCCGCGGTGTCGCCTGGCGCGGCGTCCTGGGCGGAGGACGCCGGTACGTCGTCGACTATCACGCTGAATCCCCCACTGAGCCGGAAGACGGGTCACGGGCTACGGCACGAGCCCGAACAACCGGATGCCCGGCCGGCACCTTCCTACTCCAGCGATCCGCCCGAGAGCAGCCGGGGAGCGGGACGTGCCCCGGCGTCGGCCGCTTCCCGCGGTGGACCACCAGGCCGACGGCATGTGCTCGCGCTGACGTGCGGATACAGGCCGGACGCGAATCCGTCAAGGCCGTCGTGAAGGACGTAATCGATTACGCTACGAGAGGAGCGGGGCCGGCTTCGCGGCGCGCCGCGACCCTCACCAACTGTCACGGCAGGTGGCGCTCGGCATCCGCGGCATCCGGTTCGATGTGCGTCACGTGCGATCGGCCCCCGTCCTCCGCACACAGGTGGCGCCGCGTGAAGCGCTTCGACGCACCGTGGACCCTTGGACCCGCCAGCGGTAACCGACGGTAATGCCAGCGGCGTTGACCCTTTCACCAAGGCACTCCCGACCCGTGCGCGACGGGATTGATCCGGGCGCCGAAATCGCTATCCTCCCCAATCAGCCGTGCGTTCGACATCGCCGACCTCCTCACGATCCGCCTAGGGGTGTTCATGTTTGGAGAGAACGACCACCCGCGTGACTGGGAAAGCCGACTGCCGCTCTCGGACGGCGATCTGATCGCTCACCTGGCGACCACGGAACCACCGGCGGTCGAGGCCGTCCGGCTGTTCCGTGACCGGCATATGCCATCGCTTTTTCGCTACGCCTGGCAATGCGCGCCGGAGGAACGGTATGCCAACCACCTCGCGTGGCAGGCGATTTCCATCACGGAGACATCCGCCGCCGCCGGCCGCTTCAGGCCACGGGCCGTCCGCCACGGCATGCTGCTCCTGGTTCAGGAACTCGCCGCGGAGTGGGCGGCCGACGAGCGGGAGCAGCGCCTGCACCCCGGCTTCCTGCGGTGGCTGACGAGTTTCGGAGGCGATCCTCGTCTCGCCGTTCCCGAATGGGCGCGCCGCAGTGTCATGGTGCAGGCTCTGCGGCGCGCCCCCCAGCACGAGCAGGAACTGCTGTGGTACGTCGAAATCGAGGGCAGCAGCCCCGAACTGGCCGGCCTGCACGCGGGAACGGCCGTCGACGAGTTCGACTACCAGCACGAGCACGCCCTGCTGACCCTGGGCCGCAACTATCTGCAGGCCTATCGGGAGATCGGCGGCCTGAGTCCCGAATGCCGGGGCTACGTGCGCATCATGGACACCGCCGCCAGGCGGTCACAACTGGAAATCAGCCCGGAGTTCTCGGCCCACAGAAGAAGCTGCGCGCGATGCGAGGACGCGGTGCGTGAACTCGAGGCTTTGTACCACCATCCCGGACCCGCCCTCATATCCGCTTTACTCGGCTACGGGTTGCGGACCTATTCCGAGGCCTCCGGGAGCCGCGCGCGAAACCCGCGGTCGTCCGCCGAGAACCCGCCCGAGTCGCCGGGGCCGCGCGGCCACTCCTGGCGTCGCCTCGGGCACAGGGGGAACCGCCGCCGCTGATCCGGATTCCGTACCCCGGCGAAGACCGCCCGCCCGGCACCGGGCCACCCCGCGGCAGCCCGACCCCGCACTCCCCGAGAAAGGACACCGCGGTGACCGACCGCACCACCCTCGAACAGCGCATCCAGCGGCTCGAGGACATCGAAGAGATCAAGAAGCTGACCGCCGTCTACTCCGACTGCGTCAACAAGGGCTGGCTCGGCAAGGAAGTCGCCCTCGACAGGCTCCCCGACGTCTTCACCCCGGACGCCACCTGGACCTGCGCGGCCCTGGGAGTCGAGGTCCACGGCATCGACAGCATCATCACGGTGCTCGCCGAGAAGACCGCCGGCGGCAGCTTCGCCATGCACAGCTTCACCAACCCGATCATCGAGGTCCACGGCGACACCGCAGTCGCCAACTGGCTCCTGTGGGTGGCCACCGGGGGCAACACCAGCCCCAACGAGGTCCATCAGAGCGAGGACCTGAGGTACACCCGCACCCCCGACGGCTGGCGCATCCGCTCCCTCGAGGTCCACTTCGGCCAATTGCTCCTCACCCCCTGAACCGACGCCGCATACAGTTGCGGCAGCGGAAGGGCGGCGGATACGGGGAGTTGTGCCGATGCAGCGCCGAGTCACCATGACCGAGGTCGCACGTGCGGCCGGTGTCTCGTCGGCGACCGTCTCCTACGTGCTCAGCGGCAAGCGTCCCGTGTCCGACGGGACACGGCAGGCCGTCGAAGAGGCGATCGTACGGCTCGGCTTCAGCCTGAACCCGGTGGCGCGCAGTCTGCGCACCGGGCGGTCCACCCTCGTCGCCCTCGTCATCCCGGACATCGCCAACCCCTTCTACGCGCACCTGGCCAGTTCGCTCCAGGACGAACTGCGGGCACACGGCTGTCACGTGGTGGTCAGCAACACGGGCGCCCGCCGTGAGGCCGAGGAGGACCTGCTGCGCGAGGTCGTCAACCAGCGGTTCGCGGGTGTCGTCATGACCCCGTTCCGACTCGACCGGGACGCCTTCCAGGAGCTGCGCCGGGCCGGTATCCCCGCCGTGGTCAGCGCCGACGTCGAGTTCAGCGACGTCGATCTCGTGATGCCTGACTCCGCCGCCGCGGTCCGGCAGGCCCTGGCCCTGCTGGCCGCCTCCGGCCGCCGGCGGGTCGGGGTCATCGCGGGACCGCGGGACGCGACCGGAGGAGACCCCCGTCTCCAGCGCATCAAGGACGCGGCCACGGCGGCGGGACTGAGCATCCCCGAGGACCTGATCGTCCCCGGGGAGCACACCCGCCGGGCGGGAGTGCTCGGCTTCCAACGGCTGATGACCGCTCGCCACCGGCCGGATGCCGTCATGTGCGTCAACGACGTCACCGCCGTGGGCGTCATGGACGGCGCCGAGCACACGGGGGTGGACATACCCGCGGACATCGCCGTCATCGGACACGACGACATCGACTTCGCTTCCCTGGTGCGGCCTCGGCTCACCACGATCAGCTATCCCGCCCACCAGGTGGGAAGGACCGCCGCCCGGCTGCTGCTCCAGCAGATGGACGGCCGCGCGTCCCGTCGTGTCGAACACGTGGTCGCGGAGTTCGTCGTACGCTCCACTACGTAGCGGAGGACCTTCTCCCGTGCACGAGCACGGTACCCACGCCGCCGGGCCGATGCGGCGGGCCGACGTACGCCGTGAAGCGCGCCAGGAGGATCTCGGCACCCGGACACCGGCTCTGCGAAGCTCGTCCTCACAGCCCGAAGGAGGGGTCATGGGGATCGAGCTGGAACTGCACTCGGCGCGGCCCGCGCGAAAGGGTCCCGCCCGGGACACCTTCCTGCGGGGCTCCTACGAGCACGGCGAGGCGCTGGCGGCGGCGCTGAGCGGCCTCGACCGGCACGGCTCCGGCAAGCTCGGCTGGGTGGACCCGTATGGCGACACACTCTTCAACGAGCAGGAAGCCGAGGTCGCCCGGCAGGAGGCCGCCGCCCTGGCGGAAGGGTGCGGGGACGCACGGCACAAGGCCGCTCTGCTCGACCTCGCCGGCCTCCTGGACCCATGCGCGGCGACACCGGGCAGCTACGTGTGGTTCCTGGGCGACTGAGGACGTGCCGCGAGGTCCCACCCGGCGCGGACAACTTCCCGACGTCCGAATTCACTTGATGCCCATGGACCCCCTCCGCGTCAACCTTCACGCTGTGTGCATCCCGTGGAGGGAGGGGGTGCCGGTTGCCAGGAAGCGTCACGGTGCAGGATGGTTGCCTCATAGCAACGTTCCGTCGAGTCGATGAGGTGAGGGATTCGCGCAGCGGGTCCTCGATATTTGGCTTCCACCCAAGCGCAGAACTCCGTAGCAGCTCAGGACTTCCCCTGGGGCAGCGCCCCGTACCCGGTGCTGGTCGTCGACCCGCACGGCACGCTCGTAGGGCGTAACGACGTCACCGCCGCCCTCCTGCCGCGGGCGACGCCCGGCACGTGCCTGGACGACGTGGCACCCCCGTGGCTCGCCTCGGCGCATCACTCCCTGTCATCCGAGGACACACGGGGCGGGCCCGGCTCCGGCGCTCCCGAGCCACTGACCGGACCGATCGACGGCCGCCGTTTCGAGGCCCACCCCAGCGTGCGCGACGACGGCACGGTCGCCTGGTGGCTGGTGGACGACACCGATCACCAGCTGGCCCGCGAGGCCCTGCACGTGGAGCGGGAACGCACGTCGTTCCTCGCCAGGGCGTCCAACATCCTGCTCTCCTCCCTCAATCTCGGGCGCTGCATGGACGTGACCGCGCAGATGGCCGCCGAGAGCCTCGCGGACGCGGCGCTGGCCATCGCGCCCGCACGCGGCAACCGGCTGCCGGTGGTGACCTGCCTGCGCGGCGGCACCCCCACCCAGACCCAGGAGAAGGTCGACCCCGACGACGTGCCCGGCCTGGGGGAGGCGCTGCGCGGGTTCCCGCCGGTCCCCTCCCGGTGGATCGACCCAGCCACGGCCCCGGCCTGGATGGTGCCCGAGGGGTTCGGAGCGGTCGGCTCGATCGTGATCACCCCGCTGCCCGGTCACGGTGTCCCGGCCGGTGCGCTCGTGCTGCTGCGCAAGGCGCGGACCGCCGCCTTCACCGAGGAGGAGGAGGTCTTCGCCCGGCTCTTCGCCGCCCGCTCCGGTGCGGCGATGTCCGCGGCCCGCCTGTACGCCGAGCAGACGGCGATCACCGAAGTGCTCATGCAGGAGCTGCTGCCGCCGACTCTGCACCAGATCTCCGGGGTCGACTTCGCCGGCCGCTACCGTCCCTCCGCGGACGAGGAGCGGATCGGCGGAGACTTCTACGACGTCCACCCCGCCGCCGTGGAGGGCGAGCCGTCCCTGGTGACGCTCGGCGACGTGTGCGGCAAGGGACTGGAGGCCGCGGTCCTCACGGGCAAGATCCGCAACACGCTGCACGCCCTGCTGCCGCTGGCGGACGACCACCAGCGGATGCTGAACCTGCTGAACACCGCGCTGCTCAACTCCCAGCACACCCGGTTCGCGACCCTGGTGCTGGCCTCCGCGGCCCGCCGTGGCGACCTGGTGGACCTCAGGGTGACCAGCGGCGGGCACCCGGCCCCCCTGATCATCCGGCAGGACGGCACGGTGGAGGAGGCCGACACCCGGGGCACCCTGGTCGGTGCCATGCCCCACGTCCACGCCCGCACCGCCGCGGTCGTCCTCGCCCCCGGTGAGTCCTGCGTGCTGTACACCGACGGGATCACCGAGGCCAAGGGCGGTCCGATGGGTGACACCCTGTTCGGCGAGGAGCGGCTCAAGCAGGCCCTGGCCGGATGCTCAGGGATGCCCTCGGAGGGCATCGCGGAGCACGTCCAGATGCTGGCCGCGCAATGGCTGGGCAACCGCCGCCACGACGACATGGCCGTCGTCGTCGTCTCCGCGCCGCGCACCCGTCGTACCGGAGTGCTGAAACCGTCCGCCCGGGGCAGGTTGACCGGATGAGCACCACAACTCCGCCCCGCTCCCCCGACGGCGTCGACATCGAGTTCCTCACCGAGAGGCTGTGGAACGCCGTCCTCAACGGCGACGAGTACTCCGCGACCGAGCTCGTCACCCGAGCCGTCGAGGAGGGCGTCGACGCGGAGAGCGTGCTGCTCGACGTCATCGCCGTCGTACAGGGACGAGTGGGTCAGGAGTGGGCGGCCAACCGGTTCACGGTCGCCCAGGAGCACGCCGCGACCGCCATAAACGAACGGGCCGTCGCCGCGCTCGCGGCACATCCCGCCGCCCGCACCACAGCGTCCCGTGGAAGGATCACGGTGGCCTGCGTCGACGGGGAGTGGCACGCACTGCCCGCCCGGCTGCTGTCGGAGGTGCTGAAGCTGCGCGGCTGGCGGGTCGACTACCTCGGCGCCCAGGTCCCCACCCCGCACCTCATCTCCCACCTGCACACCATTCCGGCCGACGCGGTCGCCCTGTCCAGCTCGATCGCCACCCGCCTGCCGACCGCGCACGCGGCGATCACCGCCTGCCAGGCCATCGGTGTACCGGTCCTGGTCGGCGGTGCCGCCTTCGGCCCCGACGGGCGGTACGCCCGCCTGCTGGGCGCCGACGCGTGGGCCCCCGACGCCCGCTCGGCGGCCGACCGCCTCGCGCGGGGGCCGCTGCCGCGCCCGCAGTTCGACCACCAGCAGGTCGACGACCTGCCGCACCTGGCGGACCAGGAGTACACCCTGGTCGCCCGGAGCAGCGGCACCCTGGTGCGGACCGTCTTCACCGCGCTCGAGGACGCGTTTCCCGCCATGCGCGCCTACGACGAGATGCAGCGGGAGCGCACCGCGGAGGATCTCGCGCACATCGTGGAGTTCCTCGCCACCGCGCTCTACCTCGGCGACGAGACCCTGTTCCCCGACTTCCTCGCCTGGACCGCCCAGATCCTCGCCGCCCGCGGAGTGCCGGCGCAGTCACTGCCGCCGGCCCTCGCTCTGCTCGCACGTGAACTCAAGGACTTCCCGCGGGCCGCCCGCATCCTCGAGCACGGCACCGAAGCCCTCACCAAGACCGACCACACCACCGCCGCCGGGAATCCTGCATGACCACGATGCCGATGCCGTCCAACCACCTGCGCCTGACCACCGTCGGCGACCAGGACCGAGTCCGCATAGAGATCCACGGTGATCTCGACTACGAGAACGCCGACGTCCTCCAGGACGAGGTGACCCGGCAACTCGCCGGCCGCACGGGCATCAGGCACCTGGACCTGTACTGCGCGGGGTTGGGCACCATCGACTCCACGGGCCTGTCCGTGCTGCTGATGATCCACCGGAGGACCACCGCCGCGGGGGTACGGCTGCACCTGGAGGACCGGCCGGCGAACCTGGAACGTCTCCTCGACATCACCGGGACGCTCGACCTCCTGACCGCTGCGCCGCCGCCCGTCTGAGCCGCCGGAAGCACACCCCCGCCTGCGCGGGCCGGTACGTCTGCACCCGCGGTCGGCGCCGGGCGGCACACGTGGTACCCGCCCGCGCGCCCTCCCCCCGGACCGCCGCGCGCGGGGCGGCTACCGGTGACTACCAGTAGTGCCGTCGGCCGGCGACGGCGTGTCCCATCCCGCCGAGGAGCCACAGGACGGCTCCGACGACCGCCAGGATGATCCCGATGGTCCACAGGATGGATATCCCGGTGACGAACCCGATGACCAGCAGAATGATTCCCAGGATGATCATGATTTCTCTCCTTGGGGGTAGTGCCGGCGCCCCGGCGAACCGAACCGTCCGCGCCGGCTGTATCCGGGTACCCCGTCGCGAGGTCGTCTATCAGACCCGCGGTCGTGGCTTCACCTGACCACTCCGCCGGCCGGGCCGCGAACTCGGCCGGCCGGACACCGCGCCCAGGGCCGGTCCCGTGATCACGCCCGAGAGCTGGTCCGGGCCCGTTCAGTCGGCGTCCGGTCCCCGCTCCGCCGCGGTGTCATAGGCGGCACGGGCCTCGGAGACCGCGGACCGGTGCCGCTCGGCCCAGCCCACCAGCCCGGTCAGTGAGGTGTGGAGCTCCCGGGCCATCGGAGTGAGGCTGTACTCCACCTTGGGCGGCACGGTCGGATACACGGTGCGGACGAGCAGTCCGTCCCGCTCCAGCCTGCGCAGGTTGAGGGTGAGCATCCGTCGGCTGATGCCGTTGACGGCGCGTTCCAGTTCGGTGAAGCGGACCGGGCCGTGGGCGGCGGCGATCAGGATCCCGATGCTCCACTTGCCCGCCACGCGGTCGAGCACCTCGGTGACCGGGCAGGCTTCGTCCCTCACCGCCTCGGCGACACGCGTGTGACTGCGTGACATGAATGTGCCTCCTTCCGCCGACGGGCAAGGTTACCGACGATGGCTGCTGCAACACGTCCCGGACCAGAGGAAGAAGAGATTTCCGTGCGTGCTCTCGTCGTCGATCCGTCCGCGCCCGCCGCTGTCCGCCTCGCCGGGGTTCCCGATCCCGTGCCCGGGCCGGGCCAGGTCCTGGTGGACGTCTCCCACGTCTCGTTGAACCGTGGCGACCTCAACGACGCCCGCTCCGGTCGCGTCCCCGTGGGTGCGGTGCTCGGTTCGGACGCCGCCGGAACGGTGGTCCGGGCCGCAGCCGACGGTTCCGGCCCGACGGTGGGGACCCAGGTGGTGGCCCTGACGTCGGGGGCGTTCGCGGAGCGCGTCGCGATCGACGTGGGTGCGCTTGCCGAGATACCGAAGGGCCTGGAACCGGCGCAGGCGGTCGCCCTGCCGGTCGCCGGAGTGGCGGCGCTGCGCTCGCTGCGGGCCGCCGGGGTCGGACCGGGCAAGAGGGTGTTGATCACCGGTGCCTCCGGCGGAGTCGGCCGGTTCGCCGTCCAGCTGGCGGCGCGGGCCGGCGCGCACGTGATCGCGTCCGTGGGCTCGGCCGCCCGCGGTCAGGGGCTGGCCGAGGCCGGTGCCGACGAGGTGCTGATCGGGCTGGAAGGACTCGAGCGACCGGTCGACGTGGTCATCGACAGCGTCGGCGGCCCCCAACTGGTGGCGGCGTGGAACCTGCTCGCTCCCGGAGGCGGCGTGCAGAGCGTCGGCTGGACATCCGGGGAGCCGGCGGCCTTTCCGCCGTATGCGACCGTCGGCCCGGCCAAATCGCTGACCTCTTTCGTCATCGAGGGCGACGCCGGCGCGGACCTGGCCGTTCTCACCGGGCTTGCCTCCGAGGGAGCCGTCACCGTCGAGATCGGCTGGCAAGGATCCTGGCACCGCTTCGATGAGGCGGCCGAGGCGCTTCGCGGACGTCTGATCCCCGGAAAGGCGGTCCTGGAGGTGACTCGGGGCGGGTTGCAGGCCGCGATGCCTTCTCTCCGGCACTAGCTAGTGGTGCTTCGCGACGCCGAGCAGGCGCAGGACAGCCAGTACTCGGCGGTGGTCGGCGTCCGCCCTGGGCAGGTCCAGCTTGGTGAAGATGCTGTTGATGTGCTTGGCGACCGCGCTGTCGCTGACCACGAGTTCGGCCGCGATCCCGGCGTTGGACCGGCCGCCGGCCATCAGCTCCAGCACCTCACGCTCGCGCGGTGTCAGCCGGTCGAGCGGATCGCGGTGGCGACGCACCAGCAGTTGCGCGACGACCTGCGGGTCCAACGCGGTGCCGCCGGCCGCGACCCTCCGCGCCGACTCGGCGAACTCCTCGACGTCGGCGATCCGCTGCTTGAGGAGGTACCCCACGCCGGACGTGTGGGCGGCGAGGAGATCGGTCGCGTACCGCTCCTCCACGTACTGCGACAGCACCAGCACGGCGGTCCGCGGCCACTCCCGGCGGATCGTGAGGGCGGCCCGTACGCCCTCATCGGTGAAACCGGGCGGCATGCGGACATCGACCACGGCGAGGTCCGGCCGGTGCTCCTCGACCGCCGACAGCAGCCCCGTCGCGTCCGCCGTCTCGGCGCACACCTCGAAGCCGGCCATCTCCAGCACCTTGACCACCCCGATCCGTAGCAGGACGGAATCCTCGGCGATCACGGCGCGCACGGCAGCTCCACGGTGATGACGGTCGGGCCCCCACGGGGGCTGCGGCAGGAAAACACGCCGTCGACGGACGCGACGCGCTTGGCGAGTCCCGCGAGTCCGGTGCCCGAGGCACCCGACGGGTCCGCGCCTCCCACGCCGTCGTCCGCGATGGTGATCAACAGTGTCCCCCTCGTCTGTTCGACGGTCGCATCGGCCCTCGATGCCTGTGCGTGCTTGACCACGTTCGTCAGCGCCTCGGAGACCACGAAGTACGCGACCGCCTCGACGGTGGGAGACGGGCGCCGCTCGAGGTGTGCCGACAGCCTGACCGGTATGGGAAGTCGGGCGGCGACACCGGAGAGGGCGGCATCGAGCCCCCGGTCCTCCAGGACCGCCGGATGCAGACCGCGTACCAGGTCGTTCAGCTCGGAGATGGCCGCCTTCGCCTCGCGGTGCGCCTCGTCGATCACCTTGCGGGCCTCCTCCGGCAGGTGGCCCAGGGTGGCCCTGGCGATGCCGAGGTTGACGGCGAGCGCCACCAGGCGCTGCTGTGCTCCGTCGTGCAGGTCGCGCTCGATCCGCCGCCGCTCGGCATCGGCCGCGTCGACCACACTGGCACGGCTCTCGGCGAGGTCGGCCACTCGCCGGGTCAACTCCTCCTCGCGGCTCGGCCCGAGCAGCACGTTCGCCGCGCGGGTGTCCCAGCGGGCCAGCCTGTCGGTCAGCCAGGCGGTCGCGTGGAGCACAGCGACGCCTGCTGCCGTGACGCAGGCCCCCCGCACCGAGTAGCCCGCGTTCTCCGTCGACCACTGCCACGGGGTCGCCCAGAGCCACAGGTAGATCGAGGCCGCGGCGGCACCTGCCGCCCACAGCGTCAGCACCAGCACGCCGCCGAGCGCGTACAGCGGGCCGACGACCAGGTGGTAGCGCAACTGGCGGCGGCCCGGGGGCGAGCGCAGCCACTGCCTGATGCCATGGCGTCCCGGCCGCTCCGCCAGGTCCGTGGGCGCGGGCACGACCACGCCGAGCCGGTCCCGGAAACGCGCCCGTTGCAACCGGGTGAGCAGCGGTCCGGCGAGCACCACGGCGGCCGACGGCACCGCGACGGCCACCGTCACCGCCCACATCGCCGACGGCACGAAGTAGATCCAGGGCAGCGCCAGGACCAGCAGCACGCCGAACTGGATCGCGATGCCGGCGAAGTGGAAGGCCGTGGCCCGGCCCGCGCCCCCGAACGGCCCTCGTAGAAGGGCCGGTTGCCACGCTCTGAGGTGCATGCCCGAACAGTAGAGCCGCCCGCGCGCGCCGGGCGATGACGACGGTGCCCGGGACCGGGGTGCACTTTTCTCCACCCCGGATCGGACACCTGCGTGACTGACGGCGGCCGGTGCGCGGCGAAGGCTGGAGGCCGTAAGGGAAGAGCACGCGGAAAGGCAGATCCGAGCATGCGACAACTGGCGGAGCACACCGACGATTTCACGACCGCAAGCGGCGAGGGCGAGCGTGTTCGGCTGGACGGCCGTGCCCGGCCGGAGGGGGCGGAGCGGGAGCACACCGGGGCCGGGTCGCGTCTGGTCGGCCGCGCGGGACGGCTGCTGGTCGGGTGCGGGCTCGTACTGCTGCCGTGGCTGTACGTGCTGGCGACCGGGCTGCCGGACGCCGTGACCGCCGCGCACTGGCCGGTTACCTGGGTGGGCGTCGACAGCCTTGAGGCAGTCGCCCTGATCGCCACCGGCGTCCTGGCCGCCCGCGGCGACCGACGGCATCCGGTGGCAGCAGCCATGGCCGGCACCCTGCTCGTCGTCGACGCCTGGTTCGACATCACGACGGCGGCCGCGGGGAGCGACCTCGTCACAGCGGCCGCGATGGCGTTCTGCGCCGAGCTGCCGCTGGCCTGCCTGTGCGGGTGGCTGGCGCTTCGCCCGCAGGGACGCGTGGAGGCTTTCCGCGGTGTCTCAGCTCACCCGCGGGGACGCGGGTGAGGCTTTGCGGGGTGTCTCAGCTCGTGCTCTCGGGCTCCGTTCCGATCTTGAGCTCATTGAGGCAGCGCAGGTCCTGGCGGTAGACGTTGGAGCCCTGTCGGTAGCGGAACCGGCAGGTCGTCAGCTTGCCGTGGATGGGGCCGGTCACCCGGAGACGTGCCAGGTAGTAGACGTCCGACCGCTGGTGCGGCTCCACCGGAATCGGGTCCCCCGCGTAGTCGTGCGCCCGTTCCAGGACGCTGTCCTCGGCTCCGACGTGGGCGAAGCCCAGAAGGTAGCCTCCCGCGTACTCGGCGCTCACGGCCCGGTATCCGAGGATCCGCACGCCCCTCGGTGCGGGTGCGATGGTCGCGTCGAGGACGGTGAGCGGTGTTCCGGAGGTGTTGGCCGGCGCCGGCAGGGCCACCCAGTACTCGTCGCCCGGCTGGGCGTAGGGGTAGTCGGCCTCGCCCTGGGAGTGCATACCGCCGTCCAGGGCGGTGCCCTGGGCCTCACCCGGCGGACGGTCGTACCCGAGGGCGGCGGTCGCCATCACCACCAGCGCGAGAAGAGCGATCCGACGCAGAAGGGCGACGCCACCTGGCGCATAAGGCGCCAGTGCGCTTGCTGTCGAACGGTTCATCGCTGCCTCGAATCCAGTACTTTCCCGGCTTGCCTCCCGCCACGACCTTCAGATCATGTCCGGTTTCAGCGGAGCATAAGTTTTCCCTTTGAACAATCAATGATCACCGATTCAAGGAATTGCAAAGTCTGCGCGATGGCGGGGCGCTGACCTGCGTGAATCAACGGTCCGACAGACCTCCGACACCGCCGGGACTCCGCACCCAGGTCCGCAGAGAAGGCCGCGGCCGACTTTGGCCCGCTGCCGTCGAACGGCTCGGGCCGATTCCCTTTACGGCGCCAATTCGCCTTACAGGAAGACCGGTTGGAGCTGCATCTGTTTGCCGCCGGGGAGTGGAAATCCGCTCCGCATGCCTGTCGTGTATTCGGTCGCGTTCCTCGGGGATACCGAGGCGCCGGCGACCCCTCCGCCAGGGCTTGTCGGCGCGTCTGCAGACATCCGCCGCGCCCGCCCGGCCGCGGGGGCGCTTCGGCATGGCCGCCCGAACTGCGGGCGGCGTACGGGGTATTGACGCACAGCTGGTCTAGTCCATACCGTCTTCAACCATCGAAGGTTCAAGACAGGAACCATCGTTCAGTCACCTGAACACCGGTGCAACTTCCTGACGCTCCGCCTCGGCACCCCCCACCTCGCGTGTCCCCCGCTCATGACAGGAGCCGTCCTGTGATCAGATCCGCTGCCAGAGCCCTCACCGCGATCCCCGCCGTCCTCGCGACGGCCGCCACCGTGCTCGTCGCCACCGGCGGCTCCGCGAGTGCCGCGGCCAACCCGGGCCCCGGCTTCCCCGCCCACTACGCGGCGCCGTACGTCGAGACGTGGAACTCGCCGTCGG
Organism: Streptomyces sp. NPDC001068; assembly: GCF_042897315.1. Taxonomy (NCBI): domain Bacteria; kingdom Bacillati; phylum Actinomycetota; class Actinomycetes; order Kitasatosporales; family Streptomycetaceae; genus Streptomyces; species Streptomyces sp. NPDC001068. The sequence continues at coordinate 241,412 of NZ_JBIAYD010000005.1, read as the reverse complement.
CCATGACCAACGCCCGCAACGCCACGGGGCTCAAGTACTTCACGCTCGCCTTCGTCATCGACGGCGGCGGCTGCAACGCCATGTTCAACGGCGACACCCCCGTCACCGACGCCGGCTGGACCTCGGCGATCAACTCCCTGCGCGGCGCGGGCGGCGACGTCATCGCCTCCTTCGGCGGCGCCTCCGGCATCGAGGAGGCCCAGGCCTGCTCCACCGTGGCCTCGCTCAAGGCCCAGTACAAGAAGGTCATCGACACCCTCAACCTCACCCGGGTCGACTTCGACATCGAGGGCTCCGCGATCGCCGACACGGCCGCCAACGACCGCCGCAACAAGGCCCTCGCCCAGCTCCAGCAGGAGTACGCGAGCGCCGGGCGCAAGCTGGACGTCCAGTACACGTTGCCGTCCATGCCCAACGGCCTCGACGGCAACGGCACGAAGCTGCTGTCCAACGCCAAGAGCAACGGCCTCAACGTCAACCTCGTCAACATCATGACGATGGACTACTACGACGGCACCCGGGACATGGGCAAGGCCGCCACCGACGCCGCCACCGCCCTGCGCTCCCAACTCGGCGCGATCTGGCCGGAGAAGTCCGACGCCCAGTTGTGGGCGATGGAGGGCAACACCCCGATGATCGGGGTCAACGACGACACCAGCGAGATCTTCACCACCGGGAACGCCACCACGCTCACCAACTTCGCCAAGTCCAAGGGTATCCAGGAGCTCGCCTTCTGGGCACTCGGCCGCGACAAGGCGTGCGCCACCAACGGCCAGCTCTCCGACAGCTGCAGCGGAACCCCGCAGAGCGCCTGGCAGTTCTCCAGCACCATGAACGCCGTGACCGGCGGTACGACCACGCCGCCGCCCACCGGCTCCACCGGTCAGATCACCGGCCTCGGCGGCAAGTGCGTGGACGTCGCGGCGGCGAACAGCGCCAACGGCACCGCCGTTCAGATGTATGACTGCAACGGCACCACGGCCCAGCAGTGGACCGTGGGTTCCGACAGCACCATCCGCAGTCTGGGCAAGTGCATGGACCTCACCGCCGCCGGCACGGTGAACGGCACGAAGGTCCAGTTGTACGACTGCAACGGCACCGGTGCCCAGGTCTGGCAGCGGGGCAGCGGCGACACGCTGGTGAACCCTGCGTCCGGCAAGTGCCTCGACGTCACCGACAAGTCGACGGCCAACGGAGCCCGGCTGCAGATCTGGACCTGCGCCGGCGGCACCAACCAGCAGTTCACCCTGCCCGCCTGACCCGGCAGAACGTCCGCGGCGGCCCGGCGCAGAACACCCGCGCCGGGCCGCCGCGGACGCGTAGGGCCGTATCGTGCGGTGGCGTGACGGACCTCGGCAGCCAGATGGCGTACTGGAACGGCGTCGGAGCGACGAAGACGTTCACCCACCCGGTGAACCCCGACCGGCTGGCGGGGGCCGGTCCGAACGCCCGGGTGCTGGACTACGGCTGCGGATACGGCCGCGTGATGGCCGAACTCGCCGGGCACGGCTTCCGCGACGTGTCCGGCGTGGACCCGTCGCCCGCGCTGGTCGAGCGGGGCCGCCGGTGGCGGCCGGACCTGCGCTTCGCCGTCCTGGAGTCCCCGCCCCGGCTGAACCGCCCCTCGGCCGGCTTCGACGTCGTCCTGCTGTTCGCGGTGCTCACCTGCGTCCCCGGCTCCGACGACCAGCGGGCGCTGGTCGCCGAGGTGAGCCGGGTCCTGGCGCCCGGCGGCCTGCTCTACGTCAGCGACATGCTCCTGCAGGACGACGAACGAAACCGCGACCGCTACGCCGCCTGCGCCCGGCGGCACGGCACGCCGTACGGGGTCTTCGAGGCCGACGACGGCGCGGTGTGCCGCCACCACGACATCGCCGGGCTGCGTGCCCTGCTGTCGGACTTCGACCTGGTGGCCGAGGACCGGATCGACGTCACGACGATGAACGGACACCGGGCGCGGGCGGTGCAGTTGCTCGGCCGCAAGCGGTAGCGGTCACCGCAACTCGTCGACGACCGCTCTCCGGGGTTCGTGGTCCGGGGACACCGCGGCGGTGGGGGTGCCGGAGCGGGACAGGAGACGCGGAGTCCACCAGTTCGCCCTGCCGAGCAGGATCATCGCGGCCGGCAGGACCACCGCGCGGATGACCGTCGCGTCCAGGAGGATCGCCGCGGCGAGGCCGACGCCGAGCTGTTTCATGTCGAGCGTGGACAGGGTCGCGAAGATCGCGAACACGGCGACCATGACGACGGCGGCGCTGGTGACCGTGCCCGCCGAACGGGTGATGCCCCGGGCCACCGCCTGCGTGGTCGGCAGACCTTGGCGGACCAGTTCCTGGATCCGGCTGACCACGAAGATGTGGTAGTCCATCGAGAGCCCGAACAGGACCACGAACAGGAACAGCGGGAGCCAGGTGACGATCGCGCCGTTGGAGTGGAAACCGAGCATCCCCTCGGCCCAGTGGTGCTGGAAGACCAGGGTCAGAAGGCCGTAGGAGGCGGCGGCGGACAGGGTGTTGAGCACGATCGCGGTGAGGGCGACCACCGGGGAACGGAAGATCGCCATCAGCATGACGAGGGTGAACAGCAGGACGAAGCCGATCGCCCAGGGCATCGCGTCGGTGGCGTCGTCGGTGAAGTCCGCGGTCAGCGCGACCGGTCCGCCCACCGCGTGCTCGGCGACCGGGATGCCCCTGAGCGCCTGCGGCAGCAGCTGTCGGCGCAGCAGGTCGAGGGCGCGTTTCGCATCGGCCGTGCCGGCCCGGTGGCCGACGCCCAGGTCCACGGTGGTCACGGTGTGGTCCCGCGAGGTCCGGGGGCGCACCGGGCCGTCGTCGTTGAACAGGGGCCGTCTGGCGGTCTCCTCGGCCAGCGCGGTCAGGGTCCTGCCGATCCCGGCGGCCTGTGCGGCCGGGGCGCGGACCACCACGCGAAGCGAGGAGCCGGTGCCGGGGAACGCCGCGGTGAGCCGGTCGTAGCTCTGCATGACGGGCAGCGTGCGCGGCAGGTCGGAGTCGTCGAGGAGCTTGAGCCTCATGCCGGTGGCGGGGGCGGCGATCGCCAGCAGCGCCACCACGGAGAGCGCGAGGGTCGCGGCGGGGCGGCGCAGGGCGGGGCGCAGCACCGCCGGCCAGAAGCGGCCCTCGCCCTGCCGGCGGGCGGTCAGACGCCAGACCAGGGGCACCCTTGGGCGCTCGAGGCGGGCGCCGAGCCCGGCCAGCAGCGCGGGCAGCACCGTCACCGAGCCGAGGACCGCCACGGCGACCACCAGGATCGCGCCGATCGCCAGGGAGTGGAACGTCGAGCTGTGCGAGACGAACATGCCGCACATGGCGACCGACACCGCGAGTCCGGAGACCACCACCGCGTGTCCCGAGGTGGCGGCCGCGATCTCCACGGCGTCGATCCGGTTCCGGCCGAGCGCGCGTTCCTCGCGGTCGCGCCTGAGGTAGAAGAGCGAGTAGTCCACGCCGACGGCCATGCCGATCAGCAGGATCACGCTGTCCAGTACGTCGGTGGCGGGGACGAGTTGGGAAGCGAGGGCGGACAGTCCGATGGCCGCGCCCACCGACGACAGTGCCAGCAGCACGGGGACGCCGGCCGCGAGGAGCGCGCCGAACGCCACCAGCAGGATCGCGAGGGTGACGGGGATGCTGACGAGTTCCGCCTTGTGGAAGTCGCCGTCGAGCCGGGTGTCGAGCGCGGCGCTCATGGAGGCGTCGCCCACCTCCTCCACGCGCAGGGCGGGGTAGGCGCCCCCGGTGGCGTCGGTCGCGTCCAGCAGCGGCCGGACATTCGCGCCGGCGTCGTCGGCGGTGCCCGCCATGGTCGCCCGGACGAGGAGTGCCGAGCCGTCGCGTGCTGCGACCGGCTCGGCGACCTCGGTGACCTGCGGCAGTCTTTCGAGGCGGGCCCGCACGTCGGACGCGGCGCGCTGGGCGCTCGGTCTGTCCAGGGCGCCGGAGCGGGCGGTGATGAGCACGTTCTCCACGGCGGGGGCGGTGAGTCCGGCGCCGTCCTCCATCCGGGCCGCTCGCAGCGCCTCTCCCGTCGCCAGCCCCGTGTCGCTGGTCCTGGTGCCCACCACGGAACCGGCGCCGGCGCAGAGCGCCACGAACAGCACCCAGGCGCAGACCGCCCGCCAGGGGTGTGTGGCGCTCCAGCGGGCCATGCGCACCGTCGCCCCGCCGCGTTCCCTCGTCATCACGTCTTCTTCCACTTCTCGGCCACTCGGCTTCCCGGTCTCGGCTCTGCTCCGCCTGCGTCGAAACGCCTGCGGGCAAGGGGACTTGCTCCCCTGCCGTGCAGCACCCATTCAGCCGGGAACCACGCCGCGGATCGTCACTCGTTGTCGCCTGCTTCGGTCGTCGCGGCTCGCTCCCCCGACCGACCGCGGCCGGCCCGGCGTCACACCAAGGAGTGACCCGGACGGGACGGGTCGGGGGTGGGAGACCGGTGGGATGTCAGCGCAGTGTGCGCCGGGCCAGGACCGCCGCCTGTGCGCGGCTCTGGCAGCCGGTCTTGGCGAGCATGCGGCTCACGTGGGTCTTGACCGTGTGCAGGCTCACGACGAGCTGTTCGGCGATCTCGGCGTTGCTCAGCCCGTCGCCGACGAGCCGGAGGACGTCCCGCTCCCGTGAGGTGAGTCCGGCGAGACGGTCCAGTCGCCGGAGTCCGGCTGCCGGCGGGCCGCCAGGTGGCCTTCGATGACGCGCGCGGTGACGGCTGACAGCCCCCCAGCGGGAGCGCGGCGAGGGAGGACAGCCGGGTCTCGTGCGCGGCACCGAGGACGACCGTGGTCACCAGGGCGCACAGCACCACCAGGAAGACCGTCAGCGGCAGTCTGCGGCGCAGCAGAAGTGCCGTCCCGGTCACCGCGTCCAGCCCCGCCAGCAGCCACCAGCCGAATGCCGTTCCGTCCGTGCTCGACTGCATCAGCACCGCCGGGCACAGCACCAGCACCACGAGCCCGATGTCCGCGCCCCGCGAACGGGGACCGAAGCGCCTCAGGAGAGCAACGTCCTTCATTCCGCCGACCCCAACGACCTCCGCCCGTCCGGTCGTCACTCCTTGGGACCAGCACAACCACCGTCACCTGCGGCGTAGTTGACGGTGCGCCAGGTCGCCGGCCGTCCCGGTCGAGGACGTGCCCCGCGCGTCCCCCGCCGCAGGGCGGAACGGACGGGGGCTCGGTCGGGGCCGGTGCCCCGTGTCACGGCGACACGGGCGAGGGCCGGGCTCCCCATGGCGGACGGGAGCCCGGCCCGGTGGGTCAGTTCCCGTGACCGTGCTGGTGTTCCTGCCGGGGCATCGACTGGGTCGCGCCCGGCCGGGCCGGCATCGGCTGGGTCGCGGCGGTGGCCTGGGCGGCCAGGTTCGCCGCCGTGGTGGAGGCCTCGAACTGCGGGTTGGCCGGGGCGGGCCTGCGGTCGTGCAGTCGGAGGGCGCCCGTGAAGTCACCGAAGGTCCGGCGCCGCCACCTGCTGATCGGCGTGAACTTCACCGGACCCCGCCCGGACAGGCCGCCGGCCGCGGTGACCGTCTCGATGAGGCGCAGCCCGGAGGTGTGGTCGGAGACCTCGGAGAAGACGTGCCCGCCCACCGTCCACGGCGACACGATGATGCACGGCACCCGGAACCCCGCGCCCACCGGCAGTCCACCGCCCGGGGTGCCCTTCGGGGAGGGCAGGTGGACGAACTCCTCCGGGTAGTCCCGCTCCTTCGGGGTGGGCGGCACCACATGGTCGAAGAACCCGTCGTTCTCGTCGTAGTTGAGGACGAAGACGGTCGAGTTCCACAGGTCCTCGTTGGCGGCGAGCGCCTCCAGCTTGGACGCCAGGTACTGGGCACCGGCGGCCGGCAGGTTCGGCGGGTGCTCGTCGGCCTCGCTCGGCATGAACAGCCAGCTGACGTCCGCGAGCGTGCCGTTGGCGCAGTCCTCCTCGAAGCCGAGCGCCGGGTCGGCGGCCGGGGTGGGGGCGTCCGGCAGCCCGCGCCCGCCGGGCGCGCCGTTGCCGAACAGCGTGCCGCCGGTCATCACCGAGTTGTAGAGCGCGGTGGGGACCGTCTTGTTCTGGAAGCTCGCGAACCAGCCGAAGACGTTGAACCCGCTGGTCGTTCCGGAGAAGTACGTCTTCACGCTGTACCCGGCGTCGTACAGGATCTCGGCGGCCGACGGGTGGGTCAGCGGGTTGGGTGTCACCGTCTCCAGGACCGGGCCGCCGGACTTGCCCTCGGGATCGTTGGTGCCGGACATCCACACCAGCCGGTTGGGATCGGTCGGGCCCAGTACCGAGCAGTGGTAGTTGTCCAGCAGGGTGAAGGACTCGGCGAGCGCCCAGTGGAAGGGGATGTCCTCCTTGGTGTGGTAGCCCATCGTGTACGAGCCGTTGACCTCGCCGTCCGAGGCGAGGTGGGTGGTCAGCCAGCCGTCCATCCGGCCCTGGTTCCAGGAGGCGTGCTGGTCGCGCCAGTCGTGCGACAGCGAGGGGACGGCCGCGGCGCCGGTGGTGATGGTGGACATGTGGAACGGTTCCAGATATCCGTCCGGGTTCGCCGGATCGGGCTGCTGGAACACCGAGTTGCCGTTCGGCAGGCGCACCGCGGTCGGGTCGTCGAAGCCGCGGACGCCGGGGAAGGTGCCGAAGTAGTGGTCGAAGGACCGGTTCTCCATCATCACGTACACGACGTGCTTGATCTGGGACAGGTCGGCCCGGCTGGGCCCGGCCGTCGCGGCGCGCGCCAGGCTCTCCGGCAGCACGCCGGCCATGCCGGCGGCACCGGCGAGGGCCGCGGCGCTGGTGACGAACCGTCTGCGGGAGATGACCGACCTGGAGTCGTCGGAACTCTTGCTGCTCATCCGTTGTCTCTTCTTCGTCTCGTGGTTCGACTCGTGGGTGGGTCAGGACTTCGCCGGGGCCGGGGCCACCGGGCCCGCCGTGGTGCCGGGGTGCGCGACTCCGATCACCTCGGCGACGGCGCTGTTGCGGGTGTCGGCGATGTACAGCAGGTCCGTCACCGGGTCGACGGCGACCGCGTTCGGGGTGTTGAGCTTCGAGGCGCCCGGGGCCGCGCCGCTGCTCTCGCCGCCGGGGACGGCCGAGGAGTTCACCACCGTGGAGATCACTCCGTCGGGGGTGATCTCGCGGACCGCGTTGTTGAAGGTGTCGGCGACGAACAGGTCGCCCGCGCCGTCGACGGCGACGCCCTGGGGGTCGTTCAGCTGGGCCGAGGTCGCCGGGCCGCCGTCGCCGGAGAACCCTCCGAGACCGTCGTGGGCCGCACCGGCGGCGTGGTCTCCGGCGACCGTGGTGACGACCTGGGTCCGCGCGTCCACCCGGCGGATCACGTTGTTGGACGAGTCGGCGACGTAGAGGTTGCCGTCGGCGTCCAGGGCGATGCCGGTCGGCTGGTTCAGGCGGGCGTGGGTGCCGGTCCTGCCGTCTCCCCGGTAGCCGGGGTGGCCGGTGCCGGCGGCCACGACGACCGTGCCGCGGGTGGACACCTTCAGCACCCGGTTGTTGTAGGTGTCGCAGATGTAGAGGTTCCCGGCGGTGTCGAGCGCCACCGCGGTGGGGTGGTTGAGCTGGGTGTCCCGCGCGCTGTGCGCGGAGATCCGGCTGCCCGCCGCCGTGGTGCCGGCGAACCGGTGGATCACACCGTCCGGGGTGACCTCGCGGACCGTGTCGTTCCCGCTGTCGGCGACGAACAGGTTCCCGTCGGCGTCCACCGCGGTGCCGGCGGGCTGGTACATCTCGGCGTCGGTGGCCTTGCCGCCGTCACCCCCGGCGCCGTACGCCTCGAGCGATCCCGCCACCACGGTCGTGTCGCCCTTGCGGAGCAGGGATACCACGTTGTCGCCGGTGTTCGACACGTACACCGAGCCGTCGGCGGCGGACAGGCCCGCCGGCCGGTACAGGGCGCCCGGAGTGACATTGGGCAGGACGGCGCCGGTGCCCGGGTCGACGTGCGTGCCGGGGTCGTCGCCCACCGACGTGTAGGGCACGGTCTGGAGCACCGGGCCGGACGGCCGGGCGCTCGCGCCGATGGTCAGGGCGAGGTTGTCCGCGGTGCCGTCGCTGTTGGCGCCGCTGCTGACGCCGACGGTGGCGACGGTGATCAGCACCTTGCGGGTGTCCTTGGGGACGTTCCCGTACCAGGCCTGGTGGATCAGGCTGGAGACGCCGCCGCGCTGCGCGGAGGTGACCGGACCGATGACGGCGGAGCCGAGGCCGGAGCCGTCGGAGTCCAGGAACCTGGCGGTGACGGTGGCGTAGTCGCCTTGTGTGGCGTAGCCGCCGAGGTCACCGGAGAGCTTGAACGGCTCGCCGCCGACATCGAGTTGACCGACGTCGATGGACTGGGTGCCCTTGGTGGTGATGCCGGGGATGGCGACGGTGGCGGGGTTGGTGCCGCCGTAGAAGACCCGGCTGCCGGTCACGCCCGGGTAGCTGGAGGCGCGCGACTCCTGGGTGCCGTCCGGCGGGTTGAGCGGCGAGGTGCTGGTCCAGCAGTCGGCGACCGTCTGGTCGTCGCCGAGCGGCGCGCCGAGCGCGGTGGCCGCGGTGTAGTCCTCCGCGCCGGGGTTGGCGATCAGGTTGGTGTCGAGTGCGGGGGTGACCTGGTCCGCGGTGGGGCAGGGCGCGGAGTAGCTCTGCCCCACGGCCTTCTGACCGATCGTGAGATCCAGGTCGTCTGCGGTGCCGTCGCTGTTGGCACCGTTGCTGACGGCCACCGTGACCACGGTCACCAGGATCTTCTCGGTGCCGGCCGGGACCGTGCCGTACTCCCCGTCGGGAAGGAGCCGGGTGGTGTTGCCTCGGTTGCCGGCCGTCGCGGGGCCGATGCCGGCGGTGCCGAGGCCGGTTCCGTCGCCGTCCTCGAAGGTGGCGACCACCTCGGCGTAGTCGCTCTGTGTGGAGTAGCCGCCGACCTCGCCGGTGAGCTTGAACGGCTTGCCGTCCACGTCCAGGGAGCTGACGTCGACGAGCTGGCTGCCGGTGGTCACGGTGCCCGCGACCGCGACGGTGGCGGGGTTGGCGCCTCCGTAGAAGACCCGGTCGCCGACCGCGCCCGGAGCGGTGGAGGCGGCGGATTCCTGGGTGCCGTTCGGTGCGGCGAGCGGGGAGTCGCTGCTCCAGCAGTCGGCGATCGCCCGGTCGTCGCCCGCGGGTGCTCCGAGGTCGGTGGCCGAAGTGGTGTGCTCGGCACCGGGGTTGGCGATCAGGTTGGTGTCGAGTGCGGGGGTGACCTGGTCCGCGGTGGGGCAGGGCGCGGTGTAGTGCTGGCCGGATCCGCCGGCGGCGATGGTCAGGTTCAGGTTGTCCACGCGGCCGTCGATGCCGTAGCCGGCGCTGACTCCGGTCGACGCGACGGTGACCAGGATCCTCGCGGTGCGGGCCGGGACGGTGCCGACCGCGGCCTCGGGCACGAGGCCGGTGACGTTGCCCCGCTGGGTGGCGTCGACCGGGTCGAGGGTCGCCGTGCCCAGGGTCGTGCCGCCGGTGTCCTGGAACGCCGCGGTGACGGTCGCGTAGTCGGCCTGGGTGGTGTAACCGCCCACCGCCCCGGTGAGGGTGAACGACCTGCCGCCCGTGTCCAGCGGTCCCACGTCGATCGTCTGGGTGGCCGTCGTGGTGACCCCGACGATCGACACCTGGGGGGAGTTGTTGTCGTAGCCGCCGTAGAAGGTACGGCTGCCCGTCTGCCCGGAGACCGAGGAGGACAGCGACTCCAGGACGGCGCCGGGTGCCAGGACCGGCGAGGTGGCAGTCCAGCAGTCGGGCACGTACTGCGCGTCCCCGGCGGGCGCGCCGAGCGCGGTCACCGCGGTGTACTCCTCGGCGCCCGGGTTGGCGATCAGGTTGCCGCCCAGGGCCGGTGACACCTCGTCGGCGTCCGGGCAGGGGGCGGCGTAGGTCTGGCCGGTGGCCGCCGCCACGGCGGAGCCGCTTCCCGGGGCGGCCACCGCGAGGCCGAACACGGCGGCGGCAGCGGCGGCGACCGCCGTCACAGCCGCCCAGCGTGCCTGTCTGAGAGGATTCATGGCGCCTATTGATGTAGGACGCATCGGATTGCCGGGGACGCGTTTCGTGTCCGCACGGCGACCCGGACATGAACACTGGGCACGTACTCCGCAAGTGCCCGCCCACCGGTGCCGGGCGGACCACCTTGTCCAGCGCGTCGGACAACTTCCGTTCCCCGCCGGGGCGTCGGGGAGGGGTCACGGCTCCCGCCTCCCGGTCCGGAGAAGCGCTGGAGAGGAAGGTGTTACGCGCGTAAATTCTGCCGCCGACGGCTTGTATACGTCCCCTGGACTCTGGATACTTCAGCCTTGAACTTGTCAGGAGCACGTCCTGCTCGCCCACCGGCGGGCTCGCGCCGTACCCACTCGCCCCTCTGACCCGCATCCCCCCACAGGAGGATCGCATGCGGATCAAGAAGCACAGCTCCGCGAGACGCACGGAACCGTTCGCCACAGCGTCCGGCCCCATGACGGCAACCGCATCCTCGACCCCCACCACCGACGCCGGCCACGTCCCGCCCACCGCCGCACCACCGGGCGGACCCCGGCCGGCGAACCGTCCGGCGCTCACCATGGAGCCCCGATCCGCCGCCGTCGCCCCCGGCGCCCCGGCCGCCGCGGGGCACGCGGACGGATCCGGGCGGTCGCAGCCCGGCAAGAGCGACCCGCACAGGACATCGGCCCTCCGTCACCGAGAGCACCTCGCGCGCGCCGGGCGCCACTCCTCCCGCGGCAGGGCGCCCGACCGCCACAGGGCGTTCACCCCCACCCCCACCCCCGGCGACCGCGCCGGGCGCGACCCGCGTTCTTCGACTCCCACCCCCAGGCCCGCGACCGGAACGCAGAGCAGGCGCGGCACCGGCATGCACTGACGGCCGGCCGGCCGCGCCCCCGCGGCACCCGCACCGCCCCCAACGGCCCGCCGGGGGCATTTCACCGCCTTCTCGCGGCGGCCCTCCCCGATCACCCGCACCCGACCCCACCCCGGTGAGGCCAGAGGGCGAGCGCGGAGTGCAGCAAGAGGGTTGATCTGTCATGCCCACGTCACTTCGACGTCTCGTCCGCTCCGCTCGTGCGCCACCCGCTGGAACTCAACATTCCGCTTCTGGAGGTCCCGTGAGATCGATCAGGTCGCTGTCCGTGCTCGCAACCCTGGGCGCCGCCGTACTCGTCAGCCTGGGTCTGGCCGCTCCCGCCCAGGCCGCCGGCCCGGTGTACGTCGCGCTCGGCGACTCGTACTCCGCCGGCAACGGCGCGGGCAACTACGACAGCGCGAGCGGCAACTGCCACCGCAGCTTCAGCTCCTACCCCTACCTCTGGAAGAACGCGCACGCCCCGTCGTCCTTCGCGGACACGGCCTGCTCCGGCGCCGTCACCACGGACGTGACGAACTCCCAGCTCGGCCCGCTGAACTCCGCCACCACCCTGGTGTCCGTCACCATCGGAGGCAACGACGCCGGCTTCGCCGACGTCATGACGGCCTGCGCCACCGACTCGGACTCCGACTGCGTCAACCGGGTCAACCAGGCGGAGAGCTACGCCCAGAACACGCTCCCCGCCCGCCTGGACGCCACGTACGCGGCGATCCGGGCCAAGGCCCCCAACGCCAAGGTGGTCGTGCTGGGTTACCCGCACCTCTACACCCTCAACGTCTTCTGCGTCGGGCTCAGCGACACCAAGCACCGCAAGATTGACGAGGCCTCGGACGTCCTCGACGGCGTCATCCAGGGCAGGGCCGCCGCACACGGCTTCGTCTTCGGTGACGTCCGCACCACCTTCAACGGCCACGAGCTGTGCTCCGGCGACAACTGGCTGCACTCCATCGTCATCTCGCCGACCTGGGAGTCGTACCACCCCACCGCCACCGGGCACTCCTCCGGCTTCTACCCCGTCCTGAACGCCAACAGCTGACCCGGCCGCCGACCGCGCGCGGGCACCCGGCGGACCGCCGGGCACCCGCGCGCGGCACGACGCGCCCCGCGCCGACGCGCCGCCCGCCTCCCCTCGCGTCCGCCTGCGCCGCACGCCCCTCCGGCCCCGGCCGCCGCGCCCGTCTGAGGCAGAATGGTCCAAGGGCGCCCGCCAGGGCGGGCCGGGGCGAGGGGGCGGCAGCGTGGCGCACTGGCAGGGAACCGACTTCACCGTGGACGGCCGTGAGCCGACCAGCGCCGAGGACCACTACCGGATCGGTCTGCACTGCTGGAACAGCGGGCAACACCGCGCCGCGGCCCCCTACTTCCTGGAGACGGCCGCCTCCGCCGGCCACGAGGCCGCCGTCGAACTCCTCGGGCACATCGCCTACCTGCAGGGACAGTACGCGATCGCGGTGCCGCTGCTGCGGCGGAGCACCGGCTCGCCGCGCGCGGCCCACTACCTCGCCTCCCTCTACCAACGGGGCTGCCCCGAGGCGGGTATCGCCCAGTCGCTCGACGAAGCGGCCCGCCACTACCGGGCCGCGGCCCGGCTGGGTGAGCCCGAATCCATGCTGGCCCTGGGCGAGCTGTACCTGGAGCGGCTGCTGCCCCTGACACAGGCCCCCGCGCAGCACGCCCTGGAGTACTTCCTGGCGGCCGCCGAGCGGGACCACCCCTACGCCCAGTACCGGGCCGCCGAGCTCTACCGCACCCTCTACCAGGACACCGAACGCGCCGCCGACCTCTACCGGGCCTGCGTGGACAACCCCATGACCGGCCGCCACCCGCTGGGCTCGATGATGACCCTGCAGAGCCAGGCACACCTGCGGGAGATGGCGGCGATGCGGGACGCCCGCGCGGCCCAGCAGCGCCGCGACGCCGTCAACCCCGTCGAGCGGCGGGGCGACTTCATCTGATCCGGTCCCGCCCGGTGCTGCGACCGGAAGGGTCGGCCGGTCAGGCGCAGGCCAGCACCCACAGGAAGGCGGAGAGCGTCCGTACCAGGTCCCGCGTCTCCTCGGTCCGGACCCGCAGCGCGTCCGGTACGTGCGACCGCTCCCAGTCGGCCGGGTCCCGCGGCCCGTGCGGCTCGGCCGCCCACAGGACCCGTACCTCCTCGGTGCTGTCGCGCAGTCCGGAGCAGGCGAGGGCCGTGGCCTCCAGGACCTGCGCCAGCGGTCCCCGTCCCCCTCCGTCCTCGCCCGGCAACGCGTCGGCCGCCGTCGCCAGGACGTCGCCGAGGCCGACCAGGTGCGTGGCCCGCGTCAGCCACTCCGGAGCGTCACCACCCGGCGCGCCGGTGCCGCGGGCCGGTTCCCGGTCCAGGGACAGCCGTCCGCACAGGGACCGTTCCCGGCCGTCGAGCCGCCAGGTCCCCTGCTCCCGGAGGTCGTCGGCCCGCCGCATCGCCTGCCGGGCCCGCGCGATCACCTCCGGCCAGTCACCGCGATCCCAGTCGGGTGTCGCGAGGATTTCCCGGACGCGGTAGCCGACCGTCGCCCGCGCGCTACCACGGTCGGCACGGGGTCGATCGGGTGTGAGGTGGGCGTGCAGCACCCGTCCGGCCCTGGCCACCGCTTCGGCGCTGCCCACGGCGATCCCGCCGGTGCGGGCCGCGGCGGGCATCGGGCCCGCCGCCACCGGAGCGGCTCCGGGCTCGCAGTGGCGCACCACGTCGGCCAGGGCAACCTCGTCGACGAGGACCCCGTCGTCGTACGCCGTCCGCCACAGCAGCAGACCGAGGGTGTGCGGACCGCTTCCCCAGGGCCACTTCACGCGCGGCCCGGGATCGGAGGCGAACAGCCCGGCAGCCGGTGCGCCGAAGCGGAGATCCTGCTCCTGGTACCAGGCGACCATCAGACCGCCCTGCCGACAGGCCCGCTCCCAGGCACCGCACCCGTACACCTCCCGGTGCCGCGTCTCCCATCGGTCCGCGCCCGGCTCCGCATCAGCGTCCACGTGACGAACCGTACCGGTGCGCCCCGGGCCGGCCGGAACCGAGGGCCCGGCCCGGAGCCCGGACAACATGTGAGGTGACGCCGTCAAAGCGCGGAACCGCCGCGGCACGGCGTTGCCACCCGTCGACGCCGAAATGATCCGAACCAGGCAGTAAGGGGCACTGGCGAAGACGAACCCCTGACTGGCCGGGTGCTCGGGGAATGTTGACCTCCCTACTTCTCCCGGGAGGCCCGCGTGCCCAACTCTCCCGCGCCCATGGACCCGACACCGGCCTACCCCAGGTGGTCGGACCGCCTGATACGCCAGATCGACACGTTCGCCGTCAGGAGGTCCGGTTCCGAGAGGGTGCCCGCTCTGGTGCTCGGCAGACAGGACGGCGGCGACCCGCGATGGCCCGCCTACGTCCTGCGGGAGTACGAGCACCGGCTGGGCCGCGGTCACGGCCGCGGCCAGGTGCCGCACGCGGTCGTCGACGACGCGGAGCTGACCGGCGGATTCCTGGCGGCGATCGACCGGGTGGCCCTGCGGTTCCAGCTCACCATGGACTCGGGGCACCTGCGGCTGCGGGCGTTCCACACCTGCCGGGCGGTGCTGGAGTCGGAGCGCGGTACGGGCGACCTCCGCTCCCAGCAGCAGCCCGTCGTCGACGCCCTGTACGCGGAACTCCTGAAACGGCGAAGGACGTTGCGCGCCGGCGCGCACCTGGCGGACTTCCTGGGACAGCACGTTCTGACCGGCTGGCTGCAGGGACTCGTCGCCGCGGCGGCCGTCGCCGTTCCCAAGCTGTGCTACCGCTGGTTCCTGCGGCACCGGGGTCTGCGATGGGTGGCCGACGAGTGCCGTACCGCCAACTTCCTGGACGCCGCGCTCTCCTTCTGCCGGGACGGCGAACTCGACCGCGAGGACCCGCGGGTGCGGCGGATCCTGCTGCGGGCCCTCCTTCGCGATCTGCGCACCGCGACCAGGCGCCGGTCCCGGCTGAGCCACCTGCGGTACCGGCGGCAGTGGTCCTTCGTCCTGCTCGTCCCGGAGATCGACGCGGCCGACGGACCCGGCCGGGCACTGCTCGGCACGTTCGCCGAACTGGCCGGCGACCACCCCTCGCGCCCCCTGCTCGTCCTGGCCGGCTGCGCGGGCCGGCCCCCGGACTACGCCGTCCCGCTCGGCGGCGACCCGGTCCGGCCGAACGGCATCGCCGACAAGGTGTTCGCCGTCCTCAGCGAGGACAGCGCCGAGCCCGTGCGCCTCGTCATGCTGCCGGCCGAGGACGACTCGGAGGGCACGGCGAGGAACAAGATCGAGCAGGGCGCCGGCCTCACGGTCCGCGGGGACCGCCCCCTCGACTGGGTGCGGCCTTCGGTGCTGCCGGTCCTGGCCCTGGCGACCGCCGCCTTCTGCCTGGCCCCGGTGTCCCTCTGGCCGGGGACCGCGCGCCCCGAACCGGCCTCCTGCGTCACGGTCCGCACCGGGGAACGCGTGGGCGTCACCGACGGCGCGCAGTGCGATCTGGCCGTGCCCGGAGCCCCCGGGCGGGAACTGCGGGACCTGGAGCGCCAGGTCGCCGAGGAGAACGCCAGGATCCCCGACGGGCGGTACCGCACCCTGGTCTTCCTCGCGCCCCTGAGCCTGCAGAAGGGGGTGTACGACGACCCTCCGACCGGTCTGCAGATCCTGCGCGGCGCGATCGCCCAGCAGCACCGGCTCAACGCGGGTGTCCGGCAGAACAAGATGCCCGTCCGCCTGCTCATCGCCAACACCGGCCAGTACTTCCGCTACGGCGGGCGCGGGAGCGCGGCGGCGAAGGACCCGGACGTGGCCCGGATGATCATCGACCGGCAACACGCGGATCACATCGCGGCGGTCATCGGCATCACGCAGAGCCGTCGCGAGTCGTTGCGGGCGGTCCAGGAACTCGACCAGGCGGGGATCCCGGTCGTCGCGAACGGCGTGTCCGGCAGCGTCATGGTGGGCCCGGACTCGCCGCAGCGCTACTTCCAGATCTCGGCGCCCAACACCCGGCTGGGTCCCGTCTTCGCCGACTTCGTCCGCCACTCCCCCGACGTCCACCGCCTCACCAGCGGCCGGCCCCACGCGGTCGTCGTCTACGACCCGACCGACGCCTCCTTCAGCAGGGACCTGCGGAACGTGTTCCTGCGCGCCTACCGGCCCTACGGCGGCATCGACGAGGTCACCTACAGCGAGAAGCCGGGAGCCACCACGCCCGACAGCATCGCCACCGACGTGTGCAACAAGGTCTCGGCCGGCCACGGCATCGTCGTCTATCTCGCGCGGTCGGGGGTGCTGCCCAGCCTCCTCAACGCCATGCAGGGCGCGGGCGGCCAGTGCCAGCCGCCCGCGGGGACGACCATCCCGCTCATCGCCGAGAGCGCGCCCATCGGCTTCCACCTCCATCCGGCCCGGACGGCACTGGCCTATCCGTACATGACGCTGTTCTACGAGACGGCGAACGCCCCCACGTCGGACCCCCGGGACCCCTATGCCCAGTTCACCCAGGACTTCTCGGCCGTCTTCGGACACCTGAGCGCCGACGCCGACGCGGCCGGCGGCTTCGACACCGTCGGCATCGTCTCCAAGGTCATCGAGAACCTGCTGCCCGCCTCCAGGGACGTCCGGCCCAACGACATCTACCTGTGGCTCACCGCCCACGGGGTCTCCCAGTACCCCGGCGCCTCCGGCGTGCTGCGACTGGACGGCAAGAACAAGTACCCGCCCGACAAGGCCGTGTTCATCCGCGAGATCACCCAACCGGGCGGCGCCGCCGCCACGCTGCTCAGCTGCGGCATACTGCCCGACCGGGAGAACCGGGTGCGGTGGGGTACGGCGCCGGACACCTTCCCCTGCCCCCGCGAGGGCACGGGAACGCCGACGGACTGATCCGGCTCGGGCTGCGGCTCCGGCTCCGGCTCCGGCTCCGGCTCCGGCTCCGGCTCCGGCTCCGGCTCCGGCTCCGGGGGGACATGCCTCACACCGCATCTACTTGACACGTCAATCAATTTTCCCTTTCACTTGCCGCGTCAAGCAATCGCGGGAGCCGAGCCGGTTTCCGCCGTCTCCGCACCCGAGAAACCGGAACATGACCGACCCAGCCTCCTCCCCCGCGACCGCGCACCCGGTCACCCTCGGCCTGGACACGTTCGGGGACGTGTCCCAGGACGCCGAGGGTCACCCGCTCCCGCACGGCGCGTCACTGCGCAATCTCGTGGCCGAGGGCGTCCTCGCCGACGAGGTGGGACTCGACCACTTCGCCATCGGGGAACATCACACCGACTGGATGCCCCTGTCCGCGGCGGACGTGGTCCTCGCCGCCATCGCCGCACGCACCTCCCGGATACGGCTCGGCTCCGGCGTCACCGTCCTCAGCTCCGACGACCCCGTCCGGGTCTACCAGCGCTACGCCACCCTCGACGCCGTCTCCGCCGGACGGGCCGAGCTGATCCTCGGCAGGGGCTCCAGCACCGAGTCCTTCCCCCTCTTCGGGTACGACCTCGCGGACTACGACCTGCTCTTCGAGGAGAAGGTCGCCCTCTTCGCCGAACTCCGCAAGGAGGGACCGGTCACCTGGTCGGGCAGCACCCGGCCCGCCCTCGACGGGCAACAGGTGTACCCGCGCAGCGAGTCAGGCGCGATCCCGACCTGGATCGGCGTCGGCGGCAACCCGCAGTCCGTCGTACGGGCGGCGCGCCACGGCTTCCCGCTGATGCTCGCCATCATCGGTGGACCCACGGCGCGTTTCGCTCCCTTCGGACAGCTCTTCCGCCAGGCCCTGGAGCAGTACGGCCACCCGGACCTGCCCATCGGCGTGCACAGCCCCGGCCATGTCGCCGCGACCGACGACCAGGCGGTCGACGAGTTCTGGCCGCACTACGAGGCCGCCATCCGCAAGGTCGCCCGGCAACGGGGCTTCCGGCCACCGACGTTCGACGATTTCATGCGGGACGTCGGCCCCGGTGGCGCGCTGTTCGTCGGATCGCCGACGACGGTGGCACACAAGATCGTCCACACCCTCGGCGACCTGGGCGCCAGCCGCTTCGACCTGAAGTACGGGATGAACGGGCTCCCCCACGAGACGCTGTTGACCAACATCACGCTCTTCGGCACCGAGGTCGCTCCGCTGGTCCGGGAACTGACCGGACCCTGAGGCCCCCGGTCAGGAGTCGATGACCAGGGTCTCGATGCGGCCGTCACGCAGGGCGAAGCGGTAGTGCAGGTCCACCACCCCGCCCGGGAAGTCGCCTTCCAGGTGGTGGGTGGCCACGTAGTGGTCCTGGTCCGCCTTCAGCGCCGCGGTGAGTTCGCTCGTGTAGGTGTACTCACCGGCGGCGCGCGTCAGCCAGCTCTCGATCGCCGCCGCTCCCCGGTAGGTCCTGCCGTCGTCGGTGACGGTGGCGTCGGGGTGGAAGGCGGCGAGCGCGCCGGGGGTGTCGCGGACGCGGTGGGCGTCGAGGTAGCGCGTGACGACCTCGGGGAGGGTTTCGGGGGCGATGTGCTGGGGCTGTCCGGTGGGCATGTCGGCTTCCTCGGGTCGCGGGTTCATACGGTGGGGACGGTGCCGCCGTCGATGACGTGCTCGGCGCCGACGATGGCGGAGGCGCGGTCGGAGGCGAGGAAGGCGACGAGTTCGGCGACCTCCTCGGGTCGGTTGGGGCGGCCCAGCGGGATGCCGCCGAGGGAGTCCATGAGCTGCTGCAGCGCCGCCTCCCGGGTGGTTCCGGCGTTCTCGGCGATACGGGCGACCAGGCGGTCGGCGGCGGTGGTCCGGACGAAGCCGGGGGCGACCGTGTTGACCCGGACGCCGTACGGGGCGACCTCGTTGGCCAGTCCCTTGCTGTAGGTCGTCAGGGCGGACTTGGCGGCGGCGTAGGCGAGGGTGCCGTTCCACAGGGGCATGCGCCGCTGGATGGAGGAGACGTGGATGACGACACCGCGCCCGGCCTCGATCATCGCGGGCAGCAGCCCCCGGTCCAGGCGGACGGCGGCCAGCAGGTTGATGTTCAGCTCCCGGGCCCAGTCGTCGTCGCCGAGGGCCGCGAAGCCGCCCGAGGCCGCGTCCGAGCCGCCGAGGTTGTTGACCAGGATGTCGATGCCGCCGAGCCGGCGCCGAGCCTCCTCGACCACGGTGGCGGCCCCCTCCGGGGTGGCCAGGTCGGCGGTGATGATGCCGTGGGCGTCGGTCTCCTCAGGTCTGCTGCGCGCGGTCACGAGGACGGTGGCGCCGGCCTGGGCGAGGCGCCGGGCGACGGCCGCGCCGACTCCTCTGGTGCCGCCGGTGACCAGGGCGCGCCTGCCCTCCAGTGATTCGCTGACGGCGCCGACCGCTGTGGCGGGGGTGGTCATGATGAGTTCCGTTCCCGGGCGCGGGCACAGGGAAGCCGCGCACCCTTTGTTACTGCTAAAATAGAAGCTAGTAACTTCGACTTTAGCAGTAACTCTCGGGGAGTGGTCAACCGTGACAAGCCGCATCAGGGCAGAGGACCTCGAATGCCCGCTGTCCACGACCGCGCAGCACGTCGGTGAGTGGTGGACGCTCCTTCTCCTCCACGACGCCTTCGACGGGTACACGCGCTTCGACCAGTTCCAGGAGAACCTCGGCATCTCGACCAGCATGCTCACCGCCCGCCTGAAGCGGCTCGTCGCCGACGGCCTGCTGGAACGCCGCCCGTACCAGACCAACCCGGTCCGTCACGAGTACGTCCTGACCGACCTGGGCCGCTCCCTGCGTCCGGTGATCGTCGCGCTCGCCGCCTGGGGGAACGCGCGCCTGGCGCCCGAGGAGCGGAGCATGATCCTGGTCGACGCGGACAGCGGCCAGGAGGTCGAACCCGTGGTCGTCGACGCGAAGACCGGCCGCCGCCTCGACGACAGCCACTCGTACGTCTTCACCGCCGGCCCCGCCGCGAGCGACGTCATGCGCGCCCGCTACACGCCCTGAGACGGCGGCCCGCGCCCGTCACGGCGGTCGCGGGCCGGGAACGGCAGCCGCTCGCAGCACTCCTCGACGATCCGCGTCCGCCTGTCCGCGGCTGTCCCCGGGCCGGGTTCGTAGCGGGGGCGCCGAGGTGCTGCGGTGCGCGCGGGGACCCCGGCGGCACCGTCTCGACGGACGTCCACGAACGGCGTTCCCCACGGCACAGACCGCCCCGGGCGCCCCGGCGTGCCAGGTCCAGGCGCACATGGCCCCGCGAGCGGGCTGGTCGGTGTCCTTGAGCAGCGTGCCCCCGGGAAGACCCGGCCGGAAGCCCGGCCCGGCGCGCGTGGCCGGGAGGCCGCGAACTGCCGCTGATCTTCCCGTCGCGCTGCCGCCCGCGGGCCACGGCGGGCCATAGCTTTTCGTCCGTACCGCGTCGGCACCCTCTCTCCCGGAGGCCGAACCGTGGCCGGCATCGCGTCGGTGGCCACCGGCGACCGCGAACGGGCGGTACCCGCTCGGCTCCCCCACGCCGCGGCTCCTTCGCCTTCCGCGCCATGAATGGAGTACCCCGATGAACGACGACCACGGCTCCCTCGACATCGCCGAGCGGGACAGCAGCGGCGACGACCCGGCCACCGTCCCGGTCTCCCCCGAACCGCTGCTGCTCGACCAGATCACCGAGGTGTGGCGCAATGTGCTGGGCCTGCGCGACGTGCGCCCGGCGGACGACTTCCTGCAGCTGAGCTGCCACTCGGGACCGGCCGCGCGGATCGTCCGGACGCTGCGCCGCACCCTGGGCGTCGACATCCAGCTGCGCCATCTGCTGGACGCACGCGACCTGGCCGAGTTCACCGAGTCGGTGCGCCTTGCCATGGACGCCGGTCCGATCGCTCCGCGGCCGCCGCTGCTGCCCCGGCGCGCCCATAGCGCGCGATAGGCACCCGGCACGAACGCCTCGCACGTCGCCGCGGTGCGGACCCGGCGACGGCCCGGCCACCCATACCCGTGTCCCGCCGGAAATGCGCCCTCGCCCCGGCCCCGAACCCGGCCCCGACCCCGCCTGATTCCCGTCGCCGGTGCCGTTCCGGCGGCGGCGCCGGCCTGCCCGGCGGCAGCGGGCCGGAAGTACCGCTCTCCTGCCTGACGTTCTGCCGCCGCGCGGTTCCGCTCCTTTCTATCTTCGAAGCGAACCACCCTCCCGGAAAGGCGCTTTCGCCGGCTTCATCCCGTCGAATCCGCAAGGAGTACACGGCCGCGTGGACCGCGTCCGCCCCGCCGCTCCCCGGCGTCGCCGGCCACGCGGAGACGCTCCCCGCCGACCTCGGACACCGCACCCGGCGGTCCCGCCCACCTCGTGGACCGCCGCCCGAACGGCCCCCGGCCGTGTGCGGGGCCGCCCTCCGCGCCACCGCACACCGCGTCCCCCGTGGACCCGACGTAAAGGAAGAGACCATGAACCCGGCTTCGTTTGGGCAGCAGCGCCTCTGGCTGATCCAGCAGATCGACGGACCGAGCGCGCTCTACAACCTGCCGTTCGCCCTCCGTCTGACGGGTGACGTGGATCTGGCCGCGCTGCGTACGGCCGTCGCGGACGTGACGGCCCGGCACGAGGCGCTGCGCACCGTCTTCCACACGGTCGACGGCGTGCCGGTGCAGCAGGTGGTGCCGACGGCGGACGCCGAGGTGGCCTTCGACGCCGTCGACTGCACACCGGAGGCGTATCCCGCGCTCCGCGACGCGGCCGCCGGGTTCGCCTTCGACCTCTCCCGCGACCTGCCCATCCGGGTCACGGTCTTCTCCCTCGGCGCCGACGAGCACGTCCTGCTGGTGGTCCTGCACCACATAGCGGCCGACGGCTGGTCGCAGGGCGTCTTCCTGCGCGACCTCGCGGCCGCCTACGGCGCACGCGCCGCGGGCCGGGCGCCCGGCTGGCGGCCGCTGCCCGTGCAGTACACCGACTACGCGGCCTGGCAGCGTGAACTGCTGGGCAGCGAGGAGGATCCCGGCAGCCTGGTGTCCCGACAGCTCGGGTACTGGCGTACCGCGCTGGAGGGCGTTCCGGAGGAGCTCGACCTGCCGGCCGACCGGCCGCGGCCCGCCGTGACGGGCGGCGGCGCGGAGGGCCTCCGCTTCGAGGTGCCGGCCGCGGCCCACCGGGCGCTGACCGGCCTGGCCCACGAGCACCGGGCCACCGTGTTCGCGGTCCTCCAGGCCGGCTGGGCCGCGCTCTTCACCCGGCTGGGCGCGGGCACGGACATCCCCCTGGGCACCGCGCTGTCCGGCCGGTCGGACGAGGCCCTGGAGGACCTCGTCGGATTCTTCGTCAACACCCTGGTCCTGCGCACCGACACCTCCGGTGATCCGACCTTCCGTGACGTGCTGCGGCAGGCCCGCGTCGTGCAGTTGGACGCCCACGACCACCAGGACGTCCCGTTCGAGCGGCTCGTGCAGGAGCTGAGCCCGGCCAGGTCCCGTTCCCGGCACCCGCTGTTCCAGGTGATGCTCACCCTCCAGAACAACGAGGCCGGCTCCCTGGAACTGCCCGGCGTGCGCGCCGTCCCGGAACCGCTCGGACTGCGGGTCGCGAAGTTCGACCTCAACATCGGCATGACGGAGACCTTCGGCGGCGACGGCGAGCCGGCCGGCATCCTCGGCGCGGTCGAGTACAGCACCGACCTCTTCGACGCCGCGACGGTCGCCTCGATGACGTCCCGGCTGGTGCGCCTGCTCGAGGCCGCCGCGGCCGACCCGGACCGGCCGATCAGCGCGTACGAACTGCTGTCCGCCGACGAGCGGTCCGACGTGCTGGACAGCTGGAACGCCACCGCCACGAGCCGCCCGGCCGAGGCCGTCACCAGCGCCTTCGCCGCCCAGGTGGCACGGCGTCCGGACGCCCTGGCGGTGACCGGCACCGGCATCGAGGACCTCAGCTACGCCGAACTGGACGCCCGCGCCGACAAGCTCGCCCACCGGCTGCTCGCCCTCGGCGTGACGCCGGAGACCCCGGTCGCGCTGCGCGTGCGCAGGTCCGCCGAGCTGGTGGTGGCCACCCTCGCCGTCCTCAAGGCGGGCGGCGCCTACCTCCCGCTGCACGACAGCATGCCGCCGGACCGGGTGGCCTGGGTGCTGGCCGACGCCGGTGCGAAGGTCCTGATCACCGACCGCGACGCCACCGCCCCCGGTCTCGCCGACACCCACGTGTCCGTGATCGCACCGGACGCGGCGGACGGCGCCCGCCCAGTCACCGCTCCGGAGGTCGGGATCCGGCCGGGACAGCTCGCGTACATCATGTACACCTCCGGCTCGACCGGCCTGCCCAAGGGCGTCGCCGTCAGCCACGCCGACGTGGTCTCGCTCGCCACCGACCGGGGCTGGCGGCTGGGTCCGTCCGGCCGGATGCTGCTGCACTCCCCGCACGCCTTCGACGCCTCGACGTACGAACTGTGGGCACCGCTGCTCGCCGGCGGCGCGCTGGTGGTCGTCCCGGAGGGCGTCGTGGACGCGGCCGTGCTGCGGGAGTCCGTGACCCGGCACGGGGTGACGCACGCCTGGCTCACCAAGGGCCTGTTCGACCTGATCGCCGAGGAGGACCCGGGGGCGTTCGCGGGACTCCGGTCGGTGCACACCGGGGGTGACGCCGCCGCGGCCTCCACGATGCGCCGGGTCCTCGACGCCAACCCCGCTCTGCGGCTGGTCAACCTCTACGGCCCCACCGAGGTGACCACCGGTGTCACCACCCACACGGTGTCCGCCGCCGACCTGACGGCCGGTTCCGTGCCGATCGGCACCCCGATGGACGACATGCGCGTGTACGTCCTCGACGACCGTCTGCGGCCGGTCGCGCCCGGGATCCGCGGCGAGCTCTACGTCGGCGGGACGGGTGTGGCCCGGGGGTACGCGGGCCGGCCGGGCCTGACCGCCGAACGTTTCGTGGCCTCGCCGTTCGCCGCGGGTGAGCGGATGTACCGCACCGGCGACATCGTCCGGTGGCGTGCCGACGGCCGGCTCGTCTTCCTGGGCCGGGGCGACGACCAGGTGAAGATCCGCGGGTTCCGGATCGAACTCGGCGAGATCGAGGCCGTCCTCGGCCGCCACGAGGATGTCGCCCAGGTCGTGCTGGTGGCCCGGGAGGACGGGCACGGCGGCAAGCAACTCGTCGCCTACTGCACGGCCGTCGGTGACCGGTCCGGCCTGGCCGAGCGGCTCACCCGGTCCGTCGCCCGGAGCCTGCCCGCCTACATGGTGCCGACCGTGACGGTCCTGGAGCGGATGCCCACCACGGCCAACGGCAAGGTCGACCGCAGGGCGCTGCCGGCGCCCCTCGTGGTGCCCTCGGGCGGCCGCGCGCCGCGCACACCGCACGAGCGGCTCCTGTGCGGACTGTTCGCCGGCGTGCTGGGCCTGGCCGCCGACACGGTGACCGTCGACGACGACTTCTTCGAGCTGGGCGGGCATTCGCTGCTCGCGACCCGGCTGATCGGCCGGATCCGGGCCGCCCTGGGCGCCGAACTCGCCATCAGCGACCTCTTCCAGGCCCCGACGGTGGCGACGCTGGTGGAGCGGCTCACGGACGGCGGGGGGCGGCCGGCGCCGGCGCGGCGGGAGCGGCCGGCCCGGATACCGGTCTCGTTCGCCCAGCAGCGGCTGTGGTTCATCGGTCAGGTGGAGGGCCCGAGCGCGACGTACAACGTATCCCTCGCGGTACGGCTGCGCGGCGCGGTCGACACGGTGGCGCTGGAGGCGGCGCTGCACGACGTGGTGGGCCGGCACGAGTCGCTGCGCACGGTGTTCGAGGAGCACGACGGGACGCCGTACCAGCGGATCCTGGACGAGGTGCCCGGGAAGCTGCTCACGGTGACCGACCGCGACGTGCGCGACGTGGTGGGGCACGTCTTCGACCTGACGGCGGACGTCCCGCTGCACGCCTACCTGATCCCGCGGGACGGACGGGAGGCGCGGGAGGCGCGGGAGGCGGACGGAGCCGCGCCCCAGGAGTCCGTGCTCGTCCTGGTCATGCACCACATCGCGAGTGACGGGTGGTCGCTGGGCCCGCTGGTGCGCGATCTGGGCGCGGCCTACGGGGCACGGGTCGAGGGCCGCGCGCCCGAGCAGGCACCTCTGCCGGTGCAGTACGCCGACTACGCGCTGTGGCAGCGGGAGTTGCTCGGGGCGGAGGGCGATCCGCAGAGTCTGATCAGTCGTCAGTTGCATTTCTGGCGGGAGACGTTGGAAGGGCTGCCCGACGAACTGGCGCTGCCTGTGGACCGGGTGCGTCCGGCGGTGGCGAGTTACCGGGGATCGACGGTTCCGCTGCAGGTGGACGCCGATGTCCACCGGGACCTGGTCCGGGTGGCCCGGGACCACGGCGTGACGGTGTTCATGGTCCTCCAGGCGGCGCTGGCGACGCTGCTGCACCGGCACGGCGCGGGCACGGACATCCCGATCGGCACGCCGATCGCGGGACGACTGGACGACTCCCTGGAGGACCTGGCCGGGTACTTCGCGAACACGCTGGTGCTGCGATCGGACCTGACGGGCCGTCCGACGTTCGCGCAGCTGCTGGAGCGGACCCGGGCGGCGAACCTGGCCGCGTACGCGCACCAGGAGACGCCGTTCGAGAAGCTGGTGGAGGAGCTGAATCCGGCCCGTTCACTGGCCCGGCACCCCCTGTTCCAGGTGATGCTGGCCGTCAACAACACCCGGGCGGCCACCCTCGACTTCCCGCACCTGGAAGCCGCCTTCGACCACACCGACATCACCGCCTCGACGTTCGACCTCACCGTCAGCGTCCAGGAGGACCACGACGGCGACGAGCCGGCCGGCCTGCACGGGGTCCTGGAGTACGCCACCGACCTCTTCGACGCGCCGACCGCGCACCGGCTGGCGGCCGGACTCGTCGCGGTGCTCCGCCAGGCGGCGCAGGCCCCCGAGCGGCCCGTCGGCACGATGGACGTCACCCTGCCGGACGACCGGCGGATGCTCGACGGATGGAACGACACGGCACTGCCCACCGGCGCGGCCACACTCTCCGGGATCTTCGCGGCACAGGCGCTGAGCACCCCGGACGCGACCGCCCTCGTGCACGGCACGACCCGGCTCACGTTCGCCGAACTCGACGCCGAGGCCGGGCGGTTGGCGGGCCGTCTGACGGAGGCCGGAGCCGGCCCCGAGACGGTCGTCGCGCTGGCCCTGCCGCGGTCGGCGACGTCCGTGGTGAGCATGCTCGCCGTGCTGCGGACCGGGGCCGCCTACCTGCCGCTGGACGCCGAGTACCCCGCCGACCGGATCGCGTACATGATCGACGACGCCCGGCCGGCGCTCGCGATCACCTCGCGGGACTGGCCCGAGCCCGCCGCGCTCGCCGGCGTCCCCCTGATCCACGCCGACGCCGGTCCGTCGGACGTCTCCGCCGACGGCCGCCGTCCCGTCACGGCCCCGTCATCCGACCACGCCGCGTACGTCATCTACACCTCCGGGTCGACCGGCCGTCCCAAGGGAGCCGTCCTCACCCAGGGCGGTCTGGCCAACCTCTACGCCTTCCACCGGCACCGGATCATCGGCGGGGCCGAACACGACCACCCCGGGCGGCGGTTCAGGTTCGCGCTCACCGCTTCGCTGTCGTTCGACACCTCCCTGGAGGGCATCCTGTGGATGGTCGCCGGGCACGAGCTGCACCTGCTCGGCGACGAGGACCGCCGTGACGTGGGCGGTGTCGTCCGGTACGTCGCCGAGGCGGGCATCGACGTCATGGACCTCACCCCCACCTACGCCGAACAGCTCCTCGCGGAAGGGCTGCTGGAACATCGCCGGATGCCCCTGCTGCTGCTCGGCGGCGAGGCGGCCGGGCAGGCCCTGTGGATCGCCCTGCGGGAGACCGCCGGCACGTCGGCGCACAATCTCTACGGCCCCACCGAGTACACCGTGGACGCGCTCCACGCCCGCCTGGCCGACAGCGCGGAGCCGCTGATCGGCGGCCCGCTGGCGAACACCCGGGTGTACGTGCTGGACGAGTGGCTCGTACCCGTCGCGCCCGGCGTCGCGGGCGAGTTGTACATCGCGGGCGCGGGCATGGCCCGCGGCTATCTGGGCCGTCCGGGGCTGACCGCGGAACGCTTCGTGGCGTCGCCGTTCGCGCCCGGGGAGCGGATGTACCGCACCGGCGACCTGGCCCGGCGCCGTACCGACGGGCAGGTCGAGTACCTGGGCCGCACCGACCACCAGATCAAGGTGCGCGGCCACCGGATCGAGCCCGGTGAGATCGAGGCGGTGCTGGCGCAGCACCCGCTGGTGTCGCAGGCGGTGGTGGTCGCCGACGGCGCGGGCTCGGCCACCGCGTCCGCCGGGGAGCTGCGGCTGCTGGCGTACGCGGTGGTGCCCCACGGGCAGGGCCGGCCGGCGGTGGACGGCGGCGTGCTGCGCAAGCACCTGGCGGAGGCGCTGCCGCCGTACATGGTCCCGGCGGTCGTGGTGCCGCTGCCGGAGCTGCCCCTGACCCCGAACGGGAAACTGGACCGCGGGGCGCTGCCGCGGCCGGAGTCCGCCACCCCCGCCGGCACCCGCGGTCCGCGGACGCCGCAGGAGGCGATCCTGTGCGGACTGACGGCGGAGGTCCTGGGCCGCCCGCGGGTCTCGCCGGACGACGACTTCTTCGCCCTGGGCGGTCACTCGCTGCTGGCCACCCGGCTGCTGAGCCGGATCCGCACCACCCTCGGTGCCGAACTCACCGTCCGGGACGTCTTCCGCAACCCCACCGTCGCCGAACTCGCCCGGCGCGTCGCCGACGGTACCGGGGCCGCCCGGTCCGCACCGGTGGCCCGGCCCCGCCCGGAGGCGGTCCCGCTCTCCTTCGGCCAGCGCCGGCTGTGGCTCATCGACCGGATGGAGGGACGCAACGCCCTCTACAACATGCCGATGGCACTGCGTCTGCGCGGCCGGCTGGACGTCGCCGCGCTCACCGAGGCGCTGTCCGACGTGGTGGCCCGGCACGAGAGCCTGCGCACGGTCTTCGCCGAGGTGGACGGGACTCCCGTGCAGCGGGTGCTGCCCGCGGCGGACGCACGGCCCGTCGTGGACGTACTGGACTGCGCGGACGACGAGGTCGAGGCGGTGGCCGACGCGGCGGTGCGGCGCCCCTTCGACCTCGCCCGCGAACTGCCGTTGCGCACCACGGTGCTGCGGGTCGGTGCCGAGGACCACCTCCTGGTGCTGGTCATGCACCACATCGCCGGCGACGGCTGGTCGATGGGCCCGCTCTCCCGGGACCTGGCCGAGGCCTACAGCGCGCGGTGCACGGACGCCGCCCCGGTGTTCGCGCCGCTGCCGGTGCAGTACGCCGACTACACGCTGTGGCAGCGGGAGACCCTCGGCGCCGAGGACGACCCGGACAGCCTGTTCACACGGCAGCTGGAGTTCTGGCGGGCCGCCCTCGCCGACCTGCCGGAGGAACTGCCGCTGCCCGCCGACCGGCCGCGCCCGGCGGTGACGGCGCACCGGGGCGACCGGGTGGCCGTGCCGCTCGACGCCGGTCTGCACACGGCGCTCGCCGCGCTCGCCCGCGAGCACCGGGTGTCCCTGTTCATGGTGCTCCAGGCCGGTGTCGCCGCGCTGCTCACCCGACTCGGCGCCGGCTCCGACATCCCGCTGGGCACCGTCCTGGCCGGCCGTCCCGACGAGGCGCTGGACGATCTGGTCGGGTTCTTCGTCAACACCCTGGTCCTGCGCACCGACACCTCCGGCGACCCGTCCTTCGGTGAACTCCTGGCACGGGTACGGGAGACGGACCTGGCCGCCTACAGCCATCAGGACCTGCCGTTCGAGCGCCTGGTCGAGGAGCTGAACCCGCCGCGTTCCCAGGCCAGGCACCCGCTGTTCCAGGTGATGCTCGTCCTGCAGAACAACGAGCGCGCCGACCTGGAGCTGACCGGGCTGGCGGCGGTCCCGCGACCGGTGAAGGCCGCCACCACCCGGTTCGACCTGAACTTCATCCTGGAGGAGTCCTACGCGCCCGACGGTGCCCCCGCCGGGATCGACTGCGCGGTGGACTTCGCCACCGACCTCTTCGACGCGGAGACCGTGCGGGCCATGGCCGAGCGCCTGGTGCGGCTGCTCACCCTCGCCGCGGCCGCCCCCGGCACCCCGCTGGGCGCGCTGGACCTGCTGTCCGCCGAGGAGCGGGACGCGCTGCCCCGGTGGAGCGGTTCGGCCGTGCCCGGCCTGGTCGCCACCGTGCCCGAGCTGTTCGCCGCCCAGGTGGCCCGGGACCCCGGCGGTGTCGCCGTACTCGACGAGGACGGTGAGCACACCTACGCGGAGGTCGACGCGGCCGCCAGCCGGCTCGCCCGGGAGCTGGCCGCCCGCGGCGCGGGTCCCGGGCACACCGTGGCGCTGGCCCTGCGGCGCTCGCTGGCCAACACCGTGGCCCAGCTCGCCGTCCTCAAGGCCGGGGCCGCGTACCTGCCGCTCGACCCGGCGCACCCGGCCGACCGCATCGACTACGTCCTGGCGAACACCGGGCCGGCCCTGCTGCTCGGCGAGAGCGCCGTACGGCTGCCCGGGACGCGCGCCGCCGCCGTACCGACGCTGCTGCTGGACGACCCGGCGACGATGGTGGCCCTGGCCGCCCGGCCGGGGCACGACCTCACCGACGCCGACCGGACGGCGCCGCTCTTCCCCTCGGACATCGCGTACGTCATCTACACCTCCGGTTCCACCGGCCGGCCCAAGGGCGTGCTGGTGCCGCACACGGGGGTCGGCAGCCTCGTCCACACGTTCGCCGGACGCATCGGGTACGGCCCGGACGTCCGCTTCCTCCAGCTCGCCTCGCCGAGCTTCGACGGCTCGGTGGCCGAGACCCTGTCCGCCCTTCTGACCGGCTCCACGCTGGTGGTGCTGCCGGCCGAACGGCTCGCGGTGGGACCGGAACTGGTGCGCTCGGTCGCCCGGTTCGGGGTGACCCACCTGATCGTGCCGCCGGCCGCGCTGGCCGTGCTGGACGCCGGCGACCTGCCCTCGGTCCGGATGCTGATGGTGGTCGGCGAGGCCGTGCCGCCGGAGCTGGTCGCGCGCTGGGCGCCCGGCCGCCGCATGTTCAACGGCTACGGACCGTCGGAGTCCACGGTCTGCGCCACGCTCAGCGACCCGCTGCCGGAGTCCGCCGACGCGCCGCCCATCGGCCGTCCCACGGCCAACACCGTGCTGCACGTCCTGGACGAGGCGCTGCGCCCGGTCGCGCCGGGGGTCCGCGGCGAGCTGTACCTGTCCGGAGCCGGCCTCGCCCGCGGCTACGCGGCCCGGCCGGGGCTGACCGCCGAACGTTTCGTGGCCTCGCCGTTCGCCGCCGGCGAGCGCATGTACCGCACCGGTGACATCGTCCGCTGGCGCGCCGACGGCCAGCTGGTCTTCCACGGCCGCGCCGACGACCAGGTCAAGATCCGCGGGTTCCGCATCGAACTCGGCGAGATCGAGACCGTCCTGGGCCGCCACCCGGACGTGCAGCACGCCGTCGTCGTCGCCCGCGAGGACACCCCCGGCGGCAAGCAGCTCGTCGCGTACTGCACGGCCACCGGCGACCGGCCCGGTCTCGCGGCCGACCTGCGGCGGCTGGCGACGTCCTCGCTGCCGGGCTTCATGGTGCCGGCCGCGTTCGTGGTCCTCGACGCCTTCCCGCTGAACAGCAGCGGGAAGGTGGACCGCCGCGCGCTGCCCGCCCCGGCGGCGCAGGCCTCCGGCGGCCGGGCCGCGCGCACCCCGCAGGAGCAGATCCTGTGCGGTCTGTTCGCCGAGGTCCTCGGGCTGGCGACCGACTCCGTGACGGTGGACGACGACTTCTTCGCGCTGGGCGGCCACTCGCTGCTCGCCACCCGGCTCGTCACCCGCGTCCGCACCGCCCTCGGCTGCGAGCCGACCATCGGCGACCTGTTCCAGCACCCGACGCCGGCCGCGCTGGCCGGACATCTGGCGGGCGGTACCGCCCGGCCCGTCCTGGCGCCGCGTGCCCGCCCCGAGCGCGTACCGGTCTCGTACGCGCAGCAGCGGCTGTGGTTCATCGGTCAGGTGGAGGGGCCCAGCCCCACCTACAACGTGTCGCTGGGCCTGCGGCTCCGCGGCCGGATCGACGTCGCCGCGCTCGAAGCGGCACTCGGGGACGTGGTGCGGCGCCACGAGTCGCTGCGCACCGTCTTCGGTGCCCACGACGGCGTCCCCTACCAGCGGATCCTCGCCGACGTCCCCGGCCCGCTGCTGACCGTCACCGACCGCGGGGTGAAGGACGTCCTCGGGCACGTCTTCGACCTCGCCTCGGACATCCCCCTGCACGCCTACCTGCTCCCCCGGAACGCCGGCACCGGTACGGTCCGGGAGCCCGACGGCGTCGACGAGGCACTGCTCGTCCTCGTCATGCACCACATCGCCAGCGACGGCTGGTCGCTGCGGCCCCTGGTGCGCGACCTGGGAACGGCGTACGGGGCCCGGGTCGCGGGCCGCGCCCCCGACTGGGCGGCGCTGCCCGTGCAGTACGCGGACTACGCCCTGTGGCAGCGGGAGGTCCTCGGCCGCGAGGACGACCCCGACAGCCTGCTCGGACGGCAACTGGAGTTCTGGCGCCGCACCCTCGCCGGCCTTCCCGACGAACTCGTCCTGCCCACCGACCGCGGCCGCCCGGCGGTGGCGAGCCATCGCGGCGCCACCGTCCCCGTGGACATCGACGCGGCCACCCATCGCGGGCTGCACCGCCTGGCCCGCGAGCACGGCGTCACGATGTTCATGGTCCTCCAGGCGGGGCTGGCGGCACTCCTGCACCGGCACGGAGCCGGCACCGACATCCCGATCGGCACACCCGTCGCCGGCCGCCTCGACGACTCCCTCGACGACCTGGCGGGCTACTTCGCCAACACCCTCGTCCTCCGTACCGACCTGAGCGGCCGCCCCGCCTTCGCCGATCTGCTCGCCCGGGTGCGGACGGCCAACCTCGCCGCCTACGCGCACCAGGACACGCCGTTCGAGAAGCTCGTGGAGGAGCTCAACCCCCCGCGCTCGCTCACCCGCCACCCGCTGTTCCAGGTCATGCTGGCGGTCAACAACACCTCCGCCGCGACGCCCGGCATCCCGCATCTCGACGCCGCGTTCGAACCGACCGAGGACGGCGGGACGGCCAAGTTCGACCTGCTGCTCGGTCTCGGCGAGACGCACGACGCCCAGGGTGCTCCGGCCGGCATCGGCGGTCATCTGGAGTACGCCGCCGACCTCTTCGACGAGGCGACCGCCCGCCGGCTCGCGGCCGCGCTGGTACGGCTGCTGGGCGAGGCGGCCGCGCGGCCGGACCTCCCGGTGGGCACCCTCGACCTGCTCGGCCCCGACGAGCGGCACCGCCTGGTGCACGAGGTCAACGCCACCACCCGGCCGGTTCCGGACGCGACCGTCGCGGACCTGTTCGCCGCGCAGGTGCGGCGCACCCCGGACGCCGTGGCCCTCGTGCACGGCCGGCTGGAGCTGACCTACGCCGAACTCGACGCCCGCGCCGACCGGCTCGCCCGCCGGCTGGCCGCGGCCGGCGCCGGACCCGAGACCCTCGTCGCCCTCGCCCTGCCCCGTTCGGCCGACTTCTGGACCGCCGCGCTCGCGGTGCTCAGGACCGGCGCCGCATACCTCCCGCTGGATCCCGGTCATCCCCGCCGCCGTCTGGAGGCGATCGTCGCCGAGGCCGCACCGCGGCTGGCCGTGACCGGCCGGGACGTCGACGTGCCCCTCCCAGGAGCCCGGGTGCTGGTCGTGGACGACGGTGCCGCCCCGGACACCGGGAGCCGCACCGGGTCCACCCTGACACCGGTCTCCGGGCGGCACGCCGCCTACGTCATCTACACGTCCGGTTCGACCGGCCGGCCCAAGGGCGTCGTCGTCACCCACGGCGGCCTGACGAACCTGCTGGACTGGATGGCCGGACGCTTCCCGCTCGCCGCCGGGGACCGCATGCTGGCCGTCGCGACGCCCTCGTTCGACATCTCCGTGCCCGAGATCTACCTGCCGCTGATCACCGGCGCCACGGTGGTCGTCGCGGAGGACGACGAGGTGCGCGACCCCGCCGCCCTCGCCGCGCTCGTCCGGCGCACGGGGGTCACGGTCCTGGAGGCCACACCGAGCCTGTGGCAGTCGGTGCTGACCGACCACGCCGGGGACTTCCGCCACCTGCGGATGCTCACCGGCGGCGAGGCCCTGCCGCCCGCGCTCGCGGCCCGGATGCGCGCCACCGGCGCGGAGGCCGTCAACCTCTACGGCCCCACGGAGACCACGGTCTGGTCCACCTCGGCGCCGCTGGCACCGGCGGACGGCACGCCGTCGATCGGGCGGCCGCTGGCGAACACCCGGGTCCACGTCCTCGACGACCACCTGACCCCCGTGCCGCCGGGCGTACCCGGCGAGCTCTACATCGCCGGCGCGGGCCTGGCCCGTGGCTACCTCGGCCGTCCGGCACTCACCGCGGAGCGCTTCACCGCGTCCCCCTTCGCCCCGGGCGAGCGCATGTACCGCACCGGTGACCTCGCCCGGCGCCGCCCCGACGGGGACATCGAGTACCTCGGCCGCACCGACCACCAGATCAAGATCCGCGGTCACCGCATCGAACCCGGCGAGATCGAGAACGCGCTCGCCGCCCACCCCGAGGTCGCCCAGGCGGTCGTACTCGCCGACACCGTCCACCGCGGCGACGGCACCGGCTCGGAGCCGGACGTCCGGCTCGTCGCCTACGCCGTCGTCCCCGGCACCGCCGGCCCGGCCGCCGCCGACGGCACCGCCCTCCGCAAGCACCTCGCCGGCCTCCTGCCCCCGTACATGCTCCCGGCGGTCGTCGTCCCGATCCCCGCGCTCCCGTTGAACCCCAACGGGAAGCTCGATCGCGCGGCCCTCCCCCGACCCGGCACAGCCGCCGGCGACCGGCCCTCCCGCGCCCCGGGCACCCCGCAGGAAACCGTGCTGTGCCACCTGGCCGCCGAGGTCCTCGGTCTCCCCGAGGTCTCGCCCGACGACGACTTCTTCGTCCTCGGCGGCCACTCCCTGCTCGCCAGCCGGCTCATCAGCCGCGTCCGCGCCACCCTCGGCGCCGAACTCACCATCCGCAGCGTGTTCCAGTACCCCACCATCGGCGAACTCGCCCGGCACATCGCCGCCGGGAACGGCGGCGGGTCCGCCGACGCCCTCGCGGTGATGCTGCCGCTGCGGACCCGGGGCGGCCTGCCGCCGCTGTTCTGCCTCCACCCGGCGGCCGGTGTCAGCTGGGTCTACTCCGGGCTGCTCCGCCACCTCTCCCCCGACCGCCCCCTGTACGGCCTCCAGTCACGGGGCCTGAGCGGGGCTCAGGGCCCCTCCGGTGTCGCGGAGTTGGCCGCCGACTACCTGGCGGAGATCAGGGCGGTCCAGCCGTCGGGCCCCTACCACCTGCTCGGTTGGTCGTTCGGTGCCGTGACGGCCCACGAGATCGCCGTCAGGCTCCAGGCCGAGGGCGAGGAGGTGGCCTTCCTCGCCCTCCTGGACGGCTACCCCGTCACCCCTGCGGCCGACGCCGACGACCGCGACCACGCCGACACCGACACCGACACCGACACCGACGATCCCGCCGCACTGCGTGCCGCGCTGCTGGAGTCGCTCGGTCACGACCCGGCCGGCCCGGACGGGCTCGGCGAACTGAGCGCCATGTTCGGCGACGCCGCCACCCGGCTGCCGGGCATCTTCGCGGCCCACCAACAGCTGCTGCGCACGCACACCCCCGGGGTCTTCCGCGGCGACGCCCTCTTCTTCGGCGCCACCGCGGACAAGCCGCGCGAGTGGCCGTACGCCGACGCCTGGCTGCCCCACGTCGACGGGCGGATCGCCGGCCACGCCGTGGACTGCGCGCACGGCGCCATGACCGACCGGGAGCCGATCGCCGCGATCGGCACCGTGATCAACGAACACCTCGGAGCGTGAACCATGAGCCAGACTGTCATCGACGACGTGACGGCAGCACCGTCGCCGTCCACGCGTTGGGGGCTGTGGGCCTCCCGCGACTTCCGGAACCTGTGGATCGGGGAGACCACCAGCGGACTGGGCACGGCCGTGGGCAACGTGTCGCTGGCCATCGTCGCCGTCGTGGTGCTCGGTGCGAGCCCGGTGATGACGGGGGTGCTGACCGCCGCCGCCTGGCTGCCGTGGCTGTTCATCGGCCTGCCGGCCGGCGCCTGGGTCGACCGGTGGTCCCGCCGCGGTGTCATGCTCGTCGGCGACCTGCTGCTCGCCGTCCTGTTCGGAAGCGTCCCGCTCGCCTACTGGGCAGGGGTCCTCGGCATCGGGCAACTGGTCGCGGTGGCGCTGCTGTCCGGCGCGGTGAAGGTGTTCTTCAGCACCGCCTACGGGGCTGTGCTGCCCTCCCTCGTCCGCTCCGAGGACCTGCTGGAGGCGAACGTGAAACTCCGGGCCGGCGAGTCGGCGGCGGAGGTCGCGGGACCCGGTGTGGCGGGACTGCTCGTCCAGGCGGTCGGCGCGGTCACCGGGCTGCTCTTCGACGCGGTCACCTACCTGGTGTCGGCCCTGCTTCTGACCGGTGTCCGCCCGGACGAGCAACCGCCGCCCCCGGCCGAACGGCGGCCCGTCGTCAGGGAGATCACCGAGGGCGTCCGGTTCGTCGTCCACGACCCCTACCTGCGCAGCCTGGCCGGCTTCGGGGCGCTCGCCAATCTCGCCCTCAACGGCGTGCAGGCGGTGCAGACCGTCTTCCTGGTCCGCACGGTGGGGCTGTCCCCCGCCGGGATCGGCATGGTCTTCGCGGTCGTCAGCGTCGGGGGTCTGGCCGGGGCCGCGGTCGCGGGGCGCGTCGCGCGACTGCTGGGCACCGCCCGCGGACTTCTGGTCTGCATGCTGGTGGTCGCGCCGCTGATGTTCCTCGTCCCCCTCGCGGGCCTGGACGGGGTGCCGCTGGCGCTGAGCGTCGCCGCGTGGGGTCTGGCGGTCGCCGGCGTGGTCGCCGGGAACGTCCTGGCCGGCAGCTTCTTCCAGGGCTACTGCCCCCGGCGGATGCTCGGCAGGATCAGGGCCAGCGCGTCGACGATCAACTACGGTGCCATCCCGCTCGGCGCCCTCCTCGGCGGATTCCTGGGCGCGGCCCTCGGCACCCGGGCGGCGCTGTGGACCATGGCCGGCGTGCTGCTCTGCTCGGGGCTGCTGCTCCTCGCGGGTCCCCTGCGCGGCCGGCGTGACTTCCCCGCGGCCCTCGGGGCGGACGCGTGACCGGGCTCAGGCCGCTGACGGCAGGTGACGCGCCGGCGCTGGCGGCCCTGTACCGGGCCAACCGCGAGCACCTGCGCGCCTGGGAGCCCGACGAACCCGAGGAGTTCTACACCGTCGAGGGGCAGCGGGCGGCCGTCGAGGCGACGCTGGGCGAGTGCCGAAACGGCCGGATGCTGGCCTGGCTCATCGTCGACGGCGACCGCCTGCTGGGCCGGGTGAACCTCAACCGCATCACGATGGGGCGGGTTCTGGGGGGCGAGGTCGGCCTCTGGGTGGACCGCGGCGCCCTCGGCAAGGGGGTGGCCACCAGAGCCCTCGACACCGTTCTCGGCATCACCTACGAGGAACTCGGCCTGCACCGGGTGAGCGCCTTCGTCCGCACGGACAACCTCGCCTCCCAACGTCTCTTCGAGCGGCTCGGGTTCCGCCGGCTCGGGCTGTCGGACCGGCACGTGTACGTCAACGGCCGCTGGCGGGACGCGATCGGCTACCAGAAACTCGCGCCCTGGGACGACGGTGTCCGCTTCCGCCCGGAGTTCTGAGCCCGCCGGCCCACCGCCGTCCGACCGGCCCCGCCGCCTCCCCGAAAGGTGAACACCGTGCCATACGACCGCGATCGGCTCCCGGCCCCGGCCGGCCCCCCGGGCCCCCGCCCCCGCTCCCGGCCCCGCGAGGACGAGGCAGCCGTGTGGCTGCTCAGTGCGACCGGCCCCGAGATGGCGGCGGCCGACCGGCTGAGCGGTGTCCTCAGCGACGAGGAGGTCCGCCGCAGGGACGCGCTCGCCCGTGGCGCCGACCGCCGGCTCTACGCCACCGCCCACGTCGGGCTCCGGTTCGTGCTCGGCGCCTACCTCGGGCTCGCCCCGGAACGGGTGGAACTGCACCGCGCCGCGTGCCCGTTGTGCGGTGGGCCGCACGGCAGGCCCGAGGTGGCGGCCCGGCCGCCCCTGCACTTCTCCCTCTCCCACGCGGGGAGCGCGGTGCTGTGCGCCGTGGCCGGTGCGCCGGTGGGGGCC
This sequence comes from Streptomyces sp. NPDC001068, assembly GCF_042897315.1. Lineage (NCBI taxonomy): Bacteria > Bacillati > Actinomycetota > Actinomycetes > Kitasatosporales > Streptomycetaceae > Streptomyces > Streptomyces sp. NPDC001068. Next base: position 204,326 of record NZ_JBIAYD010000005.1, on the reverse strand, counting down.
GACGTCGAGTCCGCGGAGAACGTCTGCGCGAGCGACTGGGAGTTCCTGCCGGTGCTGCACCCGGACGAGCGGGCCGGGGGGGGGGGGGGGGGGGGGCCCCGCCCCCGCCCCCCCCGCCCGCGGGGGGGGGGGGGGCGGCGGTGACGACCCAATTGAGGGGGGGATGGGCGGAGGGGCGGGGACACCCCGG